>JADJNZ010000004.1 GCA_016714015.1 Gemmatimonadota bacterium
TTCGGCGCGCTCGCGGCCCTGCTCGCCGCGGTGGGGCTCTCTACGGCGTGAGCGCGCGCACTGCGGCCCCTGCCGCCTGCGCGAGGGGGATCCGCATGGCGGTGGGCGGCTCCCCGCGCAGCGCTGGCGCGGCTCCTCGTGGGCGATGCGATGCGCGGCGTGGTGCTCAGGATCGTGCTCGGCGTGCCGGCGGCGTTCGGGACGGCGTGGGCGCTGCGCAGTACCTGTTCGAGGTGTCGCCGGCCGCCGATGGCGTACGTGGTGGTCCCGCGGCGTTGGCGGCGGCGACGCTCGGCGCGAGTGCATGGCCGGCGTGGGCGGCGACGCGCGCGATCCGGTGCGCGTGCTGCGGGCGGAGTAGCGGGCCGCGCGCCGGGCGCGCACCACTTTGGTGGGACAGGTCCGCTGCGGATCCGTCCTCGTCATCCCGGTAAGGTCCCGTGCTCCCCACCTGCGGCCCTCGCTTCGTGGCGCGATTCGCACGCGTCGTTGGTTGGCGCTCGCCGCCGTCCTCGCCATCGGTTGTGCTCGCGAGCCGGACGCCGCGACGCGCGCCGACACCGCGGCCTTCGACCTCGACGCCGCGCGGGCGAAGCAGTGATGCCTCGGCCTCGTCTTCGCGCACGCGTTCACCGCCCTCACCGGCATCGTCATCGCCTTCCAGCTCGCCCTCGTAGCCGGGGCGCCGTGGAAGGCTGACCCAAGGCGGCCAAGTCGGACGGGCCGGGCCCACCTGGCGCCCGCGCGGTCATCTGTTCTCCGCCGTGCTCCTCGCGGTCTTCATCCATATGATACGCGCACGCGCCGCATCCCCGACGCAGCTTCGCGCGCGGTCTGGGGCGTCGTCGCCTACTGCGTGTGGGCATCGTCGCCAACGCGAACACGCCGAGTGCCGCCGAGCGCGCGCTCTGGCTGCCCGTCGAGCCTGATGTTCGTCGCCAGTCTCCAGTGGCGCGCGGGCGAGTCACACCGCAGACTGACCGCGCGCCGCCGACGCGGGCGGTCGAACTGCGAGCGCGGCCCGAATGTGCCTCTGTAGGCCACCGTGGTCGCGTTCTGCGCAACTACGGCGCAGTCGCAGGCGCGAAATGACGGGGAGCCGTTCGTGCGGGTGTCGGTGGAGGGTGCTGCGTCGGGTTGTCGGTTGCCGAAACTCGTGATGGGGTCTGCTGCATTCGACCGCGACTCCGCTGGAATCGCGATCAAGTCTGCTGGAGTCGCGATCAGGTCTGCTGCGGTGTTGCGTTCAAGTCTGCTGCGGTCGCGTTCGAGTCTGCGGCAGTCGGGTTCGCGGTCTGCAGTCGCGTTCAAGTCTGCGCAGTCGCGTTCAAGTCTGCGCGAGTCGCGTTCAAGCCTGCGGCGGTCGCGTTCAGTGTGCTGGAGTCGCGTTCAAGTCTGCTGCGGTCACGTTCAAGTCTGCGGGGGTCGCGTTCAAGTCTGCGGGGTCGCGTTTCAGGTGCGGGTGGAGTTGGAGTCTGCTGGAGTCGCGTTCAGGTCTGCTGCAGTCGCGTGCGAGGTCTGCTGCAGTCGCGTGCGAGTCTGCGGGAGTCGCGTTCAAGTCTGCTGCGGTCGCGTTCAAGTCTGCGGGAGTCGCGTTCAAGGTCTGCTGGAGTCGCCTTCAAGTCTGCTGCGATCGCGTTCAATCCTGCGGGAGTCGCGTGCGAGTCTGCGAGTCGTCGTGCGAGTCTCCTATTTCGATTCGCTGCGTCGCAGTGCCACGAAGCAGCGATGCAGTGGCCCGATTGACAGCGATGCGATCTCAGTTGACAGCGCTGGTTGAAGTTGACAGCGTCGCAGTGGCAGGTCGCAGCGATGCGGTGGCAGGTGGCCGCTCCCGAGTCGAGACGAGCGGCTCCGGTCAAGCGATGTCGAGCGCAGCAGGCGCTGATCTCTGGACGCCGAGCCCGCGCGTCGTAGCTTTGCGCTCATGCCCCCACGCCCCTGGATCCTCGCCGAACAGCCGCTTCCCGCCGTACGCGCCGCCGCCTACGAGGTCGCCGTCCTCCCTTGGGGGGCGACCGAGGCGCACAACCACCACCTGCCGTACGGCACCGACATCATCGAGAGCGAACGCCTCGCCGAGGAGTCCGCACGGATCGCCTGGGGGCGCGGCGCCCGCATCGCCGTCCTCCCCGCGGTGCCGTTCGGGGTGAACACCACCCAGCTCGACATCCCGTTCACGCTCAACATGAACCCGAGCACGCAGCTCGCCCTCCTCGCCGACCTCACGGCGGCGCTCGCGGGGCAGGGGGTGCGGAAGCTCGTCGTCTTCAACGGCCACGGCGGCAACGACTTCAAGGCGATCATCCGCGAGCTGCAGCCGCGCACCCCGATCTTCCTCTGCGCGCTCAACTGGTGGCAGGTCGTCGACGCGCGCCCCTTCTTCACCGACCTCGGCGACCACGCCGGCGAGCTCGAGACGAGCGTGATGCAGCACCTCGTCCCCGACCTCGTGCGGCCGCTCGTGCAGGCGGGCGACGGCAAGGCGAACCCGTGGGCCGTCGCCGCCTTCCGCGAGGGATGGGCCTGGGCGCCGCGTCCCTGGACCAAGGTCACCACCGACACGGGGATCGGGGACCCGCGCGCCTCGACACCCGAGAAGGGCGCCGCCTTCGCGGCGGCGGTCTGCGAGCGGATCGCGGGCTTCCTCGTGGAGCTCGCCGCCACGCCGGTGGACGCGATGATCGAGGGGGCGCCCCGTCCCTAGTCCGCGCACCGGTCCCCGGACGAACGCCTCGTCCCCGCCGCGGCGCGGCACATCCCGCGAGGGCGCGCCGGCGGCGCGAACTGCGCCACCGTTCGGCATGCGTACCGCAACACTCATCGTCACGCTCGCCGCGACGCTCCTCGCCCCGATCGCCGCCGCACAGGACCCCGCCGCGGCGGCCGCCGTCGCCCGCGCCGCCTTTCGCCGCGCCGCCGCCTCCACCCGCGCCGCCGCGCACGACTCCGCCTACGCCGACGTGCGACGCGCGCACGCGGCCTGGCCCATGCAGCCCGCCTATGGCGAAGCCCTCGCCGTGCTCGCCGCGCAGCGGCATGACGACACGACGCTCACCCGCGTGCTCGCGACGCTCGCCGCCGAGGAAGCGGGCGCTGCCGTCCTCGAGGACTCGTCCGCGCTCGCGCGCGCGGCGCAGGTCCCGGCGGTCGCGCACGCGCTCGCCACGCTGCGCGCCGCCATCGCCCCGACCGGCGCGACGACCGGCGCGACGACCGGCGAGGCGACCGAACGCACCCTGAGCCCCGACACCACCTTCTTCCCCGAAGGCCTCGACGCCGACCCACGCGACGGCACGCTCTACGTGACGAGCCTCCGCCACCGCAACGTCCTCATCGTCCCGCGCACGGGACCGTCGCGCTGGCTCCTCGCGCCCGCACTCGAAGGACGCGGCGCGGTGATGGGCGTCGCCCTCGACACGACGCACGGCGACGCGTGGCTCACCACCGCCGCGCTACGGCACATGGGCAGCGCCCCCGGCGATTCGCTCGTCCGCTCCGAACTCCTCCGCGTCCGTCTCGTGGACGGCACCATCATCTCCCGCCACCTCCTCGGCGACGGCAAGGGCACGCCCGGCGAACTCACGCGCGCGCCCAACGGCGACCTGCTCGTCAGCGACGCGGTGCTCGGGCGGCTCTATCGCCTGCGCGCAGGCGCATCACGGGTGGAGGTGATCGCGAGTCCGCTCCTGCGCTCGCCGCAGGGCATCGCGGTGCTTCGCGGCGACGCGGTCGCCGTCGTCGCCGACTGGTCGCACGGCCTCCTCCGCTGGGATCTCCGCACCGACTCGATCTCGGCCATCGCCGCTCCGCCGGGCGTCGCGGTGCTCGGCATCGACGGGCTGCGCGCGTCCGATGATCGCCTCATCGCGGTGCAGAACGGCATCGCGCCCATGCGCGTCGCGGCCGTCACGCTCAGCGCCGACGCGCGCCGCATCGCGACGGTCCGCACCCTCGACCGCGCCGCCAGGACGCCGGGCGAGATCACCGTGGGCGCGATCGCCGGCGACCGGTTCGTGTACATCGCGTCGAGCGCCTGGTCCTTCTGGGCCGACGAAGGCACGCGCGCGGAGGGGAGCGGCCCGCTCCCGGCGGTCATCGTGCGCGAGGTCCCGCTCCGCCGCTAGGGCGCGCGGCCGCTATTGCTCTCGGCCGCTATCCGTCGCGCCGCGGGATCCGCACCACCGCGTCCATCCCGCCCTCGGCGCGCGGGCGCAGCGTCAGGCTCGCCGCATCGCCATAGAGTCGCGAGAGCCGTCCGCGGAGATTCTTGAGCGCCATCCCCGCGCCGCCATTCCCCGTCGTCGGCGTGGTGGGACTGTCGGACCCGTCGTCGCGCACGACGAGTTCGAGCATCGCGCCGTCGGCGCGCGCGCTGATGCGCACCGTGCCCGGCGTGCGCCGGTGCGCGAGGCCGTGCCGCAGCGCGTTCTCCACCAGCGGCTGCAGCGCGAACGCCGGCACGCGCGATGCGGCGAGGCCGCCCTCGACCGCCCACTCCACGCGGAGCCGGTCGGCGAACCGCACCTGCTCGATCTCGAGATAGCGGCCCGTGAGCTCCAGCTCCTGCGCGAGCGACGTCTCCTGCGCGTCGCCGGCGGTGAGCGTGGCGCGCAGCAGCTCCGAGAGCCGCACGAGCATGTCGCGCGCCGCCGCCGGGTCGCGGCCGATGAGCGTCACCACCGCGTTCATCGCGTTGAACAGGAAGTGCGGGTTGATCTGCGCGCGCAACGCCTGGAGGTTCGCCTGCGCGACATCCTCGCGCAGCTGCGCCGCGGCGAGCGCCTCCGCCTGCCAGCGCCCATGCCAGCGGAGTCCCGCATGCGCGCCCACCACCGCCGCGTACACCACGAGCAGCATGTCGCCGTAGATGCGGATGCCGATGATGAGCGTGCTCGCGAGCCCGCGCGGCTCGGAGAGCCCGAAGCGCGTGGAGACGGTGGCGATGACGAGGATCTGCGCCGCGATCACGAGCGGGGCGAGCAGCGCATGCGTCGCGAGGGCCCGGACGACGCGGCCGCGTTCGAGCGGCACGCGCTCGCTCACCGCGACGATCACCAACGACCAGAGGCCCCACGGCAGCCACATGAGGAGCTGCGCGGTGAGCAGCTCGACGAACGTCAGGTCCGGGTTGAGCCGCGACGGCACGAGGCGGAGCCCGAGCGTCGCGACGGCCGCCGGCAGCAGCCAGAAGCCGACGAGCAGCGAACGCGGGCGCTGCATCAGCGCCCTTCGAGCCGCGCCGTCAGCTCGGCGCGGCGCGTCCGCGAGACGCGGAGCTTGGTGCCGTCGCGCAGGATGAGCACCTGGTCGCCCGCGAACCAGGGCTGCAGCTCCTTGATGTGGTCGATCGCGACGATCACCCGCCGATGGATCCGCACGAAGCGCGCGGGATCGAGCCGCTCCTCCACGCTCGCGAGCGTCTCGCGGATGGTGTGCGCCCCGCTCGCCGTCATCAGGTCCACGTAGTTGCCGTCCGACTGCAGCCACCGCACCTCGCCCACCGCGATGGGATAGGTCCGCTCGCCGTTCCGCACCATGAAGCGCTCGGTGTACGCGCCGGCGGCGACGACCGGGGCGCTCGCGGCCCCGCGCCCCACGGCGGCGAGCAGCGCGCCGAGTGCTTGTGCCTCCGACGTGAGCGCCGCGGTCGCGTGCGCGCGCTCGAGGCGCTGCCAGGTCGCCGCGAAGCGGGCGTCGTCGAACGGCTTGAGGAGGTAGTCCGCCGCCGCGACCTCGAACGCGCGGATGGCGTGCGCATCGTACGCGGTGACGAAGGCGGTGGGCGGCATCCGCTGCGCGCCGACCGCCGCGACCACGTCGAACCCGTCGCGCGCCGGCATCTGGATGTCGAGGAAGACCGCTTCGGGCGCCCACTGCAGGATCGCCTCGACGGCGGCATCGCCGTCGCCCACTTCGCGCACCTGCGCGGTGGGCGCGAGCGCGCGCAGGAGTTCGCGGACGCGTTCGCGCGCCAGCGGCTCGTCGTCGGCGATGAGGACTCGCGTGATCACGACCGGAATCTACCCCGTCCGTGCGGGCGCGACACGCGACCGGGCCGGAGGCATGCGCAGACGGGACGAGGCGTTCCCATCGAGGGACGGGCCGTGCGCGCCGACCTCCCTCGACGCCGAAGGCCGGGCGCGCCAAGTTCTCCCGATGCGCCCCTCCTCACGCTCCATGCTCGCCGCGGCCGCCTTCGCGACGGTCCCGTTCGCGCTGGCCCTGCGCGCTCCGCAGCCCACGCCGCAGCCCACGCCGCCCGACCTCATCCTGCATCACGGCCGCATCATCACGGTCGACGCGCGCGACCGCGTGGTGGAGGCGATCGCGATCCGCGGCGACCGCATCGTCGCGGTGGGGAGCGACGCCGAGGTCCTGCGACTCGCCGGCACCAACACGCGCCGCATCGACCTCGCCGGTCGCGCGGTCACGCCGGGGCTGCTCGACGCGCACTCGCACTTCTCCAGCGGCGCGACCGAACGCTACTTCCAGCTCGACGTGAGCTATCCGGCGGTGAAGGGGATCGCCGACATCGTCGCCGCGGTCGAGCGCCGCGCCGCGGCCGCGCCGCCGGGACCTGGATCGAGGGCGGCGGCTGGGACGAGGGGAAGTTCATCGAGCGGCGCATGATCACCGCGGCCGATCTCGATGCCGTCTCGCCGCGGCATCCGGTCGTGCTCTCCAACACGACCGGCCACTACGTGGTCGTGAACAGTGCCGCGCTGCGCCTCGCGAACATCACGCGCGACACGAAGGACCCCGACGCGGGGACGATCGACCGCGGCCCGGACGGCGCGCCGACCGGCGTGCTCAAGGAAGCGGCGCAGGGACTCGTCTACCGCCTCGTGCCGCCGCTCACCGCGGCGCAGGAGCGCGAGGCGATGCGCTCGCTCGCCAAGGAGTTCGCCGCCGAGGGGATGACCGGCTTCAAGGACCCCGGCATCTCGGCGCAGACCTTCGCGAACTACCAGGCGCTCGCCGCCGAGGGCGCGCTGCCGCAGCGCGTCTTCGCGCTCTTCTCCGGCGGGCGCACCATGGCCGCCGCCGAACGGCTCATCGCCGAGCGCGCGGCGCAGGCGCGGCCGTACGAGAGCACCGGTGACGACCATGTGATCGCCGGCGGCGTGAAGCTCTTCGCCGACGGCTCGGGCGGCGCGCGCACGGCCTGGATGTACGACGAATGGAACACGAACCTCACCGGCGTCGATGCGGGGAACCGCGGCTACCCGGCGCTCGATCCCGACACGCTGCGCGCGCTGATCCGCCGCTATCATGCCGCGGGCTTCCATATCAGCACGCACTCCATCGGCGACCGCACCATCGACTGGGTGATGGACAGCTACGCGCTCGCGCTGCGCGAGCGGCCGGTGAAGGGCCGCCGCCACGGGATCATCCACGCGAACGTGCCGACCGACCGCGCGCTCGACCTCATGGCCACGATGCAGCGCGACTTCGATGCGGGCTATCCGGAGCCGAGCGCGACCTTCCATTGGTGGATCGGCGACAACTACGCGGGGAACTTCGGCGCTGCGCGGTCGAAGCGGCTCAATCCGTTCGCGACCTACCAGCGGAAGGGCATCGTCTGGGCGAACGGCTCCGACTTCTCGGTGACGCCCTTCGCCGCGCGGTACGGGATCTGGGCGTCGGTGGCGCGGACGACGATGCTCGACCGGTACCCGGTCGATCCCTTCGGCCGGAGCGAGGCGGTGGATGTGCGCACCGCGCTCCGCGCCGCGACGATCTGGGTGGCGCACCAGATGTTCCTCGAGACGAAGATCGGCTCGCTCGAGGTGGGGAAGTATGCGGACCTCGCGGTGTGGGACCGTGATCCGTACACGGTCCCCACGGCGGACCTCAAGGAGATGACCTGCATGCTCACCGTCTTCGCCGGCAAGGTCGTCTATACGGCGCCTTAGGGCACCGCCTTCACCCCGCAGCTCCCGTCCGCCCCGCGCAGCGTCGGATACGTCACGCCGAGCTGCGCGAGATAGCTCGGGTACCGGCTCGCATCGTAGTAGAAGGGCCGCATCTGCTCGCGGAACCGCCCGAGGATGTTCGCGTTCAGGTCCGTCGGCGCGCGGTCCTGCGGGCGCACGAACGACTCGTACTTCACGTCCTTCGTCTGCACCTCGCGGTAGTACTTCCACGCGTCGGCCACGAGCTGCGGCTGCGTGAGGACGTCGTACATCGTGAGCGCGAGCGCCTTCGCCCCCGCCGTCGCGCCCTGGTGCGCCACCGGCGTCGCCATCGCGATCGCGTCCGCCCAGTTGTGCCCCGGCGTGCCCGGTACGTTGCTCGGATAGAAGAGCTGCACCGTCGGCACCGCCCAGCTCACGTCGCCGATGTCGTCGCTCCCGCCGCCCACGCGCTCCGCATCGGTCGGCGGCGCGACGAGCCCGATGGTCGTGGTGCCGAGCCCCTTCGGCTCCTGTCCCATCTCCCGCTGGATCGCCTTGGCGAAGCGCTGGTCGTCGGCGCTCCACGCCGGCATGCCGACGCGCTGGATGTTCGCGCCCAGCGCTTCGGCCACCGGCCGGTTGAAGTGCGGCGGCCAGGCGGCGCCCATCACGCGCACGTTCGCGAGCCGCGTGCCGGTCATCATCGCCGCGCCCTGTGCGATCGAGTCGGCGATGGCCCAGAGGCCGCGGATCTTCGGCGCCTCGAGCTCGCGCAGGAAGTACCACACCGACGCCGTCGCCGGCACGACGTTGGGCTGGTCGCCGCCGTCGCGCACCACGTAGTGCGAGCGATGGTTGAGCGGCAGGTGCTCGCGGCGGTAGTTCCAGCCGACGTTCATCAGCTCCACCGCATCGAGCGCGCTGCGCCCGCGCCAGGGCGCGCCTGCCGAGTGCGCGGTGGTGCCCTCGAACTGGTAGAGGAGCGAGACGAGCCCGCTGTAGCCCTGCGGCCCGCCCCACGGCGTGGAGAACTCGTCGGCGACATGCGTGAAGAAGCTGATGTCCACGTCCTTGAAGAGCCCCGCGGCGGTGAAGAACGCCTTGCCGCCCAGCTGCTCCTCGGCCACCCCGGGCCAGATCTTGATCGTGCCGGGGAGGTTCTGCTCCTGCATCAGCTTCTTCACCGCGAGCGCGGCGGTGACGACGACCGCCTGGCCCGAGTTGTGTCCTTCGCCATGACCGGGCGCGCCCGGCACCATCGGCAGGCGGCAGGCGACGCCGGGCATCTGCGACGCCTGCGGGATGCCGTCGATGTCGGAGCCGACGGCGATCACCGGCTTGCCGCTCCCCCAGGTCGCGACCCAGGCGGTGGGCATGCCGGCGTAGTTCTCCTGCACGGTGAAGCCCTCGCGGCGCAGCAGCGCGATGAGGTACTTCGACGTCTCGACCTCCTGGAACCCGAGCTCCCCATAGGAGAAGATCTGGTCGTTGATCTCCTGCGTGAGCTTGGCGCGGGCGTCGACGTCGGCGATGATCGCGCGGCGGGCGGCCTCGGCGCGCGGGTCGGGGGCGGGGGCGCGACGCGCGGCAGGGCGCTGGGCCGCGGCAGGGAGGGCGAGCGCGCAGAGCAGGGCGGCGAGGAGTGAACGGTTCACGCGGCGGTCCGTGCGGAGGTGGGTGGGACGGTGCCCGGATTTAGCGCACCACGCGGGCGAGCGCTAGCTTCGTGTCCCATGCGCCCCTTCCTGCTGATCCTCGTGGCGTGCGCCGCCTGCGCGCGGCCGGCCTTCGCTCCGCTCGCCCCGCTCACTCCCGCCGCGTTCCCCTTCGCGGTGGACAGCGTGCACACCGACCTCGTGCGCCCCGGCGTCGCGCACCGCATCATCTGGTCCCCCGCGGGCCCGTGGGTGATCCACGCGCTCGACGTGCGGCTCGATCAGTGCTGGACCGCGGTCGCGGTGAAGGGCGCGCCCGGCGCGGTGGGGCGCAAGACGACGACGCAGCTCATGACCGAGCTCGCCGCCACGCAGGAGGTGGCCGGCGGCGTGAACGCCGACTTCTTCCTCTTCACGCCCCCCGGCGTGCCGACCAACGCGCATGTCTCGCGCGGACGCGTGTTCACGCCGCCCGTCGCCAAGCCGCTCTTCGCGATCGACTCCGCGGGGCGCCCGCACATCGGCGTCTTCTCGCGCGACGGACGCGACTCGCTCTCGGTGGACGACCCGCGCCTCGCGACGATGTCGCTGCGACCGTTCCATCCCATGGAAGCGGTGGGCGGCCGTGGCGTGCTCACGCGCGACAGCGTCATCACCGGCGAAGTGGACACCGAAGGGGCGGTGACCTTCTCGCAGTCGCGGCATCCGCGCACCGCGGTGGGGATCGCCGAGGGCGGGAAGCGGATCCTCCTCGTGGTGATCGACGGGCGTCAGGCGGGCTACAGCGCCGGCACCACGCTGCGCGAGACGGCGACGATCATGCTCGCCCTCGGCGCGCGCGAGTCGCTCAATCTCGACGGCGGCGGCTCGACCGCGATGGTGCTCCCGGTGCGCGACTCGAGCGGTGTGTTCCGGCCGGCCAACAAGCCATCGGACCCCACCGGCGAGCGGGCGGTGGCGAATGCGCTCGCGGTGGTGAACCGCTGCACGCGTCGCTGAGACGCGGTCAGTCGCCCGCGCCGGGCGCGTCCTCCATCACCAGCTGCGTCGCCGTGGCGTGCGCGTACAGCTTGCCGTTGGCATCCTCCAGCCGCGCCTCGGTGACCGCCGTCCGCCGACCGCGATGCACGATCCGCCCCGTCGCGCGCACCACGCCGGTCCGCGGCGTGATGGCGCGCACGATGTTGAGCTTGAGCTCGATCGTCGTGTAGCCGACCCCGGCGGGCAGCACGGTGTGCAGGCAGCAGCCGAGCGCCGCGTCGAGGATCGACGCGTACCAGCCGCCCTGCACCCCGCCGATCGGGTTGTACGTCTGCGGGCCCGCCTCGCCCTCGAACACCGCCACGCCGTCGCCGAGCTCGGCGAGCCAGTAGCCGAGCGTCGCGCCGATGGGCACGCGCGCCTTCTGCGCGACGAGGCGCTCGAGGAACTCGCGCCCCGGGACGGTGCGCACGTCCTTCGCGAGCTCGCCCGGATCGTCGAAGGTGACGGAGAAGGTCTGCGACATCAGCCGCCCTTCGCCCGTTCGGCGACGATCAGCTCGCGGCGGAGGATCTTCCCCGACGCCGACTTCGGCACCTTCTCGATGAACTCCACCACGCGGACCTTCTTGTAGGGCGCCACCCGCTCGGCGACCCACGCCATGAGCTCCTCGGCGGTGACCTCGCTCCGCTTCACGACGAACGCCTTGGGGATCTCGCCGCCTTCCGTGTCCGCCTTGGGGATCACCGCCGCATCGGCGACGGCGGGATGCGTGAGCAGCAGCGCCTCCAGCTCCGCCGGCGCCACCTGGTACGCCTTGTACTTGATGAACTCCTTCAAGCGGTCCACGATGAAGAAGAACCCGTCGGCGTCGGCGTAGCCCACGTCGCCGGTGTGGAGCCAGCCATCGGCGTCGATCGCGTTCGCCGTCGCCTCGTCGTTGTTGAGGTAGCCCTTCATGATCTGCGGGCCGCGGATGAGCAGCTCGCCCTGCGCGGTGGGGCCCACATCCGCCTTGGTCTGGAGGTCGACGACGCGCACCTCGGTGTTGGGGATCACGAGCCCCGCCGAGCCGTGACGCACGAGCGCGCGGTCGGTGGGCGTGAAGTGCGTCACCGGGCTCGCCTCGGTCATCCCGTAGCCCTGCTTGGTGAGCGCGCCGATCCGCTTCTCGACGGCGATCTCGAGCTCCGCGCCGAGCGGCGCGGCGCCGGAGTTGATCATCTCGAGCGAGAGCTTGAACTGGTCCACCATCGGATGCTTGGCGAGCGCGAGCGCGATGGGCGGCACCAGGTAGGCGGTGCGGCACTTGTGGTCCTGGTTGAGCCGCAGGTAGGTCTCGAGGTCGAACTGCGGCATCGTCACCACCGTCGCGCCCTTCCGCATCACCATGCAGAGGATCACGACCATCCCGTAGATGTGGAAGAAGGGCAGGATGCCGATCGTCCGGTCGCCGGGCTTGCTGGGGTCGATGAAGTCGCACTGCGCGAGGTTCGCGACGAGGTTGCGATGCGTGAGCATCACGCCCTTGGGGAGACCGGTCGTGCCGCTCGAGTAGGGGAGCGCGACGACATCGGTGGCCGAGTCGATGGGCTGCGCGGGGCGGCAGGCATCGAGCCCTTCGGGGGCGGGGCCGCCGGTCGCGATGAACTCGGCGAACGGCACGCAGCCCGGCGCCTCGCCGAGCGTGATCACCTCCGCGCCGACCTTCGCCGCCGCGGCGACCGCGCGCTCGGCGAGCACCGGCACCGTGAACACGAGCTTCGCCCCCGAGTCCACGAGCTGCTTGGCGAGCTCGTCGGCGGTGTAGAGCGGATTGGCGGTGGTGTTGATGGCGCCGATCCGCGACGCGCCGAAGAACCAGCCCGCGTACTCGGGCACGTTGGGGCTGTAGATGCAGATCGTGTTCCCCTTGCCGATGCCGCGCGCCGCGAGCGCGACGCTCATGCGGCCGATCAACCCGAGGAGCTGCCGGAAGGTGTAGGTCCGCCCGCTCGGTCCGTCGATCAGCGCCGGCAGGTCGAGGTGACCGGCGGCGTGCTCGAAGACGTACTCGGCGAGCGACACGCTCGGGACGGCGACATCGGGAAAGCGGCTCCGGAAGATCACGTGCGCCTCGAGGGGGTGGAGGACTGCCGGATATAGCACCCGCCGCCGAGGGTGGCAATCGGCGCCGCGGGGGGCGAAGTTCTCCGCATGACCGCCACCCCCCGTGAGCGCCTGCTGGCCCTCGATGTCTTCCGCGGCGCGACCGTCGCCGGGATGCTGCTCGTGAACAACCCCGGCAGCTGGTCGCACATCTATCCGCCGCTCGCGCACGCCGCGTGGAACGGCTGGACGCCCACCGACCTGATCTTCCCGTTCTTCCTGTTCATCGTCGGGATCACGACGCACCTCTCGCTGAGCGGCCGTCGTGCGCGCGGCGACGACGAGACGGCGATCATGAAGCAGGTGCTGCGGCGCGGCTTCCTCATCATCCTCTTCGGCTGGGGCCTCGCGAGCTTCCCCTGGTGGCCGCTCGACCGCATCGCGAACGTGCGGCTCGTCGGCGTGCTCGTGCGCATCGGGCTCGCGTACATCGGCGCCTACTTCCTCACGCGCCGCGGCTCGCTCAAGGCGCAGGTGCTCACCCTCGTCGCGCTGCTCTACGGCTACTGGTTCGCGATGACGCTGCTCCCGGTGCCGGGGCAGGCGGGAATCGGCGCCAACCTGCTGAACGACCCGAGCCGCTCCATCGCCGCCTGGCTCGACCGGCTTCTCCTCGACGGGCATCTCTGGCGCACGAGCCGCACCTGGGATCCCGAAGGACTCCTCTCGACCGTGCCCGCCGTCGGCACCGCGATGCTCGGCGTATTCGCCGGGCGCTGGATCGGGTCGGGACGCCCGCTCGCCGAGCGCCTCAACGGCCTCTTCGCCGCCGGCGCGATCGCGATGATGCTCGGCCTCATGTGGCACTGGTCGTTCCCGATCAACAAGTCGCTCTGGACGTCGAGCTACGTGCTCTTCAGCGGTGGCGTCGCCTGCATGAGCCTCGCGACGATCATGTGGGTGACCGACGTGCACAAGGTGACGGGGTGGACCGGCTTCTTCGTCACCTACGGACTCAACCCGATGGTCGCCTTCCTCGGCTCCGGCGCGATGGCGCGCGTGATCGGTTCGCTCTGGAAGGTGGACGTGGACGGCAAGGCGACCGCGGTGCAGACGGTGGTCTACCAGTCGCTCTACGCGAGCTGGCTCCCGTCGCGGCTCGCGTCGTTCGCGTTCGCGGTGACGTTCGTGCTCTTCTGGTACCTCGTGCTGCTGGTGCTGCAGAAGCGCGGCATCGTCTACAAGGTGTGAACCGCGACCTGATCCTCGACGTCGGGGCGCATCGCGGCGAGGACGCCGCCTTCTACCTGCGAAAGGGATTCCGCGTCGTCGCCGTCGAAGCCGATCCCGATCTCGCCGCGGCCTGCCGGACCGCGCTCGCCGAGCACATCGCCGCGGGACGCTGCACCGTCGTCGAGGGCGCGATCGTGAGTCCGGCGCTCGTCGCCGCCGGCGCGCGAACGGTGCGCTTCTACCGGAACGTCGCCAACTCGGTCTGGGGGACGGTCGAGCCGTCGTGGGCCGAGCGCAACGCGCGGCTCGGCGCGGCGAGCGTCCCCATCGACGTTCCCGCGCTCGACTTCGCGGACGTCCTGCGCGCTCATGGCATCCCGCGCTACCTCAAGATCGACATCGAGGGCGCCGACCTGCACTGCGTCGAGGCATTGCGCGCGTTCAGTGCGCGGCCGGATTACGTGAGCCTGGAGATCGACAAGACGAGCCTCGCGCGCATGCGGCGCGAGGTGGAGACGCTGCACGCCCTCGGGTACGATGCGTTCCAGCTCGTGGAGCAGTCGTCGGTGCCGCAGCAGGTGCCGCCGTCCCCCGCGCGCGAGGGCACGTTCGCGGCGCAGCGCTTCGCCGAAGGGGCGACCGGTCTCTTCGGCGCGGAACTGCCCGGCGCATGGGAGTCGTTCGACGCCGTCGAGCGCCGCCTCCGCGCGGTGCGGCTCGGCTACCATCTTCTCGGCGATGACGGCCTGATGCATCGCTGGCGGTTCCGCGGCCGCGGCCGGATCCAGCGCGCCACGGCGGGGGTGCTGCGTGCGTTCACCGGCGGCGCGGTCCCGGGGTGGCATGACCTGCACGCGCGTCACGCGCAGGTCGAGCCGCACGGCCGCTGAGCATCACCCCAGCAGGCGCTGGAAGACCGCGCTCGCGCGCTGCATCTCGTCGAGCGTGCCGATGGAGATCCGCAGCCAGTTGGTGAGCGGCGGGAAGGGCCGGCCGACGGCGACGCCGTTCGCACGGCAGGCCGCGCGGAACGACGCCGGGTCGCGGCGCAGGTCGATCATCAGGAAGTTCGTGTCGCTCGGGCCCACGGTGTAGCCGGCGCGCTCGAAGAAGCCGCGCGTGAAGGCCTTCGCCTCGCGGTTCTTGCGCTGCTCCTCGGCCACATGCGCGGTGTCCGCCACGCTCGCCATCGCCGCCGCCGCGGCGAGCGCGTTCACGCCGGAGCCGAGCCGGAAGGCCTGGAGGCGCCGCGCGGTGTCGCGATGCGCGATCGCGTACCCGGCGCGGAGCCCCGCCATCCCGTGCACCTTGGAGAAGGTGCGCGACACCACCACGCGCGGGTCGGCGACCGCGAGCGGGATCGCCGTGCGATACCCGGGATGATCGACGTACTCGTGATACGCCTCGTCCACGAGCACCGTCGCGCCCGGCGCCGTGCGGTGCACCTGCGCGATGAAGCCGCGCACCGCCGCATCGTCGTGCACCGTCGCCGTCGGGTTGTTGGGATTGCAGAGGAAGACGAGCCCGGCGCCGGTGCTGCGCGCCGCCATCGCTTCGAGATCGAGCGCGAGGCCCGCGCCCACCGGCACCGACGTGACGGGATGGCCGAGCAGGCGCGCGACGTCCACGGGGAGCTCGAAGCTCGGCGCGGCGGTCACCAGCCCGGCCGTCGGCGAGGTGAAGGCCTGCACGCACTGGCGCAGCGTCTCGCTCGAGCCGCAGCCGAGGACGATGTGCTCGCGCGGGATGCCGTGCGCGCGCGCGATCGCCTGCGCGAGCGCTTCCTCGTGGTCGTCGGGATAGCGATTGGCCTCGCCGAGCATCCCTTGCAGCGCCTCGAGCGCGCGCCGGCTCGGGCCGTTGGGATTCTCGTTGGAGTCGAGGCGGAGCGTGGCGTCCTGCGCGCCGAACGGCGAGCCGCCCACCCAAGGCGCCGCCTCGCGACCGCGGGCGAGGAGCGACGGCGCGGCGAGGAGGCCGGTGCCCCCGAGCCCGAGGGCGGAGACGAACTGGCGACGGGAGACGGACATGGTCGACGCTCGGGGTGTGGGGAGGCGCGGCGTCAGGGGGCCGCGAAGGGGGCTTGCAGCAGCGTGCGCACGGCGGGGACGTAGAACTGCCAGAACGCGACCTGGCTGTTGTAGATGCGCGGATCCACCCGCAGCGCCTTGTGCACGCGCGCGAGCCCGGCGAAGCGGTAGGCGCCCGGATCGAAGTCGGTGTCGGAGAGGTCGCCGGCGAGATAGACGCGGTGCGCGCCGCCGCTCGTGCGCCGCGTGAGGAGCGGGATCCGCTCCGGCACCTGCGCGAGCGCGCGCACCGAGTCCATGCGCGCGGTGCGCGGGAACTCGAGCTCGGCGAGCACCTCGGTGCCCGGCATCGCGTCGAGGATGGGGAACCAATAGAAGTAGCTCGTCCCGCCCGACGCGCGCGGGAGCGCCTTCGCGCCGTCGGCGGTGAGGCGGATCCGCGGCGCGACGCGCAGCGAGATGGGGTCGGGAACGAGGAGGAGCCGGCCGTCGCGATGGACGAGCGCGAGCGTCGGGCCGCGCGGCATGGGGATGTCGCCGTACTGCGCCTTGAACTCGCGCGGCAGCCACCAGGGCACGTCGGTGGTGTCGCGCAGGTCGAGGAAGCTGCGGCCGGTCCATCCCGTCCAGTGGATCCCGAACAGCGACTCGACGATCGCGCGCGCCTCGGGGGTGGTCGGCTCCTCGATGGAGTTGAACTCGAGGAAGGTGTGCCGGCCCCGGGCGGCGTGCGCCTGGATCGCCTCGGCGTCGGCGAGCGAGAGGCCGCCGAAGATCTTCTTCGAGTAGTCCATGTGCGCCTGCTCGTGCTCGATGTCGCGCATGTCGTCCACGTACACGCCGTAGGCGTCGGCGACGAAGATCCAGTCCGTCTGCGCGAGGTCGAGCGAGGAGATGGGGCGCGGATGGTCGCGGTCGGTCGGCTCGTAGCCGGCGTGCGTCCCCGTCGCGGCGAAGTGCGTGCCCTTGTACGGCTGGTACTTCTCGTGGTTGAGCAGCCAGGCCGCGCCGCGATGCTCCCGGCCCGTCTCGAACGGCACCGAGTAGTCCACGAGCTCCACCCGTTGCGCCTTGAACGGGATGTTCTGCCAGACGAGGAACGTGACCCAGAACGGGGACGTCGCGACCGACAGGATGAGCAGGATCAGCGCGATGAGGCGGCGGCGCTTCATGGACGGGGGCGGGAGGGCGAGGCGCCGAGCGGGAGCCGGGCAGGTGCAGAGCGCCCGGAAAGTTGCCACCTTTCCCGGGTGTCGGCCAACCCGCCGACATGATGACCCCCTACTCGCTCCGAGGCTGGACATGTCCCCATCCCGCTCGCGTCGCGCCCGACTGCTCCTCGCCGGCGCCGCCCTGCTCTCCGCCGCGCCGCTCGCGCCCCTCGCGGCGCAGGGACCGCAGGCCGTCGCCCCCGACTCCGCCTTCCTCGCCTCCTTCCGGTGGCGCAACATCGGCCCCGACCGTGGCGGGCGCTCCATCGCCTCCTCGGGCGTGGTGGGCCGGCGGAACGAGGCCTACTTCGGCGCGACCGGCGGCGGGCTCTGGAAGACGATGGACGGCGGCGAGACCTGGTTCCCGGTCACCGACGGACAGATCACCTCCGCCTCGGTCGGCGCGGTCGCGGTCAGCGAGTCCAACCCTGACCTCGTCTTCATCGGCATGGGCGAGTCGGCGATCCGCGGCAACATCATGCCCGGCGACGGCGTCTACAAGTCGAGCGATGCGGGCAAGACCTGGGCGCACGTCGGGTTCCGCGACGTGCACGCGATCTCGAAGATCCGCATCCATCCGACCAATCCCGAGATCGTCTTCGTCGCGGCCTTCGGCAAGTACAGCGCGCCGAGCACCGAGCGCGGCGTCTTCAAGAGCACCGACGGCGGGCGCACCTGGAAGCGGGTGCTCTTCCGTGACGAGCGCTCGGGCGCGGTGGACATCGCGATCGACCGCACCAACCCGAACGTGATGTACGCGGCGCTCTGGGAGGCCTTCCGCAAGGAATACACGATGTCGTCCGGCGGCCCGGGCTCGGGGCTCTACAAGAGCACCGACGGCGGCGAGACCTGGACCGAGATCACGCGTCGGCCGGGCCTGCCCACGGGGCTCATCGGCCGCATCGGCGTCGCGCTCACCGCGGCCAACCCGAATCGCGTCTATGCCCTCGTCGAGAACGAGAAGGGCGGCCTCTTCAAGAGCGATGACGCCGGCGCGACCTGGACGCTGATGAACGACAACCGGTCGATCCGCCAGCGCGCCTTCTATTACACGCACCTCTTCGCCGACCACCAGAACGCCGACGTGGTCTACGCGCAGAACACCTCGCTCTTCCGCTCCGCCGACCAGGGCAAGACGCTCACCAGCGTGGGCAACGGCACGCACGGCGACTTCCATGACCTGTGGATCGACCCCGCGGACCCGGCGCACCTCGTGGTGGCCAACGACGGCGGCGGCGCGGTGACGACCAACACGGGGCGCAACTGGACCGACCAGGACTTCCCGACGGCGCAGTTCTACCATGTGATCACCACGAAGCACATCCCGTTCCATGTGTGCGGCTCGCAGCAGGACAACAGCACCGCCTGCACGCCGTTCAACTGGAACATGGGCGGCTTCCGCTTCGGTGGTGCGCCGGGCGGCGGCGGCCCCGCGCAGCCGGGCCCGGGCTACAACGATCCGACCTCGGGCGGCATGGTCGTCTCGTACGTCGCCGGCGGCGGCGAGCCGGGCTACATCGGCACCGACCCGTTCGATCCGGACCTGTTCTACTCGGGCACCAACAACGGCGGCTACCTCGACAAGTTCAACCGTCGCACCGGCCTCTCGCGCGAGGTGAACCCGTATCCCTGGTTCTACTCGGGCGAGCCGTCGCGCGACATCAAGGAGCGCTGGCAGTGGACCTTCCCGATCGTCTTCTCCAAGGCCGATCCCAAGCGCCTCTACGTGAGCTCGCAGCGCCTCTGGATGACGATGGACGGCGGCGCGACCTGGGCGCAGCTCTCCGGTGACCTCACGCGCCACGCGCCGGAGACGCAGGGTCCCTCGGGCGGCCCGATCACCGGCGACATGAACGGCCCCGAGGTGTACGGCGTGATCTTCTCCGTCGCGCCCGGCAAGCGGAACGTCGATGTCATCTGGACCGGCTCCGACGACGGCCTGGTGCACGTGACGCGTGACAACGGGAAGACCTGGACCAACGTCACGCCGCCCGACATGCCCGAGTTCGGCCGCGTGAGCCAGATCGACGCCTCGGCGTTCGACGACGGCACCGCCTACGTCTCGGTGCGCAAGCCGCTGCTCGACGATTTCCGTCCGTACCTCTGGCGCACGCGCGACTTCGGCCGCACCTGGACGAAGATCGTCACCGGCATCCGCGCCGACGACTACATGCACGCGATCCGCGAGGACCCCACGCGCCGCGGCCTGCTCTACGCCGCGGGGCAGCATGGCGTCTACATCTCGTACGATGACGGCGATCACTGGCAGTCGCTCCGGCTCAACATGCCCGACGTCCCGGTCTCGGACCTCGTCGTCGAGGCGAACGAGCTCGTGATCTCGTCGCATGGGCGCGGCTTCTGGGTGCTCGACAACATCGCGCCGCTCCGGCAGGTGACCGCGCGCGTCGCGGCGGTGCATCTGTACGCGCCGCCCACCGCGATCCGCTCCGGGCTCTCGGTGCCGATCACCTGGTCGTTCGCCTCCGCGCCGCGGCGCGCCTCGCTCGAGGTGCTCGACTCGGCGGGCACGGTCCTGCGCCGCTGGGAGGGTGACACCACGCGCGGTGGGGCGGTCGCCGCACCGCAGGGTGGCCGCCGCCGCGGGGGCGGCGCGAGCACCATCGCCACCAACGTCGGCCTCAACCGGATCGAGTGGGATCTCCGCACCACGCCCATCACCGGCTTCCCGGGGATGATCCTCTGGGGCGCCGGCACCGCCGGCCCGGCGATCCCGCCCGGCAAGTACACCGTGCGCCTCGTCGCCGACGGACAGATCGCGACGACGACGCTCACCGTCCAGCGCAATCCGTTCCTCCCCGAGGTCACCGATGCCGACCTGCATGCGCAGTTCCAGTTCGGGCGCATGGTGCGCCAGCGCGCCGACGACGCGAATCAGCGCGTGATCGAGGTCCGGCGCGTGAAGGCCCAGCTCGAGGAGCGGCAGAAGCGCGCGAACAACGACCGCCGCCTCGCCTCCACCGGCGCGACGCTCGTCACCAACGCCTCGGACGTGGAGGACGACATCTACCAGGTGAAGAACCAGAGCGGGCAGGATCCGCTCAACTTCCCCATCCGCGTGAACAACCGCTTGGCGAACCTGCTCTCGATGGCCGAGCGCGGCGACGGACGCCCCACGACGAACATGCCGGAGATCTTCGGCATCCTCGACGCCGAGCTGAAGGGCTACGAGGTGAAGCTGCAGCAGGTGTGGGCGCGTGACCTCGCGGCGGTGAACAAGGAACTCGCGCGGCTCGGGCTCCCGTTGCTCGATCCCAAGTGCGAGAAGCTCGAGGGGTGCGCGCCGCTCCCGTGAGCAGTACGACCGAACGTCGCGCGGTCCAGGTCGTCGTCCTCACGGCGGCCTGGACCGTCGTGTATTCGCTCTTCGCGTTCCTCCTGCCGGACGGGCTCCCCGGACGCCCCATGCTCATGGACACGGCCTTCCTGCCGTTCCATCCGCTGGCGGCGCGGGCCCTCTGGCTGACCTGTCGGTCCATGCCGGACGGGACGCCCCGATGGCGGGGGTTCCGTGCGCTCATGTGGTCCCAGATCGTCGGCGTCATCAACTCGCTCGCCTGGATCGCGGCGAGCGCGGGACTCCCTGCCGCGAACTCGGCGCTCTATCAGGCGGTCGGGCCTCACCACGACCCCTCTCCATCTACGGCATCGCGCGTCTGGTGCCGCTCCGCCGCGCCGGCGCCGCGGCGGTCCCCTGGCTCGACATCGCCCTGCTCC
Organism: Gemmatimonadota bacterium; assembly: GCA_016714015.1. Classification (NCBI taxonomy): domain Bacteria; kingdom Pseudomonadati; phylum Gemmatimonadota; species Gemmatimonadota bacterium. The sequence continues at coordinate 20,835 of JADJNZ010000004.1, forward strand.
TGCTCGCCGGCGCGGCCATCGGGTGGTACTTCGTCGGCTGGCCGCTCCTGACCGCGGGGGCGGAGACCACGGTGGCCTTCGCCTGGTTCGCCGCGTCACCGCCGCGGACGCCTTCTCCGCGCTCCTCGCGCTCGCGGCGTGGGCCTACCCGACCGACCGGATCGGTCGCCCCGCTTCGGCGGCCCTCGCGGCCAGCTATGCGATCTCGGCGCTCGGCGACATCGTCATCGAGACGGGCTCCATCGACGGCACCTACGTCAGCGGCCGGCCGTTCGACATCACCTTCGCCGTCAGCCTGCTCCTCGTCTCCCTCGCGGCGTGGCGCGAGATCCGCCAGCGCACGCCGCCGCCTGCCGACGAGCGCGGGATCCTCGTCACGCGGGCCGTCACGCCGCTGGTCGCCTCCGCGGCGGTCCTCGCGCCCATCCTCATCGCCGGCGTGCGGGAGACCGCCCGAGGCGCTCGTCGTGCCGGGCGCCATCGCCATCTCGTTCGTCCTCGTGCTCCAGTGGCGCTATCTGCTCCTCGACCGCGAGATCGAGCGCTCCCTCGTCTCGCGGTTGGGACTCGAGCGGGACCTCGCGCTCGCGCGGCAGTTCGAGTCGCTCGGCCGCTTCGCCGGCGCCATCGCGCACGACTTCAACAACGTCCTCGGGGGTCTGCTGGGCCATGTACAGCTGATGCGCATCGAGGCGCCGCGGGCCGCGGCGGCCGAGGATTCGCTGACGATCATGGAGGACACGATCCAGCGTGGGGTGACCCTCAACCGGCGCCTGCTCGGACTCATGCGCGGGCAGTCGGTCGAGCGCGTCGCGGTCGATGTCGGGGCCCTCGTGCGGTCGATCGTCGATGCGGTGCGGCCGTCGCTCACCGAGGGACGACGGATCGCGGTCTCGCTGCCAGCCGCCGCGATCCACGTCCACCTCCGCCCCGGCGACGGGGACCAGCTCGTCCTGAACCTCGTGGTGAACGCTCGCGATGCCTCCGCCGCTGGCGGCACGATCGCGGTCCGGCTTCGCGGCGAGGCGGGCGAGGCGGTGCTCGAGGTGGAGGACGAGGGCCACGGCATCCCCGAGGCGATCCGCGATCGCATCTTCGAGCCGCTCTTCACCACCCGCGGTGCGCAGCGCGGCACCGGCCTCGGACTCGCCACGGTCCAGGCGGTCGTGTCGGATGCCGGCGGCACGATCGCCCTCTGGAGCGAGGTCGGGCGCGGGACCCGCTTCACCGTCCGGTTGCCGCGCGCCGACGGACCGGCGCACGGCTGATTCGCGGGGCGCGCGCGGTGCGCGCCCCCGCGCCGACCACTCAGGCGGCGAAGATCGCCCGCGCCTCGGCGAGCTTCGCGAGCGGGGCCGTCGTCGGCATGAACTCGTGCGCCACGTAGCCGGTGAAGCCCGTCGCGGCGATCGCGCGCGCGATGCGCCCGTAGTTCAGCTCCTGCGTGTCGTCCAGCTCGTGCCGCCCCGGCACGCCCGCGGTGTGGTAGTGCGAGATGAAGGGCGCGTACGTCTCGATGGTGTGCACGACGTCGCCTTCCATGATCTGCATGTGGTAGACGTCGTAGAGGAGCTTGAAGCGCGGCGAGCCCAGCCCGCGCGCGACCTGCGCCGCCCACTCGGTCCGGTCGGCGTGGTAGTCGCGATGGTCCACCTTGCTGTTGAGCATCTCCATCACGAGCGTCACGCCATGCCGCTCGGCCGCGGGGATGAGGCGCTTGAGCCCCGCGACGCAGTTCGCGATCCCCTCGCCGTCGCTCATCCCCTTCCGGTTGCCGGAGAAGACGATCATCTGCGGGATCCCCGCCTTGGCGACGAGCGGCAGCAGCCGTTCGCCCTCGGCGACGAGCTTGTCGTGCAGGTCGGGACGGTTCCATCCGTCGGCGATGGGACCGGGGCCGTTGGCGATAGCGCACTGGAGACCGTGCGCCTTCGGCACCTCGAACTCGGCCTCGCTCAGCAGGTCGATGCCGTCGAGCCCGATGCGCTTCGCCTCGCGGCAGAGGTCGGCGAGGGGCATGCTCGAGAAGCACCAGCGGGCCACGCTCTGCTTGTACGGCGGGACGAAGGGCGGGAGCACGGCGCTCTCCTCGGTGGCGGGACGTGGGGCACCGAACTTCGAGGCGGCGGCGATCACGCCGGCCCCGGTGAGTCCGGCCTTCAGGCCTTCCTTGATCGCATCGCGACGGGTGGGGCTCACAGTTCGCCTCGCTTGAGACGCTCGACGGTGCGCGACACCGCGCGCGCCGTGATCGCCATGTAAGTGATGCTCGGGTTCTGGCAGGCGGAGCTCGCCATGCAGGCGCCGTCGGTCACGTGGACGTTCGGCACCTCCCAGAGCGCGTTGTCGGCATCGCAGACGGAGACGTCGGCCGAGCGTCCCATGCGGGCGCCGCCCATCTCGTGGATGCAGTGGCCCGGCGGGTTGTTCGAGCGCGTGGGCGTGATGTTGGTCGCGCCGGCCGCGTCGAGCATCTCGGTGGCGGTGCGCACCATGTCCTCCTGCATCCTCCGTTCGTTCTCGCCCCACCGGCAGGTGATGCGCAGGGCGGGGACGCCCCACTTGTCCTGCACCGTCGGGTCGAGCGCGAGGGCGTTCTCCTCGCGCGGGAGCGTCTCGCCCCAGCCGTGGATGCCGATGCCCCACGGATGCAGTTCGCTGAGCACGCGCGCCTTCCACTCGGCGCCATGTCCCGCGCCGTTCCAGCGGCCGCGGCCGCCGGAGCCGCCCTGCATCCCGTAGCCGCGCAGGAAGTCCGGATGCTGCGGACCGGTGCGCGTGTTGCGGAAGCGCGCGACGTACATCCCGTTGGGGCGGTTCCCCTCGCTCTTGTACTGTTCGAAGCCGGGCATCCGCCCGCTCGCGCCCCAGTAGTAGTGGTGGTCCATGATGTACTTGCCGAGCGTGCCGCTGGCGTTGCCCATGCCGGTGGGGTGCGCCGTGCTCTTCGAGTTGAGCAGGATGCGCGTGGACTCGAACGCCGAGGCGCAGAGGTAGATCACGCGCGCCTCGTAGACCGTCTCGGCCATGGTGCGCGCGTCGATCACCCGCACGCCCTTCGCGCGGCCGGTGCGCGGGTCGTGCACCACCTCGGCGACGACGCTCCAGGGCCGCACCGTGAGCCGCCCCGTCCGTTCGGCGGCGGGGAGCGTGGAGCCGTTGCTCGAGAAGTACGAGTGCGTGATGCAGCCGCGCTCGCAGGGCCCGCAGTAGTGACAGGCGGCGCGGCCGTTGTGCGCCTGCGTGAGGATCGCCGCGCGCCCGATGGTCCACACCCGCTGCCCGCCGAACGCCTTGAGCACCTTCTCGCGCGTGTGCGCCTCGGTGACGCTCATGTTCATCGGCGGCAGGAACTCGCCGTCGGGGAGCTGGTCGAGTCCTTCGCGCGCGCCGCTCACGCCGATGAAGCGTTCCACGTGCGAGTACCAGGGGGCGAGGTCGGCGTAGCGGATGGGCCAGTCGTTCCCGTGTCCGTCCTTGAGGTTCGCCTCGAAGTCGAGGTCGCTCCAGCGATAGACCTGCCGTCCCCAGGTGAGCGAGCGGCCGCCCACCTGCCGCCCGCGGAACCAGCGGAAGGGCGCGTCGTCGGGCGTGGTGTAGGGATTCTCGCGGTCGTTCACGAAGAACTTGCCGCTGTACTCGTCGCAGGCGTAGCACTCGCGCTGGATCGGCTGCTCCTTCGCGAGCCGCTCGCGGTCGCCATAGCCGCGGAAGCGGACCTGATGCGGCGCGAGGTGCTCGACGTAGTCGCGCGCGGGATCGATCGGGCCGCCCGCCTCGAGCACGAGCGTGCGCAGTCCCGCCTCGGTGAGCTCCTTCGCCGCCCAGCCGCCGCTGATCCCCGAGCCGACGACGATCGCGTCGTACCGGCGCCCCTGCACCGCGTGGAGGTCAGTGCCCATGGCCCGCCTCCGCGCGCTGCGTGACGGGGACGTCGCCGCGATAGTGCCCGGGCGTCATGTTCACCTTGAGGACCTCGCGCCGCACGCGCTCGCTCGTGAGATAGCCGTGGAGCGCGTGCCCGCGGAGGCGACGGTACGCCCGCCGCGCGGGGTGCTCGGGGTCGATGGGCAGCGCCGCCCAGTCGAGCTCGCCCATGCGCTGGACGGGATCGAGCGCCGGCCAGGTGCGGCCGTAGCCCGCGACCGCATGCGCCTCGAGGGCGGCGAGACCGGCGCGGAACTCGGTGCGCTCGGCCTCGGTCATCCACTCGGCGGTGATGAACTCGATGAAGGCCGGCACGCCGACGTCGAGCGCCCCCGGCGTGTCGGTGCGGGGGAGGATCGCGTCGGCCATCGCCGCGACGAGGGCGCGCTCGTCGGCGCGGAAGAGGGTCGCGGGGCGCTGCGCGGCCTGCGCATGGAGGTCCGCGTCCCAGTCGTCGGGCGCGGCATCGGCGCGGGCCAGCGAGGGCAGGGCGGCGAGGCCGGCGAGCTGGAGCAGCGCGCGGCGGGAGAGGCTCGTCATGCCCAACGTTGCATCCGGAGCGCCGGGGCCGGCAACCCTCGGGGCCGCAACATTATCAAAGGAGGTGCGTAGTCGCCGGGGGGGATGCACATTCCCCCCGAACCCTTGGCCCCCTCGAGATGCTCGCCATCCCGCTGCTGCTCGCGCTCGTCGTCGCTGATCCGCCGGTCCACAATGGTCGCGCGGGCGAGACGAAGGTCAAGCCGCCCCGTGCCGCCGCCGAGATCGTGGTGGACGGCAAGCTCGACGAGGCCGTCTGGAAGCAGGCCGCGCTGCTCACCGGCTTCTCGCAGTTCTCGCCGCAGGACGGCATCGCCGCCGCCGACTCCACGCAGGTCCTCGTCTGGTACTCCGCCACCGCGATCCACTTCGGCGTGCGCGCCTACGAGCCGCACGGCAACGTCCGCGCGACGCTCGCCGAGCGCGACCGCATCGGCACCGACGACCAGGTGCAGTTCCTCATCGGGACGTTCAATGACGGGCGGCAGGCGGTGATGTTCGCGGTGAACCCGCTCGGGATCCAGGCCGACGGGTCACTCGTGGAGCAGGGCCGGTCGGGCGGCAGCTTCATGAGCGGCGGGGCGAGCGCCGCGCGCGAGAGCGCCGACCTCTCGCAGGACTACGTCTTCACCTCGAAGGGCCGCCTCACCGAGTGGGGCTACGAGATCGAGGTGACGATCCCGTTCAAGAGCCTGCGCTTCCAGTCGGTCGCCGAGCAGACATGGGGCTTCAACGTGGTGCGGCGCGTGCAGCACTCCAACTACGAGGACAGCTGGACGCCGGCCACACGCGGCAACGCGAGCTTCCTCGCGCAGTCTGGCACGCTCGCGGGGCTGACCGACCTGCACCGCGGGCTCGTGCTCGACGTGACCCCCGAGCTCACCGACCGCGTGGACGGCGCCCCCGGCGCCTCGGCGTGGGACTACACCACCGGCAAGCCGCAGCTGGGCGCGACGGTGCGGTGGGGCATCACCAACAACCTCACGTTCAACGGCACGTTCAATCCCGACTTCTCGCAGGTCGAGGCGGACGTCAACCAGGTCAACTTCGACCCGCGGCGGCAGGTCTTCTTCCCCGAGCGGCGGCCGTTCTTCATCGACGGCATCGAGCAGTTCCAGACGCCCAACAACCTCGTCTACACGCGGCGGATGGTCCGCCCCGAGGCGGCGGCGAAGGTGGCGGGGAAGATGGGCTCGACCAACGTCGCGTACATGACCGCGCTGGACGACCGCACCACGTCGGCCACCGGCGACAACCCGTTCTTCAACATCCTGCGCGTCTCGCGCGATCTCGGCGCGCAGTCCCGCCTCGGCCTCACCTACACCGACCGGATCGACGGCGACGCGAGCAACCGCGTGGTCAGCCTCGACGGGCGCGCGGTGACCAACCGGATCTACTCGGGCTCGTTCCAGGTGGCCGCCGCGCGCAACGCGGTGAACGGCCTCGTCACCACGGCGCCGCTCTTCCAGGCGAACCTGGCGCGCGACGGCCGCGCCTTCGGCGTGCGCGGGGTCTTCAGCGGCATCGATCCCGATTTCGTGACGCGCTCGGGGTTCATCTCGCGCCCGGGCGAGGTCCACGCCAACGTCGCGCCGCGCTACACCTGGTTCTTCGAGCGGGGCTCGCGCATCGAGACCTTCTCGTACAGCATGCTCTTCGACGGCACCTGGAACTACGACCGGTTCATGCAGCGCGGCGATGCGCGCGACAAGAAGATGCACTTCAACACCAGCACGCAGTTCCGCGGCGGCTGGACGATCGGCGGGTCGCTGCTCGTGGAGACCTTCGGGTACGATCCGACCTTCTACCAGGACCTGTATCGCATCGAGGCGCCGGACGGCCTGGGCGGGCTCGACACGCTGCCGTTCGTCGGCACGCCGCGCCTCCCCAACCACGACTGGGTGGCGAGCTTCACCTCGCCGCGCTTCAAGTACCTCCAGGCGAGCGGCTCGTTCGTGTGGGGCGTGGACGAGAACTTCTTCGAGTGGGCCTCGGCGGACATCCTCTACGCGCAGCTCTCGATCAATGCGCGGCCCTCGGAGCGGATCCGCATCGACGCGACCTACCAGATCCAGGAGTACAAGCGCCGCACCGACCACTCGCTCGTGGGGATCACGCGCAACCCGCGCCTCAAGCTCGAGTACCAGGTCTCGCGGCCCTTCTTCGTGCGCCTCATCGGCGAGTACGTGGCCTCGGCGACCGACGCGCTGCGCGACGACTCGCGCACGAACTTCCCGCTCCTCCAGCGCGACCGGAACGGGGTCTACGTGCGCACGACGGCGGGGCAGGTCAACCGCCTGAGCGGTGACGTGCTGCTCGCGTACACGCCGCAGCCGGGCACGGTGATCTACCTCGGCTACGGCGCGCGCATGCTCGAGCCGGAGCCGTTCCGGTACCAGCACCTCGCGCGCCAGACCGACGCGGTGTTCCTCAAGCTGTCGTACCTGTTCCGGCGGTAGGTCCGGCGCTTCGGCTCGTGGGTCGGTGTGCGGGGCGGCGAGCGGGGTACCCCCTTCGCCGACCCACGCGCGCTTGACGCTGCGAGCCTCGCGCAACGGCGCGCGAGTCTCTTGCTACGCGCGAGGGTCGGCTTCGGGGGCACCCCGCACGCCGCCCTGCCGGGATCGCGGGTCCGCTCGACACCAGCACAGCGCGTCGTGTAGCAAGCCGGCTCCGCGCCACTCGTCTCGCGTCAGAGCGACGGCGGCTCCTGACTGACTCACCCACTGGCGCGCGCCGCTCCTGTCGGGGCGCAGCCTCCCCCCGCATCGCGCACTCCTGGGACTCTGCCAGGTCGGGCGCCGCGAGCCACCGCCGAAGCGAACCCTCGCGCGTAGCAAGAGACTCGCGCGCCGTTGCGCGAGGCTCGCAGCGTAAAGCGCGCGTGGGTTCGCGCAGCGGAGGCTGCGGCGCCCGACCGCGCGCGCGGCAGCCAGAGGAGCGCGTCAGCGCTTCTTGGCAGGAGCCTCCGACTCGAGCGGCGCAGACGCGACGACGGGAGCAGGAGGAGCAGGCGCCTCCGCATCCGAGAGCTTGGCGACGTATCCCGGCAGCTCCACGCCCGCGATGTCGCGCAGGACGTTCATCATGGGCGGCAACGTCCCCGCCATGCTCTGCAGGAAGCCGCTCGCGCCCCCCTTGCCGCCCTGCCCGGAGTCCCACACCACCACCTTGTCGAACTTGATGTTCGAGATCGCCTTGGCCGAGGTCTCGGCGAGCGTGTCCAGGTGCTCGACCATCATGAGCTGGAAGGCCTCCTTCGCCCCGCCCGCCGCGGCGACGAGTTCCTTCATCGCCTCCGCCTTCTTGGACATGATCTCGTACTGGCCGCGCGCCTCGGCCTCCAGCTTGATGTAGATCGCCCGCGCCTCCGCCTCGGCGCCGATCCGCACCTTCTCGGCCTCCGCTTCGGCCTCGACGATCGTCGTCGCCTTCGCCGCCTTCGCGGTGGCCTCGTACTTCGCGCGCTGCTCCGCCTCGACGCGCTCGGCGTCGGCGAGCGCGGCGCGCGCCATCGCGCGGAAGCCCGCCTCCTGCACCGCGCCCTCCGCCTCGCGCTTCTTCGTCTCGGACAGCTGGTAGGCCTCGGCCTCGCGCACCTGGAGCGTCGCGCGCGTGTTCGCGACCAGCGCGAGCGAGGTCGCCTCGCCGTCGATCGCCTTCGCTTCCGCCTCGGCCACGGCCACGCGGCGCGCCCGTTCCGCGTCCTTGATCATCGCGTCGCGCTCGAACGCCGCCTTCTGCTCGCCGACCTGCTGCTCCTTGTCGAGCTCGGCCATGCGCACCGCCTGCAGCCGCTCCGCCTCCTTGATGAGCGTGTCGCGCTGGAGCGCCGCCGTCTGCTCGCCCACCCGCTGCTCCTTCTCCATCTCGGCCAGCCGCACGAGCTTGTCGCGGTCCGCCTCGCGGATGCCGATCTCGCGGAACTTCACCGCGCTCGCCACCTGCACCGACCGCTCGCGCTCCGCCTCCGCCACGCGCACCTCGCCCAGCTTCTCCTGGTCGGCCACGTCGCCGCGCGCCTGCTGCACCGCCATCGCCGCGGCCTTCTTGCCGATCGCCTCGATGTAGCCCGAGTCGTCCTTGAGGTCGGTGATGTTCACGTTGATGAGCACGAGCCCGATCTTCTTGAGCTCCGGCTCCAGCGACGTGAGGATGCGGTGCAGGAAGCTCTCGCGGTCGCGGTTGATCTGCTCGATGTTCATCGACGCGATCACCTGCCGCAGCTGTCCGAAGATGATGTCCTGCGCCTGCCGCTTGATCTGGTCGTGCCCCAGCCCGAGGAGGCGCACCGCCGCGTTCTGCCGCACCTCGGCCTCGGTGCCGATCGCCACCGTGAAGACCGACGGCACCGCCACGCGGATGTTCTCGAGCGAGAGCGCATCCTTGAGCGGGATGTCGATCTGGATCGGCTCCAGCGAGAGGTAGGCGTACTCCTGGATCACCGGCCAGACGAACGCGCCGCCGCCGGAGATGCACTTGGCCGCGCCATCGCCGCCCACGCGGCCGGAGATCACGAGCACCTTGTTCGCCGGGCAGCGCCGGTAGCGCGAGACGAACAGCACCGTGATGCCGCCCACGACCAACGCCCCGAGGATCGGCCCGACCACGCCGAGCAGGTTGAGGTCGTTCAGGATGCTGGCGTCGATCTGGAAGAAGGCGCTACCGGGGGTCATGGGACTCCTCGAGGAGGGAGAGGCGACGGGCGACGACGAGCGTGTCGGGCGACTGCACATCGATCACGTGGACGGAGGTCCCCGAGGGGATCTCCGCCTCCGCGGTCACGGCGGTGAACTCCTGGAACCGGTCATGGGCGATGAGATGCACCTTCCCCTCGCCGGAGCGTTCGCCCGGGATGCCGAGCGCGACGGTGGCCTGCAGGCCGATCGCGGATTCGAGCTTGAAGCTGCGGTCCTGCTCGAGGCGGTGCAGCGAGCGGATGGTCGCGGCGACGCTCACCGCGGCGGCGATCGCGGCGACGAGCGCGACGGGGAACGCGAGCCAGCCGCCCAGGCCGAACTGCATGAGCCCGAGGCCGACCACGCCGAAGGCGGCGGCGGCGGCGCTGAGCGCGCGGACGGTGAAGAGGTCGAGTCCGTCGGAGCCATCGCCGTCCCCGTCATCGAGGAGGCCGTCGCCGTCGATGCCGGTGAGCCCCAGCACGAGCTGGAGCAGCAGCACGAGCGCGCCGAGCACGAGGAACGTCAGGTAGAAACTGGCCATCGGTCCGTGGGGAGGGTCGGACAAATCTCATGTCCGGTACCGCTCCGCACAATCGGCCGCCCCCTGACCGGCCGGCCGGGTGGTCTTGCGGGCCGGAACGACGGTCACCACGGAGGACACAGAGGGCACAGAGAACGGCGGATAACTTCACGGCAAGGGGGCGTGACAGCCGGATCTCCCCGTCACGCCCCCCTCAGAAGGCGGTTCTCCGCCCCTCTCTGTGCCCTCTGTGTCCTCTGTGGTGAACGCGGTTCGCGGTGTCAGATCGCGAGCCGCAGCGACGGTGACGACGCCTCCAGCGCCCCGCGGACCGCGGTGGCCAGCGTCTCGACCCCTTCGTGCGCCTGGATCACCGAGGCGCAGCCGCAGTCGATCGCCCAGTCGTGCACCGCGGCGTCGGTCTGGACCGTGAAGGCGATGACCGGCGGGCCCGACTCGAGCATGAGCGCCTGCGCGAGCGCGTGCCCGTCGAGCCGCGGCAGCACCAGCTCCGTCACCACGAGGTCCGGCCGCAGGCGTCGCGCGTAGAGCAGCCCCGCGTCGCCGTCCGCCACCTCGATCACCGCGCAGCCGACCTCCTCCAGCGCGGCACGCACCGCGCGGCGCTCGTCGCGCGAGTCGAGGGCCACGAGCACCCGCGGCGCATCGCCCGGGAGCAGGCGCGTGGGACGGGCCTGGATGGTGATCTGGTTCGGACGCGCCGGCGCGATCACCACCGTCGTCCCCGACGGCGGCTCGGGCGCGGCCGCCGGCGCAGCGCTCCCCTCCGGCATCGGTCGGCCGAGCATCCGCGCGACCACCGCGTCCACGTCGTTCTGCTCGGCGGGGATCTCCACCATCGGCGCCGGCACGTTGTCGAGCACCTCGCCCAGCGACGTGAGCCCCTCGAGCACGCGCCGCATCCCGGCCTCGAACATCGAGATCATGCCCGCGCGCTTCGACATCTCGACGAGTTCCACGCGGCCCGCGCGCCGCGCGATCGCCGTGCGCAGCTCGTCGTTCACGAGCAGCACCTCGGTCACCACCATCCGGCCGCGGTATCCCGTGCCACGGCACGCCTCGCAGCCCACCGCGCGGCGCAGCTTGTCCCCGCGCTTGCCCATCAGCAGCATCTGCTGGTTGGCCGGGAGGTCGGCGAGCGCGACCGGCTGGCAGCAGGCCTCGCAGAGGCGCCGCACCAGGCGTTGCGCGATCACGCCCTTGAGCGCGCCCGCGAGGGCGCCCATCTCCACGCCGATGTCGGCGAGGCGCTCGATCGCCGACGGCGCGTCGATCGTGTGCAGCGTCGAGAGCACGAGGTGGCCGGTGAGGCCGGCCTTCACCGCGATCGCCGCGGTCTCGGCGTCGCGGATCTCGCCGACGAGGATGATGTCCGGGTCCTGGCGCACGATCGACCGCAGCGCCGCGGCGAAGCCAAGGCCCGCCTTCTCGTTCACCTGGACCTGGTTGATCCCCTCGAGGTGGTACTCGATCGGGTCCTCGACCGTGACGATGTTCGTCTCGGCCGACCGGTTGTGCTCGATCGCGGCGTAGAGCGTCGTCGTCTTGCCCGAGCCCGTGGGACCGGTGACGAGCACCATCCCCTCGTTCTGCTTGAGGAGCTGCTCCACCCGGTGGGCTTCGCCGGGGAGGAAGCCGAGCTGGCCGAGCCCGTGCGTCGCGTTGTGCGCGTCGAGCAGGCGCACCACCGCCTTCTCGGCGCGGTCGCCGAGCGGCAGCGTCGAGATGCGGAGGTCCACCACGCGCCCGTCGAACTTCGTCGAGGCGCGGCCGTCCTGCGGGCGCCGCCGGTCGGCGATGTCGAGGCCGCCGAGGATCTTCAGGCGGCTCATGAGGAGCGGCGAGACGTCGGGCCCCACGCGCGTGACGTCGTGCAGCACGCCGTCCACGCGGAAGCGGACGAGCAGGTCGTCGTCCTTCGGCTCGAAGTGGATGTCGCTCGCCCGCTGGTCGAGCGCGTCGGCGATGAGACGGTCGAGCGAGTCCACCACCGCGCCACGCGACGGGATCGACCGCGGTCCGATCGGGCCCTCGCGGATCATCCACTCGAGGCGCTGCACCGTGACGGCGGTCGAGGCGCGGCCGCCGTAGACGCGCTCGTGCGCGGCGCGGATCGCGCCCGGGGGCGCGACGGTGATCCGGATCTGCCGGGCCGACGCGAACGAGAGGTCGCGCTCCAGATGCGGCGCGAGCGGGTTCGCCGTCGCGACCTCGAGGACCGGGCCCTCCTCGCGGACCGGCACGACGGCGTAGCGGACGGCCAGGCTCTGCTTGAGCAGGGCGGCCGTCGTCTTGGAGACCTTCGACAGGTCGGCACGGTTGCACCCGGCGATCGCCGAGGCCGTCTCGAGCAGCTCCTCCGTGGTCGCGCCGGCGGTCTCGAGCGCTTCCCACGCCGTCGGCGCGGCGCGCAGGCGGTCGACCGACGCGTGCCCCTGCTGGCGCATCGCATCGAGCAACCAGCGGTCGAGCCACGGGGTGCGTGCTTCGCGTGACTGCGGGGCGTCTGAGTCGGCCATCGGGTCAGCTCCGGGTGTGCACCAGCGGGTGGGTCAGGCCGCGACCTTCGCGCTCGCCTTCATCGTGAATCCGACGACGGTGGCGATCGCCTGCAGGTAGTCGAGGTCCTGCTGCGTCCACTGCTTCTGCTCGGCGCAATGCTCGCAGCAGAGCACCGCGACCGGCTGCCCCTTGTCGAGCACGACGAAGTCGAGGAGCGAGCGGATGTCGAGCGGGGTGAAGTAGACCTCGTCGAAGCACGAGGTCGCGGGGTGCGTGATGGCGTCCGGCGCCACGATGCGCAGGTCGCTCGTGATCGCCTCGAAGTACTCGGGGAACGCCTCCTCGGTCAGCGTCACGCCGGACGAGAACGACCCGTCGCGGGTGTCGTGAAGGCAGACGCTCGTGATCGACGACCGCAGGCCGGTCGTGTCCATCCGCCAGACGCTGGCCCGCGTCGCGCCGACGTGCGTGGTGATGTCCTTGCAGATCGCCTCGTAGACGGAGGCGAGGGGGGCGGAGCCGGCCTTGAAGGCGGAGAAGGCGGCGCGGGCGAGTTCCATATGGAAGGGCGTGGGGACGAAGGGTGTGGTCGAGGCCGCCCCGGGCGAGGCGTCTCTGCTCACTGCTCAGTATCGACTGGCACGAATCGGACTTGATGTGGCACGGGGGGGTGCCATTGGCCCCTTACCGGGGGGTCAGGGATTCTCCCCTCCGTCCGATACTCACGGTACGAGTCCGAAGTCCGTCCGCCCTCCTCCTCATGATTCCCGTGACCTTCCGCCAGCGCATCCATCTCCTGACGGCCCTCGGCCTCGGCGCCTCGGTCCTCATCGGCGCCGCGAGCTTCTTCTCGCTCAACCACGCCGTCGAAGCGACGGAACGCCTCAATGCCCTCGCGCAGGTCCAGCGCGCGACCATGCGCGCGGACATGATGCACGACGCCATCCGCGCGGACATCCTCGCGGCGTTGCGGGCGAGCGGGCCCGACGCCTCGATCGCCCTCGAGGCCGCGCGGCAGGATGTCGCCGCGCACGCCGAGACGTTCGACGCCTCGCTCGCGGAGGTCGCCAGCCTCACCGACCACCCGGGGATCCGGTCCGGCCTCACCAACGTCGGACCGCGCGTGCGGAAGTACACGACAGCCGGCCGCGAGATCGCGGCCAAGGCCGGCGGCACGACGAACGCCGAGGCGGAGGCGCTCGTGGCGGGGTTCATGATCGACTACTCCGCGCTCGAGAACGAACTCGAGGCGTTCGGCGACGTCATCGCCGAGGTGGCGAACGGCGTGCAGGCCGCGGCCGAGTCCAGCGAGCGTCTCGCCTACTACCAGGTCGCCGCGCTGCTGCTCCTCGCGCTCGGCGGCATCGGCTTCACGGCCAACCGCACGCTCGAGCGGATGCGCATCCCGTTGCAGGAGCTCACCACGACCGCGCACACGGTCGCGGCCGGCGACATCAGTGCGACCCTCTCGTCCGAACCCCGCGGGGACGAACTCGGCGAGGCGATGATCGCCTTCGCCGCCGTCACCGACCACCTGCGCCACGTGGTCACCGACGTCACGCACCTCATGCGCTCGGCGCAGCAGGGGCGCTACGACGTCCGCATCCCCGAGGGCACCTATCCGGGCGCCTTCGGCGAGCTCGCCCACGCGATGAACCAGACGGTCGCCGCCCTCGACCAGGGCCAGCGCGCCGCGCAGGACCACGAGGAGGCCGTCGCCTTCCTCACCGAGTCGGCGCAGGCCCTCGAGGCCGTCGCCCGGCGCGACCTCACCGTGCGCATCACCGGCACCTACGAGAGCGAGTACCAGCGCGTACAGGTGGCGTTCAACGACGCGGTCGCGCAGCTGCACGCCGCCATCACCGACGTCGCGAACAACGCGGTCGAGGTGCGCTCCGGCGCGGCGCAGATCGCCTCGGGCAGCCTCGACCTCGCGTCGTCCGCCTCCGACCAGACGGCCACCATCGACGGCGCCGCCCGCGGCCTCAGCGAGGCCGCGCGCACCGCGCAGCTCTCGGCCACCGAAGCCAAGGAGGCCGCCGCACTCGCCGACCTCGCCCGCGACCAGGCCGTCGCCGGAGCCAACGAGGCCGAGGCGCTCCGACTCGCCGTCGCCGAGATCGAACAGGGGACGCGCGAGACCGCCGCGATCGTGAAGACGATCGACGCGATCGCGTTCCAGACCAACCTCCTCGCGCTCAACGCGGCCGTCGAAGCGGCGCGTGCCGGCGAGGCTGGCCGCGGCTTCGCCGTCGTCGCCGAGGAGGTGCGGGCGCTCGCGAGCCGCTCCGCCGAGGCGGCCAAGGGCACCTCGGCGCTCATCGAACAGGCCGCCGACCGCTCCAAGCGCGGCGCCGTGGCGGCTGCCGCCGTGACCCGTCGCCTGGAGGAGATCCGCGAGCGTGTGGTCGAGACCAGCGAGCGCTTCACGCGCATCGCCGAGGCGAGCGAGACGCAGAAGCACGAGATGCAGGGCGTCAGCGAGGGCATCACCCACGCGAGCGACATCACGCGCCGCACCGCCGCGACGAGCGAGGAGTGGAGCAGCACCGCGCAGGAGCTCGAGTCCCAGTCGCGGGCGATGGAGGAGCTCTGCGCCTCGTTCCACCTGCAGGGACAACAGGGCGGGCATGAGCGGCCGGCGTCGCGCGCCGACGCGCCCGGTGCCGCGTCGGGCGCGAGCGGCAAGTCGTCGTGGCGCGCGCGCCGCGCACGTGCCGGTGCACACGCGTCGCAGGGGTGATGCGCGCATGCGCCGATCCGTGAGGCTCGTCCGGGCGATCGGCGCGCTCCTGGTCCTCGCGCTCGTGCCGGCCCTCGGCCGCGCGCAGACGCCCGGTTGGCAACGCGTGCTGTCGTCGGTCGCGTTCGCGGGATTCGCGGAGGTCGCGGGCGATCCGCGCACCGCGCCGCGCGCCAGCTGGGGCGTGGCGGCGGTGGAGCTCGACGGCACCGTCGAGTTCGGTCGCGCGGTGCAGGGCGCCGTCGCCGTCGTGCGCGACGGGAACCGCGCCGCACTCGGTGCGGGCTTCCTCGACCTGCATGTCGGCGGCGGGCGCGTCGCGCCGCGCGGCGCGATCTTCGCCGAGCGTGGCGTGCACTTGCAGGCAGGGCGCTTCGACCTGCCGTTCGGCGGCGACTGGGCCTACTTCGCCGCGCCGGACCGCGGCTTCGGCGCGGCACCGCTCACCACCGAACTCGTCGCCGACGGCGGGCTCAACAGCGATGGCGTGCGTCTCTTCGCGGTGCGCGCCCGCTGGAACGCCACCACCTGGCTGGTGCGCGGCGGGATGAACGGCCGCGGCCTTGGCGCGCGCCTGGGGTTCACGCCGCTCAGCAATCCCTTCACGCTCCGCCCCGGCATCGACCGCCCGCTCGAACTCGGCGTCTCGGTCCACACCGACGGTCGCGAGGGGCGCGTGGCCGACACGCGTCGCGACGGACCTCACGGTGCGGCTCGGTGCGGTGAACGTGCTCGCCGAGTGGCAACAGCATCGCGTGGTGCAGGGCCTCGCGGGGCTGACCACCGGGGCCGTCTCGGGCTGGTACGTCGGGACCGAGGTACCGTGGACGCTGCGCGAGACGATCACCGGACTGGTACAACTCCGCTGGGACGACGTCGGCGGTGATGCGCTCTGGGATCCCGCCATCAGCGGCGCGATCGCCGGACGGCGCCTCATGGGCGGCGTGCGCGTGGATCTCGGGTCCCTCGTGACGCTCAAGTCCGAGGTGGGCTGGGCCATCGGCGACGAGTCGCGCGCCTTCGTGCCCGTGCGCAGCTGGACCTTCAACGTGATCGCCAAGCGATGGTAGCGGCGCGCGTCGTGCTCGCCTTGAGCGTCGTCACCGCCACCGCGGTGGCGCAGCTCGGCGCGCGCGAGGAACGCCTCGCGCCGCATGTCGCCGCCACGTCGCGGACCGCCTGCGCGCAGTGCCATACCGCCGAGGACCCGCGGCTCGCGGCCGCCGCACCGCGCGGCGCCTGCGACACGCAGTGCGCGCAGTGCCATGGGGCGACGACCACCGCCGGGCATCATCCCGTCGGCGCCGCCGTGCAGGCCCTCGCCTCGCCGGCGTTGCCGCGCTCCTCGGAGGGGCGCATCGCCTGTCGCACCTGCCACGACCTCACGCGCCCCGCCACCGACAGCGTGGCGTGGCGATCGCAGAGCTTGTACGACGCCGTCTTCCGGCGGCAAGCACGGCACCGGACCTACGCGCTGGCCCTGCGCAACGACAAGGGCCAGCTGTGCCAGTCATGCCATTGAGGAACCGCTCATGACCGATCCCCGACGCAAGCGCCTGCTCATCGATCGCCGCTTCCAGCTCGCCCTCATCGGCAAGCTGCTGGCGGTGCAGCTGGTGCTCCTCGCCCTCGCGACCGCCGCCCTCTGGCTCTTCACCGACAGCGAGCTGGGCGCCACGCTGCAGCGCGCGTCCATCACGGCCGCGAGCGTGCGCGAGCTCATCGCGCCGGTCCTCATCACGATGGGCGTCGTGAGCGCGGCGCTCGCCACGGTGGCGACCTTCCTCGTGGTGCTCGTCGCGAGCCATCGCATCGCCGGGCCGCTCTACCGGATCCAGCAGGCCTTGGAGCAGGTCGCGGCCGGCGACCTGCATCCGCTCACGCGCATCCGCGAGCACGACCAGGGGGAGCCGCTCGCCGAGCAGTTGCGCGCGACGGTGGCCCAGGTGGCCGCCGACGTCGAGCTCGCGCGGAGCGGACTCGACGCCGCCGATGAGGCGCTCCGGCGCGGCGGCAGCGCCGTCCCCGACGCGGTCACGACCGCCCGCACCACGCTCGCGCGGTACGCGCCGCGCTGAGCGCGGGGACTACGGGCGCGTACCGAGGCGTGCCAGCGCGCGCTCGACCGCGCCCGATCCGATCAGGGCAGCGCGCGCTGCGCCAGCGCGTGCGCCTCGCGCACCGCGCGTTGCGCGTCCTCGATCGCACGGTTCGTGCGCGTCGACGGGCCGCCGATCTCCACCTCGCGGAAGCTCCCGAGCGCATCCTCGTACCACGAGGCCCAGGTCCCCAGCAGGTCGAGCTCCGCCGCCTTCGGCTTCCCCT
The DNA here is from genome assembly GCA_016714015.1 of Gemmatimonadota bacterium. Classification (NCBI taxonomy): domain Bacteria; kingdom Pseudomonadati; phylum Gemmatimonadota; species Gemmatimonadota bacterium. Next base: position 38,095 of record JADJNZ010000004.1, read on the forward strand.
CGCGGACCGCAGCGGCGCTCAGCTGCGCCTCGGCACCGAGCCGCGCGACCGCCGCGCGCGCGACCTCGGCGATGAGGCCGCGCGTCGTCTCGCCGTCGCCGGTCGCGAGTGCCAGCGATGACACCAGCGCGGTGATGCCGACGTTGCGCAACTCATCGGCCGAGACCATGTCGATGCGGTCGCCATCGGTGTGGTAGAACTCGTCGGTGAAGTGCCAGAGCAGGAGCCCCGGCTTCTTCGCCCGCAGGAACGGCGTGTGGTCGCTCCCGCCCTCGAACGGATTGGTGCGCACCACCCAGCCGTTCGTCGCCGCCTGCTCGAGCGCGCGGCCGAGCACGAGGTCATTGAAGTAGTGCGGCGTGAGCTGCGCCTTGGTGATCGGGCTGCCGCCCCACTCGGTGTGCTTGTCGTCGCCACGCGTCCAGATCGCCGAGGGGTCGGGCATCTTCTCGATGAGGAAGGTGCCGCCGGTCTTCTTCGTGTCCTCGCCCACCATGTCGAGCGAGAGGCCCCAGCGGATCCCGCGCGCGCGCACCGAGTCCTGCGTGATGTAGCGGTCGGTCGAGCGGATCTCGAGGCCCCAGAGGAACGTGATCGTGCGCGCCGGGTCGGTGCGTCCCGCGCGCACGAGCTGCGCCGCGACGCGGGCCATCTCCACCTGCGCGCCCACGCCCGACGCGTTGTCGTTCGCCCCCGGCTCCTGCACATGCGCGCTGAAGACGAAGCGCTCGTCGGGCGCGCGTGACCCGCGGATGTCGGCGACGACCGCCTGTTCCACCGCGTTCGGCGTCCAGCGCACGTCGGTCATCACCTGCACCCGCACCGGGGTCCCGCTCCGCGCCGCCGCGTCGAGCGCCGCGCGCAGGCGCGCCCTGGCCGCGAACGACAGGGCGATCCCCCATCCGCGACCGACGGTGTCGCGCGCCACCCCGCCGAACTGTATCGAGTTGACGTGCTTCGACGGCTGCAGGTAGTCGGGCAGGGCATAGCCGAGCACGCCGAGCGCGCCGCGCCGTTGCACCGCCTCGGCGAAGGCGCGCCCCACGTTCGCCTCGACGTAGACGACCTTCCCCTTCACGTCGAGCTGGCCGAGCTCGGCCGCCGTGCCGCGCCCGCCATCGACCAGCTCGGCCGTCACCCCGCCGGGCGGCGTGGCATGCGAGTTGGTCGCGAGCATGTTGCGATTGGTCGCGAAGCGGAGCACCGGCTCGGCCTCGCCGACGATCGCGAGCGAGGCGTCGAGCGGTTCCCACGCCGGCGCGGCCATCGGATAGCGCTCCACGCGGTAGGTCATCCGGTCCGTGGGGCGCGCCCGGTCCTCGCGCACATAGCCCGCCGCCTCGAGGCGCTCGACGATATGCCCGATGGAGGCGTCGAAGCCGCGGTTCCCCGGCCAGCGCACGTACTGGTCGAGGAAGGCGACGGTGCGGAAGGCGCTGTCGCCGGAGAAGGGCGCGGCGACGAGGCGATGCAACGCCGCGGTCGGCGAGGGAGGGGGCGCGACCGGTTGCGCCGCGAGCGACGGACCGAAGGTGGCGACGGCGCAGGAGACGAACGCGAGCCGGGCGAGTGACGGGGCAGGGAAGGTCATCCGGTGAAGCTATCGTCATCGGGCGCGCACTGGCAAAGCGCCGCGTGCCCCGCTAACTATGAGGCACAGCCGCCAGGGGTACTCCGCGAACGCGGGGTTGAGAAAGTCTCTTGGAACCTGACCCGGTCAACACCGGCGTAGGGAGTGCGGCGAGTGTCGTGTCCGCTTCCCATGGGCCACGCCACCCGCTCGCCGGGTGCGCGTGGCCTTCGTCGTCGAAGCCACCGCACGCGGCGAGGCCCGTCACTCCGGACTCCTTTCATTCGAGGCATCCGGTCATGTCGTATCGTCGCATCCTGCTCCTCCTCGCACTCGCGCTCCCACCCGCGGCGTCGCTCGCGGCCCAGGTGGCACCGCCGGCGCGCGCGCGTCCCGACACCACGGCGCGGCGCGACACGCTCGAGTCGGTCACCGTGAAGGCCACGCGCCTGACGACGGCCGCGCCCACCTCGCGCACCACGCTCGATCGCGCGGCCATCGAGCGCACCCAGGTGGGGCAGGACGCGCCGCTCGCGCTCCAGGGGCTCACCAGCGTCACCGCCGCCTCCGACGCCGGCGCCTTCTCCGGCTACAGCTCCATCCGCCTGCGCGGCATCGACCAGACGCGTCTCGCGATCTCGCTCGACGGCGTGCCGCTCAACGATCCGGAGGACCAGGTCCTCTACTTCTCGAACGTCCCCGACCTCATGAACTCCGTGCAGTCGGTGACGCTGCAGCGCGGTGTGGGGTCGAGCGCGTTCGGGACGGCGAGCTTCGCCGGCTCGCTCAACTTCGAGTCGCTCCCGCTCGCGACCACGCCCGCGTCGAGCGAGATCCAGCTCACCGCCGGCTCCTTCGGCACGCGGCGCGCGAGCGTGGAGCACGTGACCGGGTTGCACCGCGGATTCGCGGCGTACGGGCGCGTGTCGGCGCAGGAGACCGATGGCTATCGCGCGCACTCGGGGAATCGCGCCAACTCCGCCTTCGTGAGTGCCGGCTGGTTCGGTGTGCGCGATGCGGTGAAGTTCACCGGCTTCGCCGGGCGCTCGCGGATGCAGCTCGCCTACTACGCGGCGAGCGAGGCCGAGTTGGCGGTCGATCCGCGCACGAACCCCATGTCGCCGCTCGAGCGCGACGACTTCCATCAGGAGATGGCGAGTCTCCAGTGGACGCGCGCCCTCACCGAGCGCGCGAGCCTCACGACGACCGTGTATCGCAACGGCGCCGGCGGTGACTACGACGTGGTGGTCGGATCCGATCTCTGGAACTTCAACCTCGACCATCGCTGGGTCGGGCTCCTCTCGACCGTCCGCTACGCGCGGCCGGGCCTCGAGGTCGCGACCGGGGCGCATGTCTCCGACTACTCGCGCGACCACTACCTGAAGGTCCGCCCCGACCTCGACACGCGCGTCTACGACAACACCGGGCACAAGCAGGAACAGAGCGCCTTCGCCAAGGCCACATGGACGCGGGGCGCGTTCGACGTCACCGGCGATCTGCAGGTGCGGCGTGCGGCCTTCCGCTACCAGCCGACCGCGGGGACCGGGATCGGCGAGCCGTCGATCGACTGGGTCTTCGTGAACCCGAAGATCGGCGTCGCCTGGCGCACGCGGCCGGACCTGACCGTCTTCGCTTCCCTCGGCCGGAGCGGGCGCGAACCGACCCGCTCCGACCTGTTCGGCGGCGCGGACGACGTCGATGCCGCCACCGCGGCTGACGTATTGCCCCTCACCCAAGTGCGGCCGGAGCAGCTCGTGGACCTCGAGGTCGGGATGCGCGTCGCGCGTTCGCGCGGGTTCCTCGACCTGAACGTCTTCGCGATGCGGTTCCGCGACGAGATCGCGCCGATCGGACAGATCACGCTCAACGGATACCAGCTCCGGGCGAACGTCGATCGGTCGTCGCGCGTCGGTGTCGAGATCGCTGGCGGCGTCAACTTTGGATACGGCTTCTCGTTCACCGGCAATGCGATGCGTATGCAAGCACGTATCGCCGAGTATACTTATGCAGCGTCAAGCACCACCTATCACGATGTGACTCCGCTGCTGTCGCCTGAAGTGCTCGTCAACGGACAGCTCACGCGTCGTCAGGGAGACGGTGACCTGTCCATCGGGTTCCGATCCGTGGGTCGTGCGTTCCTCGCGAACGACGGGAACGCCACGTTGACGATCCCGGCGTTCACGCTCGTCGATGTCGGTGCCGGGGTCCCGGTCCTCGGGACGCTGGTGCGGATCCAGGTGCAGAATCTGCTCGATGTGACGGCGTACGCGAACGGCTACACCGACGGCACCACCCGTTACCTCTTCCCGGTCGCGGGACGCACACTCTTCGTCACGGCGATCCTCGCCTTCTAGTCATTGCCCATGGCCGACGCCCCCCGCACCCTCGCTGAAGAGATCCGCCAGACCCGTCCCTGGTCGAGCCCCGCCGAAGAGGCGTTCGTCTCGATCATGCGCACGGCGGCCCTCGTTCGCCGCGCGCTCACCCAAGCGGTCGATCCCTTCGGCATCTCCCCCGCGCAGTACAACGTGCTGCGCATCCTGCGCGGCGCCGGGCCGGAGGGGTTGCCCACGCTCGCCGTGCGCGATCGCCTCGTCGAGGAGGCCCCGGGGATCACGCGTCTCATTGACAAGCTCGAGCGCGCGAAGGCCGTGAAGCGCGACCGCAGCGGACGCGACCGCCGCACGGTGCGCGTGCAGATCACGCCCGTGGGACTCGATCTCCTCGCGCGCGCCGACGAGAACGTGCGCATGATGCTCGATCGGTTCGGCCGCAGCCTGCCCAACGAGGGCGAGCACGAGGCCCTCTCCGCGCTCCTCGCCCGCGCCCGGGCCGGATTCGCCTGACCCTGTGGGCGACGGCGCGTCAGCGCCGTCGCCGCCCGCCGCCGAGCAGCGACCCGAGCACGCCGCGCACCAACTCGCGCGCGATGCTGTTCCCCACGGTCCGCGCCGCGCTCTTCGCCACGAGATCGACCATCCCGTCGCGCTTGCCGCCGCGCGGACCGGTCGTTCCGAAGATCAACCCGCCAAGCCCGCCGAGCACGGCCCCCGCCGCGCCGGCCGCACCGGCGCCCATGCCGCCACCCGCGGGAGCGCTCGTGCCACCCATCGGGGCGCCCGCCGCGGCGCCACCACCAGTTGACGTGGCCGCCCCCGCGTCCGCGCGCGCCTTGAGCATCTCGAACGCCGACTCGCGATCGACCGCCTTCTCGTACACGCCCGCGACCAGCGACCGCTCGCGCGCCGCGTTCCGCTCCTCGGCCGTCACCGGCCCGATCTGCGAGCCCGGCGCGTACATCCACGCCCGCTCGGTGATCCCCGGCGTCCCCTTCGCGTCGAGGAACGACACCAGCGCCTCGCCCACGCCCAGCTCGAGGATCGCCTTCTCGATGTCGAGCCCCGGATTCGCGCGCATCGTCTCGGCCGTCGCGCGCACCGCCTTCTGGTCGCGCGGCGTGAAGGCGCGCAGCGCATGCTGCACGCGGTTGCCGAGCTGCCCGAGGATCTGCTCGGGCACGTCGATCGGGTTCTGCGTGATGAAGTAGACGCCCACGCCCTTCGAGCGGATGAGCCGCACCACCAGCTCCACCTTCTCCACCAGCGCGGTCGGCGCGTCGGAGAAGAGCAGGTGCGCCTCGTCGAAGAAGAACACGAGCTTCGGCTTCTCGAGGTCGCCCACCTCGGGGAGGTTCTCGAACAGCTCCGACAGCATCCAGAGGAGGAAGCAGGCGTAGAGCCGCGGGTTCGCCATCAGCTTGTCCGCGGCGAGGATGTTCACCACCCCCTGGCCGTCGGTCGTCTGCATCAGGTCGCCGATGTCGAGCATCGGTTCGCCGAAGAAGGCATCGCCGCCCTGGTCCTCCAGCTGCAGGAGCCCGCGCTGGATCGCGCCGATGCTCGCCGGCGAGACGTTGCCGTACTGCGTCTTCACCTCGCTCGCATGGTCGCCCACGAACTGCAGCATCGCGCGCAGGTCCTTGAGGTCGAGCAGCAGCAGGCCGTTGTCGTCGGCGACGCGGAAGACGATGCTCAGCACCCCTTCCTGCGTGTCGTTCAGGTTGAGCAGCCGCGCGATGAGCAGCGGGCCCATGTCCGAGACGGTCGCGCGCACCGGATGCCCCTGCGTGCCGAACACGTCCCAGAAGGCCACCGGACAGCCGCCGAACGCGGGGGCGGGGAGACCGCGCGAGGCGAGGCGCTCCTCGAGCTTGGGCGTCGACACGCCTGCCTTGGCCAGGCCGCTGAGGTCGCCCTTCACGTCGGCGGCGAACACCGGCACTCCGATCCGCGAGAAGCGCTCGGCGAGCACCTGCAGCGAGATCGTCTTCCCCGTCCCCGTCGCCCCGGTGATGAGGCCGTGACGGTTGGCGAGGGCCGGGAGGAGCGCGAGCTCCGCGGCGGCGGACTTGGCGATGAGGAGTGGGTCGGTCATGGCTTGATGGGGCGGATCTTCGCGATGTGGTCGCCTTCCAAGATACCATCCACCACCTCGATCCCCGCCACCACCTCGGCCCAGACGGTGTAGTCGCGGTCGAGGCGCGCGTTGTCGCGCAGGTTCACGAACCACTGCGCGTCGCCGGTGTCGTGGCCGCGCGTGCTCATGCCGAGCGTGCCGCGCGCATGCGTCACGGTCCCCAGCTCGTCGCGCAGGAACTGCGGCAGCCCCACGTACTCGTTGGCGCCCGGGCTCCCGCCCTGGATCACGAAGTCGTGCTCCACGCGGTGCCAGGTGAGGCCGTCGTAGTAGCCGTCCTTCGCGAGCGCGTAGAGCCGCGCGGCCATGATCGGCGCGACGTCACCGCGCAGCCGCACCGTGAAGGTGCCGCCGCCGCTGTGCTTGTGCATCGTCACCCGCAGGCGCAGCTCCTGGCCGAGCGCGAGCGCCACGGCCTCGCGCGGCAACGTCGCGCGCACCGGCGGCGGGCGGTCCGCCGTCTCCGGCTGCCCGGCGACCGCGAGCAGTGCCACGCGCGCATCGCGCTCCGAGGCGTTCGCGCGCGCCGCCCACTTCTCGAACGTCAGCATCGCCGTCGCCGCCGCCCGCGGGTCGGGGGAGCCCTTCAGCGCCACCGCGGCCGCGCGCACCACCTGCGCCCCGCGCCGCTCCAGCGCGCGGAGGTACAGCGCATCGTCGGCATGGCCGCTCACGCGGGCGAGTCCGTCGATCGCCGCTTCGGCGACGTTGTCATCCGCATCGACCGCGAGCGTCCGCAGCCGCACCGTGTCCCGCAGGATCGCGGCGGCCCGCGCGGCGTACTGGCGCAGGTGCCAGTTGTCGCTGCGCATCGCGTCGGTCAGCCGATAGCGTGCCTCGTCGGGCGCGATCCGCGCGAGCGCGACGAGCCCGTTCCCGGCGCCCTGCCAGGCGACCTCCCCCTTCTTCCGGCGCGAGAGGTCCACGGGCCGCTCCCGGACCCACCGGACGAAGGTCTGCACCAGCGCCTCGTCCTTGGCGCAGCTCTCCCGCGCGAGCGCGGCGGCGCGGAAGCGCACCGGCCACGCCGAGTCGGACGCCGCGAGGAGCAGCGCCGAGCAGTCGTCGCGCAGCTGGGGCAGCGCACGGAAGCGGAGCCGCCAGGCCGGCTCGACCCAGATCGGCGGCGGCGCGAGCCGCGGCAGGGAATCGCGTGCGGCGAACTGCGCGTCCCGCGTCCGGCCGATCGCCCGGCGCGCGAGGGTCTGCAGGCGGGCGTCCGGATGGGCCAGCCCGGCGGCGAGCGCCGGATCGGTCGCGTCGCGGCGGTCCTCGGCGAGCAGGATCCGCCCGACGAGGGCCGAGTCGGCCTTGGTCAGCGACTGGGCCGCGACGGGAGGGACGGCGAGACCGAGCATCGCCGCCAGCAGGAGGGCGCGAGGGGAGAAGGGCATCCGGAGATTCTAGGGCGGGGAACCCTCGCCCGACAGTCGCGGTCTCATCCTCGGCTTCCAGTCGCCCCGCCGCCCTGTCAGCTTTCAGCCGATGCTCATCCTCAAGTTCCTCCAGACGCTCATCAAGGCGCTCAACTCCGACGGCACGCCCGGCCAGGTCGGCGCCGGCATGGCGCTCGGGCTCTGCCTCGGGCTCACGCCCATCGGCAGCCTGCACAACCTCGTCGTCCTGGCCATCGCCATGCTCACGACCGTCTCCTTCCCCGGCTTCATGCTCGGGTGGGCGGTCGCGGTGCCGGTCGGGTTCGCGCTCGACCCGGTCTTCGATCGCGTCGGGATGTCGCTCCTGCTGAACGACCGCCTCGCGCCATTCTTCACGTGGGTCGTGAACACGCCCGTGGTCGCCTGGTCGCGGCTGAACAACTCGATCGTGATCGGCAGCCTCGTCTGCTGGCTGGTCGTCGTGATCCCTGCGGCGTTCGTCTTCAAGGCGCTCGTCGCGAAGTACCGCGAGCACGTCTTCGCCCGGCTGGAGCAGATGAAGGTCTTCCAGGCCATCAAGGCCTCCAAGTTGTACCAGGCGTACGAGCTGTTCCGCCCATGAGCTGGATCCGCTGGAAGGCCCTCATCCCGCTCGTCGTCCTGCTCGCCGTCGTCATCGGCGGGACCATCCTGTTCCTTGACCCCGCCGTGCGACGCGGCATCGAAGCGGGCGGCACCGCCGCCGTCGGGGCCAAGGTCGATCTCGCGAAGGCGCATGTCGGCGTCCTCGATGGACACGTCACGCTCTCGGGTCTCGCCGTCACCGACCCGTCGAAGCCGATGACGAACCTCTTCGAGGCCGAGGCGATCGTCTTCGACGTCGGGATCCTGCCCGCGCTCGAAGGGAAGGTCGTCGTCGATACCGTCGCGGCGCGCGGCATCCGCTTCGGCACGCCGCGCAAGACGTCGGGCGCGATCCCCCGTGATCCGTCCCCCGAGGACGGCGAGCCGGGCGCCGTGCAGAAGATCGTCGACGACTGGATGGCGCAGGTGAAGGTGCCGCCGCTCTCGCTCTCCACGCTCACGCAGACGGTGAACGTCGAGGCGATCTCGGCCGAGAGTCTCGCGACGCTGCGCGCGGCGCTCGCGGTGCGCTCGTACGCCGACACGGCGCGCGACCGCTTCACGAGCGGCATCCGCTCCCTCGACCCCCGTCCGACGATCGATTCGGCCGAAGCCCTCGCGAAGCGGCTCAAGAGCGCCAACCTCCGCACGCTCGGCATCGCCGGCGCGCGGCAGGCCGTGACGGACGTGCGCCGCACGCTCCGCGACCTCGAGGCGCTCAACACGAAGCTCAAGACGTTCGAGGCGACCACCAAGGCCGACGTCGATTCGCTCGGCGACCGCGTCGAGGCCATCGGCCGCGCGCGTGCGACGGACTACGCGTATGCGCGCGGCCTGTTGCGTCTCCCCACGTTCGAGATCCCGGCGATCGGACCGCAGCTCTTCTCGGGACTCATCGCCGAGAAGGTCGGGCCCGTGATGTACTGGGTGAACATGGCCGAGCAGTACATCCCGCCCGGCCTCGAGCGACAGATGCAGAAGGGACCGGAACGGGTCCGCGCGAGCGGCACGACGGTCCTCTTCCCGAAGGAGAAGGTCTACCCGACCTTCCTCGCGCGCCTCGCCGAGCTCTCGCTCGCGATCGGCGGCGAGGGGGCGGCGGCGGGCGAGTACGAGGCGCGCCTCGTCGGTGTCACCACGCAGCCGGCGATCTACGGCTCGCCGACGCGGTTCCTCGTGAGCCGTGCGGCCGGCAAGGTCGGACCGCGCGACGCCCGCATCAGTGGCTCGCTCGACCATCGTGGCGCGCCGGTGCGGGATTCGCTCGCCGCACGCCTCTCCGGCTTCCCGCTCCCCACCATGCCGCTCGCCGGACTCGGCGCGACCGTCGCGCTAGGTGATGGCACCTCCGAGCTCGTACTCGCCCGCGAGGGCGACCGGCTCGGCGGCCGCTGGCTCTGGCGGTCGACGGCGGTGACCTGGACGCGCGACACCACGTCGCAGCCGCGCGCCACCTCGCCGGCGATGCGCCTCGTGGAGGACGCGCTCTGGCGCGCCGTGGCGCGGATCGATTCGGTCGAGATCGAGGCGCGGTTCTCGGGCTCGGTGACCGCGCCGTCGCTCGCCGTGCGCACCAACATCGCGGACGCGGTCGCGGGGGCGCTCAAGGCGCAGCTCGGCGAGGAAGTGCGCCGCGCCGAGGCGCAGGTGCGCGCCAAGGTCGACGCGCTCGTGGACCAGAAGGCCCGCGAGGCCCGCGCCTACGCCGACGGCATCAAGGCACAGGCCGAGACGCGGATCGCCGAGGAGCGCACGAAGCTCGAGGCGCAGAAGGCCGCGCTCGAGGCGCGGCTGCGGGACCTCGTGCGCATCCCCGGGATCGGCTGAGGCGAAGTGATCATGGCACGATCCTCCAGAAGGCGATGCCGCTCGCCTGCTGTCCGATGTCGGCGGTGCCGACCTTCGCCCGCGCCGCGAGGTCGAAGACGTCCACGCGGCCCGGCATCGCACCCTGCCCCTCGCTCGTGACGAAGGCGTAGCGCGAATCGCTCGACATCGCCACGCCATGCGCGAGGATGTTCGTCGTCGGGATCTGCGCGACGCTCGTGCCCGAGGCGATGTCGAAGATCTCGACCTTGTTCCCCTGCTTGAGCGAGGCGACGAGGTACTTGCCGTCGGGCGAGACGCCGAGGTTGTAGGGGCCGCGGCCCGTCTTGAACTTGCGCGTCACCGTCCAGGTGTCGCGCGCGATCTCGAGGATCACGTCGGCCTTGTTGCAGGCGACGTAGATGTGCGCGCCGGTCACGGACGGCTGCGCCCAGGTCGGCGAGCAGGTCTGCGGCTCCATCTGCATCTTGTGGCCTTCCATCGCGAGATAGCCGACCTGGGCCGGGTCCGACGTCGCGCCGTTCGAGACGCGCTTCGCGCCGTCGATCCACATCTGCAGCATGTCGTCCCCCTCGGGCGCGAGGGGCCCTTCCTTGCCCACCGCGACGGAGAAGCGGCGACTCACCTTCAGCGTCTTCGTGTCGATCTCCACCAGCTGGTCATCCATCATGCAGCCCGAGTACTGCAGGCGACCGTCCGGCGAGACGCGGCTGCCGTGCGGCATGGTGCAGGTGACGATGCGCGCCACCTCGGTCATGGTCGGGACGTAGACCACCGACTGCGACGACGGGACCATGTCGCCGTGCAGGTTGAAGTTCGCCGAGAACATGTAGCGGCCGTCCGGGGTCACGTCGAGCGACGCCGGGAAGGCCCCGAGGAGCACCCCCGGGGCGACGAGCGTGTCGGGGCCGAGGGCGTACACCCAGTACTTGCCGTCGGGGAAGCCGTGGCCGGTGGTCATGTGGAGGAACTGGCCGTCGGCGGAGATCGCGAGGCCGTGCGGGCCCTCCATCTCGGCCGCCATCTCCCCCACGACGATCTCCCGCTCGACGGCGGTGCCGCCCGGGCCGAACCGGACGCGGTAGATCTTGTCCGCGCTCTCGGCCCCCGCGTAGACGTAGTAGGTCGCGGTCGGCGGCGCGGGGCGGGCAGGCGCGGCGGCCGGCCCCTGCGCGCCGAGGGGGAGGAGGGGGAGGGCCGCGGCCAGCGCGGCGGGAAGGGAGAGCCAACCCTTCGTCAGGTTGCGGCGTACGGGATTCCGATGCATCGTCTCATCCTTGCTGAGTCGGCCAACCATCCGCGGAGCACCTCTGCCATGAAGATGTTAACACCGCGCCGTCGTATCGTCACGCACGCCCTCCTCGTCGCGTTGAGCGCCGCCGCGGTCGCCCCGCTGGGCGCCCAGCAGGCCGGCGGTGCCGCCCCCGTCGCGGCGGCGCGGCTCGTCGCCGAGCCGGCGTCGCTGACGCTCAAGGCCGGGCAGTCCGCGCCCATCAAGTTCCGCGCCTTCGACGCGGCAGGGAAGGAGATCCCGAACCCCCTCGTGCAGGTGCGCTCGGCGAGCCGGTCGGTCCGGTTCACCGATACCGAGGTGACCGCGACGGCGGCGGGCCGGTTCGAGGCGACCGCGATGACGATGGGGGCGAACAACACCCCCGTCACGCTCACCATCCCGATCAACGTCACCTGGCCGGCCCTCACGCGGATCGAGATCGCCGCCGGCGCCGGCCCGCTCTATGCCGGCCTCACGCAGTCGCAGAAGCTCAAGGGCTTCCACGCCGACAACAGCGAGCGCACCGGACTCACCGCCACCTGGCGGACGTCGGATGCCAAGATCGCCACGGTCAACCGCTTCGGCGACCTGACCGCGCTGGCGCCGGGGGCCGTGACGGTCACCGCCGAGGCCGAAGGGGTCCGCGCGACGCGGAGCTACACCGTGACCGCCAACCCGGTCGCGAAGCTCGAGATCGGCATCGCCGAGTCGCAGATGCGCACCGGCGACGTGATCCACCTCAAGGCGACCGCGCGCCGCGCGAACGGGCAGGTGGTGGCCGACGCGCCGGTGACGTGGAGCTACACCTACGTGCCCGACGATTCGATCGCCCCGGCCGGTCTCCCCGGCGGCGCGGGCATGGTGCAGTTCGACCGCTTCGCGGCGAACTATCCCGGTCGCTACACGCTGCTCGCGCAGTCGGGCGGCGCGTACGCGCAGTGGGCGATCCAGGTGAACCCGCGCGACGTGCGGCAGCGCATCGAGGTGACGAGCCGCGGCAACATCAACACCACGCACACCTCGGATCTCTGGCCGTGGACCGGCAAGAACGGGCGCGACTACGTGCTCGTCGGCACCTGGGGCGGCGATGGCTGGGCGATCGTGTTCGACATCACCGACATGGACAACATCGTCAAGACCGACTCGGTCCGCGTCGATGCCCGCACCATCAATGACGTCACCATCTCGCCCGACGGCCGCTACGGCGTGCTCTCGCGCGAGGGCGCGTCGAACCGCGTGAACGGCGTCGTGATCCTCGACCTCGCCGACCCGGCGCACCCGAAGATCGCCTCGACGTTCGACCAGGAGCTCACCGGCGGCGTGCACAACATGTTCGCCCAGAACGACTACCTGTTCGCGGTCTCGGGCGGCAGCAAGTACGTCATCATCGACGTGCGCGACATCTACAAGCCCAAGTACGTGAGCGAGTACCGCCATCCGAACGCGCGCATCCATGACCTCTGGGTCCGCGATGGCATCGCCTACTCGGCGCAGGGCGGCGTGGGCGTCGTGGTCGTGGACGTCGGCAACGGCCGGTACGGCGGCTCGATCGAGCAGCCGAAGCTCATCACGACCTACAAGGTGAACTCGGGCCACGAGATCTACCCGTACTTCCAGCAGAAGACCGGCCGCACCTACCTCTTCATCGGTGACGAGGAGATGAGCCGCCGCGGTCGCGTGTGGGAGGGGACGCAGTACTCGCTCGCCGGCCCCGATGGCAAGCCGCCGCGCAACGGCATCGCGCAGACGTCGGGTGGCTACACGCACATCGTGGACTTCACCGATCCGCTCAACCCGCTCCCGGTGGGCCGTTACCACCTCGAGGACTACGGGTCGCACGACATCATCGTCGAGGACGACATCCTGTACCAGGCGTACTACGACGGTGGTGTGCGCGTGGTGGACGTCTCCGGCGAGCTGATGGGGAACCTCACCGACCAGAACCGCGAGATCGCCGTCTTCAAGCCGTACGACCCGGACGCCTACACCCCGAACGCGCCGTTCGTGATGAACGCGATGCCGTGGAAGGGCCGCGTGCTCTTCACCGACTTCAACTCGGGACTCTGGGCGGCGAAGCTCATCCCGAAGCCGGTGGTACAGTAGAAGGCTGAAGGTGGAAGGATGAAGGTGGGGGTGGGTACCGGGCTCCGAGCCTGGTACCCACTTTCAACTTTCATCCTTCAGCCTTCATCTTTGGCGGCAGCTCTCTCCCCCCAACGCGCCCCCATGCAGCCCGTCGTCGATTACTTCAGCACCATCCCGAGCTCCCACCGCGCCCTGATCCTCGCGGGCGGGATCGCCTTCTTCTGGATCTGGGAGAGCGCGGCGCCGCTCTTCGCGTTCCAGTACCGGAAGTGGCCGCACGCGCTGGTGAACTTCTTCTTCACCGCGACGACCATCGTCGTGAACTTCCTGCTCGCCTTCGTGCTGCTCATGGGGTCGGAGTGGGCGGTCGCGCGCGGGATCGGGGTGCTCGGCTGGATGCCCGGGCTCCCGCTCTGGGGCCAGATGGTCGTGGGGCTGCTCCTGCTCGACCTCGTGGGCGCGTGGCTGGCGCACTTCGTGGAGCACAAGACGCCGCTCCTCTGGCGGCTCCACCTCATCCATCACAGCGACACGCACATCGATACGACCACCGCCAACCGCCATCACCCCGGCGAGAGCGTGGTGCGCTTCGTGTTCACGCTCCTGGCTGTCGTGGTCGCCGGGGCGCCGATGTGGCTCGTCTTCCTGTACCAGAGCCTGAGCGTGGTCCTGAGCCAGTTCAACCACGCCAACATCGCGCTTCCGCCGGCCCTCGACCGGGCGCTGAGCTGGGTGATCGTGAGCCCGGACATGCACAAGGTCCACCACCACTACGTGCTGCCGTACACCGACTCCAACTATGGGAACGTCTTCTCGGTGTGGGACCGGCTGTTCGGCACCTATATGGATATGGACCGCGCGCGCCTGGTGTACGGGGTGGACACGCACTTGGACCCGTCCGAACACACCACGGTCGGGGCGCTTCTGACGATGCCGCTGCGCCCCGGGACGAAGTCCAAGGGCGCCTGATCCTTGCGCCTACAGACAATCCCTTAGTCCAATCCCCGACATGATTTAGCGGAGTTCTCCCTACTGCGGATGGGTGTGGGAAGTGACAGGTAAGCCCGTCAGAAATACTGTCACGAAAACCCGACACTCACGCTTTCGGACGCTCCCCCATGCGGATCCTGCTCGTGCACCCCAACTATCACTCGGGCGGTGCGGAGATCGCGGGCAACTGGCCGCCAGCGTGGGTCGCCTACATCAGCGGCGCCCTCAAGAAGGCCGGCTTCACGAGCGTCCGGTTCATCGACGCCATGACCGATCACATCGATGACGCCGGCCTCGAGGCCATCCTCCGCGCCGAGTCGCCGGACGTCATCATGTGCACGGCGATCACGCCGGCGATCTACAAGGCGCAGGAGACCATCAAGCTCGCCAAGCGGATCCACCCGAAGGCCGTCACGGTCCTCGGCGGCATCCACGGCACCTTCAGGTACGGCCAGGTGCTCGGCGAGTGCCCCGAGATCGACTACATCGTGCGCGGCGAGGGCGAGGAGGTCGTCGTCAACCTCGTCACGGCGCTCAGCCAGGGCCGCCTCCCCGCCGAGCGCGAATCGATCCAGGGCATCGCGTTCCTCAAGGACGGCCAGCACGTCGCGACCACGCCGCACCCGCCCATCCAGGACCTCGACTCGCTCACGCCCGACTGGGCGATCCTGAACTGGGACAAGTACATCTACATCCCGCTCAACTGCCGGGTGGCGATCCCCAACTTCGCGCGCGGCTGCCCCTTCACCTGCAGCTTCTGCTCGCAGTGGAAGTTCTGGCGCACCTACCGCACGCGCGACCCGAAGAAGTTCGTCGACGAGATCGAGTACCTCGTGAAGCAGCACAACGTCGGCTTCTTCATCCTCGCCGACGAGGAGCCGACGATCAACCGCAAGAAGTTCGTCGAGCTCTGCAACGAGCTCATCGCGCGGACCCTCGGCATCACCAGGGGCATCAACACGCGCGTGACCGACATCCTGCGCGACGAGGAGCTGCTCCCGCTCTACCGCAAGGCGGGGCTCGTGCACGTCGCCCTCGGCACCGAGGCGGCCGCGCAGCTCAAGCTCGACCGCTTCAACAAGGAGATCAAGGTCGAGCAGTCCAAGAAGGCCATCCAGCTCCTCCGCCAGAACGGCATCGTCACCGAGGCGCAGTTCATCGTCGGGCTCGAGAACGAGACCCCCGAGACGCTCGAGGAGACGTACAACATGGCGCAGGACTGGAAGCCGGACCTCGTCAACTGGAACTGCTACACGCCGTGGCCCTTCTCCGATCTCTTCCAGGATCTCGGTGACAAGGTCGAGGTGCGCGACTACGCCAAGTACGACTTCGTGACGCCGATCATCCAGCCCGACGTGATGACGCGCGACGAGGTGCTGGCCGGCGTGCTCAAGAACTACCGGCGCTTCTACTTCAAGAAGGCGACCGGCGGCTATCTGTGGGACAAGGACCCGTACCGCCGGAAGTACCTGCGCGGCTGCCTCAAGGCCTACCTCAAGAGCGCGCTCGAGCGCCGCTGCTACGACCTCGGCCGCATCAACTACTGGGGCGCCGGCAAGGCCGACTGGCAGTTCGACGAGTCGAAGATCACGTCGAAGGAAGAGCTGGTGCGCCTTCGCACGAAGAAGGAGATCCAGCACATCCACGGGCAGTCCGCGGTCACCTGCAGCACGGCCCAGATGGTCTCGGTGGCCGGACACGAGCTGCCCGCCGACGACTTCATCGCCCCCAAGCGCTCGACGATGCGCCCCAAGCCGGCCGGCGGCACCGCGGTGATGCCCGACGAGAACGACCAGACCGACGCCGTCGCGGCCGCCACGGACGGCATCCGCGCATGCTGACGCTCGACGACGCCCCGCAGGTCCCCGAGGCCCTGCTGGCGAAGTACGACACCGCCGGACCGCGCTACACGAGCTATCCCACGGTCCCCGCCTGGTCGGCCGAGTTCGGCGACCAGGCGTACGCCGGCGCGCTCCGCACGGCCGGGGCCTCGGGGACGCCGCTCGCCGTGTACGCGCACTTCCCCTACTGCGCCGCGAAGTGCTTCTACTGCGGCTGCAACGCGCTCACCACGAGCCGGCCGGAGACGATCGACCGATACCTCGACGACCTCGAGCGCGAGCTCGACCTCGTGGTCGCGCAGCTCGGACGCTTCCACCGCACGGCGCAGATGCACTGGGGCGGGGGCACGCCCAACCTCCTCGACGACCGGCAGCTCGCGCGGGCGTTCCAGCTGTTCGTGGACCGCTTCCGGTTCACCAACGATGTCGAGCTCAGCGTGGAGGCGGATCCGCGGCTCGTGAGCCCGGAGCAGCTCCGCACCCTCCGGTCGCTCGGCTTCTCGCGCATCAGCTTCGGCGTGCAGGATCTCGATCGCGGGGTGCAGGAGGCGATCGGCCGTTTGCAGTCGCCGGCCCTCGTGCGCGACGTCTGCGATTCCGCGCGCACCGCGGGATTCGAGGGATTGAACATCGACCTCATCTACGGCTTGCCGCGCCAGACGGCGGAGACCTTCACGCGCACGATCGAGCAGGCCCTCGCGCTCGGCCCGGACCGCGTGGCCTGTTTCGGCTACGCGCACCTGCCGACGCAGCGCGCGCACCAGCGCGTGATCGACGAGGCCGACCTCCCCGACGGGGCGATGCGCGCCTCGGTCTTCCAGCTTGCGGTGAACGCGTTCACGAGTGCGGGCTACGCCTGGATCGGCCTCGACCATTTCGCCAAGGCGGACGATCCGCTCGCCGTCGCCCAGCGCGAGGGGCGGCTGCATCGCAACTTCATGGGGTACACGACCATGCCCGCTGCGCACCTCGTGGGCGTGGGGATGAGCGCCATCTCCGATGCGGGCGGGTGCTTCGCGCAGAACGAGGCCAAGCTCGGACCCTGGCGCGAGCGGATCGATGCCGGTCGGCTCGCGACGGTGCGTGGGCACACCCTCAGTGCGGACGACCGGGCACGCCAAGCGGCGATCCTGCACCTCATGTGCAACCTGGAGTTGCCCTACGCGGCGGTGCCGCCGGGCGTGGACGACCTCCGGCAGCGTTTCGCACCGTTCGTGGAGGACGGGCTCGTGGAGTTCGGCGAGGACCGGCTCTCGGTGACACCGATGGGGCGGTTCTTCATCCGGAACATGGCGATGGAGCTCGATGCGTACCTGCCCGCGCAGGCGGGGCAGGGGCGCTTCTCGAGGACGGTGTGAGCCACGCCGTCGCGGGGCGCATCGGCCCCAACGCGATCATCCAGACGGCGGCGGCGTTGCGTGCGCGCGTGGGCGACTCCCGCGCGCGCACGCTCGTGCACGGGGCGACCGGCCGCGCGCTCGAGGCGATGCCCGCGGAGATGGTGGACGAGGCCGAGGTGAACCAGCTGGTGCACGCGTTGCGGCACGACCTCGACCCGGCGCTCTTCGAGGCCGTGCTGCGCGGCGCGGGGGCCCGGACGGCGGCCTACCTGATGACGCACCGGATCCCGCGTCCCGTGCAGTGGCTCATGCGCGTGCTGCCGGCCCCCCTCGCGCTCCGCGTGCTCCTCGCGGGGATCATGCGCCACACCTGGACCTTCGCCGGGACGGCCGCGGTGACGCTCGAGCGGCGGCCGGGGGAGCCGTTGCGGCTGGTCATGCGCCACTGCCCGATGTGTCGCGACCTGCGCGCCTCGACGCCCGCCTGCCACTTCTACGCCGGCACGCTCGGCACGCTGCTCGCGCGGCTCGTCACGCCTCGGGCGGAGGTCGTCGAGGTGGCCTGCGAGGCGACGGGGGCTCCGGCCTGCGAGTTCGCGCTGCGCCTCGACTGAACGGCGCGCGGCAGGACGGACGCTAGCCGTTCCGCTCCATCCGCGAGAGCAGGTGGCGGCGGATGTCCGGATACTCGGTGCGCAGGATGCTGTACATCACCGTGTCGCGCACGGTGCCGTCCCGGCGGCGCATGTGATGGCGGATCACGCCGTCGCGGTTCGCCCCGAGGGCCTCGATGGCGCGCTGCGACCGCGTGTTGAAGCGGTCGGTGCGGAGCCCGACGACCCCGCAGTCGAGGGCCTCGAAGGCGTGGTCGAGGAGCAGCAACTTGCAGGCGGTGTTCACGTGGCTGCGCTGCCAGCGTGCGGCGTACCACGTGTAGCCGATCTCCACCCGGTCGACCTCGGTGACGATGTCGTGATAGCGGGTGGTGCCCACCATCTCGCCGGAGTCCAGGCGCACGACCCACGGGAGCATGTGGCCGGCCTGCTGTCCCGCCAGCGCCTTCTCGATGTAGCCGAGCGTCTCGTCCGCGGTCGGCACGGTGGTGAACCAGAGTTCCCAGAGGCGCCCGTCGGCGGCGACGGCGCGCAGCTCCTCCACGTGCGCGAGGGAGAGCGGCTCGAGTCGCACGCCGTGGCCGGCGAGGGTCGTCGGGGTGGGGGATCGCATGGGGGAGAATGTACGGCGCCGAGCCGTCTTCCGGGCGGCCGTGTGCGGCAGGTCACCAGGTCCGAGTGACGTCCGGGAGCGATCGCCAGTGCGCGCGCACATTGTGACAGTTCGCCCGGAACGCGGTGACTCGCGCGGCGTACCATCCGTCGATAGCGCGTGCACGAGGGCCGCTGGCTGGCCCGGTTCCAGCGACACCCCACCTGAGGTCCGTCATGCGTCTCGCGTCCTTCCGTCCCTTCCTGCTCCTGACCGCTGTCGCCGTCGCGGCCTGCGAGGGTTCCGGCCCCGCGGCGCTCGACGAGGCTGGCGTCCGCTCCGACCTCAGCGCCGCGACCGCGGCCGTGAGCAGCCCGGCCACGGCGGCGCTCGGCGCACTCGGCCCGCAGATCAGCGCCGCGATCGGCGGCCTGGGCGTGATCGCCGACGTGCCGGCCTCGCTCCTGAGCGACCCGAACGCGGTGATCGCGCGCGAGGAGCTGCGGACGCGCATGCTCAGCCGCGACCGGAGCGTCCTCGCCGACCTGCCGCAGGTCGCGCTCGGCAAGACGTTCGTGTACGACACGCTCGAGGACCGCTACATCATGAGCGAGCGCGCCGGCGCGCCCGCCAACGGCGTGCGCTTCATCCTCTATGCCGTCGATACCGCGTCGGACGACATCCAGCTACCGCTCACCGAGACCGGGTACGCCGATCTCTCGCGCTCCATCACCAACCAGGCGATCGTCGCGCGGGTCGAGGCCTACCTCGGCGTCCAGACGCCCGTGAAGGTGCTCGATTACGCCGCGACCGTCTCCGGCACGATCACCGCGCCGCAGATCGTCGTCGCCGGCTTCGCCAAGAACGCCAGCGACTCGCTCACCTTCTCGCTCACCTCGGCCATCTCGCTGGCGAACTCGACCATCGCGATCGACTGGCGCGCGGCGGTCCCGTCGCGCGGGCTCGCCTCGCGCGTGCAGCAGACGATCACCGGTGGGCAGTTGCCGTCGGTCATGATCAACGGCCTGCTGGAGAGCGGGTCGGGCAACGTCGGCATCAGCGGCACGGTCATGCGCGAGACGGGTGGCACGCTCACGGTCTCGGTGAACAACAAGACCTTCGCGACGATCACGGTCGACTCGTTCGGTGACGAGACGCCGACGATCCTCAACGGCCAGGGCCAGCCGCTGACCGAGCAGCAGGTGGACATGCTCGAGGACATCCTGGACTGGTTCGAGGATGCGTTCGACTTCTATGAGGACCTGCTCGACCCGGTGGAGAACCTGCTCGACATCGCCCTCCCCTAGTCCCGGGCGATCGAGGAAGTGACGGGGGCGGGGCGCGCGATGCGCGGCCCGCCCCCGGTCCGTTCCGCGGCCGCCGGGATCAGGTCAGCGCGGCCCGCTTCGGGAAGACGAACGTCTGGTGCGAGATCCGCTTGTCGGCGACCGCCGACACCAGGTCGACGGTGGACACGATGCCGACGAGCTTCCCCCGTTCGACGATCGGCAGCCGGTGCAGCCGTTCGCGCTTCATCACCTCGGCGGCGAGGGTGACGGGGTCGTCGGGGCTCAAGGAGCGCACCGGCGCGCGGGTCATCGCTTCCTCGACCGTGTGCATCTCGAGGATCCCGTGGTCAGTGCCTCCGCGGGCCTCGCCGGGCTCCTCGGGCAGCGACGCGATGAAGTCGAGCAGGTCGCTCGCGCTCAGCATCCCGACGATCTGCCCGAGCCGAACGACCGGGGCGCCGCCGAGCCGTTCACTGGAGAAGATCTCCGCCGCCTCGCGGATGCTGACGTCCGGTGCGATGGTGAGGACGTCGCGCGTCATGATGTCGCGGAGCTTGAGCATGGGGTCTCCGGAGCGCGCCGTGTCAGCGCATGGTGGGGAGGGGGAAGCGAAGACCGGCGATGACGCCGTCGGCCTCGCTGTCGAACGCGACGCCGGTGAGCGACGGGGCGAGCGCCACGTCGGCCCCCTCGAACAGGGCGCGACGCACGAGGTCCTCGATCTCGTCCGGATGCTGCTTCCACGCGCGCTCGCTGAAGATCAGCTCGGCGAGGGCACCCAGGTCGGCGGCGGCACGGGCGGGCATGAGCCCGATGGCCGCGCGGCCGTGCGCGTGCGCCATCTCACGCAGCTCGGTGACGCGGCGGACGCGGAGTGCGGCATCGAACTCGTGGAGCGCCTGCAGGACGACCGCGGCGGCGGCCCCGTCGCTGAGCGTCATGGTGAGCGCAGGCACGAGCATCGCGCGCCCCTCGAGCTGGTCGGGGAGCTGGTCCCGCAGCTTGGTGCCGGCGTCGGCGGTCCCGCCGATGAGGATCGGCTCCTGCGGCAGCGCGAGCTGGAGGAGGCGCTGCCTCGCCTGGACGAACAGGCGCTCGGTCGCATCGATCCGGTGCCGCTGGTCGGTGTCCGTGCGGGTGCTGCCGCGGGTGCCGTCATGGAATCCGAGGCGCGGCGCGTCGCCCATGTGGGTGCCGACGTCGTGCGAGATCTCGGCCTCGAAGGCCTCGAGGGGTTCGAAGAGGCCGTCCGTCCACCGGTCGATGCGCACGTGCGTCTTGTCGATGCGGACGACGAGTGCGCGCGGCTCGGTCGCCACCCGGAGATAGGGCACGACGCGGGCCCCGGGGCCCCAGGAGACGCTGGTCTCGGTCGCGTCGCGCAGGTGGAGGCAGAAGGCATCGCCGCCGGCGGTCGCGAAGCAGGCCCAGCCGAGGCTCGTGGCGGGGGCGTCCCCGTTGGGGAGTCGGGCGAGGACCTCCGCCGCGCAGCGCTCGAAGGCGTCCTGCTCGTCGGCGGGGGCGGCGGCGAGCGTGCCGCGCACGTCGTTGAGCCCCTGCCGGAGATGCACGCGCCAGTTCCGGCGGGCCGCCGGGTCCGCGGGTGCTGCCTCGATGTAGACGCTGAGGGTGAGCTCGTCGCGGTGTGAGCGGATGAAATCGAGCAGCTCGTCTGGGAAGAACATCGCGCCCTCCTGCCGGGTGGGATCCAGTGGTCGAACGGAATACTGCCCGGTGCGCGACGCGAATCCATAAGTGGAGGCCCTAGGCGATGTGGGGGAACACCCGTAGGCCTTCCGAAGGGTCGGAACGCGAACGGGCGGCGCCGGAAGGCGCCGCCCGTTCGATCCCGCTGATGCGTGGTGCAGGCTATGGATATCCGCGGATCCAGGAGTTCATGGCATAGCTGGTCGTGTTGGTGTACGGCGCCGGCACCACGATCGGAAGCGCCGGTCCGTACGCGAAGGGGGTGTAGATCGTCGGGATGGAACTCGCCAGGTCGGCGGTCCGGGTGATCGTCGTCGCGAAGTTGAACATCAGCCAGTACGTCCCGGCGGGGAGCGCGACGGCGGAGGTCGGGAACTCGACGTTGCCGGTCGTCGACACGGTCCCGGCGACCTGCGTCACGAGCGCGCCAGGGTTGTTGGCGAAGTTGTTGGTGTAGATGCCGATCCGGACCCCGCCCGTGCCGCTCACCACGTTGAAGCCGATGTGAGTGAGGGTGATGGGTTGCGAGACGACGACCTGCTGGCCGAGCATGTAGTTCGCGGCCCAGCTGTTGGTGCCGGCGAAGGCCGTGGGATACCCGTAGCGCGTCGCGAGCGACGTCTTGACCGTCACCCCGTCGAAGGCGTTGAAGCCCCGCACCATCACGAACCAGTCGCCGGCGGCCGGGTTGGGGATGATGCAGGTCTCGGTGTTGCCGGTGATGAACGGACGGCAGTTGAAGGCGGCGAGCGTGGCCGCGAGGCCCTGGCGAACGTACAGGTCGGCGTCGCCGGTGCCCCCGGTGATGGTCACGCGGAGTTCCGGCGTGGCGGCCGGCACGTTGATCACGTAGTGCCGCTGCGCGCTCGCGGTGTCGCTCACGACGGCGGTGGAGCCGCTCGACATCACCGCCGGCATCCAGACGCCCCCGGCCGGCGTGAGTGCCGACTGGGTCGCGCCGCTGATCGCGCGCACTGACCACGAGTAGCTCGCCCCTGCCGCCAGCCCGCTCCAGGTGAAGGTGGTGGTGTTCGCCGGCAACGTCCCGAGGAGCACCGAGGGCACGCAGGCGACGCCGAAGCAGGCGACCACCTGGTAGCCGGTCTCGATGGTGGAGTTGTCGGTCCAGACGAGGTCCACGCGGTTGCGATCGTAGACCTGAACCGACGTCATCGTCGGCACGTTCAGGACGGTGGACAGGTCGGCGCTGGTCGAGCTGCCGGCCGAGAAGCCGATGTTCGACCGGAAGGTGCGGACGCGGATCCGGTGACTCGTGTTCGGCGTCGCGCCGGTCCAGCTGTAGCTCGTGATGTCGGGTCCGAGCACGTCGACGATGCTGAAGTCGGTGCAGCCGACGCCGACGCACTGGTCGATCACGTTGAAGGTCTCGTTGTCGGCGTTGTCGGTCCACGTCAGGTCGATCTGGTTGACGGTGATCGGCGTGGCCGAGACGAGGGTCGGGGTGGCCGGCTGGAGCGTCGTCTCGGTGGCATCGTTGGTGTAGACCGAGGGGCCGACGGCGTTGAACGGCCGCACCCGGTAGGTATAGACGTTGTTCAACGAGACGGCGCCGTCGGCGATCGCCGTCACGTCCGCACTGGTCACGAGGATCTGCTCGAACTCGGTGCAGCCGAGGCCGACGCACCGCTCGACGAGGAAGCCGGCCTCGATCGACGAGTTGTCCGTCCAGGCGAGGTCGATCTGGTTCTGGCTCGCCACGGTCGCGACCAGGCCGGTGGCCGCCTCTGCGAGCGCGGTGGTCGTGGTCGCCGGATCGGACGCGACCGACTCGCCCACCGGGTTGATCGCGGTCACCGCGAACGTGTAGGAGTTGTCGAAGTCGAGGTCGTTGGTCTGGTAGACGTTGACGTTCGCGGCGACGCTGTCGATCGCCGCGAGGTCCACGCACCCGACACCGCGGCACCGGAGGATCCGGAACCCGGTCTCGTTGGTGGCGTTGTCGAGCCAGTCGAGCTGCGCCTGCGTCGCCGACAGCGTGACGGCGTTGAGCTTGGACGGCGCGTCCGGCGTGACGAGGACCGTGGTGAGGGTCGCCGACGTCGCCGACGAGCCGGCCGCGTTGTCCGCGCGGATGCGGTACGAATAGGAGACGCCGCCGTCGAGGCCGGTGTCCTCGTACGTGGTGGTGCCGGCGGTGACCGTGGTGAGTGGCGCGAAGTCGGTGCAGTCGACCTCACGGCACCGCTCGATCACGAACGCGTCCTCGTTGTCCGAGGCGTCCGTCCAGCCGATGGTGATGCGCGTCGCCCCGGTGATCACGATGGCCGAGGCCACCGGGTCGGCCGGGAGCAGGGTCGACCCGGTGGTCGTCGCCGGCGACGACGTGCCGGCCGCGTTCTGCGCCAGCACGCGGTAGCCGTAGAGGTTCCCGACGGTCGCGGTCTCGTCACTGTACGACGTGACGTCCGCTCCGAGGGTCGCCAGCGTCACCGGCGAAGCGCAGGACGGATCCGCGCACCGCTGCACGATGAACGCCAGTTCGTTCGCCGAGTTGTCCGTCCAGCTCAGGTCGATCCGGTTGGCCGAGATCGTCGTCGCGACGAGACCGGTCGGGTCCTGCGGGATGCTCGTGGTCGCGGCCACCTCGGCGGTGTAGCCCGAGGTGCCGGCCGCGTTCACGGCGCGCACGCGGTACGAGTACGACTCGTTCGGCGTGAGCGGTTCGTCGGTGTAGCCCTGTGCGTCCACCGCGAGCGTCGCGACCTCGGTGAACTCCGAGCAGCCGGCGCCCACGCAGCGCTCGACGCGATAGCTCACCTCGTTGTCGGCCGCGTCGACCCAGGTCAGGTCGATGCGCGTCGCGGAGATCGTCGTCGCCACCAGCGTGGTCGGCGTCGCGGGGACGTCGGTATCGACGTCCGCGATGTCGCTGTAGGCCGAGGTGCCAGCGTTGTTCACCGCGCGCACCCGGTAGCGGTAGGTCGTGTTCACGACCGTGGTGAGGTCGCTGTACGACGCGGCGTCGATCCCAAGCGAGGCGAGCTCGGCGAAGGTCGTGCAGCCTGGGCCGTCGCAGCGCTCGACGCGGAGGGAGACCTCGTTGTCGGCGTTCTCGGTCCAGGTGAGGTCGATGCGGCCCGCGGCGATGGTCACCGCGGCGAGCCCGCTCGGGGCCGCCGGCGTGTTGGTGCCCGCCGTCGCGACGTTCGACGCACCGGAGGTGCCCGACGCGTTGTACGCGCGGACCCGGTACCGGTAGGTCGTGCCCGCGGTGAGTCCGCCGTTCTGGAAGCTCGTCGCGTCCGGTGTCTCCACCGAGTCGATCGGGGTGAAGGAGCCGCAGCCCGAGCCGGTGCAGCGCTCGATGACGAAGCCGAGTTCGTCACCGGCGTTGTCGACCCAGGAGAGGTCGATCCGGTCGGCGCTGAAGGTGGTCGCGGTCAGCGTGGTCGGGATGCCCGGGACGACCGTCGCGGACTGGACGATGCCGGTGTACGCCGAGGTGCCGGCGCCGTTCACCGCGCGGATGCGGTAGCGGTAGACCAGCCCGCCGGTGAGGCCGAGATCGCTGTAGGTCGTGGCGTCCGCCGCCGTCGTGCTGACGAGGGCGAAGTCACTGCAGGCGGCGCCGGCGCAGCGCTCCACCTGGAAGCCCTGCTCGTTGTCCGACGCGTCGACCCACTCGAGATCGACGCGGTCGCCTGCGACGGCGGTCGCGCTCGGCCCCGTCGGGGCGGCGGGCAGGATCGTCGTCGCCGTCGCGGTGTTGCTGTAGCCGGAGCTGCCTTCATTGAAAGCGCGCACGCGGAAGGTGAACGAGGTCGCCTCGGCGATCGGCGTGTCGCTGAACGTGGTCGCGTCGGCGGCGAGCGTCGCGACGACCGCGAAGTCGGCGCACCCCGGGCCGGCGCACCGCTCGACGCGGTAGCCGGTCTCGTCGGTGCCGTTGTCGGTCCACGCGAGGTCGATCCGCGTGGTGGACTGCGCGCCGGCCGTCAGGCCGCTCGGGTCGAGCGGGACGTTCGTGTTCTCCTCGACGATGTCGGAGTAGGCCGAGTTGGCGACGCCGTTGTAGGAGCGGACGCGGTACCGGTAGGTGGTGCCGAAGGCGAGCGTGGAGTCGGCGTGGCCGGTCGCGTTGGCCGCGACGGTCGCGACCTCGACGAAGTCGGCGCAGCCGGTGCCGGTGCAGCGCTCGATGCGGAAGCCGGTCTCGTTGGAGGCGGCGTCGGTCCACGTGAGGTCGATCCGGTCGCCCAGCACGGTCGTCGACGCGAGCGCGGTCGGCGGGGCGGGGGCGAAGGTGTTCGGGCTCACGATGGCCGTGTAGGCCGAGAAGCCCGCGCTGTTCGCGGCGCGCAGCCGGTAGCGGTAGAAGGTGTTGCTGACGAGACCGCCATCGGCGTAGGACGTGACGTCCTGCGCGATCGTCGCGATCTGCACGAACGCGGCGCATCCGGCGCCGGCGCAGCGCTCGAGACGATAGGTGAGCTCGTTGTTCGCGTTGTCCGTCCAGTCGAGCGTGATCTCGTTCGGCGCCGTGACGGTCGCGGCGAGATCGCTCGGATTCGCCGGCAGGAGCGTGCTCGCGTCGACCGGCCCGTCGGTGCCCGACGTGCCGGCGAGGTTGAACGCCGTGACCCGGTAGCGGTAGGTCTGGCCGACGACGGTGGTGAGGTCGCTGTGGCCGGCGATGTCGCTGCCCGTGGTGACGAGGAGCGCGAAGTCCGTGCAGCCATCGCCGGTGCACCGCTCGACCGTGTATCCCAACTCGTTGGAGGCGTTGTCAGCCCAGCCGAGGTCCACCTGTGTGGCGGAGACCGTCGTGGCGGCGAGGCCGGTCGGCGCGCTCGGACGGACCGTGTTCGCCGACGCCGGGCCCGTGTACGGCGACTCACCGACCAGGTTCACCGCGCGCACGCGGTAGTGGTACGTCTCGTCGAGGGTCGTCGCCGAATCGACGTGCGCGGTGGTGTTCGCCGGCAGGGTCACGAGGAGCGCGAAGTCGGCGCATCCCGTCCCCGTGCACCGCTCGAGCTGGTACGAGACCTCGTTGGTCGCGTCGTCCGACCACCCGATCGTGATGCGGTTCGCCTGGGTGTTGGCCGCGGCGAACGCCGTCGGCGCGGCCGGGATGGTGACCGAGGCGGTGGCCGTGTTCGTGTAGCGCGACGTGCCGTTGTCGTTCACGGCGCGCACGCGGTAGGTGGCGATGTCGTTCAGGGCGAGCGTCGCATCGACATAGGTGTCGACGTTCGCGCCGACGGCGGCGATGTCGGTGAAGTCGCCGTCGAGGCAGCTCGCCGCGTTGCACCGCTGGATGACGTAGGAGGTCTCGTTGTCCGCGTTGTCGGTCCAGACGAGGCTGATCGACGAGGTCGAGGCCGCGGTCGCGACGAGCGCGGTCGGGTCGGCCGGGACGTTGGTCGTCGCGTCGACGATCGTCGTGTACGCCGAGCCGCCGACGCCGTTGATGGCCCGCACGCGATAACGGAAGGCGAGGTTGGGCGTGAGCCCCGCGTCGCTGTAGGACGCGGTGTTCGGCGCCAGACTGTCGATGCGCGCGAAGTCGGTGCAGCTCGCGCCGGTGCAGCGCTCGAGCTCGTAGCCGTCCTCGTTCGTCGCGTTGTCGTCCCAGGTCAGGTCGATGCGCGTGGAGGAGAAGGTGACCGCGACGAGGTTGGTCGGGTCGGCGGGGAGCAGCGTGCTGACCTCGACCTCGTTCGACGGCGTCGAGCTGCCGATGGCGTTGCGCGCGAACACGCGGTACCGGTAGGTGGCGCCCGCGCTGACCGTCGCGTCGTTGTAGTTCGACGTGCCGCTGGCGACCGAGTCGATCGCGGCGAACGCGCCGCAGCCCGCGCCCGTGCACCGCTCGATCACGAACCGCGTCTCGTTGTCGGACACGTCGGTCCACGCGATGTCGACCGACGTCGTCCCGTTCGGGGTCGCCGTCACGCCCGACGGGGCCACCGGGATGGTCGTCGTCACCGACGCGACGTTCGAGTAGCCCGAGTTCCCGGCGCCGTTGAAGGCGCGGATGCGGTACCGGTTGACCGCGCCGGCGGAGGCCCCGGTGTGGAGGAACGCCACCGTCGCATCCGCGACGTTGGCGACCTCGACGAAGTCGAGGCACCCGTCGCCGACACAGTGCTCGATCAGGAAGCCGATCTCGTCGGTCGAGTTGTCCGTCCAGGTGAGGCCGACCTCGGTCGTGCTCTGCGGCCGAGGCCGCCAGGCCGGTCGGGATCGCCGGGCAGGTTGGTCGAGGCCGCCGCGATGCTCGGTGTAGGCCGAGGCGCCCGCGCGCATTGAACGCGCGACGCGATACCGGTACCTCAGGGAGGCGGTGAGCCCTTCGTTGATGTAGCCGTTGATGTCGGTCGCGGTCGAATCGACGACCACGAAGTCGACGCAGGCGCCACCCCGGCGCAGCGCTCGACGTAGAACCCGAGCTCATCGACGGCGTTGTCGGTCCAGGTGAGGTCGATCCGCGTGTCCGACTGCGTGTCGCGACCAGGCCGTCGGCGCGGCGGAGGACCTCGGTCGTGACCTCAGCGCTGCGCGACGGCGCCGAACGGCCGGAGATGTTGCGAGCGCGGACCTGATACGTGTAGCTGTTCCCCGCCGACACGGTGAGGTCGGAGAGGGCGGTCTGCCCGAGCGAGGTCGAGTCGAGGTCCGCGAAGGTCACGCAGCCGCGCCGGGCACCGCTCGACCACGAAGCCGTTCGCGTCGAGCGCGTTGTCGGCCCACGTGAGATCGATCCGGCCGGCCGAGACCACGGTCGCGGCGAGCGCGCTCGGCGCCACCGGCAGGATCGTGCCCGCGGTCGCATCGTTGCTGTCGCCCGACGGTCCGGCGTTGTTCACGGCGCGGATGCGGTAGGTGTAGCTCAGGTCGAGAGGGGCCGAGAGGTCCTGATACGACGTGACGTTCGCGGGCGGGGTCGCGAGCTGGGTGAACGTCGAGCATCCGGCGCCCGAGCAGCGCTCGATGACGAATCCCGACTCGTTGTCGGCCGCGTCGGTCCAGTTCAGGTCGATCCGCGTCCCGCTCACGGTGATCGCATTCAGCCCGGTCGGCGCGGTCGGCGGCCGCGTGCTGGTCGCCACGACAGACGAGAAGGCCGAGGAGCCGACCACGTTGAAGGCCCGGACGCGGTACCGGTAGTCGAGCCCCGGCGCCACGTCGGTGTCCTGATAGCTGATCACGCCGGCGGCGAGGGCCGCGCCGACCGCCGCGAAGTTCACGCAGCCGGCGCCCTCGCAGCGTTCGAGCACGAAGCCTTGCTCGTCGCTCGACGCGTCCGTCCAGGCGAGGTCGATGCGCGAGTCGCTGAAGAGCGTCGCGCTGAGGCCGGTGGGCGCCGACGGGACGGCGGTGGTCGCCGTCGCGGTGTTCGATGCCGCCGACGCACCGACGGCATTGATGGCGAGCACGCGATACGAGTACGAGAGCCCGGCGGTGACGCCGGTGTTCTGGTACGTCACCACGCCGGCCGCGACGGTGGCGAGGGTGGTGAAGTTCGAGCAGCCCACACCCGTGCAGCGCTCGATGCGGAAGTCCGTCTCGTTGTCCGACTGATCCGTCCACGCGAGGTCGATCCTGGGTGCCCGCAACGATCGTCGCGCCGTCAGCGCGGTCGGCGCCGTCGCGGCGCGGGTGCTCGCCGCGGCCGTGTTGGACGCGCCCGAGTTGCCCACCGCGTTGCGCGCGCGGATGCGGTACTGGTAGTCATTGCCCGCCGTGACGCCGACGTCACTGTAGCTCGGCGTGCCGGCCGCGGCGCTCCCCACCTCGACGAAGGTGGAGCAGCCGGCGCCCGCGCAGCGCTCGATGCGGAACGACGACTCGTTGTCCGACGCATCCGTCCAGGTCAGGTTCACCTGCGTGCCGGAGACCGTCGCGGCCGCGAGGCCGCTGGGCGCGTTCGGGAGGATGAGCGACGCCAGCACGGGGCCCGCTTCGGCCGAGTTGCCGGCGACGCCGGTGGCGCGGACGCGGTACCGGTACGAGCTGTCGACCACGACGGTGTGGTCGCTGTAGGCGGTCGCGGCCGCCGCGACCGTCGCGAGGGCCGAGAAGACGGCGCAATTGGTGCCCACGCAGCGCTCGATCGCGAAGCCCGTCTCCGCGGCCGTCGTGTCGGACCAGCTGAGGTCGACGCGGGTCGCCGAGACGACCGATGCGGCGAAGCTGGCCGGGACGCCGGGGCTCCGGGTGTTCGCGAGCGCCGAATTGGACGGGCTCGCCGAGTTGCCGGCGAGGTTCGCGGCGAACACGCGGTACGTGTAGAACGTCTGTCGACCGTGGTCGGGTCGGTGAACGTGGTCACCACGTCGGTCGGGACCGGTCGAGGATCACGGTGAACGTCGAGCAGCCCCGGTGGCGCAGCACGCTGGACGCTGAAGCCGGTCTCGTTGGCGGCGTTGTCATGCCAGCCGAGATCGATCTGCGTCGCCGAGGTGGTCGCGACGAGGGCGCTCGGCGCCGCCGGACGGATCGTGTTGGCCGTCGCCGTCGCGGAGTAGGCGGACGGGGCGACGTTGTTGGTCGCGCGGACGCGGTAGGTGTACGTGCCGTCGACGGCGAGGCCGGTGTTCTGGTACGCCTGGGTCACGCCCGCCGCGACGCTGGCGACCGACGAAGTCGCGATCGGTGCCGCAGACGCCATGCCGCAGCGCTCGACGTCGAAGCCGGTCTCGTTGTTCGGTCGCGTCGGTCCACGTCAGGTCGATCTGCGTGCCCGAGATCGTCGTCGCGCTGAGCCGCTCTGGCGCGGCCGGGCCGCCGAGCACGACGCTCACCGGGCCGATGAAGGCGGAGATGCCGACGCTGTTGCGCGCGCGGACGCGGTAGCGGTAGGTCGCCGCCGCGGTGCGGCCCTGGCGTCGTTGAAGCTCATGACGTTCGCGGCCCTGGAGTCGATGATCGGGGAAGGCGGTGCAGCCGGCCCTCGCGCAGCGCTCGATGATGAACGCCGACTCGTTGTCGGCGTTGTCGGACCAGCGGAGCGTCGCCGACGTGGCCGAGGTCGCGACCGCGGTCAGCGCGCTCGGCGCGGCCGGCAAGCGGCGGATCGCGATCATCAGATCGTAGTGGCCGACCGGCTATTGCCCCGGCCCACGCGCACCTTGTACGTTCTCGGTCGCCGGCGCCACGCTCGAGTCGCGCGAGTCGGTGTTCGGGCCGGAGATGTTGTCGTTGGTCGGCGCCCACCTGCGTCGTGCCGTCGTTCCGGAAGAGCGAGACGATCGTGTTGAGCGGCGACGCAGGCGTGAGGCGCGCCGCGCGCGTCTCGACGACGATCGTGTCACCGGCCGCGCGCGTCGACAGACATACCACCCGTCGCGGAGCCCGGGCGTGATGTTCCGGCCGAAGATCGTGTCGGGCACGACGAGCCGTGACGACGCGCCGCTCGGGCGTCGCCGACGCCGCTGCCGCCGGCGAGGCCGGGACGGTGAAGTTGTGCGAGTGCTCCACGCGACCAGGGGCGTTGGTGACCGGGAGCGTCGGGCGGGCGCGCAGGAACCACGTGCCCGTGTCGGTGATCGTGACCGGGACCGTCGTACCGCCGGCCGCGGACGTGAACGTGATCACGCCCTGGTGAACCCGGCGTTGTCGGCGACCTCGAACTGCCAGCCGGTCGCGAGCGCGAAGCTCGTCCCGAGCGTGACGGTTCGCGAGAAGTCGGTGGTGTCGGAGAGCGTGAAGGTCGGGACGGTCGGGACGACCGGGGCCACCTGGATCACGACCGGCGTGGTGCCGCCGGCGGTCACGGTGATCGCGCTGGTGGAGCGCGCGTAATGCTGGATCGCGCCGCCGACGGTGCCTTCGAGCGTGAGCGTGTACGAGCCGGGGTCGATCGCGTCGAGCGTGCCGGTCCAGTTGCCGGTCGGCGTCGTCGGCGGCGTGAGATTCTCGGTCGTGACGATCGACGACGACCCCGAGAGGGTGAGCGTCGCGCGCATGCCGTCGAGCGCGACGAGCTTCGCCGTGCTCTTGGTGTCGGTCACGAGCGCGAAGCGCGGGACGATGCGGCCCTTGGTGGGCAGCTTGGTCGGCGCGTCGCAGGAGGCGAGCAGGCTCGCTCCGAGGAGGAGCGGGAGGGCGAGAACCCGAGGGGTCAGGCGCATGGGTCGCATATCAGGGGTTCGGGACCGAGATGTTGATCGAGCCTGTCGTCGCGGCGGGCGTACCGCCGCCGCCGCCGCCCAGGGCCGCGGCCGCTCCGGCCGCACCCCCGATGACGGCGATCCACACCCACTTCTTGCTCTTCTTCGGCGCGGCCTGCGGCTGTGCGGGGCCCTGCGCGACCGCCGTGCGGAGCGGCACCGCCACGCGGATCGTCTCGCCGGGGCGAATGACGATCTCCTGCGTGCGGCTCTGCAACCCGGGCGCGCTGGTCTCCAGTCGATAGCGACCCATCGGGCCGCTGAAGTTGTACGGCGCCGGCCCGGTCGCGCCGGCGGTCACCTCGGTCCAGTGCCAGCGCTCGAGACCGGTGAGCTTCACCGTCGCGCCCGGCACGTCGGTCGCCACGGTCACGCCGCCGTAGAGGTGGCTCTCACGGCGGCCGACCTCCGCGAGCGCGAGGGTCTGCTGGGCGGTGATCGCCTGCCGGGCCTGCGCGAGCAGGGCGGAGGCGTTGGGTGCCGGGATGGCGCCCGCGCCGGCGGTCCACACGCCGGCGAGTCGGCCGAGGTAGTCGACCACGGGCGCGCCGTTCACGCCCTGCGCGATGGTGGTGCTGAGCCGCAGCGCGCCGAGGGGCCGCTGCGCCCACTCGTCGATGTTGGCGCGGGTGTCGGCGACCGTCGCGCACTGCGCGAGCGTGATCGCCCACGCCGACTGCCCGTCGATGATCTGCGTCGCGAGCGCCACCGAGTCGGTGCGCGCCGCGGGGAGGACCACCACGGCGAGATTCGCGCTCGCATCATACGCGGCGACGCGCAGCTCGCCGGTGACGGGCTGGCCGTTGATGCGGACCGTGAGCGCGTCGGCGCCGCGGATGGCGGTGTAGCTCGTGAGGAGCACGCGGCTGCCGGCGACGACGCCCGCGGCGCAGGCCGGGGCGGGCGTGCCGAAGCGCGAGACGGAGAGCGCCGCGGTGCTGCGATAGGCGTTCTGGCGGGCCGCGTCGGTGATGGTCGCCGAGATGACCGCCGACGAGGTGAGCTGGAACGCGAAGGTGAGCGTGGCCCCCGGCAGGACCTCGCGCGTGATGCGCGCGGGAAGGAAGCCGGTCGCGGTGACCTCGATCTCGTAGCTGCCCGGCGGGAGCGCGAGCCCCGCGCCCGCGACGAGCTGTCCGACGGGCGTGCCGCGCGCGCCACCGGGTGTGGTCGCGGCATTGGAGACGGTGACGCGGATCGCCGCCGACATCGGCGACGGGTCGAGGCGAAGCGTCCCCTGCGTGGCCGTGCTGGTGCGGCCCGGCCAGGTCCAGGTCATGCGCGTGAGGTCGTCCGAGTCGGTGCGCACCGAGGCGTAGGCGCGCGCATCGCGCAGCACCGACACGACGCCCGCGAGATAGTTCACGGAGTCGATGCGCATCGTGGGGTTGAGGCGCATGCCCCAGCGGGCCCAGGTGCGCGCGTCGGGCTCGTTGCCGTTCTCGACGAGCACCTGCGCGAGCAGGTGGAGCGCGCGCACCCAGGTGGTGTCGGCGCCGCCGAGGGAGGGGTCGAGTGCCGCGCGCGCGAGTTGCAGCGCGCGGTCGGGTTCGACGTTCTCGTAGGCGGCGGCCGCCTGCGTCACGAGGGTGGCCCGGCTGGTGGGCTGGGCGGGCGCGTTCTGCGCGGAGAGGGCGAGCGGCGCGAGGAGCAGGAGCGCGGCCACCGCGTGTATGCGACGCATCATGGATTGGGCACCAGGGTGATTCGGACCACGGGATTGTCACCGGCCTTCACGTCGACGGTCTGCGTGACCGTCTGATAGCCGTCCTTCTTCACGACGATGATGTGATCGCCCGGCGCGAGGTCGATCGACCAGCTCTTCTTCTCGCCGTACGAGGTGCGGTCGATCTCGAAGGTCGCGGGGAAGTTCACCGTGAGGCGGAGCTTCCCCATCTCGACCGCGGCCGGCGCGGGCGCAGGCGCGGGCGCGGGCGTGCTCGGCGCGGGGGCGTTCTGCACCGGCGTGGTCTGCTGTTGTGCGGGCGTGCGGACCGGCGCCTTGGTGCCCCCCGTGGGCGCCTTCGTGCCGGTGTTCGTGCCCGTGCTGGCGGGCGGACGCGTGACCGGCGCCTTGGTGTCCTCGGGCGGCTTCGCGGCGGCCGCCGCAGCGTTCGCGGCTGCGACGATCGCCGCGGTGTCGACCGTCTGAGGCGTGGGCGTGACCGGCGCGGGGGTGATGGGAGCCGGCGCCGGCGGCGTGGCCGCCAGCGTGGACGGATTCGTCGCGGGCGAGTCGCCGCCCTTCGTCGCGAAGTACGCCGCGGCGGCACCACCGCCGAGCACGACGACCGCGATCGCGGCGAACAGTCCCGCCTTCGACTTCGGCGCCGGGGCCGGCGCGGACACGGCCTTCGCGGACGCGACGACCGTCTTGTCCGCCGGCTTGGTCTGTCCCCTCGGGACGACCGTCTTGTTCCGACCGCTGCTCGCGGCGGAGGCGTTCGTGCCGCTCCCGGCGCCGGTGCGCAGGCGCTTCGCGTCGTCGGCGTTCATCACGACCGTGACGCCGCTCGCGCGTGCCGGCTCCTTCGGCACGAAATCGGGGTCCTTCATCGCCTGGATGAAGTCGTGCACCGAGAGGAACCGCTCGCTGCCGTCCTTGGAGAGCGCTCGCGCGACCGCCGTCGAGACGTGCGGCGGCAGGTCGGGCATCTCCTCGCCGAGGACCGGCGCCGGGAACATGCAGTGCTTGTGCAGGATGTCGATCGCCGACTCGCCGTCGAACGGCACATGCCCGGCGAGCATCCGGTACGCCATCACCGCGACCGAGTACTGGTCGCTGGCACCGGAGACGGTCTTGCCCATGCCCTGCTCGGGGCTCATGAAGTAGGGCGTGCCGATCACCGAGTCCGTGGCGGTGAGCTTGCCCTCGGAGAGCGCCTTCGCGATCCCGAAGTCGGTCACGATGACGCGATTCCGGTTGTCGAGCATCACGTTCGCGGGCTTGATGTCGCGATGGATGACCTTGTGTTCGTGTGCGTAATCGAGCGCGTCGGCCACCTGCTCGAGGATCTCGATCGACTCGTCGAGCGACATGGCGCCGCGTTCCTTCAGCAGGTCCTCGAGCGACTTGCCCTCGAGGAACTTCATCGCGTACCAGAAGAGCTTGCCGCCGTCGCCGATGCGGTAGATCGGGATGATGTTCGGATGGTCGAGCGCTGCCGCGGTGCGCGCCTCGCGCTTGAAGCGCTCGACGCCGTGGCCGAACGTGAGCTCGGGCGGCAGCACCTTCAGCGCGACCTTGCGAGCGAGCCCGGTCTCCTCGGCCAGGTACACGACGGCCATGCCGCCGCGGCCGAGCATGTGCTTCACGGTGTAGACACCCTTGGTGTCCTCGCGGAGCAGCCGCTCCATGTGCAGGAACGAGCTCTGGTCCATCGCCGCGGTCGCCGCGGCCTGCCCCTCCGCGTCGGACACGAGGGAGCCGCAACTGTGGCAGAAACGGGCTTCGTCAGCGACGGGCGTGCTGCAATGCGCGCAGATCATTCCGCTCAGGTCTCTCTAAGGTTGTGGTCCGGCAACCGCCTAATCTTCGCCAACAGGTGAACCTTGGCAATACAGGGGGCATCCGGACGGCCCAACCGGGCACGACGGGGGCGAAAAGAGAGAGAATCGTGCCAGTGGTGTGGCCGGGGGGGTACAGGCCATCCAAGTCGCTATCTGGCAACGAATTGCATCGCTTCATTGCAGGATGCGCAGCGGCCCGCCCGCCGGGGGACCCAGATCACCGGAAGGGAGGGGGCGGCGGCACAGTCATCGGCGTCGCGGCGCTCGCCCGACTCCCCCGCGGTCGCCCCCGCCTCGCCCTGACGTTGCGCCCCACTGATGCGCGCGCGCTACATGCCGCCGCGGAGCGCGCGGGCGGCGATCAGGCCCCAGCGATGATCCGCCAGACCTGTGCGACGAGGAACGTCAGCACGAAGCCCATGCCGAGGGGCAGCAGCGTCGCGACCGAGGTCCACTTCGCGCTGCGCGTCTCGCGCCAGATCGTGTAGATCGTCGTCGAGCACGGATTGTGGAGCAGCGAGAAGAGCATGAGGTTCACCGCCGTGAGCGTCGTCCAGCCGTTCGCGCGGAGCAGGGCGCCGATCTGCGCTTGGTCGAGCTCGAACATGACGCCGGCGCCGGCGCCGGCGTCCGGCGTCCCGCCGACGAGCACCGTGAGCATGAGCACGGTGGGGATCACGATCTCGTTCGCCGGGATCGCGACCACGTACGCGAGGAGGATGACGCCGTTCATCCCGAGGAGGATGCCCACGGGGTCGAGTCCGCGGACGAGGTGCTGCGCCACGCTCTCGCCGCCCCAGCCGACGTTCCCCACCAGCCAGATCACCGCTCCCGCCGGCGCGGCGAAGACGATCGCCCGCCAAAGCACGATGAGCGTGCGGTCGATGATGCTGGTGTAGAGCGTCTGCCAGAGCCGCGGCGGCCGGTACGGCGGCAGCTCCAGCGAGAAGCTCGTCGCCTCGCCGCGGAGCGCGGTCCGTGTGAGCAGCCAGCTCGAGGCGAACATCGCGAGCACGCCGATGAGAGTCACGCCGACCACCGCGGCCGCCGAGACGAGGCCGCCGAGCGCCGCCGGCACGAGCGCGCCGATGAAGAGCGACGCCATGAGGATCTGCGTCGGCCAGCGACCGTTGCAGAGCGAGAAGTTGTTCGTGATGATCGCGACCAGCCGCTCGCGCGGACTGTCGATCACGCGCGTCGCGACGACGCCGGCCGCGTTGCAGCCGAACCCCATGCACATCGTGAGCGCCTGTTTCCCGTGCGCGCCGACGCGCCGGAAGAGCGCGTCGAGGTTGAAGGCCACACGCGGCAGGTACCCGAAGTCCTCGAGCAGCGTGAACAGCGGGAAGAAGATCGCCATCGGCGGGAGCATCACGGCGATGACCCACGCCGTCGCGAGGTAGACGCCGTCGATCAGCACCCCGGTGAGCCACCAGGGCGCGCCGATGCTCCCCATGAGTCCGCGCGCGAACGGATGCCCTCGATCCACGAGCAGGTCGGCGAGCAGCCCCGATGGCACGTTCGCGCCGGCGATCGTCAGCCAGAAGACGACCCCGAGCATCAGGACCATGAGCGGGAAGCCAGTGAGCGGGCTCGTGAGCCAGCGGTCCAGCGTGCGATCGAGATCGAACTTCGCGCGGCGCACGCCGGCGAGCGCCGCGCGCGCCGCGATCCGTTCCGCCGAGGCATAGAGCCCCTCGGCGATGCGGTCGTGGAAGTCCGGACTAAGCCGCCAGCGCACCGCGTTGGCGCGTGCCACCAGGTCGGCGGGCATCATCGAGGCGACCCGCTCGTCCGCATTGAGCAGTCGGAGCGCGACCCAGCGGGTGTTGGCGCGCGCGGGCTCGGCCTCGAGGACCATCGCCT
This sequence comes from Gemmatimonadota bacterium, assembly GCA_016714015.1. Taxonomy (NCBI): domain Bacteria; kingdom Pseudomonadati; phylum Gemmatimonadota; species Gemmatimonadota bacterium. The sequence goes on from JADJNZ010000004.1 coordinate 75,214, forward strand.
CCACTTCGTGGATGAGCGTCTCGACCTCGGGCGCGAAGTCACGCGCCCGCGTCGGAGCCGGCGCGATCTCGCCGCGCGCGACCTGCTGGATGGCGGTGCGCAACGCGTCGATCCCCTCGCCCTGCCGCATGGCGGCGGGCACGACCGGCACGCCCAGTTCGCGCGAGAGCGCCGCGGGGTCGATGCCGATCCCCAGCCGCTTCGCCTCGTCCATCAGGTTGAGGCAGACGACGACACGCGGCGTGATCTCGAGGACCTGCAGCGCGAGGTTGAGGTTGCGCTCGAGCCGCGTCGCGTCGAGCACGATCACCGTGACGTCGGGTGCGCCGAAGAGCAGCGCGTCACGCGCGACCTCCTCGTCGGTGCTCGCCGCCTGCAGGGAGTAGGTGCCCGGCAGGTCCACCATCTTGAAGCGGTCGCCACCGACGGTGAAGTACCCTTCAGCGCGCGTGACCGTCTTGCCGGGCCAGTTTCCGGTGTGCTGGCGCAGTCCGGTGAGCGCGTTGAAGACCGTGCTCTTGCCGGTGTTCGGATTGCCCGCGAGCGCGACGAGGAAGTCCCACTTGTCGGAGCGGACGCCGAGCTGGACGAGGGACTCGTCGCGCGCGGGGAGGCGGGTGCGCATGGTCGTCGCGGCCATCAGGCGATCGCCGCCATGTCGCGGGGCGTGTCGCGCGGGGACCCGACGGGCTCGAGTTCGATCCATTCGGCCTGGTGCCTTCGCAGCGCGATGAGCGCGCCGCGGATGCGATAGGCGCGCGGGTCTCCGGAGATGCTGCGCATCTCAACCGAGAGGATGGTGCCCGGCACGACCCCGAGGTCGAGGAGGCGGCGGCGCTGTGCACCGCGACACTCGCTCGAGAGGCGGCGGACGCGCGCGCGGTCGCCCGCACCCAGGTCGGCGAGCGTGCGCGCCGGGCCGTGCGCCTCCGCAGCGCGCTCGACACTCACCGCGAGCTCGAGCGCGCGGGGGAGCATGTGCGCCCGCCCGTCGAGCTCGACGCTCGCCATCGACGCCGAGCGGGAGCGCACGACAACGGTCTTGCCGAGGGCGAAGCCCATCGCGACGAGGCGGTCGTAGGCGTCGGCGGGTTCGTCCTCCAGGTGGACGATGGTCCCCACCTCGCCGACCGCGAGGGTGGGGAGCAGCGCGCCTTCGGCCGCCGGGAGTTCGCCCTCCGCCGTGGGGATCGGGTCGCCGTGCGGATCGAAGCGCGGCTGCCCGAGTCGTGCGGCGAGCATCTCGATCTCGTCGGCGGTGAGCAGGTGCTCCTCGTCCTCGGCGAGCTCGTGCCACTCCTCGGGGCCGATGCCGGTGCGGTCGGCGAGATAGTGCTCGAGGATCCGGTGCGACCGCACGATGCGGAGCGCTTCGATGCGCCCGCGGTCGGTGAGGCGGTGCCCGCCGGCTCCGACGAGCTCGGCCAGGCCGCGCTCGGTGAGCCGTTCGAGGATCCCGCGCGCGAGCTGCTGGCGGACCTGCAGCGAGCCGGCGAGGGCATCGGCGTGCACGTCGCGCCCCTCGGCACCTCGATGGAAGAGGTACTTGAGCGTGTCCTCCACGCGGACCCGCTCCGAGGCGCGACGGAGGCGGCGGAGGCGCGCGAGCAGCCCCCGGCGGGGCCAGAGGACGGCGAGCGCGGCGACGGCGAGGACGCCGAAGACGAGGAGGGCGGAGCGCGGGTCGGGAACCATAAGTTAGTATATACTAAACTCGATGGTGCACCGGTCCAGCGCAAGGCCTCGGCACCGTGCCGGCGCTGGCGCTACGTTCTGCGCGTGCCCGAACTCCCCGACCTCGTCGTCTATGCGGAGGCGCTGGAGCGCCACGTGGTGGGCCGCGCGCCGACCGCGATCCGCATCGCCAGTCCGTTCCTCGTCCGGTCCGTGTCCCCTCCGGTCACGGCGTTCGTCGGTGCGGAGGTTCGTGGCATCGAACGTCTCGGGAAACGCCTCGTGCTCGCGTTCGACGACGAGCGGTTCCTCGTGATGCACCTGATGATCGCGGGGCGGCTGCGCTGGCGCGCGCCGGGGAAGAAGGTCGCGGGGCGGGGGCCGTTGGCGATCTTCGAGTTCGCGCACGGGGCGCTCCTCTTCACCGAGGCGGGGACGAAGCGTCGGGCGTCGCTCACCGCGGTGGAGGGGCGTGCGGCGCTCGGCGCGATCGACCGGGGCGGGCTTGAGGTGCTCACCGCGCCGCCGGCGGCGTTCATCGCCCGGCTCCGGAGCGAGAACCACACGCTCAAGCGCGCGCTCACGGACCCGCGGCTCCTGAGCGGGATCGGCAACGCATACTCGGACGAGATCCTGCACGCGGCGCGGCTCTCGCCGCTCAAGCTGACATCGAAGCTCGGCGACGACGAGGCGATGCGATTGTACGCCGCGACCGTCGAGACGCTGCAGTGGTGGATCGCGCATCTGCGGGCCGAGGTGGGGGCGGGCTTCCCCGAGACGGTGACCGCGTTCCGTCCCGAGATGCAGGTGCATGGCCGATTCGGCCTGCCCTGTCCCGTGTGCGAGGCACCGGTGCAGCGGATCCGCTATGCGGACAACGAGACGAACTACTGCGCGCGGTGCCAGACCGAGGGGCGACGACTCGCGGACCGGGCGATGTCGCGACTGCTCAAGGATGACTGGCCGCGGTCGATCGACGACGTGGAGTAGCGGGCCGCTCGCACGCCGCACCGCGAGTGCGCGCCCGTCAGGCGTCCCGCCACCGCCACGCGGCGAGCGCGAAGAGCAGGGCATTCGCGGTGAGCATCGCGGTCGGCGCGCTCGGACCGAGGATGATCGCCTGCAGGAGCGCGATGAGGAACGGTTGGAGCGCCAAGCCCGCGAGGAGGAAGCGCGCACCGGGCATCGGGCGCAGGGCGATCCGCCAACCGAGGGCGGCGACGAGCGCGAAGTCGGCGGCGGCGCCGAACCAGAGCATGGTGAGCAGCTGGCCCGTCTCGCTCGGGAGGTCGGCGGTCATCTCGGCGAGGAGGAGCGAGCCGAGGGAGTGCGCGACCGCCGAGAGCGTCATGAGGATAGCGGCGGCGACGGCGAGTCGACGGCCGCCCGGAGCGGGTGATGAGGTCACGGTGCGCCCTCGAGCATGGCCTGGTAAACGAGCGTCGCGAACTTCGGCCGCAGGTCCGCGGAGCTGGGCAGCTGATTCAGCATCAGCACCATGACGAGTCGTCGCGCTGGATCGACGTGATAGATGCTCGCGTAGGCGCCGCCCCAGTTGAAGCTTCCGCGCGCGGCGAAGCCGGCGGCACCGTCGCGCTCGACGGTGGCGAAGGCGAGGCCGTAGCCCTGGCCGTCGGAGCCGTAGCGCGCGCCGATCTGGTCGGTCGACATGAGCCGCACGCTCCGCGAGGAGAGGATCCGCACGCCGTCGAGGGTCCCTCCGCGCCGGATCGCCTCGAGGAAGCGCGCGTAGTCGCGCGCGGTGGAGGTCAGGCCCGCACCGCCGGCGAAGCTGCGCCGCGGTCCGTCGACGTAGTGTCCCTGGCCGCGCTGACCCGTGTCGGCGCGCACGGCGCGACCGCCCTCGCTGCGATAGACGGTCACGAGGCGGGCGGCCTTCTCGCGCGACACGAAGAACTCGGTGTCGGCCATCCCGAGCGGGCAGGTGATCCGCTCCCGGAGGTACCGGTCGAGGGGCAGCCCGCTCGCGCGCTCCACCACGCACCCGAGGATGTCGGTGTTGTAGCCGTAGACGAACCGCTCCCCGGGCTGCTCGACGAAGGGCAGGGTACCAAGGCGGTCCATGGTCGTGCAGATCGGTTCGTCCTTGTCGGCGGTGTACCAGCCGAAGCCGGCGGCGGGACCGAGTCCCGCCGCGCGGTAGCGCGCCGCGACCGAGGCGTCGGTGCCGTAGGAGATGCCCGCGGTGTGCGTGAGGAGGTCGAAGATGGTGACCGGACGCCGGGCGGGGAGCACGGTGCGGCCCGAGTCAGCGCGACTGGCGACGCTGGTGCGCGCGAAGGTGGGGATCCACTTCGCCACCGGATCGGTGAGGGCGATGCGTCCCTCCTCGACGAGCTGCATGATCGCGGTGCTCGTGATCGCCTTGGTCTGCGACGCGATGCGGAAGATCGCGTCGGCGGACATCGGCTTCCCGGCCTCGCGGTCGGACCAGCCGACGGCGCGCTCGTACACGACCTCGCCGTCGCGCAGCACGAGCGCCACGGCGCCGGCGATCCACTGCGAGTCGACGCTCATCTGCATGTAGTCCCCGAGCCGAGCGAGGCGCGACTGATCGAACACGGCGCGTGCGTCGAGCTCGGCGAGCGAGAAGCGGGTGCTCAGGATGTACGGTTCCTCACCGGCGATCCAGTGCCCGTACGTCGTCGCGAGGAAGGAACCGTCGCCGAGGCGCTCCAGCCCGGGATAGGACGAGTCCCACGCATTCGTGTTGTCCTTGAGGCGCACGCGGTACTGTCCGGGCTCGCGCGCGACGAGGTCGCTCCAGCGGCCGACCCATGCCACCCAGTCGCCCTTGGTGGGGCTGTCCGCGGCCATGTCGCGGAAGGTGATCACGAGGCGGCCGTCGAGCGCGTACTTGGCCGTGTGACGGTCGCCGGTCAGCTCGTCCGTCAGCGAACGCGGTGTGGTCCAGCTCTCGCCTTCGTCGGCGGAAAAGATCACCTGCGACATCGCGCGCCGCCGATTCTCGCGGAGGAGGAGTGCGAGGACGCGACCGTCTGGCGAGCGGATGGCGCCGGGCTCGCACAGATGGAGATCGCTCCCCTCCCAGATCTGCTGCGGGCGGCCCCACGTCCGACCTCCGTCGCGCGAGCGCACCTGGTACAGGTGGAAGGTCCCTGTCGCGCGTCCGCCGGCGGCGATGGCGCGACCATCATCATGGAAGAAGGCGAGCAGCGAGCCGTCCTGCATCGCGACCACGGAACTCATCACGACGATGCCGCCCCAGGCGCCGACATCCTTGAGCGGTGTCCAGGTCCGGCCGTCATCATCGCTCTGCGCGAGTCGCGCGGGGTAGAGCCCTGAGAAGAGGAGCAGTCGCCACTTGCCTGCCGTGGTGTCGGGGACGCGGAAGAGCGTCGGCACCTCCTGCGACTCGGCCCAGTTGGCGGGGACGGGGAGTCGCGCGCTCCAGGTGCGCCCCTCGTCGTCACTCCGCTTCATGACGATCGCGCCGCGGCCGTGACCCTTCGGGTACACCGCGAGGATGGAGCGACCATCGCCAAGGAGCGCGGTGGTGACGTGGCCGAGGTACTGGCCGGGTTCGCGATCGACGACGACGTGACGCGCGGGCTCGCGGTCGAGGTCGACGAGCGGGATGCGTTGCGCGGTGAGTGGCGCGGCAGCGAGGGCGAGAAGGATCAGTGGGCGCATGGCGGGAAGATCCCCCCACTCGGCGACTTCGTCCACCCCTGCGCGCGCCGAGGGACCTGGGCGGCGCTCGGCGCGCCGGACTTACCACGCCCGACCGCCTGACGTACAATCTCGGCGCACCCCCACCGAGGATCCGACATGCGCACGATGTCCCGCCTGCTCGTCGCGGTCGCGTTGGTCGCGGCCGCCCTTCCGCTCACGGCGCAGACGCCGGCGCCGGCGGCGCCAGCCGCTCTGCGGCCCGCGGCCGACCAATGGCGCGGCATGCATTGGCGCAACATCGGCCCCGAAGGCAACCGATTCGCCGCCGCGGCGGGCGTGGTGGGCGATCCGCTCACCTATTTCGTCGGCAGTGCGAGCGGCGGCGTCTGGAAGACCACCGACGGCGGCGTGAACTGGCGCCCCACCTTCGACGCGCATCCGGTGCAGTCGATCGGGTCGCTCGCGGTGGCGCGGTCGGACCGCAACGTCGTGTGGGCCGGCACCGGCGAGGCGCACATCCGCTCGCACATCTCGGTGGGGCAGGGGATCTACAAGTCGACCGACGGCGGCGAGACGTGGACCCTCATGGGCCTCGAACGGACGGCGCGCATCGCTCGCATCGTGATCCATCCGACGAACCCCGACATCGTGATGGCCTGCGCGTTGGGCCACGCGTACGGACCGCAGCCGGAGCGTGGCGTCTTCCGCACGACCGATGGCGGCGCCACCTGGACGAAGGTGCTGTTCGTCGATGAGAACACCGGCTGCTCCGACCTCGCGATGGATGCCGGGAATCCGCGCGTGCTCTTCGCCGGCATGTGGCAGATCGAGATCCACACCTGGGGGCGCACCAGCGGCGGGCCCGGGAGCGGCCTCTTCAAGTCGACCGACGGCGGGGCCACCTGGACGCGGCTGCGCGGTAACGGACTCCCGATGAAGCCGCACGGCAAGGTCGCGCTGGGACTCTCGGTCTCGAACCCGAATCGGGTGTTCGTGATGATCGAGACGGGTGATGGCATCCCGTGGAACGGGCAGGAGACCGAGAGCGGGCAGCTCTGGCGCTCGGACGACGGCGGGCGGCAATGGCAGCTGGTGAGCCGCGACCGCAACGCGATGGGACGTGCGCACTACTACTCGCGCATGGCGGTGGCACCGGACGACGAGGATGAGACGTACTTCCTCACGGCGTCGTTCGCCAAGTCGATCGACGGCGGGCGCACGATCGTCGTGCAGCAGCGCGCCGCGGCACCCGGCGGCGACCACCACGACATCTGGATCGACCCCACCAACGCGGACCGGCAGATCGTCGCGCACGACCAGGGGCTCTCGATCACGCAGAACCGCGGGCGCAGCTGGTTCCGGCAGCGCCTGAGCAATGCGCAGATCTATCACGTCACGGTCGACAACAACATCCCGTACAACGTCCTCGGGAACAAGCAGGACGAGCCGACGTATCGCGGCCCGAGCAACTCGCGCCTCGCTGGCGGACGCATCGTGCGTGGCATGTGGCATGCGGTCGGCGGCGGCGAGTCCGGCTGGGCGACGCCGGACCCGGTCGATCCCAACATCATCTGGTCGACCGCATCGGGGTCGGGGATGGTCGGCGGTATCGTCGTGCGGTTCGAGGAGGACCGCCGGATGTTCCGCTCGGTGGAGGTCTGGCCGCAGCAGAGCAACGGACCCGCCGAGGGCGTGAAGTACCGCTTCGTGTGGGACGCACCGCTCACGATCTCACCGCACGATCACAACACCGTCTACACGGGCAGCCAGCATGTGCACCGCACGCGTGACGGCGGGCAGAGCTGGCAGGTGATCTCCCCCGACCTCACGCTCAACGATCGCTCGCGCATGGGCTCGTCGGGCGGGCTCACGGGGGACAACATCGGCGTCGAGTACGCCGGCGTGGTCTACGCGATCACCGAGAGCCCGCGCGAGAAGGGGACCATCTGGGTCGGCACCAACGACGGCCTCGTGCAGCTCACGCGCGACGACGGCCGGACCTGGACGAACCTCACGCCGAACCTCCCCAGCCTCCCGGCCTGGGGCTCGGTGCGCAGCATCGTCTCTTCGAAGTACGACGCCGCCACGGCGTACCTCACCGTGGACTTCCATCAGGTGAACAATCGCGACCCGTTCGTCTATCGCACCACCGACTACGGGAAGACCTGGAAGGCGATCACGAATGGGCTGCCGCGGAACAACCTCAGCTACGCCAAGGTCATCCACGAGGACCCGAAGCGTCGCGGGTTGCTCTACCTCGGGCTCGAGAACGGCATCTACGTCTCGTTCGATGCCGGGGACACGTGGCTGCCGTTGCAGACCGACCTGCCCGCCGCGCCGGTGTCCGGCATCCAGGTGCAGGAGCACTTCAACGACCTCGTCATCTCCACGTACGGCCGCGGCTTCTGGATCATGGACGACATCACGCCGCTGCAGCAGCTCACGGGCGACGTGATGGCGCGCGCGGCGCACCTCTTCGACCTTCGCGCGGCGTACCGGTTCCGGAACATCACGGCGCCGTCGAGTACCTACGATGACCCGACGACGGGCGAGGATCCTCGCTACGGGGCCTCGATCAACTACTGGCTCAAGGCGCCGGCCGCGCAGGCGCCGCGCATCACCGTCACCGACGCCGCGGGGAAGGTCGTGCGGACGCTCGTCGGCTCCAATGTCGCCGGCATCAATCGCGTGACGTGGGACCTGCGCGATGAGCCCTCGACCGCGGTCACGCTGCGGACGAGCCCGATGTATGCGCCGTACATCACCGTCGGTCCGGAGGGACGGACCGCGCCGGGCACGGCGCAGGTCTCGGTGCTCATGCCCCCCGGGACGTACACGGTGAAGCTCTCCGTCGGCGGGCAGGAATCGAGCAAGCCGCTCGAGGTGCGCAAGGATCCGAACTCGGGCGGCACCGAGGGCGACATCGTCGCGCAGACGCGGCTGGCGAACGCGATCCGCGACGACATGAACCGCGCGGCGGCCGCGGTGCATCGCATGGAGTCGGTGCGCGTGCAGCTCGCGGCCCTGCGGACGGCGGTCGCCGATGCCGAGGTGACGCGCGCGGTGGCGGCGCTCGAGGAGAAGGTGACCGCCCTCGAGATGGAGCTCGTCGACCTGCGGCAGACGGGCACCGGGCAGGACGGCGTGCGCTTCGGGAGCAAGCTGATCTCGAAGCTGGGCTACCTCGCGAATGGACTGATCAACAACGATTTCAGGCCGACCGACCAGCAGGTCGAGGTGCAGGGGATCCTCAACGCGCAGCTCAGCCAGCACCTCTCGGCGCTCGAGTCGCTGCTGGGCGGCGACCTGAACGCGCTCAATTCGCTCCTGCGCCAGCGGAACGTGCCGAACGTGATCGGTGGGCCGGCGATCGTGCCGTAGCCCGGACGGACGGCGTCTCCTCGGGACGGCACCCGCCGCTCCCGTCGCGGATCCCCCAGTGCCCGGTGTACTGTGTACTGGGGGATCCATCCGCATGCCACGCTCGCCGACCCGCATCGCACCATCGTGTACGCCACGCCCTGACGACCAGGGCGTGCGCCGCGGCCTGACGCTCATCGAACTGATCTTCGTGCTCGTGCTCCTCGGCATGCTCGCCCTGCTGCTGGCGCCGCAGTTGCGCGGCGCGACGAGTTCCGCCCGCGCAACGACACTGGCGGGGCGCATCCGCGCCATCCAGACGGCGTACGCCGGGGCGAACGAGCCCGAGGCCGAGGCGCTGCGCTCGTCGGCCGGCACTGTGCCGGCGGCGCTCACGCGGGCCCTCGGCGGCGAGTTCTTCCATGGCGAGGCCGGCATCACCCTCTCCATCGTGGGGGAGGGGAAGGAAGTGTGGATCCGCATGGAAGGCGGGAGCGCCGGCGCGCGACAGACGCTCGCGGCGTTCCACGCCGTCGTGCGGCTCCCGAGCCTGCATACGCCGAACGTGACGCTCGTGCCACTGAGCGCGGCGGCGACCGAACTCGCGGACGCGATCCGCCGCACGAGCGGGTCGTCCGGCGACGTCAGTCGCGTGGACGAGGCGCAGGGCGAGCCGGGCGATCGCGCGGACCGAGCGGCGGCGAATCCGGGCGTGTCGCCTGGCGACAGTGCGGCGCGTGAAGAGGAGCGCGGCTCGCGCATCGCGCCGCCCGAGCGCACGACCAGCGAGCGGACCCGCGAGAGCAATCCGGTGTGCGCGCCCACGCTCCCCCCGGCGCAGTATCAGCGCTGTCTCCGCGCGACCTCGTCGGGGTGGTTCCAGAAGTAGACGAGGAAGTGAGTTCGCGCGTCGGCTCGCGACCTTGCCTCGCGACCTTGCCTCGCGCGTCGACGCGCGCGAACGTACGCACGTGTTCGCGCAGGTCACGTCGCCGTTGCCGCCACCCCGATCGGAGACCGCTCGATGCCCATCGTCCGCAACTTCGCTGTTCTCGTCCTCGTGCTTGCCATCGCCCCCTGCTCCGCGCGGGCGCAGCAGACCGCCGCCGGCGAGTCCCTGGTCCCCGTCGCGCCGGCCCTCCGAGCTGCGACGACGGAAGCGTCGGCCGAAGCTCGCCTTGACGGACCTCGCGTGGAGACCGCACGCGCCGGTGTCCGTGCGCTCGCGCCGGTCGAGGCGCGCACGGCCCCCGCGCCGATGCGCCGCGCGGACACCAAGCAGTCGCGGACCTACATGATCCTCGGCGGCGCGGCGCTGCTCGGTGGCGCGATCATCGGGGACGGCGTCGGCTCGATCATCATGCTCGGCGGGCTCGGCGTCGGCCTCTACGGGCTCTACCTGTACCTGCAGTAGCCGGACGGGTCAGCGCCGGCGCAGGTACCACCCAAGTCCGATGGCGGTGCGGGTGGACCACTGCGTGGCCGAGACGTTGCCGGCCAGGCCGAGCTCCCGCTCGAACCACGACGCCTGGACCCCGCCCTCGGCGAAGACCATCAGCGACGATAGTTCGAATCGATGCTGCGCCCCGAACGAGAGGCCGGCCGCCCAGGTGACGAGGTCGGGCGCTGACGTCTGGGACGTCAACTGCGCTGCGAGGCGCGGCGCGAGGTAGGTCCGCGTCGCGCCCGCGCCGCTCGTATAGAGGAGCAGGGACGTCCCCAGCGTGGCACCGGTGGTCGCCGGCGTGCCCGTGAGGCGACTGTGCGTGAGGTTGATCTCCGGACGCAGCGCCAGACGATCGCTCGTGTGCCAGAGCACGCCCAGCGCCGTCGGGGTCGAGACGGTGAGCGCGATGCGGTCGTCCTGCTGTGCACGTGCTGCAACCGGCATCGCAACGAGTGACGCCACCAGCGAAGCGAGCAGCGCGCCGGTCCGCGTTCTGGCGCGCAAGTCCGTCAGGTGGGGATGGCGGGCAGTGGCGGTCGCTGACATGCGCTCTCTCCGGTGATGGGTCCCCCACCGTAGGGCGGGGGCTTTATGTTGGGGAATGCTACGCGATCGAGGATTGGATACCCTCCGCGCCGCTCTCTCCGCCCCCCATGGGACCGACCGATGAGCTTCTGGGACGAGCAGTTCGCTGGCGACCAGTTCAAGTACGGCACTGCGCCGAATTCGTTCCTCGCGGGGGAGGCGGCCCGCCTCGGCGCTCGGGCACAGATCCTCGTGCCCGGGGACGGGGAGGGGCGCAACAGCGTCTGGCTCGCCGGCCAGGGGCATCAGGTGACCGCGCTCGACCAGTCCGCGGTCGGCCTCGCGAAGGCCCGCGCGCTGGCGGCGGTGCGCGGCGTGACGATCGCGCCGCTGCAGGCCGACCTTTCCACATGGAGTCCCGAGCCTGATGCGTGGGACGCGATCGTCCTCACCTACGTGCACCTGCCGCCGGCGTGGCGCCGCGATGCGCATCGGCGGCTGGCGGGCGGACTGCGTCGAGGGGGCGTGCTGCTGCTCGAAGGGTTCCATCCCGCGCAGCTCGGCCGCTCGAGCGGTGGCCCGAAGGACGTCGCGATGCTCTTCACCCTTGCGATGCTGCGCGAGGATTTCGGCCCCGAGGGGCCGGCGCCGCTCACCGAGCTCGTGGGCTGGGACGGCGAGGTCATCCTCGACGAGGGGCCGGGCCACCAGGGCGCCGCGATGGTGACCCGCTTCGTCGGCCGCCGGTGAACGACGATCCTTAGTGGCTGCGGCGGATGATCCCGAGCATCCGGAGGTTGATCATCGCGAAACGCCAGAGCTGCCACGGGATGAAGGTGCGGAGGAAGACCGTCCACCGCGTGGGCTTGGCGACGTGCGCCGACTTGGTCGGGGGCATGGCGGTCACTCCGGGATGAGGCTCCACCCAGGACGCAGGCGAGCCTTGTAGAGGAAGAGATGGTGCAGGACGATCTTGATCCAGTGTCCCGCAAGCCCGATCTCGCCGAACGTGTTGTCGAGGTCGCGGCCGTACTCGGGGTAGGTCTCGAAGTCGGGGATGATGGGGAAGACCGTCATCGAGGCCGCAGTGCCGGTGAACGGGTTGGCGCCCGCCGATGCGACGCAGGCCGCGCCCATCTCGGCCATCGACGCGGTCTTGGTCGGCCCGTCGGCGCCGCGGATCATGTCCACCACGCTGCGCGCGACGGCCTTGCCGATCATCGCCGAGGGCATGCCGGTGCGCGGCGGGGCGGGCGCGACCGCAGCGCCGCTCGGCGTCGTGTAGGGCTTGGAGATCGCATGCGGCGGCGCGAAGGCGATGCCGGCGGCGAAGATGTTCCGGTAGGCTGGCGACTGGTACGTGCGCGGCCAGTCGGCCGCCTTCCACTGCTCGTAGGGTTTGGCGGTGTAGTCGGCGTCCACTTTCATGAATTCGTTCGGCTGGAAAAGCTTCGCGGTGATGTCGTTGCCGTCCTTGTCGCGCGCGGCGAGGCCCACACCGGAGAAGGGGGGAAGGAGCATCGCGAAGTCAAAGGGGAGCTCGCCGAGCGTGCCGTCGACGGTCTCGTAGTGGACGCGGTCGGGATCGACCTGCCGCGCGTGAGCGCGCGTCACCCAGTCGATGCCGCGCTCGGCGAAGAGCGATGCATTGAAGGCGCTCGAGGGCTGGACGTAGCCGCCGGTGCGGAAGTGCATGCCGCCCATGCCGAAGTCGCCGAGCTCGTACTCATTGGTGAGCCAGGTGATGTCGGCCTTGTCGCGCACGCCCCGCGCGCGGAGTTCGAACTCGAGATTGACGATGTACTCGAAGGCGGCGCCCTCGCAGGTGCAGGTGCCGTGTCCGACGCCGACGACGAACCGTTGACGTTCGCCGCGCTTCATGCGCTGCACCGACTCGTCGAAGGCGCGAGCCGCGTGGACGGCGTGGTCCTCGGTGCAGACGGAGTGAGAGTTGGCGGCCGGGCCGAGGCCGGGCGTCCGATCGAAGCGGAGGCGCGGTCCGGTGGCGTTGATGAGGTAGTCGTACGGCACGCGCACGGAGGATCCGCCCGGTGCGGCGGGCTCGACCATCACGTACGGGGTCGCGTCGGTGCGGTCGCCCTCGGGATGGATGACACGCGCGGCGCCATGGACGAACTCGATGCCGGCGCGTTGGTAGACGGGTCGGAGGGGGAAGGTGACCTGCTCGGGGCGCATCAGGCCGACGCCGACCCAGATGTTGGACGGGATCCAGTTGTAGTGGTCCTTGGGGGAGACCACGGTGACGGAGTCGTTGAGCCCGAGCCATTTGCGGGCGAAGGCGGCGGCAGTATGTCCTGCGACTCCAGCTCCGAGCACGACCACGCGAGCCATAGGGCATCCGGGAAGGGGTACCCTAGCATATTGCTATACAGTAAAATGGTCAAGCAGGAAGCTGGTTTGCAAAGCAAAGTACTTGACAGATGAGTGACCGCGCCCAATACTGCCTCCATGGCCGCGCCACTCCGCGAACCGCCCGCCCTGCACGACAAGGCGATCCAGGACCTCTCGTTCATCCGTCGCACGATGGAAGGCGCGTCGTCGTTCACCGATGTCCCGGGCTGGGGACTCGTGGCGATCGGCCTCACCGCGCTCGGTGCGGCGGCCCTCGCCTCCGCGCAGCCCTCGCGCGAGCGCTGGTTCTGGCTCTGGTTCGGCGAGGCGGTGCTCGCCGCCGCCATCGGCATGGGGACGATGTGGCGGAAGATGCGGCGGCGCGGAGGCAGCCGGCTCGGCGCGCCCCTCAGCGTCCCTGCTCGCAAGTTCCTCCTCGGGCTGTTGCCGGCGATCATCGCGGGCGCCGTGCTCAGCTTCGCGCTCCTCACGCCGACACCCGATGTCCCGGCGTCGGCGACCCCGCCGTACCTGCCGGGACTCTGGCTGCTGCTCTACGGGGTGGGGATCGTCACGGCGGGCGCCTTCTCGGTGCGGGCGGTGCCGTTGATGGGACTCCTCTTCATGGCGCTCGGTTCGGTGGCGCTCTACGCGCCGTCCATCCCGGGCGACCTCCTGCTCGCGCTGGGATTCGGCGTGGCGCAGATCGGCTTCGGGATCTGGATCGCACGGAGGCATGGTGGCTAAGCGGGCATCAGCGGCGGTGAAGGTCGTGAAGGGCGCGAAGATCGCGAAGACCGCGAAGACCGCCGGCGCCGCGGCATCGGCGCGTCCCGAGTTGAAGGCGGTGGATGGCGAGGCGAGCGGTCCACTCGCGCTCGATCGCGTGATCCACGAACGCGTGCGACTGGCGATCGTCAGCGCGCTCGCCGTGCACGAGCTGCTGACGTTCAACGAGCTCAAGGCACTCCTCGAGACGAGCGACGGCAACCTTTCGGTCCACGCCCGCAAGCTCGAAGAGGCGGGATACGTCGTGTGCAAGAAGGGGTACGAGGGGCGCGTGCCGCGCACCGAGTACCGGCTCACGCCGACGGGGCGGCGCGCCCTCGAGGCGTATCTGGGACACATGGAGGCACTCATCCGTCGGGTCGGCGGCGACGGCTGACGGGCGGAGCAGGGCGGGCTCGACATCCACTGGCGCCTCGGGGCGCCCTTTTTCGGGGTCTTGGCTTTATGACGCAAAGCACTCTTCCTGTTCCGCAGCACGTCGCCCTCATCATGGACGGCAATGGTCGATGGGCCGAACGCCGCGGACGGCCGCGCTGGATGGGCCATGTCGCCGGGGCGCGCGTCGTGAAGGACGTCGTCGCCCATTGCGCGCGTCGGGGTGGAGCAGCTCACGATCTATGCCTTCTCGGCCGACAACTGGAACCGGCCGGTCGCCGAGGTCGGCGCGCTGCTCGAGCTCTTCGAGTCGCACTTCAAGACCCAGGCCGAGACGCTCGCCGCGAACGGGATCCGCCTCTCGGTGATCGGGCGGCGCACGAAGTTGCCTCTCGCGCTGCGTCGAGCGATCACGCAGGCGGAGGCCCGGACCGCCTCAGGACGACGCCTGCACCTGCGCGTCGCGCTCGACTACTCGAGTCGCGCGGCGATGCAGGACGCGCTCCCGACGCGGACCGCACTGCGTGGAACGGTGCGCGGAGCCGCGCAAGGAACGATCCTCCCGCCCGTCGATCTCCTGGTACGCACCGGTGGTGAGCGACGGCTCTCCGACTTCCTGCTCTGGGAGTGCGCATACGCGGAGCTCCTCTTCCTCGAGACCCTCTGGCCCGATGTGACCGCTGCGGTGCTCGATGCGGCCTTCGCGGACTTCGCGTCGCGAGACCGGCGATTCGGCGGCATGTCGCAGCGGGCGAGCGCATGAGCGCCGGCGCGGAGCCTCTCCTCGCGGATCGCGGAGCGCGCGCCGTGCGCACACTCGTCGTGGCGGCGCTCATCGGGATCGCCGGTGATTATCTGCTGCGCGGTGGCATGTGGCGCGCGGGCTTCGCCCTCTGGATCGCGCTGGTGGTCGTCGCGGCACTCGTCCTCGATGGACGGGATCGCGAGCGTCGGCTGATGCTACTCGGACTCTTCGCGGCCGCGCTCGGCCTCGCGGTGCGGGATGCCGACTACCTCTGGCCGATCGACTTCCTCTCCACGGTCTGCATGGGCGCGCTGATCGTCTGGCACGGGACCGGGCGTCGTCTCGCGGACTTCACGCTCGTGCAGGCGGCCCGCGCGCCGTTGCTCTCGCTCATCACGATGCTCGGGGGGGCGTCGGCCGTCCTCCGCGACGGCGTCGCGGCCGGCGGCGGGACCGTCGAGACGGGGCGTCGCGCGCGCGCCGTCGGGATCGGCGCGATCCTGGCGGTTCCCCCGATCTTCCTCGTGGCGGTGCTCCTCGGGCAATCGGATGCCGCGTTCGGTGGATTCATCGATGGACTCGGCACGTTCCTCGAGCGCGGGGCGGTGCGGCACGCGGTCGTGGCCGCGATCCTCGCGTGGGCGGCCGCTGGCTGGATGCGCGCCGCGGCCGGCGACGGCTCGCTCGTGCGCGTGATCGACCCCCCGTCGCCCGCGGTGCCCTTCCTCACGGTCAGCATCGGGCTCTACGGGCTCATCGGTCTGCTCGCCCTCTATCTCGGCACGCAGGCGCGCGTCCTCTTCGGTGGTGCGTCGTACCTGCTCGCGACCGCCGGGCTGACGCGCGCGGAGTACGCGCGGAACGGCTTCTTCGAGATGATCGCGGCGACGGGGATCGTGCTCGCCACGCTGGCGGTCGCGGACTGGCTGCTGGGGTCGGAGGAGGCGCCCGCGCGGCGACGATTCCGCGCGGCGGGCACCGTGCTGGTCGCGCAGATCGTCGCCATCCTCGGGTCGGCGGTGGTGCGGATGTGGCTCTACGTGTCGGAGTTCGGGCTCACGATCGATCGCGCCTTCGCGTTCTCCGCGATGTGCTGGGTGCTCGCGACGCTGATGGCATTCGCGCTCACGACGCTGCGCGGGCGGAGCGCGCGGTTCGCGCCCGCCGTCCTCGGGGTGACGGTGGCCTGGGTGGCGGCGCTCAACCTCGCGAACCTCGAAGGGTTGGTCGTCCGGGTGAACGTGTCGCGCGCAGCGGCCGGGGCGGCGTTCGACTGGTCGTACCACTCGCAGCTCTCCGCCGATGCATTGTCGACGGTGCGCGCCCAGGCCCCGCGGTTGGGCGCGGCGGATTGCGCGCGGCTCGAGGCGGCATTGCTCGAGGTCTGGGCGTACCGAGGCTATCTCGGTGCGTCGACGACATGGGGCGACTGGCGCGCGAACGACCTGCCGCGTGCGTCCGCGCTCTCCTGGGCGGCTGCGGATGGGCGACTGGGGTGCGCGCGCGCCGCGGTACGTTGACCCCCTGCTCGGGTCAGGGCTAACCTTCCCGCGTGACCGGCATCCGAGAATTCCTCCCCCTCGACGCCCTCGGGCGCCGGCGCCTGAAGGTCGCGTTCGTCGGGACGCATGGGGTGGGCAAGACGACCCTCTGCTTCGATCTCGCGAGCCAGCTCAAGCGGCTCGACCTGGGGGTGGACATCGTGAAGGAGGTCGCGCGCCGCTGTCCGCTCCCGATCAACGAGGAGACGACGCTCGACGCGCAAGAGTGGATCCTGCACACGCAGGTGGCCGAGGAGATCGCGGCGCAGGCGATGTACGAGGTGGTGATCTGCGATCGCTCGGTGCTCGACAACTACGCCTATCTGGTCTCGCGCGTCGGGCGACGGCCGTCGCTCGACGCGCTGGTGGGTGACTGGATCAAGGGCTACGACGCGCTCTTCAAGGTCCCGGTGACCGACGCGCCCTCGTTCGACGGGAAGCGCGCGGTGAGTCGCGTCTTCCAGTTGGAGATCGATGCCACGCTGGAGCGCCTGATCTCGGCCTTTTCGGTGGACGTCGTCCGCCTCGACCCGGCCGACCGGGGCGGATGGATGCCGCAGGTCGTCGGGGCGCTGCGGCTACCGGACCGGGCGCCGCAGGTGGAGCTGTTCGGGGAGCGGTGAAGGAATCGGCGCTGGCGGGATCGAGTCCGATAGTTGTATAATCAGGTCCCGAATGAAAACCGAAGCAGGGGCTTCGAGTCACCTCAGCAGGAGAGCGTCCGCATGTCGACCGCCGTACCGCAGGTCCTGACCGCCGCGCAGTTGCTGAAGCACTACCAGGAGCATCGTCGCCTCACGCGCCGCGTGATCGAGGCCTTCCCGGCCGACCAGATCAACAGCTTCACGATCGGCGGGATGCGCACCTTCGGTGCGCTCGTGCAGGAGTTGCTGGGCATGCCCATCCCGACGCTCGTCGGGATGACGACGGGGAAGTGGGAGACGAACTGGGCCACGGCGCCCGACGACAAGGCGACGCTGCTCGCCAAGTGGGATGCGCAGACGCCGGAGATCGACCGGCTCTGGGCGCAGGTCCGTCCCGAGGCCTGGCAGGAGGTGATGAACGCGTTCGGCTATTTCGAGGGGCCGGCGATCAATATCATGTTCTACGTGATCGACAACGAGATCCACCACCGCGGGCAGGGCTACGTGTACCTGCGTGCGCTCGGGATCGAGCCGCCCGCCTTCCACGTCCGGGACTGACCACATGCGGAAGCGCGAGTTCCTCCGCACGCTCGGGGGCGGTGCCCTCGGCCTCATGATCGGCCCCGACCTCGTGCGGCGGCTGGAACGCGCGACCCCGGCCGCGCTCGCCGCGGATGAGCCGTTCTGGGCGGCCATCCGCGCGAGCTACCGGCTGCCGACGGAGTACATCAACCTCGAGAGCGGATACTTCTCGATGCAGGCGCAGCCGGTGCTCGATGCGTTCGTCGGCCATGTGCGGATGCTGAACGCCGAAGCGGCCCATTACATGCGCACGGTGATGACGGCGAACAAGGCGCGGGTGCAGGCGCGCGTCGCCACCATGGCGGGGTGCGGCCCCGACGAGCTGATCATCACGCGCAACACGACGGAGTCGCTCGACACGGTGATCGCCGGATTCGACTGGAAGCCGGGCGACGAGGCGGTGATGGCGTCGCACGACTACGGCGCGATGCTCGACCAGTTCAAGCAGATGGCGCGACGTCATGGGGTGGTGAACCGCGTGGTCCACGTGCCGCTGCATCCGCGGAGCGACGACGAGGTGGTGCAGGCGTACGCGGCGGCGATCACCCCGCGGACGCGCCTGCTCATGATCTGCCACGTGGTGAACCTCACGGGGCAGGTGCTTCCTGTGCGGAAGGTGGCCGACATGGCGCACGCGCGCGGCGTGCAGGTGATGGTCGATGGCGCGCATGCGTTCGCGCAGCTCGACTTCCGCATCCCGGACCTCGGCGTGGACTACTACGGCGCGTCGATGCACAAATGGCTCGGTGTGCCGCTCGGCGCGGGGTTGCTCTACGTGCGGAAGGACCGCATCGCCGGGATCTGGCCGCTGTTCGGCGACGCCGGATTCGCCGACGACGACATCCGCAAGCTCAACCACACCGGGACGCATCCCTGCCACACCGACCTGGCGATCGAGGACGCGATCGCGTTCCACGAGCGGATCGGCACGCCGAAGAAGGAGGCGCGGCTGCGCTGGCTCCAGGAGTACTGGACGACGCGCGTGCGCGCGATCCCGAAGGTGGTGCTGAACACGCCGACCGACCCGGCGCGCACCTGCGCGATCGCGAACGTCGCGATCACCGGGATGCCACCAGGCGTGTTCGCCAAGCGGCTGATGGACGAGCATCGCATCTTCACGGTCGCGATCGACCGTCCGGAGGCGGGGATCGCGGGGGTGCGGATCACGCCGCACCTGTTCACGAGCACGAGCGAACTGGATGCGCTCGTGGCGGCGATCCGGGCGTTGGCGGCCTGAGGGCCGCCAACGCTACCGGATGAACCAGACGGAGCCGCCCTGGCTGGCCACGAGGGCCGTGAGTCCGTCGGGCGAGAAGGCGATGCGCCGCGGGCTCGCGATGGCGTGGGTCCGGATCTGCACGTGCGAGAGTGCATCGTGCACCGAGACCAAGCCGCCGCCGGAGTCCGAGATGTAGACCTCGTTGCCGTCGTTCGTGATGGCGACATCGAACGCCCCCATCGGGCCGAACGAGGCGCCGGACGTCAGGTTCGCGGCGTCCAGCTCCCGCGTACCGCCGCCTTCCGAAGCGACGAAGATCCGGGTCCCGTCCGGTGAGACCGCGATGCCCTGCAATATGCCCGGCAGCGTGACGCTGCGCAGGAGCGAGAAGGTGGCGAGCGACACCTCGTAGAACGTGCCGGAATAGTTCGTCGCGTAGAGCACGCCGCGCACCGGATTGATGGCGAGGCCGTTGATGGGCCCGGCGAGCTGCAGCGAGGTGATGGCGTCGTTGGTCGTGTTGTACCGCTTGATGCTGCCCGCGGTGGAACTCGCGAAGACGTAGTCGCCCGCCGGCGACGCCTTCACCCGAAGGAGCTCCTCGCCCGCCGAGACGGTGCGGAGCAGGGTGTGCGTCGACGTGTTGATGATGCTCACCGCGAGGATGTCGATGTTCGCGGTGTAGGCGAGTTGCTGCCCGGGCACGAAGGCGACGTCGGTGGTGCGGCCCGCATTGGTGGGGATGGTGCCCAACGCCACGTCGCCCGGCAGCTGGAGTCGCGAGACCGACGTCGAGAGACCGCGCGTGACGTAGATGAGGCCGTCGTTGCGCACCGCGACGCCGTACGGATCGTTGCCGAGCACGGTCGATGTCACGTTGAGGCCGGTCGGGCGGTCACCGACCGAGACGGGGATGTCACGGAGTACGGCCCCGACGCTCACCCGGATGGTGGTCGCACCCGGCGAGATCGCGGTCACGAGCCCGGTGTTGCTGACGGTCGCGATGGCCGGATCGAGCGAGGTGAAGGTCGCGGTGGGGCCGCCCGCCGTGGGGTTCCCGTACGCGTCGACCGTCGAGGCGATGATCGTCCGGGTGCCGGCCACGCGGAGCGCGATTGACGCCGGCTCGACGCCGATCGTCGCGGTCGGGCCAGGGACGGCCGTACCCGTGAACGTTACCCGAGCATCGGTGGTGGCGCTGACGATCGCGGCGGACAACTGCTGGGCGCCGGCGCGCGTGCCGTAGCGCCAGGAGATCGGATTCGCGATGCCGTTGGCGTCGGTGAAAACGTCGGAGGTGCCGACCGCGCCAGCGCCCCGCGTGACGAGGAACACGACGCGGACGTTCGCGACCGGCGCCCCGGTGCCGTCGACGACGCGCGCGGTCGGGACCGTGGCGGCGAATGTGTTGACGTCCTGAGTGAGGGCGGTCCCCCCCGTGACGATCTCGATGTTGAGTGCGACGGGATCGGGCACCGCCACACTGGAGGTGCACGAGAGCGTGGAGAGGAGGCCGAGCAGCGGGCCGAGCGTGACGGGCTTCAGGCGGATCATAGGGATGGTCCTCACGGGAGCGGCAGGACGACGACGCTGCGTTCGGCGGTGTGCGCGCCGAGGCGCGCGGTCACCGTGACGGTCGTCGGCTGTGACGGACGGAAGAGGACCGCGAAGCGGCCGAGTCCGTTGGACGCGAGCAGCGTCGGGACGGAGGAAGCCCACGACACGCTGCCGGCGTCAGTCGCCGGCGTCGTGACGAGCTGGAAGAGGACGGCACCGTCGACGCTGGTGAGCGTGTCGAGACCGCCGGCGATCGAGAGCACGATCTCCGCGTCCGGGTCGTTCGGATTCGCGTGGGCGAAAGGGCCGTCGACACAGGCGCCCGCGGCGGTCAGCAGAAGGGCGGCCGTCAGGAGACGTTGCCGCGCGATACGAGGGATCACGGGTCGCTCCTCAGAAGAAGGTGACGGCGAGCCCGACGCGGTCCGAGCCCGCGTACGGGGCGACGCTCACGCGGCGCGCCGTGGAGTAGTCGCGCACGCGCTTGAGTCGCGCGGCGAGCCGCTGTTCGCTGAAGGCGGCCTCGAGGATCGAGGCTCCCCAGATCGTGGCGCCGGCGATGACGAGGTTGCGTCCGGTGAGCCGCTTCGACTCGGCCTCGTCATAGAGTTCCCCCGCGCGGACCGCGGCGATGACGGGACTCGGATCCTCGACGGCGAGATACTGCGCGTACAGCGCCTTCGCCTCGTCGTTGCTGGACTGGGAGGCGGCAAGGGTCCCTGCGACCGTCGAGAGCACGGCGACGGCGTAGAGCTTGCGGCGCGTGCCCTGCAATTGGCCGAAGCCCGGCAGCAGCGTCGCACGCCCGACCACGAGCGGGAGATTGGCGGTGCACCGGTCGCGCGGGCGCGAAACACGGTCGACGATGCCGCGCGACGTCGCGTCCATCGTCGCGGCGAGCGTGAGACAAGGCTCCTCCTGCACGGCGTGCCCGAGGACCACGCGCGCGGCGTTCAGGTCGCCGGCGAGCGCGAACGCGTCGCCCACGCGCACCTGCGCGTCGAGCCGATCGGCGGCCGAGGCCTCCGCGCGCGCGAGCGTCGCGAGCGGGGCGGTCACGGTGCCCGCGAGCTCGGCGGAGCGCCGCTCGGCGCGTGCGCGCAGGAGTTGCTCCCAGACGGGACGGAGTTGCGACCAGGGGATCGCGACCCGGTGCGGCAGGCTGGAGTCGGGCGAGACGATCTCGAGTTCGAGGTCGCTGACGCGGCCGAGTGAGTCCGGCGCGACGTCATCGATGGGCAACGACAGGCGAAGCAGGGCGGCGGGGACCGTGATGAGGCCGCGGAGCGTCACGCGGGTCGCCGCCACGCGTTCGATGAGCGCCGACGTGATGCGCGTCTCGCCCCGGAAGATGTTCACCTCGGTGATGGTCGCGTCGTATGGGTAGGCCGTGTCGGCCGTGACGCGGAACCCTCGCGCGTATGCGATGGCGGTCGAGGCCGCGGAAGCGCCGCAGTCGATCGCTTGACGGGGCGTGCGGCTGACGAGCAGCGTCAACGAGCCCGGGTCGGTCACTGGCTCGGCGCCCCAGTCCCACGGTTGCGAGCGCACGACGGCGAGGCTGTCACTTGCCGGGATGGAGAGCTGGGTCCGACAGGCGCGGAACCACTCCGCGCCTCGACGCGGGTCACTCAGCCCGGCCGCGCTCGCGTGCGTGAGCAGCGCGACGTCGTACTGCCCGCTGCTGATGAGCACGGGCGTCGGCGATGGAACGGTCGCACGCTGCGCAGCGGCGGGGAGCGTGAGGGATGAGGCGATCGCGACGGCCGCGAGGAGCTGGCCGACGGGAAGGCGGTTCCCTCGTGCGCGGGACAAGACGTGCAGGCGCATCGAGTCGTGAGGACGAAGTGTGCGGTGCGACGCGCCTTCAGGTGCACGGCGTGTCAGTCCAGCGATACACTAGGGTCGCACACGGAGCGCGGGGGCGCAAGGCGAGCGGCCTACGCTCGTCGCTCCATGTACACGTCCGCGTCCTCGTGCGGGGCCGCCGCAGGCATCGGCGCATGGACGAATCCGAGCGACTCGTACAGTCGGACGGCGGGCCGGAGCAGGGAACTGCTGTACAGGTAGACCATCGGGGCTTCACGCGACGCGGCCCAGTCGAGCACGCGTTCGGCCAGAGCGCGTCCGATGCCGCGTCCCCGCGCGCGTTCCGTCACGGCGAGCTTCGCGAGCTCCACCGCGCCGTCCGCACGGGGCACGGCAGCGCAGGTGCCGATGACCCGGTCGTCCTCACTCCCGTCGAGCGCGAGCAGGATCTGCCCGCCGCGCGCGATGACGCGTGCGGCGGGGTCGGCGTAGTACGCCTCATCCTCCGGCTTGGAGACGAACCATCGTTCGATCCACTCGCGACTCAGGCGCTCGACATCGCGCGCGTATCGCGCATCCCAGCCGACGATGCGCACCACTCGCTCAGAACCAGCCGTCCTGCATGTCGAGCGCCGCCGCGTCGTTGCGCAGCAGGAGCGCCACGTCGGGTCCCGTGCGTGGCAGCTCGAAGCCGAAGTAGAATCGCGCCGCCTGCCGCTTCCCCTCATAGAAGTCGACGTCGCTACCGGTGGCGCCGGCCGCGAGCGCGCGCGTCGAGATCGTCGCCTGACGCAGCCATAGCATCGCGAAGACGACCCGCGACGTGACCTCGAGGTAGGCCGTCGCGTTGGCGAGCCCGCGTTCCGGGTCGGCGGCCATCGCGCCCACCAGATGCTGCGTCACCTTCGCGAGGTCGGCGGCCGCCGCCCGCAGGTCGTCGGCCATGGGCGCGAGTGCCGCGTCGGCCGCGGTCGCCTCGGTGCAGGAGCGCTCGATCTCGCCGAGGAGCGCGATGAAGCACGCCCCCCTCTGCTGCGTGACCTTGCGCCCGAGGAGATCGAGCGCCTGGATGCCGTTCGTCCCTTCGTGGATCTGGTTGAGGCGATTGTCGCGGTACAGCTGCTCCACGTCGTACTCGCGCGCGTAGCCGTAACCGCCGAGGACCTGAACGGCGGCGGAGATGCCGTCCTGGCAGTAGATGCTCGGCCACGTCTTGGCGATGGGCGTGAGGACCTCGAGGAGCGCCGTCGCGCGCGCGCGGGCCGCTTCGTCGGCGCCGGTCTCCTGTTCGTCGACGAGTCGCGAGCAGGTGAGGATGAGCGCGAGCGAGCCCTCGGCGGCGCACTTCGCCGTGAGCAGCATGCGTCGCACGTCGGCGTGCTCCATGATCGCGACCGGCGGGCGCTTCGGATCCTTCTCGCCGGGCACGCGGCCCTGCTTGCGGGTGCGCGCGTAGTCGACCGCGTAGCGGAAGGCGGCGTAGCCCATCGCGGTCGCGGCACGCCCGACGCCGATCCGCGCCTCGTTCATCATGTGGAACATGTAGGCGAGGCCATGGTGGGGCTCGCCGATGAGATGCCCGACGCAGGTCCCGCGCTCGCCGAAGTTGAGCAGCGTGCTCGTGGTGCCGCGCCATCCCATCTTGTGGATGAGTCCGGCGAGGGTGACGTGGTTGGTCCCGTCGAGCGTGCCGTCGGCCTTCACGCGGACCTTCGGGACGATGAACAGCGAGATGCCCTTCGTGCCCTCGGGCGCACCCTTGATGCGCGCGAGGACGAGGTGGACGATGTTCTCGGTGAGTTCGTGGTCGCCCCCGGAGATCCAGATCTTCGTGCCCTCGATGGCGTAGGTGCCGTCGGGCAGCGGCGTAGCGCTCGTGCGCAGGTCGGACAGCGAGGAGCCCGCGTCGGGCTCGGTGAGGGCCATCGTGCCCGACCACTTGCCGGCGAGCATGTCGGGGAGCCAGAAGTCCTTCTGGGCTTCGCTGCCGAACGCGGCCAGCAGGTTGGCCGCCCCGGCGGTGAGCATCGGATAGCTCGCCGAGCCGATGTTGGCGGCCTCGAGGTGGCCGATCGCCGCGGACGCGATGACGTGCGGCAGCTGCATCCCGCCGCGAGCCTCATCATGCGTGCTCGCGATGATCCCCGATTCCGCCACCGCATCCCAGCCTTGCTTGAGCCCCGGATTCGTGACGACGCGGCCATCGACGAGTTCGGGTTCCTGCTGATCGTTCGCCTTGCGGAAGGGCGCGTAGTGCTCGTCCGCCACGGCGCGCGCGGTGTCGAGCACGGCGTCGTAGAGCTCGCGGCCCTGGCCGGCGAATCGCGGGCGGGAGGCGAGGCGGTCGGCGTCGAGGAGCTCGTAGAGGAGGAACGCGAGGTCGCGGCGGTCGATCCGGAGGGTCATGTCGAGGTGGTCCGTGGAGGTGCGGCGACGGTCAGTTCGCGAGTGGTGCGGAGGGGCCGTCCCGGTGCGGCGACTCGCCGTCGTGCAGTCCGAGCATCCGCCGCAGGAAGACGAAGTTGAAGATGCTCGCGAGCGCCGATGTGAGGAACCAGGCGGGGGTCCGGCGGAATCCGGCCTGGTCCACGAGCAGCGACATGCCGAGTGCTCCGAGCGCGATCGAACTCGCGTAGAGCAGATAGGCGCGACCGAGGGTCGCGCGCCAGCGTCCGCGCGCCGTGTCGCCGAAGGTCACGCGACAGTGGAGGGCGTGGACCCAGAGCACGCCGATCGCCGACGAGACGATCCACGTGCTGGCTGCGCGATGGCTCGCCACGGGATTGAGCAACCAGAGCAATTCGTACTGCACGGCGCCGAGCGCCACGCCGAGCGGGCCGACGGCGACGAATCGAGTGAACTGGCGAGCCGGATGCGGGGTGGAGGGCGCGGTGGGCACGGGCGCTGGACCGGGCGTTGGCGAGGCGGGCCGTTGCAACGGCAATGCCGAAATGTAGCGCGCGTCGCCGAACACCAGCGGAGCCGTGACCCAGGCGTGACGCCACCGGCGGTGGGCCGTGGCATGCGCGTCCTAGCATGCGGGAACCTCACCGACCCCCATGTCCCGACCGCACCTCCGTCCGTTGCTGGCGAACGCACTGTTGGTCGCGTGGGCATTCGTCGGGTTCGTTCCCGACGCGTCCGCCACCGCGCCGATCCGTCGCGAGGTCGACTCAGGGGCTCCCGGCGAGCACCCGGCGATCGTCACGCGGGGCGAGGGCCCCGGGATCGTCATCCTGAGCGGCCTGCTCGGCGGCGTCGCGCGGATGAGGCCCTTAGCGGACTCGCTCGTCGCGCGCGGATTCCGCGTCATGACGATCGATCCGTATCGCCTCTCGGCCGAGTCCGCAGACGTCTCGTTCCACGGGATGGCGCAGGAGGTCGCCCGCGCGATGGAGCGCGTCAAGCTCGGGTCGGCGGTGGTCGTCGCGCACGCGCATGCGTCGGGCATCGCGCTCCGGCTGGCGGCCAACGCGCCCGATCGCGTGCACGAACTGGTGCTCCTCGAGGGCGGACTGTTGCCGACGACCCGCAGCGCGGGGGTCACGCGCGGATTGCGCACGGCTCAGGTGATGGCGCGCTTTCCTGGCGGGCATGCCGTCCTCCGGACCGCCCTCGCGATGGGGATCCGTGCGAACAGCGGGAATCGGCTCTGGCTCGACGACGCGACCGCGCGCGAGTACGCCGACCAGCTGCTCGCGGACCTCCCCGCGGTGGCGCGGATGGTCTCGCGACTCGCGGAGGCGCGCGAACCGGAAACGACCACCTCGCTGCTCCGACGACTGCAGGCCCCCACGCTCATCCTCGTCGGGGCCGCCCCGCACGACTTCACGCCAGGCGAATCGGAGCTCGCGGGCCTCGCGGCGCTCGACGCGGTGCGCATCGAGCGGGTCCCCGGCGTCGGACATTTCGTGCACGAGGAAGCCCTGCCGGTCGTGCTCCGCGCGATCGAGCGCGCGGAGTCGCGTCGACGGGTCCTCTAGCCGTCAGGGCACCGGTCGTGTCATCTCGATGGCCCGCTTGACCGCCGCATACGCATCGATCACACCGCCGGTCCGCGACAACGTGCCGAACTTCGCCGTCGTGTCCCCGCCGGGCACGGTCACCTCGAGATCACGGAGTGGACGAACCGTCTCGAGGATGATGCCCTTCACCTGCTCGGGCGTGAGGGTCGGGAAGTAGGAGAGGAGGAGCGCCGCAACGCCGCTCACGACAGGAGCGGCCATGGAGGTGCCGCTGTTCTCTCCCACGCCGCCACCCGGCACGGTGGAGTTGATGTCGACGCCGGGCGCGAAGAGGTCGACCGTGCGTGCGCCGTAGTTGGAGAACTCGGCGGGGAGCGCCGGTCCCGGCTGCCAGGAGGACGCGCCGATCTCGAGCCACAGCGGGGCGTCATCCCCGCCAGCGAGTCGGCGCGAGGGGAAGCTCGGCACCTCGTCGGTGTTCGCGCCATCGTTGCCCGCGGCGTGGACCATGAGCACCCCCTTGGCGGCCGCGTAGCGCACGGCCGAGTCGACCGCCGGCTTCCCGGGCGAGTAGCCCTTGCCGAAGCTCATGTTGATGATCTGCGCGCCGTTGTCCGCCGCGTAGCGGATCGCGCGCGCGACCTCGTCGTCGCGCTCGTCACCATCGGGGACGGCGCGGATCGCCATGATGCTCACGTTCGGGGCGATGCCGCGTACGTCCTGCTGTGCGGTGGCGACGGCGCCGATGATGCCGGCGACATGCGTGCCGTGGCCCGCGTCCGGCCCGGTGACGTCGGCGGAGCCGGCGCGGTCGTGCGGAACGCCGCGCGGATCGAAGAGCGTGTCGAGCTGCCAGGTGGAGGCCTTGAGCTGCTCGCCGGCTTCGGCGATGGCCGACGAGTCGATTCCGGCCGTGGCGAGCCGGAGATACATCGTCTTCGCGTTGGAGTCCGCGCGGGTGGCCGGCGTGAAGGCGCGGACGCGCGTGACGGAGAGCGTGTCGGTGCCCATCGCGCGGCGCAGCGAGGCATTCGTCGTAGTGAGCATCCCCCGGATCATCGCGATCTGGTTCCCCATCTGCGCCCCTTCGGCGGCCTTCTCGCGGAAGGTCTTGGCGACCTCGCCGCAGATCGACTCGTCGGGCTTCGTGAGGCCGCGACCCGCGGGGAGACCGCGGCACGCGGCGTAGACGCGCGTGAGTTCCATCGTGTCATATCGGCCGGTGTCCCCGGGCAGCTTGGGGATCATGCTCCAGCCGTGGACGTCATCGACGAAGCCGTTGCGGTCGTCGTCGACGCCGTTGCCGGCGACCTCGCGCGGATTGGTCCACAGGACCGGCTTCAGCTGGGCATGCGCGGTGTCGACGCCGCCGTCGATGACGGCGACGACCACGCGGCGCTGAGGGCGTCGCGTCGCGAGCAGCTCGCTGAGGGCGCGGTCGACGCCCGTGCCGTAGACGCCACCACGCTCGATGTCGAGCCGTTGCCAGGCGAGCGGCGCCTCCGCGGGACCGTCGGGCGCGTCAGGCTCGCTCGGCGCGGACGCCTTCGGCGCGGCGTTCCCGCTGCTGTTGGCGTTGCCATTGCCGGCGGCACTGGGTTCGGGGCGCGACGTGACCGTCGGCGCGGCGGGGGCGCAGGCGACGAGCAGGGACGCGAGCGCGAGGAGGGTCGGGCGGAAGGTGAGCATCGCAATGGACCTTGAGGTGAGGCGCGGCGACCCATGCCGCCGCGCCGGACCCCTCAAGTTCACCAGAGGCGGACCGCCGCGCCACGGGCACGGCGGTCCGTCCGCGTCAACGATCGTTCACGCTCATCATGCGTCGGCCGTCGATGAGTCGCGCGGCGTCGTCGAGCGCCTCGCGGAGCACCCAAGCCCGGTCATCCTCCTCGCGGGTACGGTCGGCCTCGCGCAGTCCCTGCTCGAGACGGGCGCGCGCGGCCATCGGGACGCCGCTCGGCAGTGCGAGCACCCCGCGTGCCGCGACTTCGTAGACAGCGATGGTCGCCGCCGGCTGTCCGTTGTTGTAGAGCGGCGCGCCGCGCGTGATCGCGAGGGTGATGAGGCCCCGCGCGGACTGGCTCGACGTGCCGGACGGCGTCGCACCGGAGTTCGAGGCGCCGTGTCCCGACGCAGGGGCATCGGTCGGCATCAGGACCGCATCGATCACGTGGATGACGCCATTCGACGCGCCGACATCGGCCTTCACGACGGTCGAGTTGTTGATCCGGAGCGCGTTGCCGCTCGCCGCGATGCGGAGCGCACGGCCTTCGACGGTCGTGGCGCGCGTCAGTTCGCGCGCCGCCGTGGCCGGCACGCGGCCGGGCACGACATGATAGAGGAGGATCGCGCGCAGCTGATCACGGTTCTCCGGCTTCAACAGGTTCTCGACCGTGCCGGCCGGGAGCTTGCGGAACGCTTCGTCCGTGGGGGCGAAGACGGTGAAGGGTCCGTCGCCCCGCAGGGTGGCCGTGAGGCCGGCGGCCTCGACGGCGGCGAGCAGGGTAGCGAACTGCCCGGCGTCTCGGGCGGTGCGGATGACATCGGCGTGTTGCGCCCGGAGCGGCGCGACGGCGGTGGCGAGGAGCAGGGCGGTGGTGACGGCGAAACGCATCGGAACCCTCGAGGGTGTGTGGGACGTTGACCAGCCATGACCCCACTCCATTCGCTGGCCCAGGTCCCGGCGGATGCAGTGCATCCAATCGCGCCCGTGCAACGAACTCCCAAGGTGATCGTGCTCAATCGTCCCGAGCCGACGGACCTCCTGCGGCGTGTCGCATCCGGTGATGCGGGCGCCGTGGCGGAATGCGTCGCGACCTTCGGCCCGCTCGTGATGGTGCTCGCACGACGGTGGTCGACCGACGCCGCCGACGCGGAGGATGCGGCGCAGGACGTGTTCTTCGACCTCTGGAAGCACGCGCCCCGGTACGATGCCGCGAAGGCGAGCGAGCGCGGCTTCGTGGCGATGCTCGCGCGCCGACGGTTGATCGACCGCATGCGGAAGCGGAGCCGCGAGGTCCCGCTGGAGTCCATCCCGGACGGTTTCGACCTGCCGGATGAGGCCTCGGACGCAGCGGAGCGCGCCGCCGGCGCGATGGATGCCCGTGCGGCGCTCGAGCAGCTGACGCCGCTCCAGCGGCGCTTCATCGAGCGGCACCTGTTGGACGGCAAGACGCACGACGAGATCGCCCGCGAGTCGCAGGTGCCGCTCGGCACGGTGAAGTCGCACATCCGCCGCGGACTCCTGAAGGCACGCGCGCTGCTCACCGGGCGCACCGTGGAGGAGGACGCATGACCGCGCAGCACCGGCAGGACCCGAACCCCGAGATGGACCCGACGATGGAACAGGTGGCAGGCGAGCTCACGGCGGCGATGGCGCGCGCGGACGAGGCGGAGCTCCCGCCGGCGCTCGCGCGGCGGCTCATCGCGTTGGGCGAGCAGGAGATCGCACGGCATCGGCTCATGCCGCGGGCGCTGCGACCGGCGCCTTCGCTCCTGTCGCGCGCTGGATGGCTGCTCGCGGCGGCAGCGGTGGTCGGCTGGGTGGTGGTGCCGTCCCCGTTCGCGCGTCGAGACGGGGGGCCGGCCGGCGGGACTCCGGGTGAGTCGGTGGCCGCCGTGCTGGGCGACTCCGCGGCGCTACACGTGCCGTGGGTCGCGTCGACCGATCCGGCCGCGACCGCCGCGACGGGCGAGGTGATCTGGGACGCCGCGCATCAGCGGGGCGTGCTCCGGATCCGCGGCCTGGTGCCCAACGATCCGCGGCTCGCACAATACCAGCTCTGGATCATCGACGCCGAGCGGGACGCCCGCTATCCGGTGGACGGTGGCGTGTTCGATGTCGACTCGAACGGCGAGGTGCTCATCCCCGTGACGGCGCGACTCGCGGTGGGCCGCCCGACGCTGTTCGCGATCACGCTCGAGAAGCCGGGCGGCGTGGTGGTCAGTACGCGCGAGCGGCTCGTGCTGGCGGCGCCGGTCTCGGGTTGACCCGAGGCGGCGCGCACCGGTGACTCGTCACGCGAGCTCGGTGCGGAGCGCGGCCAGCAGCCGATCGACGTCGGCGTCGGTATTGAAAAGATGGGTCGAGATGCGGTGCCCGTTGAGGAAGTTCGCGGGCACGACCTTCACGTAGACGCCGTGCCGCGCGTGCAGGCGACGCTGCCACTCGCCGGCCGGCCGCGACGCGGGGAGCTCGTACGTGACGAGGGGCGAGGCGTGCGCCCCGGGCGGGGCACTGACGACACGCAGGCCGCGCCGCTGCTGGCGCTCCAGGGCCTCGACACCCTCATGCACCCGCCGCGCGAGCCGCAGCGCCTCGCGCTCGATCCGCTCCCGGCCGATGGCGAGCGTGTAGTCGATCGCCGCGGCGAGTCCGAGCACGCTCGGCAAGCTCCGGACGCCATTGGAGGCGCTGTAGGCGGCGCGTCCTGCCTGCAACTGCACCGGGAGCACGCGATCGCCGAGCGCGGAGGACAGATAGAGGAAGCCGGTCCCCTTGGGGCCGAGCATCCACTTGTGGCCCGGCGCGACGTACGCATCGCACCCGAGCGCCTTCACGTCGACGACGATGCCGCCCGCCGCCTGCGCACCATCGACGACGCAGAGCGCGCCGTGCGCGTGGGCGAGCGCCGCGATCTCGGCCACCGGCATGCGGTAGCCTGTCGAGGTGAGCACGTGCGAGCACATCACGACCTTGGTGCGGCTGCCGATGCGTCGCGCGAAGGCGTCGACGATTGGGCGCGGGTCGTCGCTTCCGCGCGGGATCGGCACCTCCTCGAGCACGACGCCACGCGTGCGCTGGAGCCACTCCCACCCCGAGCGGCCACCCGGATGCTCCTGATCCGTCGTGAGCACGTGGTCGCCGCGCTCGAGTGAAAGCCCGGACGCCACGAGGTTCATGCCGTCGGTGGTGCAGCCGGTGAGGACGATCTCGTCGCGCGAGGCGCCCACGAACGCGCCGACCTTCGCGCGGACCTCCTCCATCGCGACCTCGTGCGCGCCGTACGCATAGTGCGTCGGATTGCGTTCGAGCTCGCGCCAGTGGGCCATCACCTGCTCCATCACCGGGACCGGCGTGGGTCCGAGCGAGCCCGTCTGGAGGTAGGTGAGGCCGGGCTCGAAGAGGAAATCTCCCGGTGCGCTGGCGAGCCCGCGCCGCACGGTGGCATCGCGAGACGCCGCGAGGCTGACCCGCGGCGCGAGCAACCCCGCCGTCGCCGCGCTGACGGAGAGGACGAACTCGCGTCGGGTCGCCGGTGCGGCGGGGACGGATCCGTCGATGGTCGGGGGCGACGCCGCCGGACCGCGGACCTCCATCAGGGCACGTACGCGATGCAGTCGATCTCGACGCGCAGCCCCTCGCCCGGGAGCGCGGCCGCCTGGATCGTCGTGCGCGCGGGCCGATGTTCGCCGAACATCCGCTGGTAGACGCCGTTCATCTCCTGGAACTCCGCCATGTCGAGCAGGAAGACACCGCAGCGGAGGACGTGCTGCAGGTCGGAGCCGCCGGCGCGCAGGATCGTCTCGACGTTCTTCAGGCACTGCTCGGTCTGCGACGCGGCGTCCGGTCCCGCGAGCTTGCCGGTGGCCGGGTCGGTCGCGCCCTGCCCGGAGACGAAGATGAGACGCTCGAATCCCATGCCCGGCGAGTAGGGGCCGACCGGCTTGGGAAGGTCCTTCGAATGGATGGGGCGCATCGCGGGGGGAGGTGGAGGGTGAAGGGGAGCGGGGGTCGCTGCCCTGAAGCTACGCCGCCGTCCTCGTGCCGCGAGTCGGGGCTGGCCTCACGCGCCTGCCGCGGGTACGCTATGGCGATGCTCATTCCCGACGGCTACCACGATCTCCCGCCCGGCGCGCTCGCCGTGCAGGTCACCTATCTCGAGATGCGCGCGCGTGCTCCGCAGCGCGCCGAACGGGCGGACGCGCCGTGGACGCTCCGGCGCGTCGAACGGCCCGCGAACGCGTGGTATCGCGATCTCTACCGGTTGGTGGGAAGCGACTGGCTCTGGTCCTCGCGGCTGGAGCTCACCGACGAGGCACTGGCGGCGGTGATCACGCATCCGGATGTGGAGGTGCACGCGCTCGAGCACGAGGGGCGGGACGAGGGGATCCTCGAACTCGACTTTCGCGAGAGCGGCGCGTGCGAGATCGGCTTCTTCGGGCTCGCGACACGGCTCGTGGGCACGGGCGCGGGACGATGGTTGATGAACCGCGCCATCGCGCGCGCCTGGTCTCGCGACATCACGCGGCTCTGGCTGCACACCTGCTCCATGGATTCGCCGGACGCGCTCCCCTTCTACATCCGCTCGGGCTTCGTGCCGTATCGGCGTCGCGCGGAGGTTTTCCCCGATCCGCGGCTGACCGGCGTGCTCCCCCGCGACGCCGCGCCGCAGATCCCGCGCATCGATCCCTGAGCGACGGTGCGTCCCGTCGTTGGCCTCAGGCGTGGATGACCATCGGCAGGCCATAGCGGTCGCGCGGGGTCTGGCCCGCGGGGAAGTGCCGCGCCGTGCCCGCGGCGATGCGGGACGCGGTCCAGAGCGCCGCGAGCGC
This sequence comes from Gemmatimonadota bacterium, assembly GCA_016714015.1. Classification (NCBI taxonomy): domain Bacteria; kingdom Pseudomonadati; phylum Gemmatimonadota; species Gemmatimonadota bacterium. The sequence goes on from JADJNZ010000004.1 coordinate 108,010, forward strand.
ATCGAGGATGTCGTCCGACGCGACCTCCTTCACGCGATAGGCCTCGCGGATCGCATCGAAGGCACCGGGGAAGATGGGCGACAGCAGCGCGCGGCGTTCGGCCTGTCCCTCGGCGCGCTTCTTGGGATGTCGCAGGGGCACGCCACCGTTGAGCATCGCGAAGCAGGCCTCGGGGTGCACCTCATGCACGCGGGCCGACGCGCGCGAGTCGACCCGCAGGAGGGCATCGACCTCCGCGATGCGCCACGTGATGTGGAACGCCTGCGCACTCAGCCCGAGTCCGGACGCGTCCCGGTTGCGCGCGTTCGCGTCCTCGTGCGTCGTCGCGTCGAGCGCGGCCCGTACCGGTGACCAGAAGACGCTGCTCCGCCGCGATCCCAACGCGCGCTTGCATCCACCTCGGCGGCGCGGCGATCGCGATCGCTGATGCCGATGGGGATGTCGATCCCGAGGACCGCGTCGCGCGGCGTCCGTGCGAGGAGCGTCGCCGCGTCGGGACAGAGGACATGCGTGACGGGCGCCCCCGGGTGCGCGACCTGGACGAGGATCCAACCGCCCTTGCACCCATCCGCACCGGCGAGGGGAGAGGCCATGCGGAACCTTACGGGGTGCGTCGCGGCCTCGGCACCCCGCCGCTAACTTTGGGCTCGCCTCGCATCACCACCTCCTGCAGGGTCCATCATGGCCGGCTCCAGCCTCCTCGCGCTGATCGACGACATCACCTCGCTCCTCGACGACGTCGCGGTCCTGAGCAAGGTCGCGGTGAAGAAGACGAGCGGCGTGGTGGGCGATGACCTCGCGCTGAATGCCGAGCAGGTGACGGGATTCGCCGCCGAGCGGGAGTTGCCGGTCGTGTGGGCGGTGGCGAAAGGCTCGTTCGTGAACAAGCTCATCCTCGTGCCGACCGCCCTCGTCATCAGCGCCTTCGCGCCGTGGGCCGTGATGCCGTTGCTGATGGTCGGCGGCGTGTTCCTCTGCTACGAGGGCTTCGAGAAGGTCGCGCACAAGGTGCTGCACGGGCGGGAGGATGCCGCGCACGCGGCCGAGCTCGCCGCCGCGTTGCGCGACGTGAAGGTCGACCTCGTGGCGCTCGAGCGGGACCGGATCAAGGGCGCCATCCGCACGGATTTCATCCTCTCGGCCGAGATCGTCGTGATCGCGCTCGGGACGATGGCGACCCGCCCGATGCCGCAGCAGATCCTCGCGCTGAGCGTGATCGGCGTGGCGATCACCGTGCTGGTCTACGGGCTGGTCGCGGCCATCGTGAAGCTCGACGATCTCGGCGTCGCGCTGTACAACGGCCCGCGGGCGGGGAAGGCCTTCGGCGCGCTGATCCTGCGGCTCGCGCCGGTGCTCATGAAGACGCTCAGCGTGGTCGGCACCGCCGCGATGTTCATGGTCGGCGGGAGCATCATCGCGCACGGGATCCCGGCGATCGAGCACGTCGTGGAGGCCGCGGCGCACGGCGTCGGCGGCGGCCTCCTCGGCACCATCGTGTCCACGCTGCTCGACGCACTCGTCGGCGTGGTCGCGGGCGGGATCGTGGTGGGGGTGGTGTCGGTGCCGAAGCTCTTCCGGAGGGCGCCGGCTCCGAAGTAGGTCAGCGCGGGAGCGGCTGACCCACCACCCACTTGAGCAGCGTCCCGGCCGGCAGCGGCTCGCCGGTGCGGACCTGATTGAGCAGCGCGAGCGCATCCGCCGTGAGCGGCGAAGGGCGGCGCGTGAGCAGCTCGGCGATGCTGCTCCGTCGGTCGAGCGTGATGATGTCGATCCGCTGCGGCTGCACCGCGAGGGCGTTGCGGTCGGTGAGCACCGCGAAACTGCGCAGCGCGCGATCCACCACCGCCTGCTTTCCCGCCCAGGCCGCCGTCGGGCCGTACCCGAGGAGTTGGAAGACCATCCCGCCGTGCTCGACGAAGGCGACCGACCCGCGCAGCGTGTCCCCCTGGGCCACCGCCGCGAAGGGCGTGAGGATCGAGGCGACGCCGTTGGCCGAGAGGCGTTGCGCGGTCCCCGACTGGACGCCCTGCTGCGCGACGAACGCGCGCTGTGCCGAGTCGGCGGTCGGGGCGGGGGCGATGGTCAGCTGGATCGCGGCGTCGCGTTCGGCGCTCATCGCCTGGACCGACGACGCCTCGTTCTTGGTCGCCCAGCCGTCGGGGAAGGTGAGCGAGAAGCGCATGGTCGGCTGCAGGAACCGCGTGCCGACGAAGTATCCTTGCCGCGGGTCGGCATCCCAGACGACGTTGTCGAGCAGGCGCAGGTACGGCGCGCGGGACACGATCACGCCGGCGGTGTCCTGCGGCGCCTGCGCGTTCAGGCGTTCGATGCTCGCCTTGCGGTCCTCGGGATACGGGTGCGTGAGCTGCCACTCCGGGAGGCGGCCGCCCTCGCCGCCGCCGCTGACGGCGGCGAGCATCGCGAAGACATCGGGCATCTCGCGCACGTCGTGCTTCGAACGCCTGAGGTAACGCAGACCGAGGTTGTCGGCCTGGCTCTCGTCATCTCGCGAGTACTTGAGGAAGAGGACGCCCATCCCCTGGGTGATGGGCTCGGCGTACTTGGCGATGGTCTCGCTGGTGGCCGCCCCGACGGCGAGGCCGATCTGCGCGAGCTGCTCGCGACTCATCTGGCTCGCGCTGTGCCGGGCGGTCACGTGGCCGATCTCGTGGCCGATCACCGACGCGAGCTGCGCCTCGTTGTCGAGGTGCGCCATGATGCCGCGCGTGATGTAGATGAAGCCTCCCGGCACGGCGAAGGCGTTGACGGTGGGGTCGTCCAGGACGCGGAAGGTCCAGGGGAGCCGGGGCCGCTCGCTCAGCGCAGCGATGCGCGTACCGAGCGCCTGCACGTAGCGCTGGAGCGCGGTGTCGGGATAGAGGCCGATCGACGCGACGATCTGCGGATCGTACTCGCGTCCCATGGCGATCTCTTGCTCCTCGCTGATGAGCATGATCTCCCGGCGGCCGGTGGCCGGGTTGGTCGCGCACGACGCGACGAGGGAGATCGCCGCGAGGAACAGCGGCAGGGAGCTGAACGAGCGGGAACGGCGCATGCGAGACCTCTGGGATCGTGCGGCGATGACGGGGACCGGTCCCGAAAACTAGCGCCGCCTGACGAGCGGCGGACGGCGGTGCGGCGCCGCCGCATCAGAGGTGCTTCGCGACGAAGGGCGATTCAGCCCGCGAGCCACGCCCCGTACTGTGCGAGATCCACGTTCCCGCCGCTCAGGATGATCCCCACCCGCTTGCCACGCAGGTCGACCACCCGTTCCAGCACCGCCGCCGCCCCGAGGCATCCCGTGGGCTCGACCACCTGCTTCATCCGCTCGGCGAAGAAGCGCATGGTCGTGATGAGTTGGGCGTCGCTCACCGTGAGCATCGCCGTGACGAGTCGCTGGATCACCGGGAAGGTGAGCGCCCCCACCTGCTGCGTCTGCGCGCCGTCGGCGATGGTGACGGGGACGTCGATGCGGACGCGCTGTCCCCGCGCGACGCTCTGCTGCACGTCATTGCCGGCCTCGGGTTCGACGCCGTAGATCGCGATCCCCGGCGAGAGCGCGGCCGCGGCGACCGCGCATCCCGAGAGCAAGCCGCCCCCACCCACGCACGCGAAGAGCGCGTCGAGCGGTCCTGTCTCCTCGATCAGCTCGAGCGCGGCGGTCCCCTGGCCGGCCATGACGCCCGCGTGATCGTAGGGCGGCACGACCGTGAGGCCGCGCTCCTGCGCGATGCGCGCGCCGATCGCCTCGCGGTCCTCGGTCATGCGATCATAGAGCACGACCTCGCTGCCGGGCATGCCCTCCTGATAGCCGCGCGTCGCGGCGAGCTTGGCACGCGGCGAGTCGTTGGGCATCACGATCACGGAGGTCATCCCGAGGAGCCGGGCCGAGAGCGCGATCGCCTGCGCATGATTGCCCGAGGAGAAGGCGAGCACGCCACCGCGGCGCTGCTCGGGCGAGAAGAGCGAGAGCGCGTTGTAGGCCCCGCGGAACTTGAAGGCCCCCATGCGCTGCTGATGCTCGGCCTTGAAGAAGAGCGTCGCGCCGGTGCGCGCGTCGGCCGTGCGCGAGGTGAGCACCGGGGTCCGGTGCGCCACGCCGGCGAGCCGCCCCGCCGCCCCGCGGATGTCGTCGAGGGAGATGGCGAGCGCATTCATCGGCCGATCACCGCGCGCTGCATCCGTTCCTCGATCCGCCTCAGCGGCACGCCGCCGCGGCCGGGCAGGATGCTCCATCCGTTGAAGACGAGCACCATGTCCTGATCCGGGAAGGCCACGGGCAACTGTCCGCCGAAGCCCGATCCCGTCCAGAGGTACTTCCCGGGCGCGAGCGCGTCCGGGTGCAGCCACCACTTGAGGCCGTACATGACGGGGTTGTCGCCGCCGCCGGCCGGCACGACGGGCGTGACGGACAGCCTGATCCACTCCTCCGAGAGCACCCGGGTGCCGTTCCAGGTGCCGCCTTGGAGGAAGAGGTACCAGATCCTGGCGAGGTCACCCGCCTCGAGATAGAGCCCACCCTCGGTATCGGCGGTGCCCGACGGCGTGCGCTTCCAGAACCAGCGCGTGATGCCGAGCGGCGCGAAGAGATGGCGGGCGCCGTACTCCTCGATGTCCATCCCCGTCGCCTGACGGAAGACGTGCGCGAGCAGCGCGCTCTCGCCGCTGCTGTAGTTGAACCGGGTCCCGGGCTCGCGCATCATCGGCCGGTCGATCGTGTACTGGATCCAGTCCGCGCTCGCCTCGAGACCGACGGCCGTGTTGTTCGGGTCGATGTAGGGGAGGTTCTCGTTCCAGTCGAAGCCGCCGGTCATCGTGAGCAGGTGCTTGATCGTGATGCGGCGCTTGCGGTCGTCGATGTTCCGGACCGCGGTGGTGTCGAAGAAGCGCAGGATCGGGGTGTCGAGGCTCGGGAACTCGCCGCGAGTGACCGCGGTGCCGATGATGACCGACGCGACCGTCTTGCTCACCGACTGCAACGTGTGCAGGTCGCCCCGCCGGTAGGTGGGGTGCCACCACGGATTGAAATAGTTGTACGGGCTCGTCGGATCATGCGAGTTGAGCGGATTGCGCACGCGCGCCGAGTCGGCGTAGATGCTGTCGTACGGATGCGAGTAGGTCCGGTCGAACGCGATGCGGCCGTGGCGGATGACGAGGAAGCGGTCGACGAGGCCGTACCGTCCGCTCCGGATCTCCGCGTCGATGGAGTCGAGCACCGCGCCGTTGAGCCCGACCGCGGCGGGCGTGGCCACCGGCCACGCACCGGGCGGCGCGCTCCCGCGTGACGAGGTGGACGGCGCCTGAGCGGCGAGCGCGGCAGGGAGGAGGGCGATCAGGGCGAGTGCGCGACGCATGGGTCGGGGGCGGATGGTCGAGTCCTGTCGGCGGGGGGAGCGGGGGGAAAACTGGGTCACCGCCCCGCGGGGCGCCACCATGCACGCGCCGAGTATCTTGCCCGCATGCGCCGCCGGTCCGTCGTCCCGGTCCTCGTTGGTCTCGCGATCGCGTGCGGCGGTGACGCCGATCGCCTCCCGCGCGGGATCGTCCTGCGCGCGCGTCCCGCCGCGCCCGACTCCACCCTCGACTGTCCGCGGGTGGACGGCGCCTACTGGATCCAGCGCGGTCTCGCCTGGGCGTTGCTGGTGGAGCCGCGGCTCAGCGAAGCGTCGCGGAAGATGCCCTGGTCAGCACTCGAGCTCCGAGGCGACGCGCGCGAGCAGCTCCAGCTGATCGTGCGCGCCTAGGAATACGCGGATACGGTGAGCGCGGTGCGCGGGCGAGACTACGCCTGCGCCGCCGGCTGGCTCGTGCCGGGTGGCGAGGTCCGCTTCACCGACCTCGCCCCCGAGGACTCGGTCCGGTTCTTCGACGACCCCAAGGCGCAGCGCTTCGCGTTCGCGCTCGCGGGCGATACCACCGGCGCGCTCGTGGGTCGGCTGCAGGCGACGTCGTTCACGCAGTTCGATGTGTGGTGCGGTGACGGGTGTCGTGGCTTCCCGTTGCCATGGACGATCGAGCATTCGACCCTCTGGGAGATCCTTGGTCCGCTGGCGGCTCCGCCGCCTGGCGTGGTGAATGATGACGTGAATCGCCGCCTCGCGGCGGAGGAGCGGCTGCTCGAGTATGGCGAGCAGGCCGTCTCGCCGCCCTCAGTCGAACGTATGGTGCAGGCGATGATGCCACCGGGATCGCGGATCCTCGCCGTCACGCCCGAGGGGGCGGGCCACCGGATCTCGGTCCTGCTTCCGGGACCGGAGGCGGTCGAGCCCTTCCTCGGGCGCCTGATCAACACGCAGGGGATGCGCGGCGCGCACGAGAAGCCCGGCTACGGCGCCTGGCGCGCGGACACCGAACCCCGGCAGTGGCAGGCCGTGATCTGGGTGCCGAAGGAGTTCTGAGCATCTCGCGCGAGCGCGGTCAGCCCGCGGCCGCCTCGTCCTGGTAGTACCACGCGATCGCACCGGAGATGTCCGCCGGTGTGGCGATCACCCGCTTGAGATCGCGCTTGCTGATGAAGCCGAGCTGCTGCTCGATGTCGAGCGACTCCGGATCGCTCACGGCCACGACCAGGTTGCGGCCGTCGACCTTCACCGGCAGCACGCCCAGCCGGCGCGCGAGCTTGGAGGGGATCGCGCGGATGGCCTGCGGCGTCACCTCCTCGAAGTCCGCCACGTCGAGCTTGTAAGTCGCGGCGACCATCACCGCGAGCTCGACCTCCGTCATCTCGTTCCGCTTGGCGATGCTGTGCCAGATCTCCGCGAGCGTCGGCGGCTCGCTCAGGTCGCGGCCGTCCGGCCGCGCCATGCCCGCCTCGATCGCGAGATGGCCGAGCCAGTGCCGCGCGGCGACGGCCGCACGGCGCTGCTGCTCGGGCGTGGGCGCCGGCTCCGTCGGTTCCTCGGCGCTCGGCGCCGGCGACGCGGTCTCGACGATGGCGAGGTGGCCGGTGGGAGCCGTGGTGCGGCGCCGGTCGCGCGTGGGCGCCGGCGTGACGAGCTCGATCGCGCCGGTGGTGCGCATCACGCGCTCGGTGCGCACGGCGGCCGCTGCCGGTGCCGGCGTGGGGACATGCGACGCCGCGCTCGGCGCTGGGGGCGCTGAGGCGTGCGCGGGAGCGGACGGGGCCTCGGCTTCCTGCCCACCGCGGCGCATGCCGCCCCAGTCCTCTGGCGCGCCCTCGGCCTCGTGCTCGCCCGCGAAGACCTTCGCGTCGCGAACGGCCTTCACCGAACCCGCGTTCACCGCGACATCCCCCAGGGCGTCTCCCGTCTGCACGCGAGACGCACCGAGGAGCGCGAAGAACGTTCCCGTGCCGGCGAGATAGTCACTGAGCCGCTGCTTGGCGCCGAGCAGGAGATTGCCCTGCAGGCGCGTGCCGTCCTCGAGCAGGATGTCGACCGCGCGCGCGGTGGCGTTCGGCGTGCTCGCGACGATCGGGTAGTCCTGGTTCGTCGACGACGCGATCACGATGTGCTCCGTCTGGAGCACGGCATGCCGGTGGACCTCGCCCTCGAGGCCCCACACGGCGTTCACGATGTTGACCCAGCCGTGCTTGCGCGTGCCGAGATACGGCGCGAGCGCCTGCCCGTCGTTGAGATAGATGCCGCCATCCACGGTGTCGCCGTCACGGAGCGTGAGGTGGACGGCGCGGGGGCGGGACTGGATGGGGCGAGCGTACGGGGTCTGGGACACAGCGTGCTCCACTCGTGAACCGTTTCCGCGTGGCGTTCAGCGCGGGCTGAGAGACTGCACGAGAACGGTACACTGTACAGCATCTTGCCGGGAAGGCCGCCCCGTCACATTGGGATGGGGCGACCCGCCACTCGCACGGTCACTGCGATCGGAAGGCCGTCGAGGGGTCGATCCGGCTCGCCCGCGCCGCCGGGATCCAGCAGGCGGCCAGGCCGATCGCCCCCATCAGGACCATGACCATCACGAGCGTGAGCGGGTCCCGCGCGGGGACGCCGTAGAGCAGTCCCTCGATGCTCCGCGCCAGCGCGAGCGCGCCGCCGGCGCCCGCGAGCAGCCCGAGGCCCACCAGCAGGCCGCCCTCGCTCAGGATCATGCGTTGGACGCGACCCGGGTCCGCACCGAGCGACATCCGGATGCCGATCTCGTTCGTGCGCGCACTCACCGAGAAGGCGAGCACCGCCGCGATGCCGATGGACGCGATGACGAGCGCGAGCAGGCCGAACGAGCCCACGAGCAGTGCGTTGAGCCGGCGCGGACCCACGCTCTCGTCGCGCACGGCGGTCAGTGGCAGCACGTTCTCCACTGGCTGCTCGGGCGCGATGCTGTGCACGATCGCGCGGGCCGCGGTGGCGAGACCTGCCGGGTCGACCGTGCTGCGGATCACCAGACCGCCTGTCGGGAAATCGGACTGCGCGAACGGGATGAAGGTCGCCGGAGTCGGCGCCGCGTCGAGTCCCCCGTCCTTCGTATCACCGACGATGCCGACGACGGTGCGCCAGTCGTTCTCCGGGATGCCGATGAACCGGAGCACGTCACCGGTCCAGGCGACGCGCCGGCCGATGGGGTCGATGCCCGGGAACAGGCGGTCGCCAAGCGTCTTGTTGAGGATGACGACCTTCCCGGCGCCGCGCGTGTCGGTCTCGCTGAAATCACGACCGGCCAGCAGCGGGATCCCCGACGCGCGGAAGTAGCCCGGATCCGCCGAACGATACTCGGAGGCCGGCTGGGGCTCACCCGGACCGACCGGACGCCCCTCGGCCTTGATCTCGAGCATGATCTCCGACTTGCGCAGCGGGATGGTCGAGCCGACGCCGACGACCTCGACGCCGTGGAGCGTCGCCAGCTCGCGACCCATCTCCTCGTACCGGCGTCCGGCGCGCGCGAAGTCGGTGACCGCCGTGAAGTCGAGCGGCACTTCCATGGTGAGCACGTTCTCGGGATCGAGCCCAGGATCGACCGCGGCCAGCTGTTGCATGGAACGCACGAGCAGTCCCGCGCCGGCGAGGAGGATCACCGAGACGGCGACCTGCGCCACGACGAGGCCCTGCTGGAGGCGGCGGCGGCGAGCGGAACCGCTCTTCTGGTTGCCGCCCGCCGAGAGTCCCGCACCGAGGGTATGCTCGGCGCCGACGCGCGGCGCGAAGGAGAGCAGCACCGCGACGACGACCGCGAGCAGGGCGGTGAAGCCGAGGACCATGCCGTCGACCTGGATCTCGTCCGCGCGGGGACTGTACCGCGCGATCACTGCGGAGAGCGTGCCGACGCCGGCGAAGGCGACGACGAGCCCGAGCGCCGCGCCCCCGAACGCGAGGACGAGATTCTCGGCGAGGAGCAGCTTGCGGAGGCGGGCCGTGCCCGCGCCGAGCGCCGCACGCACGACCATCTCATGCTCGCGCCGCACACCGCGCATCAGGGTGAGGTTCGCGACGTTGGCGCAGGCGATGACGAGCACGAGCGCGGCGACACCCATCAAGAGGAAGAGCGTCGTGCGTGCATCGGCCCCGAGGACTTCCTTGAATGGCGTGAGCGAGACCGAGTAGCCCGAGGCGGCGTTGTAATCCGACGGGTTCTCCTCGTGCACGCGGTCGACGATGCCCGAGACCTCCTGCCGCGCCTGCTCGACCGTCGCTCCGGGTGCCAGCCGTGCGATCATCTCGGTCATGCGGTGCGTGCGGCCCTGGACCATCATCGCGCTGACGTGATGCTCGCTGATCGACATGTTCATCAGGGCGTCGATGCGACCGGGGAAGAACGGGGCCGGCTGGAGCACGCCGATCACCACGACCTCGCGGTTGCCGATCCGCATCGACTTGCCGACGATCGCACTGTCGCCGCCGAAGTGCGCGAGCCAGTAGGCGTGGCCGAGCATGATGACCGGCGCGGCGCCCGCGCCGTCATCACTCGCGTTGAACTCGCGGCCCACGACCGGCTTGAGCCCCATCACGGCGAGGTAGTTGCCCGTCACGAGGCCGACATCGATCTGCGTGGCCTCGGCCTCCTCTACGAGCGAGAGCGTGAGCGGCGAGTACTCGGCGATCTGCCCGAGCGTCCGCGACGACTCGCGGAAATCGTTGATCTCGGGGACCGAGAACGCGATGTTGGTCGCGCCTTGCGCCGCGACCGACTGGCGCAGGTAGACGAGGCGGTCGCCCTCCTGATGCGGGAGCGGCCGGAGGAGGACGCCGCGCACGGCCGAGAAGATCGCGGTGTTGGCCCCGATGCCCAGGCCGAGGGTGAGGACGACCGCGACGGTGAAGCCCGGGGCGCGCGCGAGGGAGCGCAGGATGTAGCGCAGGTCGAGGGACATCGGGGGCTCGGGGAGGACGATGTGGGAAACGTCCCCCGTGGGACGCGCCCACGCAAGGCGCATCCGTTCTGTGGCCGCGGCCCTCCCGTGGACGCCTCATGCAGCGAGCCCACTCCCCGGGGCGCGGGAAGTGGGCTCGCTCGGTGCGGCCGTGGCGCTACTTGACGTCGACGACCTTCACGCCGGCGGGGATGGTGGCGCCCGACGAGACGTATCCGATCGCTCCCGGGTTGGCGCGCACCCAGTCGAGCACGGCGGCGTCCGTGTCCTTCTGGATCGGTGGCACCGCTCGACCGGAGTAGATCTCGCGGAGCCAGTGGGCGGTCACCGCCTTTGCCTCGCGGCCGATGACGGCGACGCTGAAGGCCTGCCGGACATCGGACTTCTCGGGGAGGTCGACCGGCGCCGCGGCGACGCCGCCCGACCAGGTCTTCACGGTGCCGAGGAATATCGAGCTGACGACCTGCTTGGTGATGGTCGCGGAGTTCTCCGCGTTGACGACGACCTTGAAGGCCTGCGCCTGTGCCGCGGACGCGCTCACGCAGAGCAGCAGGGCGGCGATGAGGGATCGGATCATTGGGTTCGCTCGGGCGGATGAGGTGGCGTCAGAATGCGACAGAGACGGAGACCTTGATCTCCCCGAAGTTCACGCCGCGGAAGCGGCGGTTGTCCACGCCCGACTTGAACTGGTCGTACTCGGTCTTGAGGAAGAGTCCCTGCGTGATGCGCGTGTTGAGTCCGATGATCGACGTGCTCGCCTCGTCGTCCGGCGTGCCGGTGTCGGGATCGTGGGCCTCGTACCTCAAGTAGGGCGTGTACCGCCCCATCCGCTGATAGACCATCGCGCTCAGGCCCGTGCGGTCGATGCCCGTGCCGGAGGACGCGTCGAGCGAGCCCTGGACCCACTCGACCTCGACCCCGGAGTTGCCCGGCTGCCAATCGACGAACGCGCCGTAACTGGCGAGCGTCGACTGCGAGCCGAGCGACTCGAAGAGCGCGTCATACTCCTCGGGGCGATCGCGGTAGAACGACACGCCGATGCGGAAGGCATCCACCGGGGAGAATCGGACGATGCCGCTGATCGCCTTCTGGCTGTTGTCGTCCTTGTCGAACGGGTTGTTCTCGCTTGCGCCACCAGCCACGGGGGAAACGGGCTGGTCACCGTTGGAGATCTGCACGACGTAGTCGAGGGCGCGGCCGGCGATCTGTCCCGAGCCGGTGAAGGCGATGCCGGACGCGTGACGGGGGTAGAAGCGCACTCGGCTTCCGTACTTGTCGGTGCGCACCGTCGAGCTCGGCTCCTTCACTGAGAGGAATGCGGGCTTCGCCGTGTGGATCTCGTTGTAGATGCCGAAGTGCACGAACATCTTGCCCGCGCGCACGCGGAACCAGTCGCTCACCGCGTACTCCGCGAACGCGTACTCGATCGCGTTGTTGCCGCGCTGATCCTCGGAGGCGGCCCCGTGCTCCCACGCGATGTCGGCCGCGACCCGGAAGCGGTCGGCCGGGGCGAAGTTGAAGACGAGGTCGAAGCCGTCGGAGTCGAACGAGCCCCGCGTGTCACCGCGGCCGGCAGGACCGGTCCGCTGCTCGTACTCGAAGGACGAGTACCCGTTGATCCGGAATCGGTCGGATTGCTGCGCCGCGGCGGGAGCCCCGGTGACGGCGACCAGGCCGAGCAGGAGGAAGAGGGATGAACGCTGCATGCGAGTGCCCTGATGCTGAAGGTCTGCGCCGCCTCCTCCCGGTGCGGGAGAAAGCGACGATCGTGTGCGCGAGGTGCGCTGTAAGGGACAGTGTCGGTCACGAAGTGACGGTCTTGAGTCCTCGCGTTCGGACCGTTCGGTCCACCACGCGGCGTTCCCGGCACGGCGATTCCGCGCGTCCGGGGTCCGCGGTGAGGAGAATGCCTCTCGCGTCCCGGGGCCGGCGGACCCAAGTTAGGGGGGATGCCGTCCTTCTCGGTGCTCGAGATGCAGGAGAAGACGCCCGACGACTTCCGTCGATGGGCGATCGGCGGCTCGCTCGTCGGGGCGATCGCGTACACGATCGTGGCAGTGACGGTGCTCTCGATCCGGGGCACGGACGCCGCGCTGCCCATCTACTCTCCCATCGCCGCCGCCATCGGCTGCTGGGTCGCGTTCGGCCTCGTGCTCCGCGGCGAATCGAGGGCGGGGACGTTGCTGACCGTCGCCGCGTGCTGGACGGAGTCGACCGGGGCGCTCTCGACGTCTCCGCTCTTCCCGTCCCCGGGTCTCCTCGCCGGTCCGGTGCTGGTGATGGGCGCGAGCCTGCTCCTCGGCCGCCGGATCGGGCTGATCCTCACGCTCGTCTCGGTGGCGATCACGGCACCGCTCGTGCGCATCTCGCCGGAGTTCATCGACACGGGACTCTCCGTCCGCGCCTGGTACTGGCTCGTGATCCACGCGGTGGGGATGCTGGCGGCGTGGGGGGTGGTGGCGATCAGCCTGCGCACGCTGCAGCGCACGGTAATGCTGGTCCGCGACCAGGAGCGCGAGTTGAGCGAGCTCATCGCCTTCGCACCGGATGGCATCCTCATCCTCACGCCGGCTGACCATGTGCACACGGCGAACGCCGCGGCCGGGCGGTTGCTTGGCCTGACGGGCGGCGATGCGGCCGGTCGGTCACTGAGCCAGCTGCTCGGCGCCGCGGGATGGCAGAGCCGCGCGGCCGACCTCGGCGAGCTCTCCCGCCCCATGACCACGCCCCTGCTCTGGACGCTCGTGCGCGCCGGTGAGCCGGCGTCCCACGTGGAGGTCACCTGGCGCCGGATCGACGCGGGTCGCCGGCAACTCATGCTCCGCGACGTCACCGAACGGGTGCGCACCGAACGCACGCAGCGCGACAACCAGTCCCAGCTCGCGCACTCACAGCGACTCGAGGCCATCGGTCAGCTCGCGGGTGGCATCGCGCACGACTTCAACAACCTGCTGATGGCGATCAGCGGCTCCGCCGAGCTCCTTCGGGACGAGGCGGACGCCGAGATGCGCGCGACGTTGCTCGACGAGGTGCTCGCGGCGCAGGAGCGCGGGGCGAGCCTGACGCGGCAGTTGCTCGCGTTCGCGCGGCGCGACGTCGCGCGACCGACCGTGCTCGACCTGTCCGCCCTGGTCACGCAACGCCAGCGGTTGCTGCAGCCGATCGTCGGCGACCGGGTGAAGCTGATCCTCGATCTCGAACCCGACGCGCGCGTGAGCATCGACGCGGCGCAGATGGAGCAGGTGCTGGTGAACCTCGTGGCGAACGCGCGCGACGCGATGCCGGGGGGCGGGCGGTGCGTCCTCTCGGTCCAGCGCGTCACCGGCCCGACGGGGCCCGAGCAGGTCCGGATGCGTGTCAGCGACGAGGGCGTCGGGATGGACGAGGAGACGGTGGCGCGCGCCTTCGAGCCGTTCTTCACGACGAAGGCGCGCGGGCACGGCACCGGGCTCGGCCTCGCCTCGGTGCAGGGGATCATCATGCAGAGCGGCGGGACCGTCGCGCTCGCGTCGGTCCCTGCGCAGGGGACGACGGTGGAGATCCTGCTGCCGTTCGCGACGGAGGCGTTGGAGACCGGCCCGGTCTCGCTCGCGCCCGAGGAGGCCCGTCGCGCCGCCGGCGCGACGATCCTCGTCGTGGACGACGACGACAGCACGCGCACCGTGGTCGCGCGCATCCTCCAGCGCGCCGGCTACGCGGTGCGCCTCGCCCCCGACGGCATCCAGGCGTTGCGCGTGCTCGATGCCGACCCGCGCGGCATCGACATGCTCGTGAGCGACGTGACGATGCCGGGCCTCACCGGCCCCGAGCTCGCCGACGCCGTGCAACTGCGCGTGCCCGGCCTGCCGATGCTCTTCATCTCCGGCTACCCGAAGGATGTGGTGAGCGCGGAGAGCGGCCTGCGGGCGGAGCACGACCTCCTGACCAAGCCGTTCACCGCGCGCGAGCTGACCGATCGCGTGGCAGAGCGACTCGCGGTCGCGCGGGAGGCCGCGGTGGAGGACGGGAGCCCGACATGAGACCCGCGACCTATCCCGCGCTCCACTCGGCCGACCTCGAGAGCACGCCGATCGAGCGGTCCTGGACCATCCCGTCGGCGTGGTACACCGATCCGGCGTTCCACGACCTCGACCGCGACGCCATCTTCGCGCGCACCTGGCAGGGCGTCGGGCATCTGGGCCAACTGCGCGAGCCGGGGGACTTCTTCACGGCGACCGTTGCGGACAGTCCGGTGATCGTGCTGCGCGATCGCGAGGGCGTGCTCCGGGCGTTCTACAACGTCTGCCGGCATCGCGGCGGGCCGCTCGCGACCGCGGCCGCCGGGTGCGTGAAGGCGCTGACCTGCCAGTACCACGGCTGGACCTACCTGCTCGACGGCTCGCTGCGCGGCGTGCCGCGCTGGGACCGCGTGGACCTCTTCGACAAGAAGGACTACGGGCTCGTGCCCATCCGCGTGGAGACCTGGCAGGGGCAGGTCTTCGTGAACCTCGACGCCGACGCCGCGCCGCTCGCGAGCGTCATGGCGGGCATCGCCGAGCGGATCGCGCCGGTGCGTCTGGACGCGATGACCTTCGTGAAGCGGATCGACTACGAGGTCGCGTGCAACTGGAAGGTGTATGTCGACAACTTCCTCGAAGGGTACCACGTCCCGTACGTGCATCCCGAGCTGATGAAGCTCTACGACTTCCGGCAGTATCGCACCGAAGGCCACGAGCACTTCTCGCTCCAGTGGACCGCGCTCACCGCCGGCGACGCGCCGTACGACATCCGACCGGGGGACTGCGCGTACTACTACTGCGTCTTCCCCAACTACATGCTCAACATCCTGCCGGGCCGGGTGCAGACGAACCTCGTCGTGCCGCTCGGGCCCGACCGGTGCCGCGTGGAGTTCGGGTTCTTCTACGCCGATGCGGCCGGGGCGGCGGCCGAGCGAGCGATCGCCGACGACCTCGACTACTCCGACCGGATCCAGCGCGAGGACATGGACATCTGCGTGCACGTGCAGCGCGGCGTCGGATCGCGCGCGTACGACCGCGGGCGATTCTCGGTCGATGCGGAGCTCGGCGTGCACCACTTCCAGGACCGGCTCAAGGCCGCGTACCGCAGCTGGGTGGCGCGGCCGGACGCCTGAAACGCGCGCGGGTCAGTGGTAGGGATAGACCATGTAGAAGACGAGCGACATCCCCGCGAGCACCCACATCGCCGCCGGCACCTCGCGTCCGCGGCCGGTGAGCACCTTGAGCAGCGGGTGGAGCAGCAGCCCCGCGGTCATCCCCACGCCGATGTTGAAGGTGAAGCTCATGAGCACGATCGTGAGCAGCGCGGGGATCCACTCCGTCTGGTCGTCGCGCTCGAGCGTCGCGATCGGACCGACCATCACGAGGCCGATCGCGACGAGCGCCACGCCCGTCGCGTGGATCGGCACCGCGGTCAGCAACGGCGCGAAGAAGAGTGCGAGGAGGAAGAGCGCGGCGACGACCACGGCGGTCATCCCGGTGCGGCCGCCCTCCTCGATCCCGACCGCCGACTCCACGAAGGCGCCGCAGGTCGTGGTCCCGAGCACCGGTGCCGCCATGTTCACCAGCGCGTCGGCGAGCATGGGCTTCTCGATGTCGGGAAGGTTCCCCTGCGCGTCGAGCAACCCGGCCCGCGCCGAGAGCCCGATGAGCGTGCCGATGGTATCGACGAACGCCATCACGAACACGATCACGACCACCGGCAGCGCCTGGAGCGTGAGCGCGCCGGCGATGTCGAGCTGCCCGAACACCGGCGCGAGGCTCGGCGGCAGGCTCATCACCGAGCCCGGGAGCGGGGTGACGCCCACGAGCACCGACAGTGCCGTCGTCGCGAGGATGCCGATGATGAGCGCGCCCGTCTGGCGCCGCGCGAGCATCCACGCCGTGAGGACGAAACCCGCGAGCGCGAGGAGGGTGGTCGGGCTGGAGAGCGCCCCGAGGGCGACCGGGGCCCCGGGCACTCCCGGCACGACCACGCCGATCTGATTGAGCCCGATGAATGTGAGGAACAGGCCGATGCCGATCGCGAAGCTGTGCTTGAGCGACGTGGGCAGGGCGTTCGCGAGCCAGCTCCGCACGCGGAGCACGGTGAGCAGCGTGAAGAGGACACCGGCGAGGAAGATCGCGCCGAGCGCGGTCTGCCACGGGAAGCCCATCCCCTTCACGACCGTGAAGACGATGAAGGCGTTCTCGCCCATGTACGGCGCGATGGCGAACGGTCGCTTGGCGTAGACCCCCATGATGAGCGTGCCGAACGCGGCGGAGAGGATCGTCGCCGTGATCGATGCCTCGCGCGGCAAGCCCGCAGCCTCGAGGATCGCGGGGTTCACGACGATGATGTACGCCATCGTCAGGAAGGTCGCGATGCCGGCGCGGACCTCGGTGCGGAGCGTCGTGCCGTGCGCGGCGAAGTCGAAGTAGCGGTTCACCGCGAGCCTGTCGTGCGGGGCAGCGCCTTGAGGAACTCGATCACGACCGCGGCCGAGTTCTCGGCGGCGAGCTGACCGAAGACGCGGACCTCGTTCCCGCCGGGCCCGCCGCCGGCCAGGTCGGAGAGGGAGCGGAACGCGATGTACGGGACGCGGTTCTCGTGCGCGACGACCGCGACCGCGGCCGTCTCCATGTCGAGCGCGTCGGCGCGGAAGGCCGTCCACGCCCACTCGCGGAAGGCCGCGTTGTCGACGAA
Source organism: Gemmatimonadota bacterium (assembly GCA_016714015.1). Lineage (NCBI taxonomy): Bacteria > Pseudomonadati > Gemmatimonadota > Gemmatimonadota bacterium. The sequence continues at coordinate 124,991 of JADJNZ010000004.1, forward strand.
GGTCGGGCCGCTCACGCCGTTCCCGCCGACGACGATGCGCGGGGCGTGCGCGAGGCACGCCCCGCTCGCCGTGCACCGCTTCAGCGGGGCGCGCGCCGCGACCGTCGCCGCGACGGCGAGCGCGGCCGAGTCCGCACCGAACCAGAAGCGTCGCTCCAGCGAGTCGGCGGGGGCGTTCCGCACGGTGACCGAGGTGCCCTGCGGGAACATCATCCCGAAGTTGGGGAAGGGCGTGGTGACGCGATTGGGCGCGAAGCCGTTCGGCGTCTCACGGGCGAAGACCATTTCCTGATAGTTGCCCCACTGCGCCGGCACCGTGACGTCGCCCACGTTCAGGCCAGGGTTGACGCCGCCGGCGATGCCGGAGAAGACGATCGACGTGATGGTGAAGCGGTCGAGGACGGCTTGGGTGGTCATTGCGGCGTTGACCATGCTGAAGCCGCTGAGCATGAGGGCGACGTCGTGCCCGGCGAGCGTGCCCAGATAGATCGTGCGGCCGTTCACGACGCGCCGCTCCGTGATGGTCGTCGCCGCGCGCAGCGCGACCCACTCGGCGTCGAAGGCGGACATCACGGCGATGCGCGGGACCGCGTCGCGACCCTGATCGGCATGCGGAGCGGCACCGCGAGCCGCACCGACGGCACCGGACGCGCACGCGGCCAGCAGGAGGAGGCCGGCCGCCATCGCGGCCCGGGGAAGACGGCGTCGTCGCACTCAGGGCCTCGTGGCGTTGGCGTCGATCTGTCGCTTCATGATCCGCAGCAGTTCCTGGTTGGTCCACGGCTGCCAGCCATGCGGCTTGAGCGGCCGTCCGTACTCGAACGTCCCGGCGAAGTACGGGCCCTTGCCCGGCTCCTTGGTGCTCTCGAGGAACTGCTCGAAGCGATAGACGCCGAGGTTGAGGAAGTAGTTGTCCATGTCGCCGACGGCGACGTGGATCTTCCCGACCAGGCTCGGTCCGATACGGCTCCAGTTCCGCTCGACGTACGCGCGCAGGTCGTAGCCCCGCTCGCGCATCGCCTCGGCGACGGCGCGGTCGATTCGGCCGGTGCGCTTGTCCCAGAGTTGCGCCGGGTAGCCATCGGGGCCGACCGGCGCCCACGCCGCCTGCCACCCGTCCCACTGGCCGCCGGAGCGACCGCGTGACGCGATCACGAGCTCGGCCTGGTTCTCCTCGCGCACGCTGAGGTCGGTGAGTCCCTCCACCGATCGGCTCGACGGGATCTCGCGCGGCAGCCAGGAGCCCGCGTCGCGGACGAACGCATTGGTGTCCGCGTAGATGTCGCCGAACTGGTAGTTCCGGAAGTCGAGCTGGTCGGGATAGAGCGACCAGGCCCCGCCGAAGACGTCGGGATAGTGGAGCTGGAGGCCGAGCACGTCCCAGCCGCCGGTCGATCCGCCGGTGAGCGTGCGCGCGTACGCCGCGCCGATGGTGCGATAGCGGCGGTCGATCTCCGGGATCAACTCCTGCGTGATCGCGTCGCCGTACGGCCCGTTGTTCGCCGAGTTGAGCGCGTAGCTGTCGTCGTAGAACGGCGTCGTGTGCTGGATGAAGACCGCGATGAACTCAGGGACCTGTCCCGACGTCCACGCCTGCTGGAACTCGCAGCCGGGTTCGCGCGCCGAGCGGGCGAGCCGCGCCGCGCGCGCCTCGGCGGTCTCGGCGCGATCGCATCCGTCGAACGTGAAGCCGAACGGCGCGCGGTCGCCGTAGTGGCCGATCGTGTAGACGACCGGGTAGCGCCGGGTGGGATCCTGCGCGTAGCCCTTGGGCAGGAGCACGACGGCCCCGAGCTCCATGTCATGGCCCCAGAAGGTGCTCGCAAGGCGCGAGCGGATGCGGAAGCGCTGCACCCACTCCGTATCGGCCGGGCGCGTGACCGGCGGCAGGACCTTCGTCAGCGAGATCCAGCCGTTCATCGGGCGCGCGGGGTCGATCCGCACCTTCATCACCTCGCTCACCAGCGAGCCGGGGGCGTTGTTGAAGCGCTGTCCCTCGCCCGCGTCCATGTGCGCCCAGATGGTGTGACCGTCACTCCGCTTGAACTGCGAGTACGGCACGAGCAGGCCCTGCACGTAGTACTCGCCTGCCGGGAGCCGGTCGAGGGACGCGACCGGGAATCCGAGGACCGACTTGTCGAAGGTGACCGCCTGCCCCGGGGCGAGCGACTCGACGTCGACCCCGAAGAACGGCTCGCTGGTGCGCGAGGCGCCCGACTGGCGGCGTGGCTCACTCTCGTTGGTGCGCGCGATGAAGAGGTAGGCGCGACCGGTGATCGGGCCGGCATGCGTCGACGCCGGGAAGGAGAGGCGGAAGGTCTGCGCACGCACGGCGGGCGCCGCGACGCCGAGCAGCGCGCCGGCGAGGGCGAGCGCGGCGCGCAGGCGCCGCGGGGCGGGGAAGCGGGAGGTCGGCATGGCCGGAAAGATACCGCCCACCGGCGACACGGCGCGCTACATTCCCGCCGCATCCTCGACCCGACCTCCCGACCGGATCCCCCACATGCGCCTCGGCCGATCGCTCCCGTTCCTCGTCACCCTCGTCGCCGGATGCAGCGGCGCGCCCACGGGGCAGCCCGTCGACATCCTCATCACCGGCGGCACCATCGTGACGATGGACTCCGCGCGCCGCGTGCTGGAAGACGGCGCCGTCGCCATCAGCGGCGACCGCATCATCGCGGTCGGGCCGACCGCGGAGCTGACGGCGAGGTACACGGCCGCGCAGACCATCGACGCGCACCGGAAGATCGTCATGCCGGGGCTCATCGACGGACACGGCCACGCGGGCCACGGCCTCGTGAAGTCCCTCGGGATGGACACGGACGAGTGGTACCCCGCGACCGAGACGATCTATGCGCGCGGTTCGACGGTGGACTTCTGGCGCGCCGAGGCGTTGCTGACCGGCGTGGAGAAGGTGCGGTTCGGCGTGACGACTTCGCTCAGCTTCTTCGGCGGCGGCGACATGATCATGCGCACCGATGATCCGATGTACGGCGACGCGTACATGGCGGCGCTCGACACCGTGGGGCTCCGCTACTTCCTCGCCGTCGGACCGCGGCGGCCACCCTTCCCGAAGACCTACACGCAGTGGCGCGGCGACTCGGCGCTCGACGTGCTGGTGCCGTTCGAGCGCCAGCTCGAGGTGTCGGAGACGCTCATCAAGCGCTGGAACGGCGCGGGCGACGGCCGCCTCCACATCGCGATGATGTTCCCCACGCACCATCCCGAGACGACCCCGCTCACGCCGACGGCGCTCGCGGAACTCACGGCGCAGGCGCGCGCCACGCGCGCGCTCTCGAAGCAGTACGGCCTGCTCTTCACGCAGGACGGGCACTCGAAGGGCTCGGTCAAGTTCGCCAACGACGTCTTCGACATCCTCGGCCCCGACGCGATCCTCTCGCACGCCACGGGGATGACCGACGAGGAGATCGCGATCGTCGCGCGCACGGGCACGAAGGTGGTGCACAATCCGAGCGCGAACGCCGCGATGCGCGAGCAGTTCCGCCTCGTCGAGCTCCTCGATGCCGGCGCCACGGTGATGCTCGGCTCCGACGGCGTCGCGCCCGACCGCAGCTACGACATGTTCCGGCACATGTTCCAGGCGATGCGGTACCACCGCGCCTTCTTCCGCGACGCGAAGGTCCTCCCGGCGGGGAAGGTCCTCGAGATGGTGACCATCGACGCGGCGCGCGCACTCGGGTTGGAGAAGGAGATCGGTTCGCTCGAGCCGGGCAAGAAGGCCGACGTGATCCTCGTCGACTGGTTCCGCCCGCACCTCGTTCCCATGAACATGCCGCTCTACCGGCTCGCCTACTTCGCCAACGGCAACGACGTGAGCACGGTGCTCGTGAACGGGCGCGTGCTCATGCGCGACCGCCAGGTGCTCACCGTGAACGAGACGCAGGTGCTCGAGCTGGCGCAGCGCGAGGCGGATCTCGCCATCGCGCGCACCGGGCTCGATTCGCTCACGCGGACGCCGGCGGGGTTCTGGGGCCGGAGCCGACTGCCCTGAGCCGCTCCGCGCTCCACTCCGCCGTCAGGTCCCGCTGCGGCATGCCGAGCATCTCGTAGCCGACCATGAACTTCCGCACCGTGGCCGAGCGGAGCAGCGGGGGATAGAAGTGCAGGTGCAGGTGATGCTCGGGGTGCGCAGTACCGTCGGTCGGGGCCTGGTGCACACCGGCGGAGTAGGGGAACGAGACGTCGAAGAGTCCGTCGTAGCGCGCCGTGAGCTGGCGGAGGATGTCGGCGAGCCCATCGCGCTCGTCGTCGGTGAGGGCGGGGAGCGATGCCACGGGCCGACGCGCGATGACGAGCGTCTCGAACGGCCAGACCGCCCAGAACGGCACGACGACCGTGAAGTGCGGGTTGCGGCAGACCACGCGGTCGCCGCGTTCCTCCTCGAGCGCGAGATAGTCGGCGAGCAGGGTGCGCCCGTGCCGCGCGAAGTGCGCCGACTGCGTCCGCGCCTCGCGCTGGGCTTCCTCTGGCAGGGTCGCCCGCGCCCAGACCTGTCCGTGCGGGTGCGGATTGCTGCACCCCATGATCTCGCCCTTGTTCTCGAAGACCTGCACGTGGGTGATCCCCGGGCGCGCGCCGAGCGTCTCGGTCTCGTGCACCCAGGTGTCGACCACGCGGCGGATCGCCGGCGTGTCCATCTCGGCCAGCGTGAGGTCGTGGCGCGGCGAGAAGCAGATGACGCGGCAGATCCCCGACTCCGACTCGGCGCGGAGCAGGCCGTTCACATCGAGCGCGGCGGCGGGCGTGTCGGGCTTGAGCGCCGCGAAGTCGTTGTCGAAGACGAAGGTGCCGTCGTACGCCGGATTGGTCGCCCCGGCCGCGCGCGCGTTCCCGGGGCAGAGGTAGCAGGTGGGGTCGTGCGCGGGGCGCCCGGTGATGGGCAGTGCCTCGACCTTCCCCTGCCACGGCCGCTGGCCGCGGTGCGGCGAGACGAGCACCCACCGGTCGCCGAGCGGGTCGTAGCGGCGATGGACGTTCGAGAGGAGGATCGACTCGGTCACGCGAGCGCCGCGGCTTCGGGGCCGCTGATCACCGAGGCGCCCGGCTGCGCAGTGGTGACGTAGAGCGCCGCATCGAGCCCGGTCGCGGCGCGGTAGTCGGACCGCACCGCCGCCACGAACGCCTCGGCCCGCGTGGCGGCGACGAGCGCGACCGCGCAGCCACCGAAGCCGGCGCCGGTCATCCGCGCGCCGAAGCAGCCGTCCTGCGCCTGCGCGATCTCGACGATCGCGTCGAGCGCGGGGCTCGAGACCGCGAAATCGTCACGCAGGCTCTCGTGCGAGAGGTCCATCAGGCGCCCGACCGTCGCGGCATCGCCGGCGCGCAGCGCGTCGGCGGCGCGTACGGTGCGGGCGTTCTCGCTCACCACGTGCCGCGCACGGCGGCGCGTCACCGCGTCGAGCGCGCCCGCCTCGGCCTCGAAGCGGGCGAGCGTCACGTCGCGGAGCGCATCGACCTTGAAGTGCCGCGCGGCCGCCTCGCACTGCGCGCGGCGCTCGTTGTAGGCGGAGTCCATCAGGCCGCGGCGCGTGCTCGTGTCCATCACCACCACGACCGCCTCCGCAGGAAGCGGCACCGGCTTCAGCGCGAGCGAGCGGCAGTCGATCAGCAGCGCGTGGCCCGTCTCGCCCGCGGCGGAGATCATCTGGTCCATGATCCCGCAGTTCACGCCCACCCACGCGTTCTCGGCGCGCTGGCCGTGCGTCGCCATGAGGCGCGGATCCCATTCGCGCCCGGACGCGGCGGCGCAGGCGCGCAGGGTGGCGAGCTCGACGGCGGCGCTCGACGAGAGGCCGGCGCCAAGGGGGACGTCGCCCGCCATCACGCCGCGCCACCCGCGCAGCGGCTCACCGGGTTGCGTGAGGGCCCACGCGGCGCCGCGCACGTACTCGAGCCAGGACGGACCGTCCTTGGCGAAGTGGTCGAGGTCGATCCGGCCCGTCTCCTGCTTGTCGAGCGCGGTGATCTCGATCGCGCGTTCGTCCGTGGGCGCGAGCGCGATCCAGACGGCACGGTCGATCGCGAGCGGGAGGACGAAGCCGTCGTTGTAGTCGGTGTGCTCGCCGATGAGGTTCACGCGCCCGGGCGCGCGCACGACGAGGTCGGGGGATGCGCCATACCGCGAGCGGAACGCGGTGAGGACCGCTCGGGCGGGGGCGGGAACGACGTTCGGGGTCATCGGGAGGCGGGAGTCGGAGCGGTGCTGCCGGCCACGCGGAACCTGAACGTGGAGGCGTCGAGCGTGGCGATGACGCGGTCGCCGATGCAGAGCGCCGCGCGGAGGCGGTCGGTCTGGACGACGGGGGCGCGATACCTCGGCGCCCGCGCGGTCGGTGCGGTCCCATCAGTGGTGACGTGCAGCGTGTGGGCGGGCGTGGCCATGCCGATCCCGTGCGCGGCACCGAGCAGCCGCAGGGTGCCGGCGCCCGGCACGAGGGCGAGCGCGGCCAGCACCCCGCGCGGTCGTGCGCGCTCGGCGGTGAGCAGGATGCTGGCGACGCCGGCCTCGGTCGAGTACGGGTTCGCGCCGACGAGGGCGATCGTCCCGGCGGTGCCGAATGCGACGTTCTCCCATACCTCGGCGGCCAGCGTGCCCGGCGCGTCGACGAGGGATGCATGAGCGAAGACGACATCCTTGCCGCGGCCGCCGAAGGGACGGCCCTGCTCGTCGAGTCGCAGTTCCAGGCGTGCGGGTGCACCGGGCGTGCGCACCGCATGGGTCGCGACCGCGCGTCCGCCGATGAACGCGGTCGCGTCGAGCCGACCGGCTTCGAACGCGGAGACCGCGAAGGTGAACGGCGGGTGGGCGAGGTGCGTGGAGATCCGGTCACTGTCCGGCCGCTGGCGGGCGATCAGGCGGCCGTTCAACCGCAGTTCCACTTCCTCGGCGTTGCTGAACACGCGCACCGCGAGCGACGACGATGCCGTCCAGTGAGACGCGATGAACACCATCGGCCCGGTCGTCACGCCGGGGATACGCTCTCCCGCGTCGCGCTGCGACCGGAAGAAGTGGTACGAGAACTTCGGCACGCGGAAGAGGTCCGCGCAGCCGCTCGACTCGACGTCCGGCGCGTATCCGCGGTTGTAGTCGAACATCACCCAGAGTCCGTCGGCGAACGCGATGGTCTTCCGATTGTCGTTGTGCGCCTCCTGGATGTTCGTCGCCTGCTGCAGGAGGCGCTTCTCGCCGTGCCAGCGAAGCTGCCGGCTGTTCGCGTCGTCCGCGGCGAGATTCCGCCATTCGGTCTGGTTCAGACCCGCATTCTGCGCGTAGTACTCCCAGTCGCCGTACTCGCTCACCACGCAGGCGCGGTCCTTCACCTCGACGCACCCGCCGTGCTGGCGAGCCTGGATGAAGACGTCGTAGCCCGGGCTCCAACCGCAGGTGAACATCTGGTCGCCGGGCAGTTCCTCGTGCCCGAGCGCCTGCGTCCGCGCGATGAACTCGGGCGGCATCATCGTCTCGTTGAGCGAGGTCTCCCAGAGCAGGACGCACGCGTGGTTCCGGTCGCGGCGGATCATGCGGCGGATGTTCTCGTACTGCAGCGCGGTGAAGGCGGGGTCATCGCGATTGAAGTACTGCCAGCCGGGGATCGCGTTCATCACGCAGATCCCGAGCTCGTCGCAGGCGTCCATGAAGGCCGGCGCATGCAGGTAGTGCGAGAGGCGGATGTAGTCGAACCCGGCCTCCTTGATGAGCCGCGCGTCGCGATGCTGCGCGTCGTCGGAGAGGGCGTAACCGACGTACGGGTAGTCCTGATGCCGGTTGGTGCCGCGGAGGAAGAGCTTCTCGCCGTTGATCCGCAGTCCGTCGGCGTTCACCTCGAACCGGCGGATACCGATGCGGGTGCGCTCGCTGTCGATGACGCGCCCGTTGGCGACGAGTTCGGTGTGGAGCGTGTGCAGATGGGGCGCGTGCGGGTGCCAGAGCGCCGGGCGCTCGACGGTCAAGTTGAGGAACGCGTCCTGATCCTGCGCGGCGAGCAGCGGACTGGGGTTCGTCGCGGTGTGCGCGACGACACGGCCAGCAGCGTCCTCGAGTCGCACGCGGATGCCGAATGCGCGCGGACCGGGCGCCGTGTTCATCACATGGACCTTCACCTCCAGCGTGGCACGCTCCCTGCTCGCAGCCGTTGTCCGCACGAGTACGCCGCCCGCGCCGGGCCGATCGGCGAGGATCGGATCGGTGATGTGCAGCTGGTCCTTCGTGACGAGCTCCACCATCCGGTAGAGCCCGCCGTACATGTTGAAGTCGAGATCGGCGAGCGGCTTCGGTCCCGTGGCGGCATTGTCGCGATTGTCGAGGCGCACCGCGAGCGTGCTCCTCACACCGGGAACGAGCCTCTTGCTGAGGTCGAACACGAACGGTGTCCATCCGCCGAGGTTGCGGCCGAGGAGCTGTCCATCGAGCCAGACCTCGGCGACGTTCATCGCCGCGCCGAAGCGCAGCCACGTGCACGATCCGGCCGCCGCCGCGTCGAGCGTGAGAGTCCGGCGGTACCAGCAGTGACCCTGCCATTGCGCGGTCGGTGTCCCCGGCGCACCCGTGACGAGCGACTCGATCCTCGCCGTGTGCGGAAGGGAGACCTCCTCCCACCCGGCATCGTCGAAGTCGGGGCGTGTGCGATCGGCCGATCCGTCTGGTGCGTCGAGGCGCAGGAAGCGCCAGCCGCGGTCGAGCGACTCCGTGCCCCGCGGGGGCGCGGCGACGGCGCGGAGCAGCGCGTCATCGCCGATGGCGAGCGCACCGCTCCCCGCGGCGAGACTGGCGACGAAGTGGCGGCGTTCCATGTTCCCCTACCGTTGCGGTCGCTGGACGAGCTGGACCCATTCGACCTCGAGTCCCGCGCGCGGATCGGCGGCCGCGCCGGCCGGCCGCGGGATCCCCCACTGGATGCCCTCGACGCGTTCGAGCGCGAACGACGGCGTGCCGCCGACGCGCAGGTCGTATGGCAGGAAGGTCGGATAGGGACGCGGCAGGAGCACGAGGGGAGCACGCACGAGGTCGGCGAGCGCGATCTCGGTCTCGCCCCAGGCGGATGGCGCCGCGACCGTGCTCCCCCACGCCGAGCCATCGCTCAGGATGAGCGCGACCTCGATGCGCGCGGGGGCAGGCCCCGTGCTGCGCCAGCGGATCCGGAGGGCGTCGCCGAACGGCCCGGCGGCCCCCAGTGCCGGCGAGAGACGGGCGCGGGTCGCGCGACGCAGCATGGTCCGGAAGGCGACATGCGGTGACGCCGGACCGAAGGTGTCGACGACGGCGCGCCAGGCGTTCCGCTCCGGCAACGAGCTCGCGACGCTCTCCGAGCGCCACCGCACGCCGGGGATGTAGCCCGGTTCCACGATGCGCGAACGGTCCCGGTCACCATCGAAGAGGACGACCGGCGCCGCGTGCTCCACCACCGGTGCGGCCCAATGCTCGGTCGATGCGAAGTCCCAGCGGTCCGGTCGTCCGGGGATCGCGCCCGGATACGTGACGGCGCCGGCCGCGTCGAAGGTGGTCACCACGTACTCGACGACGCCGGTGAGGTCGGTGACGCGCAGGGTGCCGTGATGCGTGAACGGATCGTCGACGAGTCCTCCGATGAGGCGCGAGACCCGCGAGTAGTCCCGCCAGCCGCGCTGGCGGACGAAGAGCAGCACCGAGTCGGGCGCGGTCGGCCGCACGACGTCGAACGAGACGTTGAGGGGCGCGTTCCGCGCGATGCTCGGCGGCGGCTCATGCCGGACGAGCGGCGTCCCCTCGCTGGACGGCGGGGCGTGGAACTCGTCGAGCCTCCGTCCCCCGAACCGCGTCGTGTCGCGGAAGCCGGAGGCGTCCACGCCCGCACGCGCGAGGAGGTAGACGCCGGGGCGCACGTCGATGCGACCGGCCTTGGCGATGCCGCGCATGGCGTTCCCCGCGCCGATCCCGGCGATCGTGAACTCGGCGCCGAGGTCCGGCAACAACAGGGAGAACTGCTCCTCGCGCCAGTGGATCCGGCTCACCGCACGCTGCAGGTTCCCGCGTGAATGCGGGTCCTCGACCGCGACGACATCGGGATAGACCTCGAGACGCCAGACGCCGTCGACGAGGCGATCGAGGAAGTAGGCGCCGCTGCCCGAGTACCCCACGACCATCGACGTGCCCACGCCGGCGATGTGTCGCAGGGCCCGCGGGTCGGGCGGCAGGGTCTCGGTGAAGCCGGTGTACGCGAACATGGTGTCCGAGACGTACTCGCTGAGCCGCTCCGCATACGACACGCGGAACTTCCCCCACCGCTCGCTCGCCGGATACGTCCCCGCATCGAACCCGCGGGCCGTCTGCCGGAACACCTCACCCGCGATGAGGAAGCTGATCGCCTTGGCCGGCGTGTAGATGAGGTTGAGGAAGTGCGTCTGGTACTCCGTGTTGGAGTACGCGACCGCCATCGGGTCGTACGCGAACTGCGTCGCCCACTGGAATCCCGCGCCGCGGAAGGCGCGTGCCATCGCCGGGTACATCACCGGCACCGTCACGTCGGCACCGTCGAACTCGTAGACCATGTGCGCCTTGCTCGCGCAGCCCGGCGTCTCCTTCCACGGCAATGGATAGCGGTCGACGTTGGGGAGCGGGTTCCCCGGCAGCGCCTCGCCGCGCACGAGCCCCGTGGGGTACCACTGCGCGCTCACCCCCTGGATGTCCGCCGCGCAGACGGCCGCCCCGTGCTCCGGCGTCCAGTGCTCGCTGATGTTGTAGAAGATCGGCGTGCGGAGCCCCGCGCCGCGCATCGACGCGACCATCTCGTTGATGTAGCGCGTGGTCTCGCGCGGGGGCGCGAGGTCGTGCCACGGCTCGTTGAAGATCTCCATCGCGAGGATGTTCGGATCGTCGCCGTAGCGCTTCCCCGTGTAGGGGTTCCGGTGCTGCACGAACTGGGCGACGTAGCGAACCGAGGCGCGCCGCGCGGTGGAGTCGACGAGCATCTGCGGCTTGCTGAAGCGGTTCGCGAAGCCCGGCGATGGATGGTCAGGGGCGGGATACCCCGGTCCCCACCACGCGATCGGCGTGAGGATCACCTTGATGCCCCGCGCCTCGAGCCGCGAGAGGAGATAGTCGAAGAGGTCGAGGTGCTCGTTCGCGAGCAGGTTCCCGAGCGTGTCCGTGACCTCGCGGTCCCACACGTGGATCCGGTAGGCGTCGACGCCGAGCCGCGCGAGGTGTGAGACGTCCGCGTCGATCGCGCGCTTCGGATCCAGACCGAGCGCGCGGATCGACTGGTAGTCATAGGCGAACGGCGCCGCGTAGTTCACGCCGAAGAGGGCGACCTCCTTCCCGGTCGCGGTCCAGCGCATCACGCCCTCGCGATCCACCCGGACGGCGGGCGTGGCGGCGCGCTGGGCGGGCACGGGAGCGGCCAGCACCCCGCAGAGGCCGCACAGGCCGAGGACCCGGGCGATCACGCGCATCTCACTGCTCCGGCATGGAGGGGAGGGCGACTAGCCCTTCGCGCGCGCGGCATCGCGCCGCGCGAAGAACAGGAACAGGGCGCCGGTCACGAGCATCGCCGCGCCCCACCAGAGGTTGATGTTGAGGCCGCCGGACTTCGCGTACATCTCCGCATCGGAGGCGGTCATCAGGCCGAAGCCCGCGAGCACGACGCCGAGCGCGACGAACAGGCCGCCGATCGGCACGCGGAGGTCCATCCCACCGATTCCTTCACTCATGGTCGGCGTGCCTCAGGCGAAGAGGAGGTTGAGCACGAGCGTCATCCCCAGCACGGCACCGGCGAAGACCGCCGGCCGCTGGTACCAGGCGAGATGACCCTCGGCCGGCTTGGGCGTGAGCGCGTAGACGAGGCCCTTGAGTTCCTCGTCGGGGCGGGGCTTCGTCATCAGGCTGATCACGATGGTCACCACGGTGCACGCGGTGAACGCGATGATCGCGGTCCAGAAGGTCTGCGCCATCTCGCTCGGGTACGTGTGCACGAGGCCGAAGAAGCCGCCCTTCACGCCGGGCACTGCCCCCACGGCGAGCGTGAGTCCATGATGCAGCGCCGCGCCGCCCATGCCGGAGACGAGACCCCAGAATGCGCCGTGCCCCGTCGACCGCTTCCAGAACATGCCGAGGGCGAAGGTCGCGAAGAGCGGCGCGTTCACGAACGCGAAGACGAGCTGCAGCAGCTCCATGATGTTGTTGAACGCGCCAGCGACGTACGCCGCCGCGACGGACAGCAGCACGCCGCCCACCGTCGCGGCGCGCCCCATCCACAGGTAGTGGTCATCGCTCGCGTGCTTGGCGATGTGACTCTGGTAGATGTCGTACGTCCAGACCGTGTTGAACGCGGTCACGTTGCCCGCCATCCCCGACATGAAGCTCGCGAGCAGGGCGGTGAGGCCGAGGCCGAGCATCCCCTCGGGGAAGAGCTTGATGAGCAGCATCGGCGTCGCGAGGTCGTAGTCGAGCACCGCGCGGCCGGCGGCATCGATCATCGGCGCGCCGGCCTCGGTGAGCTTGGCCGGGATGATCCCCGCGCCCGCGTCGCCACCGGCGGCCGTGAGCGCGAGCGCGATCATGCCGGGGAGGATGACGAGGAACGGGAAGAGCATCTTCGGGACCGCGGCGATCAGCGGCGTGCGGCGCGCGGCGGTCATCGAGTCCGCCGCCATCGCGCGCTGCACCACGAGGAAGTCGGTGCACCAGTAGCCGAAGCTGAGCACGAAGCCCAAGCCCATCACGAGCCCGAACCACTCGACGCCCACGGGATTGGTCGCGGCGCTGCTCATCCCCTGCCAGGCGTGGGTGTACGCGCCGGGCGCGAGCCCGCGCGTCGCCGCGGCCTCCGTCAGCCGGGCAGTCAGGCCTGCCCAGCCGCCGACCTCGCGGAGCCCCAGGAAGACCAGCGGCGCGAAGCCGAAGACGATCATGAAGAACTGGAGCACTTCATTATAGATGGCGCTCGTCAGCCCGCCGGCGAAGACGTACGCCAGCACGATCACCGCCGAGACCAGCACGCTGACGTCGAAGCTCCAGCCGAGCAGCAGGTTGAAGAGCTTGCCCATCGCGTACATCGAGATGCCCGACGAGAAGATCGTCATCGCCGCGAAGCTCACGGCGTTGAGCGTCCGCGTCTTCTCGTCGAAGCGGAGCTTGAGGTACTCGGGGACCGACCGCGCGCGCGAGCCGTAGTAGAACGGCATCATGAACAACGCGACGAACACCATCGCCGGGATGGCGCCGATCCAGTAGAAGTGGCTCGTCGCGATGCCGTACTTCGCACCCGAGGCGCCCATCCCGATGACTTCCTGCGCGCCGAGGTTCGCCGAGAGGAAGGCGAGGCCGGTGACCCAGGGCGGCAACGAGCGGCCGGACTGCAGGAACTCGCTCGCCGTGTTGGTGCGGCGCCGCAGGGCGAAGCCGATGCCGAGGACGACGCCGAAGTAGAGCGCCATCACGAGGTAGTCGACGGCCGTCAGGGTCGTCGCGGGGACGTGCTGCACGGTGGCTCCGGGGGTGGGCTGCGGCCGCCGCGGGGGGCGGCGACCGGAGCGACGGCAGAGCTTACTGCCGTCGGACCCTCAGGGCAATGACCTAACGCGCGTCCGAGGGGCGGGCGACGTACAGAATGTGCAGCGGCCCGCGCGTGTCGTGTGCCCGCACCTTCAGCGTCTCCACCTTGAGCTTGGCCCGCTGCAGCAGGTCCACGAACCGGTGGTCCTCGCCCACGCTCCAGTAGGCGACCACGCCGGGGCGCCGCAGCGCCCGGATGGTCAGCATGATCCCCCGAGCCGCGTACAGCCGGTCGTTCTCCGACATGATCATCCCCTCGGGGCCGTTGTCGGTGTCGAGCATGATCGCGTCGAAGCCGTTCGGCTCGCCCTCGAGCACCTTGAAGACGTCGTCGTGCACGATCCGGACGCGCGGGTCGGCCATGGCCGTCGCCGAGAGCTGGTACTCGGGGTTCGCGTTCCACGCGATCACCTCCGCCATCAGCTCGGCGACCACGACCTCCGCGTCCGGACCGAGGGCCTTGAGGGCGGCGCGCAGCGTGAAGCCCAGGCCCAGTCCGCCGATGAGCACGCGCACCTTCGGTCGATCCCGCAGCCCCTCGCACGCGACCTCGGCGAGCCGGTCCTCCGACAGGTGACGGCGCGACGACATCAGCTCCACGCCGTCGGCGCGGATGAGGTACGAGCCATCGTGGCGGAAGAACTCGATCCGCGTGCCGTCGGGCGTCGTGGCGTCGCCGAGGCGTTCGAAGGGCTTCACGTCAGCACGTTGGCGAGCGTTCCATGAAGGAGTAGCGCCGTCCCGTGACCGGCGTGAAGGTCGTGTCCCAGTCGCGACAGTTGACCTTGCGGACCTGGACCTTCACCGCGCCGGGGGGGACCGTGACACTCACGAGGCCCATCCCGCCGAGGATCCCGACCTGCCGGTCGTTCACGAAGAGCACCGTCTGCATCGTCTGGCTGCCGACGCGCACGACGACCGAGTCCGCCGGCGCATTCACGTCCATCACCGGGGCGGAGGCGAGGCGCGCGGCGAGGTCGGCGATCGCGTCGGCCGGGTCGCCGGCGTTCGCCGTCGTGTCCGCCCCGGCCACGGTCGTCGATTCGGCGGCCGCGATCGCACCGCTGTCCGGCATCGGCTCGGGCACCGGGGTGCTCGGCAGCTCGGGGGCGATGCTCGCGATGGGGGCCGGTCGCATCGCCGCGCTGATGTCCTCGCGGAAGACGTACCAGCCGCCGCCCAGCGCCGCGGCGAGGAGGGCGAAGACCGCGAGGGCGGTCCCGCCGCCGCCCTGCCGGGCGGGCTCCGGACGCGCATGGGTCGCGGTCACCGGCCGGCGCGCCGCCCCCGAGTTCGCGCCCGTGTTGGCCCCGGAGTTGGCGCCGGTGAGCGGGCCACTGGTCGAGTTCCGCGGCATCGGCGTCGTCGGACTCGTCGTCGCGCGCAACTCGGCCGCCGCCTGCGAGGTCGGGACCGTGCGACGCGGGGCCATCCCCTTGGCGCCGGCACCGGCGCCCTCAAGGGCCGCCGCCGCGTCGTTGAGCGTCGCGAAGCGGTCCGCCGGGTCCTTGGCGAGCATCCGGTTCACCACGTCGACCACCGGGGCGGGGATGTCGATGCGCAACGTGCGCAGCGCCGGCGGGGGTTCGAGCAGGTGCCCGCGCATGATCTCGCCGAGCGAGGGCCCGTTGAACGGCGCGCGCCCCGCGAGCATCTCGTACGCGACGATGCCGAGCGAATACTGGTCCGCCGCACCGGTCGTCGTCTGCCCATTGAACTGCTCCGGCGACATGTACGCCGGCGTGCCGATCACCGTCCCGACCTGCGTGAGCCCCTGCACGTCGTCGCGCTTGGCGATGCCGAAGTCGGTGACGTAGAGCCAGCCATCGTTGCCCACCATGATGTTCGCCGGCTTCACGTCGCGGTGCACGACGCCCTTCTCGTGCGCGTGCGCGAGCGCGCGGCCCACCGTGGCGATGGTCTTCACCACCATCTCGACCGACTGCATCGGGTCCTTCTTGAGGATCGAGTCGAGCCCGCGGCCTTCGATGTACTTCATCGCGAAGAACGCGAGCTTGGGGTCCTCGCCGATCGCGTAGATGGGGACGATGTGCGGGTGGCTGAGCGCGGCGGCCACGCGCGCCTCCCGACGGAAGCGCTCCACCGCGCCCGGCGTCGACGCCACCTCCATCGACATCACCTTGATCGCCACCTCGCGTTCGAGGGCGATCTCGGTGGCGCGGAAGACGGTCGCCATGCCGCCGGCGCCGAGTTCGGCGCCGATCGTGTAACGCCCCGCGGTCGCCGCGCGGAGGCGGTCGATCAGCGGGCGCTCGTTGGGCGAGGAAGGCGGGGTGGGAGTGCGCATGAGATGGGTGGGGGCCCAACCAACAAGACGACCGAGCGGGGCGGCGCGCCACGCGTGGCGACCGGGTCCGGGGCGGGGCATATTCTCGGCTCGACAGTCCTCCTTGCCCTGCACCTGGAGTCCGTGATGCGCACCCTCCGCGCCGCCGTCGTCTTCCTCCTCGCGGTCTCGGTCACCGGTGTGGCGCCGCGCGCCCTCCACGCGCAGCCCGCTCCCGACGCCCGCATCCGCGCCGTGATGGAACGCCCCGAGTTCGCCCATGCGAGCTGGGGGATGGAGTTCTACGACCTCGACGCGAAGAAGGTGCTCGCCAGCGTCAACGGCGACCGGCTCTTCGTGCCGGGCTCCACCACGAAGCTGCTCACGATGGGCACCGCGCTCGAGGTGCTCGGGCCCGATCACCGCTTCACCACGCGCGTCTACCGGACCGGTCCCATCCGCGACGGCGTGGTCCAGGGCGATCTCGTGGTCGTCGCGAGCGGCGATCCGAATCTTTCCGGCCGGCGCCGCGAGGACGGGACCTACGCCTTCATCGACCGGGAC
The DNA here is from genome assembly GCA_016714015.1 of Gemmatimonadota bacterium. Lineage (NCBI taxonomy): Bacteria > Pseudomonadati > Gemmatimonadota > Gemmatimonadota bacterium. Next base: position 141,391 of record JADJNZ010000004.1, read on the forward strand.
CACTCGTACGGCGGACCGCCGCTCGCCACCGACCCGCTGACCACGCTGCGCGACCTCGCGCGGCAGGTCGCCGCTCGCGGGATCCGCGCGGTCTCCGGACAGGTGATCGTCGACGCCTCGCTCTTCGCGGAGGGCGAGCGCGAACTCGGGACCCGGATCGTGATGTCGCCGATGGTCGTGAACGACAACGTCATCGACATCGTCGTCACGCCGGGCGCGCGCGCCGGCGATGCCGCGACCGTCCAGGTCTCGCCGCGCACGAGCCTGCTCACGGTGCAGGCGACGTTCACGACGGTGGACTCCGGCGCACCCGCCGTCACGCGGAGCATGGAGGACAGCAGCGACGCCGACCATCGCATCCTCGTGCTGTCGGGCATGGTGCCTCGTGCCACGCCCTCCAACCTCCGGTGGGCGGTCCCGTCACCGCGCCGCTTCGGCGAGATCGTGCTGAGCGAGGTGCTCGCCGACGCCGGCGTGCGGGTGTTGCCGCGCCTCAGGCAGCGCAGCGTGGACGTGCCGTCACTCGCGGCGGCGTACGTCGATTCGATGGTCGTCGCCGAGCACGTCTCGCTCCCGCTCACGGCCGAGGCGGTGGTGCTGCTCAAGACGAGCCAGAACCTGCACGCCAGCAACTTCCCGTTGCTGCTCGGGTCGCGGCCGGATGCCCGCCGCGCCGGGCGCAACGGTTTCGATCTCGCGCACGACTGGCTGCAGCGCGAGTCGCTCGACCTCGGCGGCGCCGTGCAGGGTGACGGTGCGGGCGGCAACGCCTGGTTCTCGCCGCGATTCATGACGCGCTACCTCGCCGTCGTCGCCGGCAAGCCCTGGGCGGACGCCTTCCGTGCGGCGCTGCCGGTCCTCGGGCAGGACGGGACCCTCGCGACCATCCAGGTGGGATCGCCGGGGGCAGGGAAGGTCTTCGCGAAGACGGGCACCTACTCCACGTACGATCCCCTCAACCGTCGCACGCTCGTGACCGGCAAGGGACTCGCCGGCTACTTCACGTCACGCAGCGGCAAGCGCGTCGCGTTCGCGATCTACGTGAACAACCTCTCGGTCGCGTCAGGCGACCCGACGATCGTCGCGGGGCAGGCGCTCGGCGAGATCGCATCGCTGGCCTGGGAGCACATCCGCTGAGCGAGTGCGCGGGGCGGTACGCTGCCCCGCACGGACCTCACGGCCTTCCGAACGGCCTTCCGAGCGCGCGCGCGATCGCCGCGTCGGCGAGCGGCGCCATGAGCCGATAGCCGGCGAGGTTGGGATGCACACCGTCATCGGCGAGCGACGGCGGCAACCCGCCGCGCGCGTCGGCCATCGCCGTGTGGTAGTCGAGATACGTCTCGCCGATCTCCTCGGCGTACCGTCGCATCCACGCGTTGAGCGCGATGATCCGCGGCGCCGGCTCGAGCCCAGGCTTCCAGGGGTAGTCGAACACCGGCAGCACCGACGAGAGCACCACGTGGATGCCGTTCGCGCGCGCGATCTCCGTCATCCCCCGCAGGTTGTCGGCGATCATCTCGTTGGTCGACGGGCCCGTGTTGCCCGCGATGTCGTTCGTGCCGGCGAGGATGACCACCACCTTGGGCCGCAACGCGACGACATCCTGTCGGAAGCGGATGAGCATCTGCGGCGTCGTCTGTCCGCTGATCCCGCGGCCGAAGTACGGCTTGCCGGGGAACATCGTGGCGAAGTGTGGCGCCCACCCTTCGGTGATGGAGTTGCCGTAGAAGACGACGCGCGCCTCGTCCGGTGCTGGCGCGGGGAGGGCCGCGTTCTCGGCCGCGTAGCGCTTCAGGTTCGCCCAGTCGGCGTTCGGCTGCGCGTCGGCGGGGATCGCGGCGCTGATGGACATGGCGAGGAGCAGGGCGAGGGCGGGGCGCATGGGCGGTGACGGTCAGCGGGGGAGGGCGTACACGGCGACGCTCGGGGCGAGTGCGTCGAGACGCACCCACAGGGCGAGGCCGACGGCGGCGACGAGCAGTGCGCTCGCGGCCAGCAGCGTCGGGCGACGTGGCCAGTCGGGCATCACCGGCGCGAGAAGCGCGAGCGCTGGGATGAGCAGCGGAGCGATCGCCGACGGCAGGTCGGCACCGACGCCGAGGAGCAGGAAGTGCGCGATCGAGCCGAGCCAGGCGAGCCCGATCGCGGCGATGCTCATCGCGACCACGCGTGGCGCGGTGGCGCCGGGTGCCGCGAATCCCTGGATGAAGAACGCCGCCGTCGCCGCGAGGAGGGGCCAGACGAAGATCGGGCCTCCGCCGGGCAGGAGCACCTGCGTCACCACACCGAGCACCAGCGTCAGCACGCCGGCGCCGACGGACCGGCTCGAATCGCTGCGCGCCCAGGTGGCGGTGGACGCGAGGAGCGTCGCGAGGACGAGGCAGGCCGCCTGCAGCTCGAGCCGCGGCAGCGCCGCGAGACGGTCGTAGTAGTTCAGCTCGGGGCTCGCGGCCGTGAGCGAGAGTTTGTTGACGAGGAAGAGTGCCAACCCCGCGACCACCGCGACAGCGAACCCGTCGAAGGCGACGCCCGCGGCCGACCGCGCGCTCCAGTCGAACTTGCGGTGATACGCCGCGAGCGCGAGCACGAGCGCGCACACCGCGAGGAGGATCCACCCCGTCGCCGGCGCATACGAGAACATCGTGACGCCGAGGACGTCACTGAAGACGACCGCCGGTGCCTTGCCGGGGAGCGTGTCCACCGTGAGCAGGGCGCGCGTGAGGTCGAGCGCCTGCGCACCCATGTGCTGCAGGGTGCCGGGGTCGATCTCGTCGGGCGTGGCCAGCGGGGAGTGATAGAGCCGGGCGTCGCCGACGTTCGCGATGTTGAAGCCGATCGCGCCGCGCGCGAGCGCCGGGGTGAAATCGGTCGAGTTGGGGAGGCGTTCGTAGATGCTCACCGCGATCGAGTTCGCCGCCGGGTGCCGGACCACGTCCTGGTACAGCGCCATGAGCGCGCCGTTCTCGGTGTTGGTCTGGAACATCGAGGCGAGCCCGCCGCCGCCGCGCGATTCGAGGTCGATCAGCACCCCGACGCGATCGGCCAGCGGATCGGCCGTGCTGTCCTTGGCGAAGAACGCGCGCGCGCCGGTGAGGCCGATCTCCTCGCCGTCGGTGAGGATGAGGATGAGGTCGCGCCGCTGTGTCTCGCGCGGGATCGCGCGGGCGATCTCGAGTGCGGCCGCGACCCCGAACGCATCGTCCGCCGCGCCGGGCGATCCCCAGACGGCATCGTGGTGCGCCATGAGCGCCACGGTCGGGCCCATGGAGTCGGCGCCCTGCCGCCACGCGATGAGGTTGGTGCCCGTCGCGACCGAGTCACCGCCCCACGACCTGAGGCGCGCGGCGGCGCGCGGCGGCATGGGATACGTGGTCTCGCGCCAGGTGAAGCCGAGCGCGGTGAGACGCGCCCCGAGATGCGCGCGTGCCACCGCGATCTCCGGCGTGCCGGTTGCGCGCGTCGCGCTCGCGATCGCGCGGATATCCGCCATCGCGCGCGTCGCCGAGAACTCGGTGGCCGGGGCGTCGGCCGGGAGTGGCGCCGGGGTCCGCACGGCGGCCCAGCCGAGCACGACGGCGCCGGCGAGGGTGAGGAGGAACGAGGTCGTGCGCGTCATGCCGGGGGGTGCTCGCGAAGCGGGAGCCCTAACCTAACTCCTCGGGGCGTCGCTGTCCCTCGGTCAGCTGCGGATCGGGAGCGACGCGGAGCGGGCGCGTCGCACGCGCGTCGCCGGCCCGCACCTCCACGACAAAGGCACCCGGGCGCACATCCACGAGTCGGCCCGCGCGGTCCATCACCTGCATGTCCCACTCGACGGTGGTGACGCCGGTGCCCAGCGACAGCGACCACTCGCGCACCACCTGCCCGGTCGAGTCGCGCACCGCGATCGTCGCCTCGCGCGGGCGATCGGACGCGACCTGCATCCGCGCCACGCGCCGGCCACGCCGATCGCCCGGGACCGCATCCCACGGATACCAGTCCTGCACGACGTCACGCACGGGGAAGAGATGCAACGCGGTGCCGGACCACTCGGTGCGCGGCGTACGGATGGGTGCGAGGTCGAGCACCCACGCACCCCGTCCGTACGTCCCGATCACCAGTTCGCTCTCCCGCGATTGCACCGTCAGGTCCTGCACCGGCGTCGACGGAAGCGACGCGTTCAACGACTCCCACGATCCGCCGCGATCGCGCGAGACATAGACCCCGAGGTCGGTGCCGAGGTAGAGGAGGTCGGCGTTCATCGGGTCCTCCTTGATCACGTTCACCGCTTCCGCCGGGAGGTTGGCGGCGATCGAACGCCAGGTGCGACCGGTGTCGTTCGACGCGAAGACGTAAGGGCGCGTGTCGTCCTCGCGGAAGCCGGTGAAGCTCACGTAGATCGTCGCGGCGTCCCGGGCCGAGAGCGTCACGCGGCTCACCCATTTCTTCGGGAGGCCGGTGTCGATGCGCCGCCACTGCGCGCCATCATCGGTGGAGAGCCAGAGCCGCCCGCCCTCGGTGCCGCCGGCGAGCATCCCGGGGCGCAGCGGCGACTCGGTGAGCATCGTGAACCCGCCGGTCGTCACCGGCGTGCGGTCCGCGCCGGCCGGGTCACCGAGCTCCGGGCTCACCGCGCGCCAGCTGCTCCCGCGATCGGTGGACTTGAGCACCCGGTCGCCACCCACGTAGAGCGTCCGCGGATCGTGCGGGGAGATGAAGAACGGGGTGTACCAGCTGAAGCGCAGCGGCGCCGAGCCGCGCGGAAGGCGAGGCCGGATGTTCTGACTCGACGGACCGCCACTCAGGATCGAGCTGCCCGTGATGTCCATCCGCATCATCGCGCCGTTCTGGTGCTCGTAATAGATGAAGCGGTCGTCGGTCGGGTCCGGGAGCGTGACATAGCTGTCGCCGCCGGTCCATCGGTCGAGATAGACGCTCCGCCACGGATCGGGCACGGCATCATCGAGCGACGCGTCACTCGGGCCGAAGAGCGCCGCGTTGTCCTGTGTGCCGGCATAGATCCGGTACGGCGACCGATCGTCGGTCGCGACGAAGTACATCTGCGTGACCGGGATGTTGTTGAGGTGCAGCCAGCTCGCGCCCGCGTCATAGGAGAGGAAGAGGCCGCCGTCATTGCCGAGCAGCACGCGATCCGGATTGGCGGGATCGATCACCATCTCATGATGGTCCAGATGGAGCGCGCGCCCCTCGGTCTCGTGGAGGCGGAGGATGCGGTCGCCGATGCGCCGCCAGGTCGCACCGCCGTCGTGCGACTCCATCGCGTGGTTGCCGAGGATGTAGAGATGCTGCGCGTCGCGCGGATCGACGCGGATGTCGGTGAACTTCCATCCGTACGCGCCGAAGAGTTCGAAGAGGTCGCCCCGGTCGACGCGGCGCCACTGCTCGCCGTGGTCGTCCGAGCGGTACACCGACCCGCCGACGAACGGACGGTCCTTCACCGAGCTCGGCGAGCGGTCGTCGAGATGGAGGTAGACGACGCCCGGCGCGCCGGCGGCGACCGCGATGCCGGCGCGGCCGAGCGGGCCGGTCGGCAACCCGTTCGACGCGCGTCGCCAATGGCGTCCAGCGTCGGTGGACTTGAAGAGGCCGCCGCTGCGTCCCTGCTCGATCTGCCACGCCCACGCGTACAGGATGCGCGGGTCCGACGGGTCCATCGCGAGGTCGACGACGCCGGTGGAGTCGTCAATGCGGAGCACCTGCTCCCAGTGCGCGCCGCCGTCCTCGGTGCGGAAGACGCCGCGCTCGCGGTTGGCCGACCACTGATGCCCCATCGCCGCGACGAACACGACGTCGGGGTCGCGCGGATCGATGAGCACCTTGCCGATGTGATGCGTCTCGGCGAGGCCCATGGCGGTCCATGTCTCGCCGGCGTCGGTGGATTTGAAGACCCCGGTCCCGGGATACGCATAGCCCGCATAGCGCGGCTGCGCCTCGCCCGAGCCGACCCAGACGACGCGCGGGTCGCTCGGCGCGACCTCCACGTCGCCGATGGCAAAGGCGCTCTCGTGCTCGAAGATGGCGCGCCAGGTGAGGCCGTTGTTCACCGTCTTCCACAGATTGCCCGACCCGACCCCGACGTAGATCGTGCCCGTGTTGCCCGGCGGGATCGCGATGGCCTCCACGCGCGCGCCGATGCGCACGGGGCCGACGGGGCGCCAGGCGAGGCCGCGGAACGGCGAGGCGCGGTCGAGGGCTTGGTGCTCCGCCCAGGCGGTGGCGCGCTCGGCGGAGGTGGTCGGGGACTGCGCGCGCGCGGCGGACGCGGGGCTGAGCGCGACGAGCGCGCCGAAGGCGGCGAATGCGATGCGCGAATGGCGACCCCTCATGTGCGATCCTCTCCCGTCATGCCAAGCAGGGTTCGAGCCAGCAGAGCAGTCCGATCGCGGCGAACGCCGCCAACGGCAGTCCGATCAGCACCATCGCCGCCGTCCGCCCCGGGCTGAACGGACGGGCGACGGTCCGCGCCTCCGTGATCTCCGACGAGAGCACGAAGGGGATGCCGCGGGTCCGGCACGTCGTCATCCCGGACGCGCGGTGGAGCGAGTAGACCGTGCCGAACCGGATCGTGTCGCCCGCGACCGCGGTGACGACGCCTTCGAAGCGCGTCGCGCGGCAGCGCGCCGGGCCCTCCTCGCCGACGAGGTGCACCGCGAACGGCGCCGCCGACGTGATGCGGATCGCGCGGCGCGGCTCCGGGCCGGTGGGCGCGAGCGGAGCGCTCGCGCGGCAGGCCTGCAGGCCGAGCGCGAACGTGAGGACGAGGCAGGTCGGGAGCTTACGCATCCGGTGGTCCCGTTCGAGGAGTGGAGGCGGCCAGCATCGCCGCCATGCGCTCGTGGATGAGGTGCACCGCCTTCAGCGGTCGCAGCATCACCTTGAAATCGGTGATGCGGTCGCTCGCGTCCCACCGGATGAGGTCCACGCCGTTCACGACGACGCCGTCGAGCTCCACCGTGAACTCGAGCGCGGCATCGTGCGCCCCCACGATCTCGCGCACGTAGCGGAAGCCCGGCTGGCCGAACACCTCGAAGGCCGCCGCGAGGTACATCGCCGTGACGCGCTTGCCGACCTGCGGCGTGTGCATCACTGGCGAGTGGAAGACCACGTCGTCGGCGAGGAGGACGTCGAGGGCGCGAGGGTCGCGCGCGGCGAGCGCGGCGTGCCAACGGACGAGGGCGGGCGGGGTCATGGCGTCGCGGAACGGGGAAGGGCCACCGGTGCATCGCCCAGGGCCCGCACGAGGGATTCGGTGAAGACCACGACCCGAACCAGGCCGTCGTAGTCGACCTTCGCGGGTGTGTCGTCCTTGGTGTGATACGCCTCGTGCACGCCGGTGAACAGGTGCAGCGACGGCAGGCCGAGGCGCGCGAACTCGATGTGGTCGCTGCCCGTGCCACGAACGCCGAGATCCGCGGACGGATCGAGCCGCACCTCCGCTTCGCGTGCGGCGGCATCGAGCTGCGTGGACCAGGCCGGTGATGTCGCGGTACCGAACACCGTCAGCCGCTTGCCGCCGAGCCGCCCGACCATGTCGAGGTTGATCATCGCCACCATCGCGCGCACCGGCACCGGTGGATCGGTCAGGAACGCGGTCGATCCGAGCAGGCCGAGCTCCTCCGCGCCGAAGTGCACGAGCAGGATCGAACGGCGGACCGGCGCGGACGCGAGGCGCCGCGCGAGTTCGAGCAGGGCCGCGGTCCCGGAGGCATTGTCGTCCGCGCCGAGATGTGGCAGGCGCGCGGTCCGCGCATCCCGCGCGCCGATGCCGGTCGCGCCGAGATGATCGTGATGCGCGCCGAGCACGATCCACTCCTGCGCCAGCACCTCGTCGGTCCCGGGGATCGCGGCGATCACGTTGGTCGCCAGCGCGGTGGAATCGAGGCCGGTATTCCGCAGTGTCCAACGGGGCAGCGCGAAGGTCTGCCGGTAGCTCCGGGTGCAACGCCCGCTGTCGTCGCAGGGCCCGCGGCCCGCGGGGTCGACCTGCATCGCCACGTACGCGCGCGCGAGATACGCGATCGTGCTGTCCGCGCCCGCCGTGCCCGTCGCACGGCCGGCGAACTCGGCGCTCGCGAGCCGTCCCACATCGCGCACCAGCGCAGCGCGGGAGGAGTCGAGGGCCTCCCGCGGGGTGAGGACCTGCCCCTTGGCGACCGAGGGGAGGAGAACCGCGAGCAAGAGCCAACCGGAGGCCACGCGCATGGCGGGAAGATACCGTGCGCCGCGGACGCCGGCGCCCCCGTTCACGTCATCTGGCACGTGCCACCGCAGGCGATCACGATCGCCGCGATGAGCGCGGCCGGGATCCCGAGCACCACGAGCGCGACCGAACGCAGTGCGCTGAACTTGCGGGCGTCCACCTGTGGCGCCTGCACCTCGGAGAGGACCACGAACCCGTCGCCCGGGCGCCGGCAACTTCCGACGCCCGGCGCGCGATCGTAGCCGAACACTGTGGCGAAATGGATGGTGTCCCCGGCGACGCGGCGGACCGATGCATCCACGCGCTCCACCGGGCACGGCTCCTCGCCGGCCTTCAGGTCGGTGGTCCGCAGCGCGAACGGCGTCGCGGAACTCACGCGCCCCCGGCGCTGCGGCACGGGTTCCTCTGGGCCGAGCGGCGCGCTTCGGTAGCAGGCCTGTGCGCTCATCGCGAACGCGAGCAGCAGGCAGGTCGGGGTACGATGACTCATCGTGCGCCTCCGGAGGCCAGGTCGTCGGCGCGCAGGAAGTCGAGGACGGTGCTGGTCATGGGGCGATCCGGGTTCGGGGTGCCTGTCAGTGGAGAAGATGCGAAGGGTTCGCGCGCTCCGCATCCCGACCGGCCCCGGACGGGGAAACGATCCCCGGCCGCCCGCGTACGGACAGCATCCCTTCGCCACCAAGAGTCCCGTTGACCGCCGACGCATTCCCTCGCATCCGCCTCGCCCTCACGGGGGTCGTCACGCTCGCGTACTGGGCGCTCCTCGCGTGGCAGTACGCCCACGACGGCGTCCCACGACACCACCTCCTGGCGCGCGCCGACCTGCCCTCCTTCACCAACTGGTGGGGGGCGGTCACCGTCCCGGCGCTCGTCTGGTTCCTCACCGGTCGCGTGCAGCTACGGCTCGCGGCCGCGCGTTCCGCCGGCGGTGCGGACGACATCCTCCGCTCCGCGGGGTTCGCGTTCGCCGGCGCCGCGCTCTATGGCGCAGCGCTCGCCGGTGCGTTCCTGCTCGGACGCGAGGAGGTGTCGGGCGTCCTCTTCCAGGCGATCCCGCTGCTGGGCCTGCTGCTCCCGATCTACCGCGCCGAGTACGTGCTCGGCTTCGCCCTCGGGCTCACCTACGCGTTCGGGCCGGTGCTGCCGGTCATCATCGCGTCGGTCCTCGCGCTGGTCTCGCTCGTGCTCCACCTCACGGTGCGTCGCGCGCTCACATGGGCCGTGGCGCGCGCGCGTCGCTGAGGCTCAGTACCCGACCGCCATCCCGTCCTTCCGCGGATCGCTCCCCGCCGCATAGCCGCGCGGCAGCCGGATGATCGCCTGCGCCCCGCCGAACGCCACCGGCGGCGCGTCGATCATCACGTGCCCCATCGCCGTGAGCGCCGCGCGCACCGCATCGCCGATCGGCGCCTCGAGCGCGACCCGCATCCCGTCGTAGTGCCGGAACCGCGCCGCATCGATCGACTGCTGCACATCCATCCCGAACACCAGGTGGTTCAGCAGGAACTGCACATGCCCCTGCGCCTGCACGCCGCCACCCATCAGCCCGAAGCTCATGTACGCCTGCTCGCGCCCGTTCACCACCTGCGTGACGAAGGCAGGGATGAGCGTGTGGAAGGGCCGCTTCCCAGGCGCGACGGTGTTCGGCCGATCCGGCGTCAGGGTGAATCCGGCGCCGCGATTGTGCAGCGCGAATCCGGTCCCCGGCACCACCACGCCCGACCCGAAGTAGTCGTAGATCGAGTTGATGAACGACACCATGTTCCCCTCGGCGTCGGCCACCGTCAGGTAGATCGTCTCGCTCTGCGTGCGCAGCGGGCCCGGATCGACGCGCGACTGCGCGCGGACCGGGTCGAGGTGGCTCCGCCGCTCCGCGATGAACTCGTCGCTCAGCATCCGCGACGCCGGCATGTCGAGATGGTCCGCGTCGCCGACGAACCGGTCGAGGTCGGCGTACGCGAGCTTCTTCGCCTCGATGAGGTGATGCAGGTACGCCGGCGAGTTGTGCCCCATCGCCTTGAGGTCGTACGGCTCGAGGATGCGCAGCATCTCGAGCGCGGCGATCCCCTGGTTGCTCGGCGGCAGCTCCCAGACGCGGTAGCCGCGGTAGTCCGCCGACATGGGCGTCACCCAGTTCGGCGCGTTCCGCGCCAGGTCGTCGAGCGTGAGGAAGCCGCCGAGCGCGTCGAGGCGCTGGACGATGCGCCGGCCGAGCGCGCCACCATAGAAGACGCCGATGCCGCTGTCGGCGATGGTCTGCAGCGTGCGGGCGTAGTCGGGATTGCGGAACCACTCGCCGGCCTTCGGTGCGTGCCCTCCGGGGAGGAAGGTCGCCGCTGCCGCCGAGTCGCGCTGGAGGAAGGACGTCTCGGCCGCCCACTGCGCGGCGATGATCGGCGTCACGGGGAAGCCGTCGCGTGCATACCCGATCGCCGGTGCGAGCACCTGGCGCAGCGCGCGCGTCCCGTGCGTGCGCAGCAGCATCTCCCATCCCGCCAGCGCCCCCGGGACCGTGACCGACATCGCGCCCTGCTGCGATCCCGGGCGGAACCCGCGCGCGAGCAGGGTCTCGCGCGTCATCTTCGCGCCGGCGCGACCGCTCGCGTTGAGCGCGACCAGCCGCTGCTCCTTCGCCAGCCAGACGATCGCGAACATGTCCCCGCCGATGCCGGTCATGTGCGGCTCGGTCACGGTGAGCACCGCCGCCGCGGCGACGGCCGCGTCGATCGCGTTGCCCCCCTCGCGCAGCACCTGGAGCCCCGCCGCCGATGCGAGCGGCTGGCTCGTCGCGACCATGCCGCTCGGCGCATAGACCGTCGAACGGCCGGCGAGCGTCGTGGGGCGCGGCGCCTGCGCGCCGGCAGGCGCGGGGCAGAGCAGGGAGCAGGCCGCGAGCGCCGCGACCGCGGCACCGGTGACGGAACGGGTCATGCGCACTCCGATGTGGGGGAGGAGCGAACGGCTCAGTCGTGCTGCGGCAGCGTCCCGCTCGTGTGCGCACGATCGCGCGCCTCGGCGACCATGCCGCGCAGCAGGCTCACGAGTTCGGGCACGCTCAGCTCGTGCACCGGATGGCCTTCGTGGAAGGCGGTGCCGAGTCCGATGGTGCGTGTGCCCTCGCGACGCTTGAACGACTGCGACCGGATGAAGTCGTAGATCACGTACGCGATGGTGCACTTCCAGATGACGCGCTCGAGCAGCGCCGCTTCCGCGGGCTCCACCAGCGCGCGCACGATCTCGAGCGCCTGCTCCTGGTGCAGCAGCGTGTGCTCGGGACCGGGGAAGGTCTGCGCGATGTCGAGCCGGGCCGTCGGCGAGAGGCCTTCGGTGATCGCGACCACACGCACGAGCTGCAGCGGATGCACGAGCGTGAGGTAGGGGTCGCTCGAGAGCTGCTCGGCCTCGTCCTCGAAGGCCTCGCCGGTCGACGGATGCATCGCGACCAGCTCATGGGCCACGCCCTCGAGGTAGGCCGCGCAGAGCGTCATCGCCTCGTTGTTCCGGCCCGCGCTCAGCAGCACCATCACATAGAGGACGCGCTCCTCGACGTCATCCCAGTAGGCATCGATGAGCTGCGTGCGTTCCGCGTCGCGGGTCGCGATCTCCGTCGGCGAACCGGGGACGATCCGTTGCAGGCGTTCGTGGAGGCGGAGGGCGCGGGCGGACACGGGCGGTCAGGAGGGCGAAGGTGTGATGTGAACATGGGGCCATCGCCCCCCTTTCGCCAACCGCACGGGTCCCGAAGGGTCGCTCCGGGCCCTCAGCGGGGGAGCTTCATCGCCTTGTCGAAGGCCTCGATCGCGGCGCCGGTCGGGCCGGGCGGATTCGCCGGGCTCTTGGCCAGCGCTTCGGCCGCGGCGAGGGCGCCGTCGACGGCCTGCCGCAGGTCGGCGGGCAGGGGCTGCCGGCTCCAATTGGCCGAGCGATCCAGGTAGAGCGCGGCGAGCCGGAGGTCGGTCGCGACGGCCTCCAACCTTCCGAAGCGGCGGAGGCCCCAGCCGGTCACCGCCAGCTTCAGGTGATTCTCGGCGAGCAGGCGGTCCATCGCGACGAACTCCTGCTCGAGCGCGGCGGTCGTGATCGCCCCGGTCTGCACGCGCTCGGCGAGCGAGGTGAAGCGGGGTTCGAGCTCGACGAGCCGTGCGCCGATCTCCTCGTCCCGGCACCGTCCGATCTCGGAGCGGAAGGCGACCGAGGCGAGTTGCAGTTCGCGCGCGGCGAGGCGGGCCTGACCGCCCGCGAGGAGCTGCTGGATCTTCTCGAATCCGATCATCTGTTCCTGCGCGGCGACCGGCGCGGCGAGCGGCGCGGCGAGCGCGGCGAGGCAGAGCAGGGAGAGCGCAAGGCGGGGGAAAGGACGCATGAGGGGCCTCCCGAGGGTGGTGCTCCCACGATACGACCCGGCGCCGCAGCCGCCATACGGAAAGCTCGGGCTCGGGGGGAGGGAAATCCCGGCAGAGGATCGCCCCGCGTTCGGCCGCCGGGCGACGCAGTGGCGGTCCTGCGAGTGCCGCGGCTAGCATTCGCGTCATGCCCTGCACCGTCACCCGTGAGCCGCGCTGGCTCGTCATCGAGTTCCGCGGGATCGTCTCCAAGGTCGAGTTCCTGAAAGGCGTCGAGACGGTCGAGGCGTTCGAGCAGGACCCGGCGTGCCCGGTCGACCGGATCTACCTCCTCGCGGGGATCTTCGGCCGCGACCTCGACTTCAGCACGCTCGAGCGCCACGCCGCGCCGCGACTGAGTGGTGACTTCGATCGCCCCGCGCGCTCCGCGCTCGTCGCCGCGACGCCGGCCGGCACGAACTACGCGAACCTCTTCCAGAAGCTGAACATCAATCCGCAGCTGACCCACGCACAGTTCCGGACACGCGAGGACGCCGAGGCCTGGCTCTCGGCCTGAGACGCAGGACCGGCGTGTAGCGGCCCCGGCGGCCGACGCGCCAGATTGTGGACATGCGCCTCCTCCGCTTCCGCCTCGCCGTCGCGCTGTTCCCCGTCGCGATCGCTCCCGTCGCCCTCGCGGCACAGGCCTCTGCTGCCGCGCCGCGCCCCGTCACGGCTCGCGACCTCTACCGCCTGCGCGACGTCGGCGATCCGCAGGTATCGCCCGACGGCGAGTGGGTCGCCTACACCGTGAGCCGCGCCGACTCCTCCCGCGACGCGCGCGACACCGACCTCCACATGGTGCGGTGGGACGGCACGCGCAGCGTGCGACTCACGTCCACCAAGGCGAGCGAGTCGCAGCCGCGCTGGAGCCCCGACGGGAAGTACCTCGCCTTCGTCTCCGCCCGCGGGGACGATGACCAGTCGCAGCTCTGGCTGCTCGATCGGGCCGGCGGCGAGGCGCAGCAACTCACCTCCATCGCGGAAGGGGTCGCCGACTACGTCTGGTCCCCCGACGGCGCCCGGATCGTGATCGTCTCGCAGGATGCGGACTCCGCCGCGCGGGCGGACACGTCGAAGCCGCGTCCGATCGTCATCGATCGCCTCCTCATCAAGCGCGATGGTGACGGGTGGCTCGACCGGCGTCGCACGCACCTGCACCTGGTCGAGGTCGCGACGAAGGCGGTCACCCGCCTCACCAGCGGTGACGCCGACGACCGCGAGCCCGACTGGTCGCCGGACGGCACGCGGATCGTGTTCACGAGCGCGCGCCACACGGACGAGGATCGCACCGACGAGACCGACCTCTATGTGATCGACGCGCGCGCCGGCGCGGAGCCGCGGCGCCTGACCAGCACCCCGACCGTCGAGCGGGCCGCCAGCTGGAGTCCCGACGGCCGGTCGATCGCGTTCCTCCAGGGGACCTTCGTGCCCGTGCCGATGTACGGCACGCAGCGCGTCGCGGTGATCCCCGCCGACGGCGGCGCGGTCCGCGTCCTCGCGCCGGCGCTCGATCGCCCGCAGACGGCGCCCGTGTGGACGGACCGGGGCGACGCGCTGCTCACCGTCATCGACGACGACCGCCGTGGCGTGCTGCTGCGGATCGCGCTCGCCGACGGCGCCATCACGCGCGTCGTCGACGGTCGGCAGCTGGTCGAGTCGGTCCATCAGGCGAAGGGGCGCATCGCCATCGTCCTCGGCGATGCGACGACGCCCGGTGAGGTGCACGCGCTCGACGCGAGTGGCCCGCGGCGACTCACGCACGAGAATGACGCCTGGCGCGCGACGGTGAAGCTCGCCGGCGTGGAGGAGTTCGAATCACGCAGCCGCGACGGCACGATCGTGCGCGGCCTGCTCGCGCGCGCCGCGGGCGCCGAGCCCGGCCGACCGCATCGCACGGTGCTCTGGATCCACGGCGGGCCGGTGGCGCAGGATGACCATTCGTTCTGGCTCGAGCGCGAGGTCCTGGCGGCAGCCGGATGGAACGTGCTGCAGATGAACTATCGCGGCTCCAGCGGACGCGGCGAGGCGCATCAGCGCGCCATCTACGCCGATTGGTGCGGCAAGGAGGTCGAGGACCTGCTCGGCGCGGTCGATCAGGCCGTGCGCTCCGGCATCGCCGACTCCGCGCGACTGGCCGTCGGGGGATGGAGCTACGGCGGCATCCTCACCGACTGTCTCATCGCGACCACCCCGCGCTTCAAGGCGGCCGTGAGCGGGGCGGGGAGCTCGCTCTTCACGTCGATGTTCGGCTCGGACCAGTACGCGGCGCAATACCTCGCGGAACTCGGCGCCCCGTGGAAGGACCCCGCGCTCTGGCAGAAGCTCTCGTACGCCTTCTGGCGCGCCGAGCGGATCTCGACCCCGACGCTGTTCATGGGCGGCGCCGACGACTTCAACGTGCCGATCGCCGGCTCCGAGCAGATGTACCTCGCGCTCCGCAGCCGCGAGGTCCCGACGCAGCTCGTCGTCTACCCGGGCCAGCACCATGGCATCCGGCGGCCGAGTTTCGCCATCGACCGGATGGAGCGGTGGACGACGTGGATGGAGCGCTGGGTGGCGCGCTGATCGCGCGTCCAAGGGCGTCCGAGGGCCCTGACCGCGATCGCGGTCAGGGCCCTCTCCCCATCAGGTGCGGATGAACACGACCGACGGCTCCACGCCGCAGGCGGTCCAGCGCATCCGCAGGTACCCGGCGCGTCCGTTGAACGTCCCCTGCGCGCGCACCTCGCCGGCGGTGATCCGCTGCGCCGCGTCGCAGGTCGCATCGTACGAGAGCGGCGTCTGCGTCGTGACCGCGAACGAGAACTGCTCGGCGCCGCGCGTCCAGTCCACGGTGCCGGTCGCCGAGAAGGTCCCGCTCGGCAGCGGCTGTCCCGCGGCGAGCACCTGCCCGGCCGCGGGCGTGTAGCTCACGGTCCAGACCTTCTCGACGGTCGCCTGCGCGCCGACGTTGAAGGTGCGCGTGATCGACAGGTCCGACGCGAAGGTGAGTCCGGAGCCCGCGATCGCGATGCTGCGGGTGCCGGTGCGCGAGACGGTATAGTTGCGCGCGGCGACGCCACCACCGGTGAACGCGAAGGTGAGGCCCGTCAGCGTGTTGGTGAAGGCGAGCCCGGCCTGCGGGGTCGGGTCCTGGATGCGCAGCGTGCCGGTGATGGCGACGGTGCCCCCGCGGCGGTTGGTGCGCGTGCAGGCCGGCGTCGTGAAGACGATCGTCGCGTCGTCGTAGATGCCGTCGCCGTCGGTGTCCGTCGTGTTGGACGGAGCGACGCACGGCGCCACGACCTGCGCCATCCCCGGCGCCGGTTCGAAGCTCGGCGTCACTGCCGCCTCGATGATCATCGCGTCGACGTCGTTCTCGACCTCGTCCTGCATCGTCGCGCCGACCTGCGTGGTCTGCACCGCGGTGAGACCGCCGTCGGGGCCGGTAGTGTCGTCACACGCGGCGACGGCGAGGAGGACGGCAGGGACCAGCAGGCGCAGGCGGGACATGGCGGACTCCAGTGAATGGTGGGGTGTGTCTCCATTTCACGGGGTCGGACGTGCGAGTCGCGCCGACGTTAGCCGCGTGACGCAGGTCACGCTACTTCGCGCGCATCCGGTTGTTACGCGCGTGGTGCTCGAGCTCGCAGAGGCCGAGCGCTTCGAGCAGCGGCGGCAGATACATGCCGAAGCGGCCGCGGAAGCCCTTCTTGAGCCCGTACCACCCGCCGATCGGGTTGTCCGGTGAACGCCCCCACGCCTCCACGGTGCCCGCCTTCGCCGGCTTCTGTTCATCGGCGGAGCCCAGTTCCACCCAGTCGCCGGCCGCCCGCAGCATCGCGTGTAGGTCGGCGACGCAGCGCGCGTCGTAGTGCAGGATGGTCGTCCCGACCGTGCAGACGAGGATCGTGCGCCCGTCCTTCTCCTCGACGTGCATGGTGTAGTCCGAGGTGCCCGGGGGCGTACGGAGCTTCCACGGCGACGCCTTCCCGCGATCCAGTACGATGGCCATCGAGGTACCCGTGATGGGAGGTCAGCGTGACTCGGCGCGCCGCTTGAGATCCTGCGCGAAGCGGTCGAACGACTCGTCGAACGACGGGATCATCCGCGCGAACAGCGGGAAGAGCGGTCCGCCGATCCGTTCGTGCATCGTGAACGTGGTCCCGGTGCCACCTGGCCGCAACTCGTACGTCCGGCGCCCCATCGCGTCGCCCCAGACGAGTCGACGCGGGGCCTCGCACTCGCGCACCGTCAATGAGAAGGTGCGCTTGGGGTCGAGCGACGAGACGAGCTTGATCCGCTGACCGGCGGCGATCACCCCATCGATCGACCGCACGGTGGACGTCCAAGTGGGATAGGCGGCGCCGTCGATGAGGACGGACCACACCGCATCGGCGCTCGCCTCGATCTCGATCCGGACGTCCGTCTCGCGGGAGAAGAACCGATGTCGTGTCTGGGCCATGACCGTACGGTCACCTCAGGACGGGGGGGAATCTTGAACGAATCGGACAAGGTTGGGGCTGAAATCCGTCGGCGCGCCGGCGGGGAAGTAGCCCACCTGCTGTCCGGGTGTGACACCGGCGAAGCGCCGATGCTCGCGCACGAAGTGCGCATGGTCGGAGTAGCCGAACTCGGCAGCGACCTGTCCCAGCGTGCATCCCGGGTCGTGCCGGAGTCGCGTGAGCGCGCGCTGGAAGCGCACGATCCGCACCAACGCCTTGGGCGTGATGCCGAGGCCGGCGCGGAAGAGTCGATCGAGACGGCGCAGCGGGATCGGCAGCTGGTCCATCCGCGTCGCGCCGGCTTCGATGCGTGCCTTCATCTCGAGGAAGTCCTCGGTCGCGGCGGTGAGCCGAAGCCGCTCGAGGAAGTAGGCGTCGAACCGTCGCGCCTGTTCGTCCGCGTCGTGGTCGCGAAGCGAGCCGTCGAGATCGCCGTCGAAGGCCTCCTCCACCGGCACCACGCGGTCGGTCCACTCGTGCAGCGATCGGCGCACGAAGGGCGCGAGACCGCCGACATGGAAGCGCACGCCCGCGAGCACCACCTGGCCCCGCTGCGCGATGCGGATCGGTCGCAGGCGCTGGGCGTCGAGGTTGGAGTGCGCGATGGTCACCTCGGGCTCCCCGTGCACGGTGCGCATGTACGGGACGCCATGGTTGAGCACCAGGTCGGCCCGGGCGTCGACGAAGACGTCCACCGTGAGTGCGTACGGCTGTGCGGGACTCGCGCGCACGAACCAGTAGTGCTCGATGAACGGCGCCAGGCGCGGATCGGGGCGGCGGAGTTGGTACATGATGGATGCGCCCCCTAGGTCCGCTGTTGCATCGGAACATTATAGCCCTGGAACGGAACGTCAGAGGCACTCCGAATGCCCCTTGCACCCAACTCATTGCTCGGCAACGTGTTGGCGATCCGCGCACGCTGGCCGGATCCTTGCCTTTCATGAGGACCGTCACCGCTCGATCCCACCACGTGTCACGCCATGGAGTGCTCCACGATGAATGCGCGTCTCTCGATCCTCTCGGTCCTCACCTTCGGCGCGTTGATGACGGCGTGCGCGGATGCCGGCTCACCCCTCGACCCCACGCTGCAGACGGCGAACGAGATCTCGCTGGCCAAGTCGGGCAGCGCGCCGAGCGGCGGCGGAAGCGGCGGTGGTGGCGGCGGTGGTGGTGGCGGTGGCGCGCCTGCGCCGGCCGTGGGCAAGATCCGCGCGGCCTCCGCGGGCGCGGTGTGCGACGCCGGCACCTCGATGGGCATCACCATCCGCAAGGGCATCCAGGATCGCTCCGAGATCATCATGTCGATCACGGGCCCGACGACCGGACCGGTCGCCTCGTCCGGCAACTTCCTCTACTGGTCGTTCACGATCGTCGACGAGGCGACCGGCGCCCGGCTCCTCGGCTACGGCACGAGCAGCCAGTTCGCCGGGGCGAACGCCCTCATCACCATCTCGGGCGCGAGCACCACGCCCGGACAGCACGCGTTCAAGTTCCTCGCGCAGAACCACGAGCTCGCGGCGCTGACGGACTTCAACACGCTGCTCGCCTCGCCCGCCGTGGAGACCTGCACGGCGACGATCAACGTGACGGCGAACTGATGCCGTCGTCGCCCGGGCGGTGCAGCGCCGCCTGCACCGCCCGGGCGAGCGCCTCGCGCTGGAAGGGCTTCGTGAGGGCCGCGACGAAGCCCGCCTCGCGGAAGTGCGCCATCGTCGGATCGTCGGAGTAGCCGCTCGCCACGATGGCCCGCGCCGACGGGTCGATCCGCAGGATCTCCGCCATCGCCTGCCGACCGCCCATCCCGCCAGGGATCGTGAGGTCCATGACGAGCAGGTCGAACGGGGAGCCGGCCTGCCGCCGCTCGGTGAATCGCTCCACGGCCGCGCGTCCCTCGGCGACGGACTCGACACGATAGCCCAGCTGCTCGAGCATCCGCTGCAGCACCGAGCGGACGAGCGGTTCGTCGTCGAGGACGAGGATCGACCCGTTCCCCGGCACGAGCGCGACCTGCTCGGGTGTCGCCTCCGCCGCCATCTCGCTCGACGCCGGGAAGAACGCGCTGAAGGTCGTGCCCTCGCCCACGCGCGACGTGAAGGTGAGCGTCCCGCCGTGGTTGCGGCAGATCGCGAAGGCCGTGGCGAGGCCCAGACCGTTCCCCCCGCGTTTCGTCGTGAAGTACGGGTCGAACACGCGATGGCGGATCGCCTCGGGGATCCCGTTGCCGTTGTCGGCGAAGTCGATCCGGACGTAGCGCTCCGCACCCGAGCCTGACGCGGGCGCCGCCGCGGCGACGGCGCCGAGCGGGAGGTGCTCGGCGACGTTCGACGCCCGCACGACGAGCCGTCCCCCTTCGCCGGTGGCCTGCGCGGCGTTCAGCACGAGGTTGCTCACGACCTGGCTGAACTGCCCGGCATCGAGATGGGCGTGCCAGAGCGACTCGGGGAGCTCGATGTCGATGCGCATGTGGGAGCCGGCACCGGCCAGCGCGATCGCATCCCGGAGCACGCGGGCCACGTCGGTCGTGCGCCGGAGCGGCTGCCCGCCCTTCGCGAACGCGAGCAGCTGCGTCGTCAGGTGACTCGCCGCCATCGCGGCCTGCTCCGCGCCAGCGAGCATCTCCTCCCGCTCGTCCGGCTCCGCGTCGCGCGCCAGCGTCACATGCCCGAGGATCGCGGTCAGCGCGTTGTTGAAGTCGTGCGCGATCCCGCCCGCGAGCACGCCGAGCGACTGGAGCTTGTCATCGCGCTGTCGCGCTTCCTCCTCCTGATGCTCCTCGGTGGTGTCCCGGACGCTGACGAGCACACAGCTGCGGCCACCGGAGGTCACGCGGCTTCCGCGGACCTCGCTCCAGTGCGCGCGCCCCGCGGGATCCTCCCACTCCGCGTCGATGGCCTGATGGTCGGTGTCCGGTCCCTCGAGGAGTCGCGCGAGCGCGTCGGCGAGCCAGCGCGGGTCGATCGCCGCGATCGGGAGCGTGCCCATCGCGGTGTCCACACCGCAGAGGGTGCGCGCGGGACCGTTGCACTCGAGCACCGTGCGCGTCGAGGCGTCGACCAGCAGGAACGGCACCATCGACGTCTGGAACAGGGCACGGTACCGTTGCTCCGACTCCACCACCGCCCGCTCGGCGCGCACGCGCGTGGTGTACAGCACCAGGAGCAGCACGAGACTCGCGACGAGCGCGAGCATCGTGGCGACGGACCAGACCAACCGCTCGCGACGCGACTCGGCGAGGACGGCGAGCGCGTCGAGGTCCGCCTGCCGCTGTCGCGCCTGGTAGCGCGTCTCGATCTCCGCCGTCAGGCGTTGCTTCGCGCTGTCCGCCAGCTCCGTCGCGAGCGCGTGATAGCGCTGGTAGGTGCGGAGGGCCGCGCCGCTGTCCCCGGTCGCGGCCTGCGCTTCCGAGAGCAACGCGAGCAGGTCCGACTGGCTGCGGCGGCTGTTGATCTCCGTCGCGAGCGCGACCGATCGCTCGAAGAGCGGGATCGCGCCGCGCGGGTCGCCGAGTCGCATGCGGACCTCCGCCACCGCGCCCTGCGACCGGACCACGCCGTCCTTGTCGCCGATCCGCTCGCGCAGGGCGAGGGCGCGGCGATGGTAGTCGAGCGCCGACGTCGGCTGCTGCATCCGCTCGTGCGCATAGCCGATGTTGCTCAGGTCCTTCGCCTGCCCGTAGAGGTTCCCGTCCTCCACGTCGAGGAGGTACGCGCGCTCGAGGGGTCCGATCGCGGCGCTCGGGCGGCCGAGCTCGATCAGGGCGAGCCCGACGTTGTTGAGCGTGTTCGTCAGGTTGCGGCGCGGTCCGAGGCGTTCGTGGATCGCGAGGGCGCGTCGGAGCGCTGCGTAGCCGTCCGCCGTCCGCCCGAGGTCGAGATAGACGAGGCCGATGTTGTTGTGCGCGCGGGCGGCCGCGATCTCGTCGCCGAGGGTCTCGCTCATGCGCAGCGCCGCGACGAACCCGTCGAGGGCGGCCGCGAGATCGCTCTGGTTGTAGTGGATCGCGCCGACATGCGAGAGCGTGCGCGCGAGCGCAGGCGAGTCGCCATACGGCTCGAGCAGCCGCCGCGCGCGCCCGATCGAGGCAGTAGCGGCCGCATAGTCCGCCATGCGCCACTGGACGAGCGAGACCTCGTAGTGCGCATCCGCGAGGGTCCGGGCGTCCCCCAGCGAGGTCGCGAGCGACTCCGCGCGCAGGGCCTCCGCCAGCGCCTCGGGATAGGTCCCTCCCGATTGCAGCGCGTAGCTCCGCGTGATGCGCGCCTCGACCTCGCGGGGCACGGATGGGTGCACGGTGAGCAGGGTCAGAGCCTCGTCGGCGAACGGGAGGCCGATCGCGGGCGCGTCCTTGTGCGCATCGGCGAGGGCGAGCAGCAGCGGGATGCGTGCGGCCCCTGTCGCGGTCGCGAGGCGTTGGGCGAGCGCCGCCGTGTCGGGCACCGGGATGGCGCCGGGCTTCGCTGACTGTGCCGTGAGCGGCGCGGCGCCACCGAGCCAGAGGCTCGCGAAGAGCACGGCGAACACGGCACGGGACACGCGCGCGAGTGCCGTGGCTCGCCAGCCGATCGGTCGGGGGTCGTGGTGGTCCCGGCGCATGTCGGACATCCCGGTGAGTGAGGCGCCCGAGAGCTCGGGCGCTGCCTCATCTATATGACGGTCCGTCGTGACTTCCTACCGGGAGAACCCTCACGGTTCGGTGGTGAAGTGCTGACCCGCGCGCATTAAGTGTCGGTGAACGGTATTGCCCGCGCGCGTCTCGCCGCCGACATTCGCCCCATGCGCCCTCAACGTCTCTTCCTCCTGGCGAGCATGCTCGCCACGGCGTGCGATCGGGCCGCCCCGCCCACGCGCACCGTCGCACCCGAGATCCGTGACGCGGCCGCCTACGAGGCCGTCCCCACCATCGCGCTCGAACCGGACGCGCCGCTCTGCGCCGATCCACTGGCATGCCTCACCCCGCCGCGCGCGGACGCCGTCGTCGGCGACGACGGCGACGTGCTGCTCCTCATGGCGAGCGGTCGTCGCGCCGAGGTCGGCCGCGTGCTCGCCGGCACCGACTCCGCGGTGCGGGTCGGACGCGAAGGCAGCGGACCGGGCGAGTACCGCATCCCGGGGCTGCTCGGGTTCTCGCCCACCGGCGACGCCCTGATCCTCGACATCGCTGCCCGTCGCACGCTGCGCTACTCGCGCGATGGTGCCACCGCCTCCACCGCGCTCGTCACCCTCCCGCCCGCGCCGTTGGGCGGGTTCGGCTTCGTTCGCGGCGAACTGCGTATCCTCTCGACGGACGTCCCGAAGACGCCCGGCGATTCACTCCCGGTGCACGTCTTCGCACTCGACAGCGCTGCGCCGAGCGCGCGCCAGTTGCACACCCTTGCCCTGCGCCAGCCGGCCTACGCGCTCATGGCGATGCGGCAGCCACCCGGACTCTTCACGCCCGCGGACTGGTTCGCGCTGCGGCAGGACGGGTCGGTGGTGTTCGCGTACGGCGGCGAGCTCGTCGTCGAGCTCTACGACTCCGCGGGCGCGCTCGTGCGGCGCATCGGTTTCGCGCTCGTGCCGCGCGAACCGCTGGAGCGCGACATCGCGGAGGCGAGCGCGTCACGACTCCGCGGCTTCCCGCCGGGGGCGATGCGCGACGCCGCGGCGCGCCAGCTCACGCAGGGCATGGCCACGCGGATGCCGCTCGTCACGGCGCTCGTGACCATGCGCGACGGTGAGATCTGGCTCCGTGGCACACCGGACCAGCTGGGGGAGCAGGTGGAGTGGCTGGTCCTCTCGGCGGCGGGTGAGCCGCGCTTCCGCGTGCGACTCCCCGTGGACGATGCGGTGCTCGGGAAGCACGCGGGGCGCTACCTCGTCACGCGGCAGGACGGGGAGGGGAGCCGGTACTGGTGGGTGCGGCCGCCTACGGGCGCGCCCCGGTGATGAGCGCGACCAGCTTCGCCTCGAGCGTCTCCACATCCCACGGCTTGCCGAGGAACGCCGCGTTCGGATCGTCCCCCATCGACTGTTCGATCGTCTCCGCCGAATAGCCGGAGACGAGCAGCACGGGCGTGCGCACGCCCTGCGCGCGGAGCGTGCGCAGCAGGTCGAGGCCGCTCGCGCCGGGAAGCGTGACGTCGCTGACGATGGCGACGTACCGCTCGACCCCCGCGAGCCAGGGCAGGGCATCCTCGACGGACGCGACGGCGCGGACCTTCGCGCCGAAGGAGAGGAGGATCCGCTCCGTCGCGAAGCGCACCAACGGTTCGTCCTCGATCAGCAGGAGGTGATGGCCGTCGATCGCC
Organism: Gemmatimonadota bacterium; assembly: GCA_016714015.1. NCBI lineage: Bacteria > Pseudomonadati > Gemmatimonadota > Gemmatimonadota bacterium. Next base: position 164,747 of record JADJNZ010000004.1, read on the forward strand.
GGCAGAGGCGTCCGCGTCGGTGTCGAGCGCCGTGCGGTGGGCGTGGCGGTCGCGACGTCGAGGTCCTCGCTCGGCGTCGGGAACCACAGCTCGGCGCGCGTGCCGGTCCCCGGGGTGCTGGAGAGCACGAAGCGGCCGTCGTGTCGTGCCATCGTGTCCCGCACGATGGCGAGCCCGAGGCCCGTGCCGAGGTGCGCGGGCTTGGTCGTGAAGAAGGGCTCACTCGCCCTGGCGAGGACCTCGGGCGACATCCCCGGCCCGTCATCGGTGACCGTCAGCAGGGTCCACGCCCGTCCCTCGTCGCGACGCATCTCGATCGCGAGACGGACGGTACCCGCGTCACCGAGCGCGTCGCGCGCATTGACGATGAGGTTGAACAGCGCCTGCTCCACGGCATCACGATCCACGCGGAGCCGTGCGGTCGTCGCGCGATCGGCCTTGAGCGCGATACCCGACGGCAGGACGCGGCGCATCAGGTCGGCGGTGTCGTCGAGGAGCGGCGCGATCGGTTGGAGGACGGGGTCGTGGACGTCGCGCCCCGAGATCGCGAGCAGTCGTCGCGTGAGCCGCGCGCCGCGCGCCGTCGCCTCGTCGATCGCGCCGATCGCCGAGGCATCGCCGACGGGTCGCAGCGCGGCCGCGCTCGCGCGCACGATCGTGAGCAGGTTGTTGAGGTCGTGCGCGACCCCGTTCGCGAGGCGCGAGGCGAGGTCGAGCTTGTCGGCGCGGCGCGCCACCGCGGCATCCGCCTCACGCGCGGTGACGTCCTCGAGGACCAGCACCGCGTCCTCGGGACCACCCGCGGGCACGAGATGCGCGCGCACGACGCGCGCCGTGCCGTCCGGCAGGTGCCACGGCCAGCGGAGGTCGCGGCGCGGGGCGCCCTCGGCGAGCGAGCGCTCGAGCGCGGCCCGGTCCGCAGGGTCGGCGAGGCGCGTGCGCCAGTCGGCGGTGGCTGCCGCGCCGGTGGTGGTACCGCTGCCGGCGAGCGCGACGAACTGCGCGTTGGCGTCGAGCACGCGGCCGTCACGCGCAAGATGCGCGATCCCCACCGGCGCCGCCGTGAGCAGGGCGCGCGAGCGCGCTTCCTGCCGCGCGACCTGCGTGTGCGCGGCGTCGAGCTCGAACGCCATCCGCACCACCGCCCACGTCGCCAACGGCGCGACGATCGCCGGGATGATCGCCGCCGGGATGAAGTACGCCGCGCGATCCGACGGCTGGCCGTTGAAGACGAGGTACGCGACGACCGTCAGCGCGAGCGAGAGCGCGACGGAGAAACCCGTGATGAGCAGAAGCGTCCGGAGGCGGCCGAGCTTGACGAGCGTGTGGTGCCAGGAGCGGTGCGGGTCGTGCATGTGGACCGGTGGGGGGATGCGCGAACAGGAATATGCCCATCCTGGTCAGGCGAGCAAGAGCGCCGGTCCCGCGAACCCTTCACCGCACCACGGCACGCCTCGCGCGCCACTGCGCCGGCGTCATCACCACGCGGAATCCGATGTGCGAAGCCCCGGTGTCCGGCGCGCCCGTCCCGCGCGCACTCACGCGATAGCCGCGGCAGTACACATCATTGCAGAGGAACGAGCCGCCACGGATCACGCGCATCGGCTCGCCCTCCGTGCGCGGGTCGAGTCCCGTCGCCGGACCGGTCGGGTCGTGCACCGGGGCCTCGTGCGCGCGGCGTGCGTACGTGTCGGGCCGATAGTGATCCGCCGTCCACTGCCAGACGTTCCCCGCCATGTCGTGCAACCCGTAGCCGTTCGGCGGGAACGATCCCACCGCGACCGGCTCCGCGGGATGCAGCGGGAAGGTCCCGCCATAGATGTGCGCCTGCGGATGCTCGGCGTCGTGCGCGCCGTCGCCCCACGCATGCGCCTGACGCTCGTGGCCGCCGCGCGCGGCGTACTCCCACTCCGCTTCGGTCGGCAAGCGTCCGCCCGCCCATCGCGCATAGGCGACCGCGTCCTCCCAGGCCACGTGCACCACCGGGAGGTCGGCCTTTCCGGCGAGGTCGGTGCCCGGCCCGCCGGGATGACGCCAGTTCGCGCCAGGGACCCAGCGCCACCAGCGGCTCACGTCGCGCAGGTCCACCTCGCCCGACGTCGGCGTGAACACCAGGGACCCCGGCACGAGGAGGTCGGCCGCGGGTGGCGGCGTCCCCGGCGGCATCCCGCGCATCAGCTCCTCGAGCGCGGGCGCGCGCTCGGCGACCGTCACGTGCCCCGTCGCGTCGACGAAGCGCGCGAAGGCGGCGTTCGTGACGGTGTGGACGTCCATGTAGAACCCGCTCACCGCGACGGCATGCACCGGTCGCTCATGCGGCAGTGCGAACGGCCCGTCGTCGCCCATCGAGAAGGTGCCGCCGGGGATCCAGACCATGCCGTCTGGCGCCGGACCCGGCGCGGGCACCGCGGGCACCGCGCGCGCCGCGCTCGCGCCGTCCCGAGCACCGCAGGCGGCGAGCGCGGCGAACCACGAGACCGCGAGCGCACGACGGATCGAATGGCGTGGGGGCACGTCGGGAATCTAGCGTCGGCCCTCGGCGGGAGATAACGTTGCCGCCGTGACCGCTCCCCTCGACCGTCCGCGTCGCGCGCCGTTGGCGCGTGCGCTCGTCGCACTCCTCGCCGCGACGGCGATCGCCTGCGCGCCCGCGGCGCCGGCGCGCCCCAACATCGTCTTCGTCCTCGTCGATGACCTGCGTTGGGACGACTTCGGTGCCGCCGGTCATCCGTTCGCCGAGACGCCCAACATCGACCGCCTCGCCGCCGAGGGGGCGCGCTTCCTCAACGCCTTCGCGAGCACGCCGCTCTGTTCGCCGAGTCGTGCGAGCATCCTCACCGGCCAGTACGTGCGGACCAACGGGATCACCGACAACACCGCGCGCGACTCGGCGAGCCATCGGCTCGCGACCTTCGCGATCCCGCTCGAGGCCGCCGGCTATCGCACCGGGTTCTTCGGCAAGTGGCACATGGGGAACGACGATTCCCCGCGGCCGGGCTGGACGCGATGGGTCGCGATGCGCGGGCAGGGAGAGGCGGTCGATCCGTCGCTGAACTTCGACGGTACGCGGCGCGTGGTCGAGGGCTACGTGACCGACGTGCTCACCGACCAGGTGGTCGGGTTCCTCCGCGACTCGAGCGCGGCGCCGTTCATGGTCTTCCTCGCGCACAAGGCGCTGCACCCGAACATCGTGCAGCGCAACGACGGCACGCGCGGGACGATGGCGACGGGGCAGCCGGAGGGCTTCGTGCCGGCGCCGCGCCACGCGGGGCGGTACGCGACCGCCGTCGTGCCGCGGCGCGAGAACGCGCGTCGCGCGCCGGAACGGAAGCCGGCGCTGCAGCGTGCGATCCCCGGACTGCCGCCCCTCTCGCCCGAGACCGGCACCAGCGATGCCGACGTCCGCGCACGCCTCGAGATGCTCCTCGGCGTCGACGAGTCCCTCGGCCGCATCGTCGCGACCCTCGACTCGCTCGGCCAGCTCGACAACACGATCATCGTCCTCACGAGCGATCACGGCTACTTCTACGGCGAGCACGGCCTCGACCAGGAGCGACGGCTCGCCTACGAGGAGTCGGCGCGGATCCCGCTCATCGTGCGCTACCCGCGCGTCGCGCGGCCGGCCACGACGCCCGCGCAGATGGTGCAGACGATCGACTTCGCCTCGACGCTCCTCGCGCTCGCGGGCGTGCCCGACACCGTGCCGCGACAGGGCGTGTCGCTCGTGCCGGTGCTCGACGGCAGCGCGACCACCTGGCGGCGCTCGGTCCTCCTCGAGTACTACACCGACATCGTCTTCCCGCGGACGCTCACCATGGGCTACGACGCGGTGCGCACCGAGCGATACACCTACATCGCGTATCGCGAGCTGCAGGGGATGGACGAGCTGTACGATGTCGTGAGCGACCCGTTCCAGATGGACAACCTGATCGGCACGCCGAAGGGGGATTCGATCCTCCCGACGGTGCGCGGCGAGCTGGAGCGACTGCAGCGCGAGGCATTGCCGGCGCGGCGCTGACGCTCAGGCGAGTAGGAGCGCCGCCTTCGTGTACGCATCCTCCGTCCAGTCGATCATCCCGTGCACGTCGCGCGCCGGCACCTCGAGCGCGCGCAGCAGCACCGCCGCCGGCTGCGGCGGACGCCCCTCGACCGGCAAGCCCACGTCGAGCTGCCAGCACATCGCCTCGGCCGCCGCGATCACCGTCGCGAGTCGCGCGACCTCCGGCGGCGCCTCCTGCGGATGGTTGTGATGGTAGACCGCGTCGGCGATGAACTCCGGCAGCGCCCACCGCCCGATGAGGAGGCTCGCGACCGCGCCATGGTCGATGCCGAGGTGCTCCTCCTCGATCGGACCGATCGGCGCGTCGTGATCGGCGCGCGCGTCGAGCAGTTCCGAGAACTCGTCGGGGAAGTACTGATCCACGACGAGCAGGCCGACGTCGTGCAGGAGGCCCACGAGGTACGCGTCCTCGGGGCGGATCTCGCGGGAATCACCCACCGCGGCCCAGAGCCGGCGCGCGAGCGCGGCGACCGTCACGGAGTGCGACCAGAACTCCTCGTGGTCGAATCGCGCGCGCCCGTTCCCGAAGGCCTTCACCACGGCGAGCACCGTGCAGACCGCGCGCACCTGGTTGAGGCCCATGCGCGCGATCGCGCCGCTGACCGTCGAGATGGGCGCCCCGGCGCGCCCGAACGCGCCCGAGTTGGAGAGCCGCAGCAGCCGCGTGGTCAGCGCGGGGTCCTGTTCGATGAGGTGCGCCACGCGCGACACCCCCGCGTGCGGGTCGTCGAGCACGCGGTGCAGCTGCAGGACGATCGTCGGCAGCGTGGGGAGGTCGTCCCCTCGGCTGATGATCTGTTGCAGGCGCGGGAAGATGTAGGGCACGGCGGCTCGAAAGGGGATGGGTGTCCCCTTCAGTATCGACGCCGCAGGCGGGGGGCTTGAGGTGAGGGGTCAGCAGCGCGACACGCGCGACGGCGTGGAGGACCCGACGCCGATGCCATCCTGGATGCTCACGCTGACCCCGACCGACTCCCGGTAGGTGACCACCTGCCGTACCGGGCGGCCCTTGAGGCGCGCCGGCGCGAAGCGCAGGTCAGGCGCCATCGCGAGCACGGCGGCGCCGAAGGCGCTGTTGTTCGTCGAGACGAGGACCGCCGTGCCCGGTTCCGGCACCCCGGCCGCGTCCACGACGAAACGGGTCTCCGCGCGGAAGCACGAGTTGGCCCGGATCTCCCCTTCGGCCGGCTCCCAATCGAGCCGCGCCCTGTTCCGCACTTCGCGCGCCTCGCGATCGACCTGGCACGCCAGATAGACCAGCGGCGTGCCCTCGGCCTCGACCGGGAGGGGCGGGCAGACGCCGCGCCGCTCCTCGGGCATGGGCGTCACCACGCTGGGGGCGAGCACGCCGACCTCGGCGAGCACGTAGGAGCTGGACCGCGTGGCCCCATTGGCGGCGAGTTCGTAGATGTAGGGCAGGACGAGCAGGGAACAGCGCGGCTGCCCGCCGAACTGCGCCGGCTCGAACCGCATCTGCGCGTAGGCCTCGCGCAATGCCGTGTCGAACGGCTCCGCCGACGCATACAGCGTCGAGGTCAAGGTCGGGTCGACGAGGCCGTCGGGCCGCACGACGAGCGCGACGACGACCCCGCCCTCCCGGCCGTTCTCGCGCTCCGTCGCGGGATAGCGGGGAGCGCCACTCGTCCGCGCCAGTTGCGCGAACCGGACGTTCCGCCGGTTCGCGTCCACGTGCTCGACCAGCGAGTCCACCGCGTTGAGCGGGACGGCGAAGGTCCGGTCGAGATCGGATGTGGGGCGGAGCGAGTCGAGCGGCGCGACCGCCTCGGCCATCCCGAGCGTGCTGAAGGCGACGACGTAGCGACCGGCCGGCGGTGCCGCGAACTCGAACGTGCCGTCCTCGCGCGTGAAGGTGGTCGCGATGAGCGTGCCGTCGGTGCGGCGGAGCGCCGCGTCCACGCAGGCGAGGGGTCGGGTGGAGTTGGCCAGCACGGCGCGGCCGGAGATGAGGCCTTGGGCGGGCAGGTCCGGGGCGAGCGCGACCAGCGATGCGCAGAGCGCGGCGCGGAGCAGGTGGGAGGGGCGCGAGCGGCGCGAGGTGGGCGATGGCATCGGTGCTCCTGGACCGGTCACGGAAGACCTCCGAGGGTGGGGACCGCCCCGCGTCGGGACCGCGACCGGGCGCGCGTCCACCCGTACAGTCCGAGCCCGATGGCGAGAACGAGTGAGACGGCGGCGGCAGACGCGGCGGCGATCACGAAGCGCGGGACGGCGGACGACACGAACGGCAGGATGCGCTCGGGTGCCAGGAGCAGCCCGACCGTACCGACCCAGAAGTACGCGACCGGCACGAGCCGGAGCCCGTGGGAGATCGGGCCGCGGCGGACCACCTGCTCGGTTCCGGTCGCCTGCTGCGCGCGATCCCACGCGACGAGTGCCTCCACGGAGTCGTCTTGCCCGGCGCCGGACGACGCATCGCGAGGGCTGCTCCTCCCGATGGCGCGTCGGTCGGCGCGCAACTGTCCGGCGCGGACCCAGGCGCCGCATGCCATCACCGCGAGCGACGCGAGGACGACGGCGACGCTCATCCCGCGCGCGTCGCGGTCGAAGCGGAGCCACGCGGCCCACGTGTAGCCCACGAGGAGGCCGAGCGCGAAGAGGATCCGAGGGAGGGAGACCACGCGTTCCGTTCGGTTCGTGGGATTGGGATCGGGGAGTGGTGGGTCGATCCGGCGCGCGGCGTAACGATACCGCCTGATCACGGCGACGCTAGACGGCATTGCGACCGCGAGATGCCTATAACGAAACGTGAGAGCCATGTACCGCGCCGATGCATTCCCGGTGTGTGCTGGGATGCCTTACCGCAGCCCTAACCTCATGTCAGGCAACATGTTGTAGCGCGTGGTGGCGCCATCGTCACCGCGGTATGTCCATTGCTCTTGGAAGGGGTCAACGGGGCACCGATCCCCATGGTCCAGCCCGGAGGACGACCCTCGTCCGCCGGCACACTTCGAGGAGGCAGTCCATGTCCGCCAAGCGATTCCTTTCCCTCTGCGCGCTCGCCGTCGCCACGGCGGCCTGCGACAGCGCCACCGCGCCTGGCGCCAAGAGCGTCAGCCTCTCCTTCGCCGGCGCGCGTTTCGCGGGCGTCGCGGCCGGCTTCCGGTCCTCGGCGACGATGGCCAACGCCGTGGGCGATTCGCTCATGGTCACGGCCGGCAGCGACACGCTCGTGATCACCCGCGTCGAGGTGGTCGCGCGCGAGATCGAGCTGCGCCGCGCAGGCGTGAGCGGGTGCGACTCGACGCTCTCGTCCGACAGCTGCGAGTACTTCAGCGCCTCCGCGCGCCTCGTCGTGCTGCCGTTGACCGACGTCGCGTCGCAGGTGCTCGAGGTGGACGTGGCCGCCGGCACCTATTCGTCGATGCGGATGAAGGTCCACAAGGTGAGCGATGACGCGGGCGACGCCGCCTTCCTCGTCGCGAACCCCAACTGGCCGACGGGCGAGAGCATCCGCGTGACCGGCTTCTACAACGGCACGCCGTTCACCTACCTCTCGGACGTGAACTTCCACGCCGAGGAGTCGCTGTCGCCGCCGCTCGTGGTGGACGGCGTCACGCCGACGAACCTGACGGTGCGGATCGACATCGCGAGCTGGTTCCGCAACGGCGCTGCCGGCCCGCTGATCAATCCGGCGACGGCGGGGAGCGGTGGCGGGAACAAGAGCACCGTGGAGAACAACATCCAGAACTCGGTGCGGGCGTTCGAGGACCGGGATCGCGACGGGGACGAGCGGGACGGCTGAGCGCGCGCGGGTCAGCCCGGCTGGAACTCGGAGGCGCTCGCGGGGAAGAGTCCCGCGAGCGCCTTCGGCAATTCCGCGGCGGTGATCTCCCGGCGATCGAGGCAGAGCCGGCCGCTCGCGTCGATGGCGAGCGTGTGGTCGTCGCCGTCGTCGGGATGCGGCCGGAGATGCTCCCCCTGCGGCGGCTCGGCGTCGACGCCCGCGGAGAGGGCCGGCGTGACGATCATGAAGATGCAGAGGAGCACGAGCATCACGTCGATCATCGGCGTGACGTTGGGGACGGGCGCGACGGTGTGGCGGGAGTCGGCATGCATGATCGCCTCGGGGCCTGGGTGGTGGCCGCACGTTGGCGACGGTCGCTGAGGCTGGTATGGCGATCGGGTTAGGGGACCATGAGGGGCGCGTGACGTCTCGCTGAAGCCGGGCGGTCTTCCGCACGGTGCTCAGCTGGCGCGCGGCGGCTCCTTCGCCCGGCTCTCGAGGAGCTTCGCGACGAACTCCTGGCCCTGCGTGACCTGCTCCACCTGCGTGCTCATCCGGGTCAACATCTCCTCGAGGAGCTGGACGCGTTGCTCGAGCTGCCGCTCGGCGCGGGCCTCGAGCGCCTGACGTTCCCGCAACCGCACGAATCGCCAGCCGATCCAGAGCGCGACCGCGCCGATGAGGTACGGCAGGAACGTCAGCACGAGCATGAAGAAGCCCTCGATCCCGCTCAAACCGAACATCGGCGTCCTCCGAGGCGTGAAGGTGTGTCGCGCGGCCAAAATCCAGGCGATCGCTGAAGCGAGAGGTAGCGGTGCGCGATTCAAAACCTACGGTGCTCAGATCAATACCTGCGATGCGCGAGTCGAGCCCCCTTGATGCACGATCGCAACACTAGAGGTGCGCGATCGAATACCTGCGGTGCACGACCCGATACCTACAGGTGCACGACCCGATACCTACAGGTGCACGACCCGATACCTACAGGTGCACGACCCGATACCTACAGGTGCACGACGCGATACCTGCGGTGCGCGACGCGATACCTCGGGGTGCACGACGCGATACCTCGGGGTGCACGACGCGATACCTCGGGGTGCACGACGCGATACCTCGGGGTGCACGACGCGATACCTCGGGGTGCACGACGCGATACCTCGGGGTGCACGACGCGATACCTCGGGGTGCACGACACGATACCTGCGGGGCACGACGCGATACCTCGGGGTGCACGACGCGATACCTCGGGGTGCACGACACGATACCTGCGGTGCACGACGCGATACCTCGGGGTGCACGACGCGGTACCTCGGGGTGCACGACGCGATACCTCGGGGTGCACGACACGATACCTGCGGTGCACGACGCGATACCTCGGGGTGCACGACACGATACCTGCGGTGCACGACGCGATACCTCGGGGTGCACGACACGATACCTGCGGTGCACGACGCGATACCTCGGGGTGCACGACGCGATACCTCGGGGTGCACGACGCGATACCTCGGGGTGCACGACGCGATACCTGCTGGTGCACGCATCGGAACCTGCGGTGTTCGACCGATACCGCAGGCGGGGGAGGTGGCCTCCGAGCCAGCCCGCGCGCGCACCCTACTTGCGCAGCGCCCGCACCACAAGGAACGCCGCCACACCCCCCACGACCAGCAGCGGAACGAGCCCGACGAACTTCAACACCACGCCGAGCACGAGCAACCCGCCCGCCCCCTGCACCCAGCCGATCACCTGGCCCTTCGTCGCCGCGTTCTCGAGGTCGGTCCGCGTGTAGAGCTGCAGGTCGGTCTTCGTCATGGCTGGCTGCTCGCTGAAAGGGTCCGCCGGGTCGGGCTGGGTGCCTGGGTCAACTACGCCCGGCCGCCGCCGCGGGGTTTCGGCCCCGTTCCACCGCGTCCACCGCGATCACCCCGGTGTCCTGCGCGCCGTAGCCGCGCGCGATGAGCGCATCCATCCGCGCCATCATCCCCGGCAGCATCGCCAGCGGCAGGTCGCCGGCCGCCTCGATCATCAGGCGCACATCCTTCCGGGCCATCGTCAGCTCGAAGGACGCGGTGAAGTCGCCGGCGCCCATCTTCTTCCCGCGGCCCTGGATGATCCCGGCCGGGTTGAAGAAGTCGAGCACCTTGAGCGCGTCGGGGGCCGGGACGCCGTTCCCCGCGGCCACCGAGAAGACGTCGGCGATCAACCCGGCGAGGCCGAGCAGGAGGCCGTTGCCGACGAGCTTGTAGACCGCCGCGAGGTCGGGGCGCGCGCCGAGATAGCGCACGGTCTCGGCCTGCCGCTCGAGCGCCGGACGCACCCGCTCGAAGGTCTCCTCCGGCCCCGACACCATGATGATCCCCTTCGACTCGCGGGCCGCCGCCGGGCCGATGAAGACCGGGCAGTGCAGGTATGCGATGCCCTCGGCCTGCAGCGCCGCCGCGCGCGCGGCCGTGAGCGCCGGCAGCGTGGTCGAGTGGTCGACCAGCACCGCGCCAGCGGCGAGCCCGGGCCGCAGCGCCCCGATCACGTCAGCGACCACCGCGTCGTCGGGGAGCACGAGGTGCACGCGCTCGGCCCCCGTCACCGCCTCCGCGGGAGAAGCGCACGCGATGGCGCCGAACGCGGTCAGGGCCTGCGCCTTCGACGCCGTCCGGTTCCAGACGCGCACGGTGTCGCCGCGCGCGCACGCCGCCTCGACGAAGCCCGCGCCCAGCAATCCCGTCCCGATGAATGCGATCGTGCTCATGTCACTGCGCTCCGCTAGAGATAGCCGTGGGTCAGCATTCGCACCCCGGCCTTGGGATAGTACGCCTCGCTCGGCAGCTCCCATCCGAGCGTGTCCGCGAGGCGGTCGTAGATGTTGAAGAGGAACGCGACGTTCATCGCGTCGTTGATCGCCGCCTTGCTCACGCCGTGCGCCAGGACCGCGCGCACGTCATCCGCCGTGAGCGCCTCGTGATCGAGCGTGCACTTCGCGAGGAGCCCCAGCGTCGCCCGGAGCGGCTCGCCGATCGGGGCTGTCCGGTAGTCCGCGAGGATCGGGCCCATCGTCCCCTTGCCCAGCGCCGTCTCCGCGACCGCGGAGTGGGCGTTGGTTCAGAAGACGCATTGGTTCATCCTGGAGACGAAGGCCGCGAAGATCTCGCGTTCCCCCACGCTCCACTCGCTCGGGCCGCGCATCACCTGCTGCGTGAGCGCGCTGAACGGCCGGCCGAAGTACTCCTTGCGATAGAGCAGGGTGCGGACCACGCCGGGCGCGTGCCCGGCGAGCACGCGCATCATGGCGAGCAGGAGCTTGTCCTTGAGGCCATGCCCCCGGTGGACACGCTGGAGTCTCATGCCTCCTCCAGCGCCCGCTGTCCGGCGGCGAGGCGCGCGCTCGCGGCGCCGAGCGCCGCGCTCACGATCACCTCGAACATCGCGTCGTCGCCGCGGGTGGACTGGCCGCGCCCCACGTCGGCCTCGGTGACGCGATAGGCATGCGCGTGGATCCGATCGACCAGCGTGGCGAGGTCGTCGGGGAGCGCGCCGCGCGCGAAGGCCGCCGCGCGCAGGGCGGGCTCGGCGTGCCCGGGGCCCTCGAGCACGCCGCGGATGACGCGCTCGCGCAGCGCGAGATGCGGGTCGGGATGCATGGTTGCATACTGAATGGGCGCGCCCCGCGGCGCCAGCGCCCCCAATCCACCCGCGAACGCCCCATGCCCCCACGCCCCCGCGAGCCCGGCGAGTTCTGCTGGATCAACATCATCTCCCCCGACCTCGACGGCACGCGCGCCTTCTTCTCGGCGCTCCTCGGCTGGCGATTCCCCGAGATGCCCGGCATGGGCTACCTGATCGAGGTCGATGGCCATCGGCAGGGCGGCCTCTTCGATCTCCGGAGTCCCGGCAACCCGGCCGGGCAGCAGCCCGTCATCGGCGTGATGGTCCGCGTGACCGACGCCGACGCGATGGCCGCGCGCATGAACGCGCTGGGCGGCACGGCGCTCCCCCCGATGGAAGTCGGCACCAACGGCCGCATGGTCGTCGGGCACGACCCGAGCGGCGCCAACATCGATCTCTGGGAGCTCCGCTCCGCGCCCCCGGGTGACGTGGATGGGGCGGTCCACGGCGCGATGAGCTGGTTCGAGCAGGTCAGCGACGACCTCGTGCGCGACACGAGGTTCTATTGCGACCTCTTCGGCTGGACCTTCGAGATCATGAAGATGCCCGGCTTCGACTACGTGACGTTCAAGCAGGGCGACGCCTTCGTCGCCGGCATGATGGCGCGCACGTCGGAGATGGGCGACCTCAAGCCCTTCTGGTGCACCTACTTCACGGTCGACGACGTGGAGCGGGCGGCGCAGCAGGCCGAGGCGCTCGGCGGGACGCTCGCGATGCCCATCAGCGAGGCGCCGGGCGTGGGCCGGTTCTGCGGCATCATCTCGCCGCAGGGCGTCGGGTTCTGCGTGATGCAGTACTCTCGATAGATTGGGCGCGTGACCGCCCCCGTCCTGCCCGCCCTCGACCTCCTGCTCGACGAGGATGCGCAGCGCGCGGCGCGCCTGATCGCGATCGACCTGCAGGGTCGCGTCCGCGCCGCGCGCCCGCGTCTCGACGATCCGGCGGACGTCGAAGCCCTGCACGACTTCCGCGTGGCGGTGCGGCGCCTGCGGAGCTGGCTGCTCTGCGACGCGGTGCTCCCCGGCGCGCTGGCGCCCAGGCGGGGCCACAAGCTGCTCCGCCGGCTCGCGCACGCGACCAACGCGAGCCGCGACGACGAGGTCTTCGCCGAGTGGCTCACCGGCGCGCGTGCGACGCTCGCGACGCAGCACCGGGGAGCGGCCGACTGGATGCTCGCTCGGATCGGTCGGCTCAAGCGCGAGGCCGAACGCGACCTGCTCGCGGAGCTCGACCGCGACCTCGAGGCGGCGATGGTCCTGCTGGACGAGCATCTCGCGCGCTACAACGTGCCGCACGACGTCGTGCGCGGCGCCGAGCGCGAGACCTTCGCCGCGGCGATGTCGTCGCTCGTGCGGTCGTCGGCGTCCCGGCTGCAGCGGCGGCTCGCCGCGGTCAACGGAGCGGAGGACCACGAGGCGATCCATCGGGCGCGCATCGCCGGGAAGCGCCTGCGCTACGCGCTGGAGCAGGTCGCGGCCGCGGTGCCCGGCGCGCAGGCCTGCCTCATCCGCCTCAAGGTCCTGCAGGATCTCCTGGGCGACCACCACGACGACTCCGTCTGGCTCGGTCTCGTCCACGCGGCCGCCCCGCGGGCACCGCGGGTCATCATCCGCCAGGGCCTGCGCGCGATCATGGCGCGCATCGAGCAGCGCAGCGCCGACCGGTACACCGCGCTCGCCGAGGAATGGCTGTCCGGCGGCACGACGGCTTTGTTCGCCGCGCTGAACGAAGTGGCTGACTGGCTGGCGGCGCGCGGGACGCAAGGGATGGAGGTGGAGCGGAAGTACCTGTTGACCGGCGTCCCGGATACGCTCCCGCCGGGACGGCTCCAGCGACTCGAGCAGGGCTATCTCCCGGGGAAGAAGCTCATCGAGCGGGTGCGCCGCGCGCGCGAGGGCCGCGCGGTGAAGCACTACCGCACGGTGAAGGGCGGGAAGGGGCTCGCGCGGATCGAGGTGGAGGAGCAGTGCACGCGGTCGCTCTTCGCCGCGCTCTGGCCCCTCACCGCCGGCCGCCGCGTGCTCAAGCGGCGGCACCTCATCCCCGACGGCGACCGGGTGTGGGCGATCGACGTCTTCACCGACCGCGCGCTCGTGCTCGCCGAGGTGGAGTTGCCGAGCACGGAGACCGAGGTGACGGTGCCGGAGTGGCTCGCGCCGTACGTGGTGCGCGAGGTGACCGAGGAGCGGGGGTTCGTGAACGCGGTGCTGGCGCGGTAGGGCGGCGGATCGCGGGGAACTCAAGTCCGGCCCGCCGGGTACCGATACTCAAGCAGCAAGGCAACCGGTTCCTTGAAGGGGGTCCGGCCAACGACACGGGGGGACGCGCCATCGGCGTGTCCCCCCGTGTTCGTTCGTGCGCGTGCGGGCGTGGGGCTACCGCGGCCACCCGTCCTGCGGGATCCCCGGGGTGATCCGGAGCGCGTTACGATAGTACACCTTCTTGAGGACTTCGTCCGGCAGGTCGATCCCGTAGAGCTTCCAGCTCGCGTGATAGTCGCGGTAGTACTCGAAGTAGTCGTCGCGGGTCTCGAAGACGCGCCAGTAGTACGGGTACTCCTCGGGCTGGAAGGAGTCCTTCCCGAAGAGGATGCGGTCCTGGTACTTCACGAAGAAGTCGTGCATCGCGCGCGGCTGGCGGCCGATGTCGTAAAGCACGGCGCCGACCTCGACGAGGGTGTTCGGCATCTCGTCCATCATGCGAGAGAGGCGCGGCAGGTCGTTCGCGTACCAGCTCATGTGCGCCAGCACGAAGGTCGTGCGCGGGTTGCGCTTGACCATCCGGTCGCGCTCCTGATTGAGCGCCTCGAAGGTCGGATTGACCGCCGGGTCGTAGCGCCGCCCGGGGAAGAGGGCGAGTTCGAGCCAGCGCTCGTTCTTGTTGTCGATCGGCTGCCAGAACTCGGCCGGGTCGGCCGTGTGGATGAAGACGGGCAGCTTGAGGCGGGCGGCGGCGGCCCAGACGGGATCGAGGATGGGGTCGTCGATGGCGAGGCGGGTGCCGTCGGCCTTCTTGTTGGAGAGCCCGAATCCCTTGCCGATCTCGCCGATGCCGACGGCGCCGGCCTTGGCGTCCGCCTCGAGGGCGGCGATGGCCCGCTCGGCCCAGCCGGGGGAGCCCGCCCCGGTGAAGTCGATGCCGGTGAGGAACCGGATGCGGTCGCGCATGCGGGGGGTGGCGGCCGCCAGCCCCGCCTGCCGGGTGAGCCCCTCCCCCCGGACATTGTTCGCTGCGACGATCACCCGGACGCCGATCCGGTCGAGGTCGTCGGCGAGGCCGTTCAAGCCCTCGGTCGAACCGAGCTGCTGGCCGGTCGGGTGACCGTGGTAGTCGATGGCGGGGTATTTCGCGCGGGGGACGAGGTGTTCCGCCGCCACGAGGGTGTTCCGCGGCCGATAGTCGAGGATCGACGGGGTCGGGAGGGTGGGCGCCTGGCAGAGGCGGGGGCGGATCTCCGTCATGTTCGCCGGGCATTCCTGTCCGGGCTCGATGCGGGTCCCCCCCTGGCCCATGCCGGGCTGGGCGGCCGCGAGGGCGGGGAGGAGCAGTCCGAGCAGGGCGACGGCAGGCTTCATGGGCGTGGGCTCAGGGCGATGGGAACCATGGTTCCGTAAGGGAATACGGCATCGTTTGTACCGGAATACCGGACTTTGTCCAACGAGAAATTCGACGTTACCTTCTTGACACGCTAGGATAGGCGGCCCGATACTCAGGACGCTCTCTCCCCCTCGTTCCGCCTCAACTATAACGACTGCGCGGTCGCAGTTCGTTGGGCGCGGCGTGAGGGAGTGCGAAGAAACCCCCCTTCAATTACCCAGGAGTAGTTCCATGTGGCGGTTCGGCGTACTTACGCTGGTCGCAGCCCTCTGTGTGAGCGAGCCGGCGCTCGCACAGTCAGCCCGGATCACGGGCATCGTCCGGTCCGCTGACGGCAATCTCGCGATCGTCGGGGCCGATGTGGAGGTCTCGAGCACGAGCTTCCGTCGTGTCTCGCCGACCCGCGAAGATGGCCGCTACACGATCCAGGTGGAGCCCGGCACGTACAAGGTGCGCGCCAAGCGCATCGGGTTCGCGGCCGACTCGGCGACGGTGACGGTCGCGGCGGGCGAGTCGAAGACGGTCGACTTCACGCTCCGCGCGACGGCGATCCAGGTGACCGGCGTGACGGTCGTCGGCTACGGCACGCAAGACGTGCGCGACAACACGGGCTCGGTGAAGGCCGTGACGTCGCGCGACTTCAACCCGGGCCGCGTGGTGAGCGCGGAACAGCTCATCCAGGCGAAGGTCCCGGGCGTGCAGGTCATCGACAACAACGAGCCGGGCGGCGGCATCTCCATCCGCATCCGCGGCGGCACGTCGGTGAATGCCTCCAACGAGCCGCTCTTCGTCGTCGACGGCGTGCCGCTCAACGTCGGCGGCGGCCTCTCCTCCGGCCGCAACCCGCTCAACTTCCTGAATCCGGCCGACATCAAGGAAGTGACCGTCCTCAAGGACGCGTCGGCCACGGCGATCTACGGGTCGCGCGGCGCCAACGGCGTGGTCCTGGTCACGACCCGGTCCGGTTCCTCCTCGGAACCGGCTTTTTCGTATTCGTCCAGCTATTCCTCGTCGCAGGTGATCGCGCAGCCGGACCTGCTGAACGCGGCGCAGTTCCGCACGGCGGTGACGGCGAACGCGCCGGCGAACGTCGGCCTCCTCGGCACGAGCAACACCAACTGGCTCGACCGCGTGCTGCGCTCGGCGGGCGGCGCGGAGCACAACTTCGCGGTGTCCGGTGTCCGCGACGACATGCGCTACCGCCTCTCGCTCGGCCTGCTCAACCAGGACGGCGTGCTGGCCGGCACGAACTCGCGCCGCGTCTCGGCGTCGGCGACGTACTCCGACCTGCTGCTGCGTGACCGGCTCGAGCTGCGCGCGAACTTCAAGGGCACGCGCAACGACGACCTCTACACCCCGGGCGGCGTGCTCGGCGGTGCGATCGCGATGGACCCGACGCAGCTGCCCGTCAACAACGGCGTCTACTTCCAGTGGGCGAACCCGCTCGGCGCGAACAACCCGCTCGCGGACCTCGCGCAGCAGTCGGATGACGGCTCGACCTTCCGCAGCGTCGGCAACGTCGAGGCCAAGTGGTTCTTCACCGACCTGATCGACGGCCTCTCGGCCACGATGCGCACGGGCTACGACTACGCGACCTCGAGCCGGACGTTCTTCTCGCCGAGCACCTCGCAGCAGGACCTCGAGAGCGGCCGCGGTGGTCGCATCGACCGCAACCTGCCCCGGCAGGTCAACACGGTGTTCGAGCTCTTCGGCAACTACAACACCAAGCTGTCGCTCCTCGACAGCCGCATCGACGCGACGGCGGGCTACACCTACGAGCAGCAGAAGGGTGACTACGCCTCGTTCTGGGCCGAGTCGCTCACGACGAACCTGCTCGGCGCCAACGGCATCCCGACGGCGGGCCGCACGCAGAACAACCTCTCGGTGGACGAGGCGAAGCTGATCTCGTTCTTCGCCCGCGCGAACTACACGATCAAGGAGAAGTACCTCCTCACCGCGTCGATCCGTCGCGACGGCTCGTCGCGGTTCGGTGCGGACAACCAGTGGGGCGTCTTCCCGTCGTTCGCGGCGGCCTGGCGCATCCTGGACGAGGAGTGGTTCCCCGAGGCGGCGTTCATGTCCGACCTCAAGCTCCGCTTCTCGTGGGGCGTGAACGGCAACCAGTCGTTCGGCAACTACCTCTACGTCCCGACGTACACCCCGGGCGGCGCGCAGGCGACCTACCAGTTCGGCAACACCTTCGTCTCGACGCTCCGTCCGAGCGCGGTGGACCCGAACATCAAGTGGGAGCAGACGACCTCGACGAACCTCGGCGTGGACTTCGGCTTCTGGAACGACCGCGTCACGGGCACGCTCGACTACTACAACAAGGACACGAAGGACCTGATCTTCTCGGTGCCGGTCGCGGCCGGCACGACGGTCGGCAACTTCGTGACGACGAACATCGGCTCGATGAACAACAAGGGCCTCGAACTCGGGCTCTCGGCCGTGGTCGTCGACAACCGCTCGAGCGGCGGCTGGCGCTACGAGGCCGGCTTCGCGATCTCGACGAACAAGAACGAGATCACCTCGATCTCGGCCGATGACACGGACCAGATCCTCACCGGCGGCATCGCCGGCGGCGTGGGTCGCACGATCCAGGTGCTGCAGCCGGGCTCGCCGCTGAACGCGTTCTACGTGTACCAGCACCGCAAGCAGCCCAACGGCAAGCCGGTGACCGATGCCAACCCGGACACCGCGATGTACGTCGACCAGAACGGCGACGACATCATCAATCAGGAGGACCTGCGGCCGTTCAAGAGCCCGGCGCCCCGCCTGATCATCGGCCACACGTCGCAGGCCAGCTGGAAGAGCTGGGAGTTCTCGGCGACGGCCCGCATGTACCTGGGCAACCACGTCTACAACAACATGGCCTCGACCCTCGGCCACTACTCGGGCCTGAACGGCGCCGCGCCGACCAACCGGCACGCGTCGGTCCTCGAGACCGGGTTCATCAACCCGCAGTACCAGTCGGACTACTACGTCGAGGACGCCTCGTTCCTCCGCCTCGACAACGTCTCGGCGGCCTACACCTTCCGGAACCTCTACGGCGCGCGCTCGGTTCGTGTCTTCGGGACCATCCAGAACGTGTTCACCACCAGCAAGTACTCGGGCGTCGACCCGCTCGCCGGCCTGAACGGCATCGACAACAACCTGTTCCCGCTCTCCCGCACGTTCACCCTTGGCGCGAACTTCGCCTTCTAACCCCCCACCACCAATGAACAGGACTTTCCGTACGATCCTGGTCGCCAGCGCCGCGCTCCTCGTGAGCACGGCCTGCACCGACCCGACGGTGGCGCCGAAGTCGACGATCAACTCGGAGACGGTGTTCTCCGAGCCCTCGGCGTACCGGTCGCTGCTGGCGAAGGTCTATGCCGGCCTCGCCGTCACCGGCCAGCAGGGCTGCTGCGGCTCGCCGGACATCTCCGGCATCGACGAAGGCTTCTCGCAGTACTGGCGTCTCTACTGGCAGATGCAGACGCTGCCGACCGACGACGCGATCATCGCCTGGGGCGACCAAGCGCTGAGCGAGCTCAACACGCAGGGGTGGTCGTCGTCCAACGGCTTCCTCAACGCCATGTACTACCGGATCTACTTCCAGGTGGCGATGGCGAACGTGCTGCTCCGCGAGACGTCGAACGCGAAGCTCGACCAGCGCGGCGTGGCCGGCCAGCTCCGCACCGACATCGCCGGGTACCGGGCCGAGGCGCGCTTCCTGCGCGCGCTCAGCTACTACCATGCGATGGACCTCTTCGGCGCGGTGCCGCTCGTCGACGAGAACACGACGGTCTCCGAGCCGCCCGCCCAGGCGACGCGCGCCGAGATCTACCAGTTCGTGGTGGATGAGCTCACGGCGATCCGCAACCAACTCCCCGCGATCGGTGCGGCCGAGTACGGCCGCGTCGACCAGGGCTCGGTGTCGATGTTGCTCGCCAAGACCTACATGAACGCCGGCGTGTACACGGGCGCCACCCGCTACACCGAGGCGATGACCGAGGTGCAGGCGATCATCGCGTCGAACGCCTACTCGCTCGACCCGAACTACCGCCGCATGTTCGCGCCGGACAATCACCTCTCGCCGGAGCTCATCTTCGCGATCCCGCAGGACGGGGCGCGGATGCGCAACTACGGCGGCACCACCTTCCTCGCCCACGCGAACGTCGGTGGCCCGCTCAACAACGCGAACTTCGGCCTGAACGGCGGCTGGTGGGGCCTCCGCATGCGTCCCGAGACGCGCGCGAAGTTCCCGGCGATCGGTGCCGGTGCGGCCGACGGTCGTGCCGAGTTCTGGGCGAACATGAACCAGGCGAACATCACCGACATGTTCAACTTCGAGCAGGGCACCGCGGCGCCGAAGTACTCCAACCGCACCACCGGCGGCGTCAACGGGCAGGACCAGGAGTTCGTCGACACGGACGTGCCGATGTGGCGTCTGGGTGACGTGTACCTCATGTACGCCGAGCTCCAGCTGCGTGGCGGCGGCGGCACGGCCGGCCAGGCGCTCACCTACGTGAACGACCTGCGTCAGCGTGCGTACGGCAACGCGACCGGCAACATCACGGCCCCCGAGCTCACGCTCGCCTTCGTCCTCGACGAGCGCGCCCGCGAGCTGTACATGGAAGGCCATCGCCGTCAGGACATGATCCGCTTCGGCGTCTTCACCGGCGCGGGCACCGTCTGGACGTTCAAGGGCGGCGCGGCCGCGGGCGCCGGCACGCAGGCGTTCCGTGACCTCTATCCGCTCCCGGCGAGCGAGCTCATCGCCAACAAGAAGCTGACCCAGAACACCGGGTACTGATCCATGTAGGACGCGCACGCCCGGCCCGAGGACCATCTCGGGCCGGGCGTCGCGTTTTCCCCCCAGTCGCATCCGAGGTCCCGTGCGCATCCCGTTCCTGCTGGTCGCCCTGTCCCTCGCCGCCTGCGGCGGCGGCTCCGACGGCGGCACAGGCCCCGGCCCGGTCAATCCAGGCCCCGTCACCCGACCGACCCTCCCGCAGACCTACACCGCCACGGGGCACGCCGCGGCCGGTGACGTCTCGGTCCAGCTCTTCGAGTGGGCCTGGGCCGACATCGCGCGCGAATGCGAGCTGCACCTCGGCCCCATGGGCTATCGGGCCGCGCTCGTCTCGCCGCCGCAGGAGCACATCGGCGGCGGTGCCTGGTGGACGCGCTACCAGCCGGTGAGCTACTCCCTCGCGCAGAACCGGTCGGGGACGCGCGCGCAGTTCATCGACATGGTCGCGCGCTGTCGCACCGCGGGCGTCGACATCTACGTCGATGCGGTGATCAACCACATGACCGCCGGCAACGGCACCGGCACCAACGGGACCGTCTACACCAAGTACAACTATCCCGGGCTCTACGACGCCGGCGACTTCCACCTGCCGTGCGGCATCTCCGACTGGACCAACGCGGCGCAGGTGCAGGATTGCGAACTCGTGGGGCTCTCCGACCTCTCCACCGGGAGCGCGAAGGTGCAGAACGCGATCGTGGCGTACCTCGCCGACCTCGTGGACATCGGCGTGCGCGGCTTCCGCATCGACGCGGCGAAGCACATCCAGCCGGTCCAGCTCGACAGCATCGTCACCAAGCTCAATCGGGCCGTCATCGCCAGCGGCGATCCGGTGCCGTACTTCTTCCTCGAGGTCATCGACATGGGTGACGCCGGGGTGAAGGCGACCGACTACTACGGCCTCGGCTTCCACGGCGGGAGCGGCTCCGATCTCTCCGAGTTCAAGTATCGCGGCATCCGCGACAAGTTCATGAACAGTGGCGGCCAGCAGGTGGCGGACCTCATGACCTTCAGCGAGGTCAACTGGTCGCTCATGCCGAGCAACAAGGCGCTCGTCTTCCTCGAGAACCACGACACGCAGCGCAGCGGCGGTGTCACCTGGGACTCGTGGCAGCGGCAGCGCCTCGCCTACGTCTTCATGCTCGCCGAGCCGTACGGGTATCCGATGGTGATGTCGTCGTACGCGTTCGACCAGGCGTCCGGCGCGAGCCGCGACGCCGGCCCGCCCGCCGGCAACGGCACCGCCGCCGGCCAGAGCTGCTCGGCGGACATCCCGAACACGCCGGACGGGCAGTGGGTCTGCGAGCACCGCGACCCGCTCCTCGGCGCGATGATCCGCTTCCGCGCGGCGACGGCGGGGCAGGCGCGGCAGGCGAACGCCACCCTGAACGCGAACTTCATCGCCTTCTCGCGCGGCACCACCGGGTTCGTCGCGATCAACAACGGCGCCTCCGTCACGACCGGCACGGTCACGACCTCGCTCGCCGCCGGGACGTATTGCGACCTCCTCACGGGCGGGAAGGTGGGTGGCGCGTGCGCCGGCACGACCGTCACCATCGATGCCGGTGGCGTCGCGAGCCTCTCCATCCCCGCCTTCACCGCGGTGGTGCTCCTCACGGCCGACAAGCTCTGACCATGCGACTCCCGACCTCTGCCCGCCGGACCGCCGCGATCAGCGCCGCGCTCGGTGCCGCGCTCCTGTTCCTCGTGGCCGCGCGGCAGCAGCCCGCCGGCACGATGGTCCGCTCGCCCGACGGTCGCACGGTGGTCACCATCGCCGACCGCGAGGGGAAGCTGACCTGGCAGGCCACGCGCGATGGTCGTCCGGTCGTGACGCCCTCCGCGCTCGGCTTCACCTTCCGCGACGGGCCGCCCCTCGGCGAGGGGATGCGGATCACCGAGACGGCCCAGCGTGAGTTCGACGACACCTTCACGCTCCCGTGGGGCGAGGTGCGCGAGGTGCGGGACCGCTTCCGCGAAGTGCGCGTGCACGCGGTGGAGCTCGCGGGGCTCCGGCGCGAGCTCTGGCTCGTGGTGCGCGTGTTCGACGACGGGATCGGCTTCCGCTACGAGCTTCCCGCGCAGGCGAACCTCCGGCAGTTCGAGATCATGGAGGAGCGGACCGAGTTCGCGATGGCCGAGGACATGAAGGCGTGGTGGATCCCGGCGGACGTGTCGTCGCCGGACCGCGCGGAGATGCTCTTCAGCTCGGGGCCGGTGAGCAAGCTCCGGCTGGTGCACACGCCGCTCACGCTGGTCGCCTCGTCGGGACTGCACGCGGTGATCCACGAGGCGGACCTCGTGGACTACGCGGGGATGTACCTGCAGGGGCGCAGCGAGTCGCGCACGCTCACGGCGTCCCTGGCCAAGTGGAAGGACGGCGCGGCGGTGAAGGGCCGCACGCCGTTCCAGACGCCCTGGCGCACGGTGCAACTGGCCGACCGGCCGGAGGACCTCGCGCCGAGCACGCTCTCGCTGCGACTGAACCCGCCGAGCCGGATCGCGGACACGCGCTGGATCACGCCGATGAAGTACGACGGGATCTGGTGGGGGATGCACGTCAACACGATGACGTGGGGGCAGGGCCCGATCCACGGCGCGACGACGGCGAACACGCGGCAGTACATCGACTTCGCGGCGGCCAACGGCCTCGGTGGCACGCTGGTGGAAGGATGGAACGTGGGCTGGGACGTGGACTGGATGAAGCAGGGGGACGGCTTCTCGTTCACCCGGCCCTACCCGGACTACGACCTGCCGGGGCTCGCCGCCTACGCGCGCGAGAAGGGCGTCGCGCTCATCGTGCACAACGAGACGGGGGGCTTCGTCGAGAACTACGAGCGCCAGCTCGACTCGGCGTTCGCGCTCTACGAGCGGCTGGGCGTGCGGGTGATCAAGACGGGGTACGTGGGCGACACGGTGAACCCGGGCGGGCATGCCCACCAGTCGCAGTACATGGTGCGGCACCACCGGCGGGTGATCGAGACCGCGGCGCGGCACGGGATCAGCGTGGTGATGCACGAGCCGATCAAGGACACCGGCGAGCGGCGCACCTGGCCCAACATGCTCTCGCGCGAGGGGGCGCGGGGGATGGAGTTCAACGCGTGGGGCGGGGAGGGCGGGAATCCGCCGGAGCACGAGACGATCCTCTTCTTCACGCGGTTCCTCGCCGGCCCGATGGACTTCACGCCGGGGGTGTTCAACCTCACGGTGTCGCGGAGCGGGACGAACGTGCCGCGGACGCCGCAGGAGTCGCGGCCGCGCTCGACCCTCGCGCGGCAGCTGGCGCTCTACGTGGTGATCCCGAGCCCCGTGCAGATGGCGGCGGACCTGCCCGAGAACTACGCCGGGCAGGCGGCCTTCCAGTTCATCCGCGACGTGGCGGTGGACTGGGACACGACGCGCGTCCTGCACGGGCGGATCGGGGATGACGTGGTGGTGGCGCGGCGGGCGAAGGGGCGCGACGAGTGGTTCGTGGGCGCGATCACCGACGAGGAGTCGCGCGAGATCGCGGTGCCGCTCGACTTCCTGCCGGCGGGGCGTTCGTTCGCCGCGGACGTGTACGCCGATGCGGCCGATGCCTCGTGGGACGCGAACCCGACGGCGATCAGCATCACGCAGCGGACCCTGACCGCCCGCGACACGCTGCGCATCCGGATGGCGCGCGGCGGCGGGCAGGCGATCCGGCTCCGTCCGGCCGGCTCCGCGCTCGATCCGTCGTCGCCGTTCCGCGTCGGCCCGGACGAGGTGCGGCAAGGGGGCTTCGTGGCCCGCGCGCTCGGCCGCGACACGATCGTCTCCACGTATCCGCGCGCGGCGCGCGAGGTGCACTTCAAGTTCGCGTTGAACGGCCGCGACAACGAGTTCCCGCCGGGGATCGAGCACACGATCAACCTGCGGCCGCGCACCGGTCGCGTCGCGACGCCGCTGTACGCGTTCGCGGTGGAGCCGAAGCCGCTGCTCCCGCGTCCCGAGGACGCGGGCGAGGGAGAGGATGGCGAGGCAGCGGTCACCATCCGGCTCGACCTCCGGACCGTGCGCGATGCGATCCGCACGCGCGGGTGGTACAAGCCGCCGCTCGGCGACACCATCCGCGCGCTCTCGCGCGTGACGGCGATCGGGGACACCGGGCCGCTGGTGTGGGACATCAACGCCGTGCCCGCAGGTGCGCCGCAGGATCTCACCGACCCCGACGGGGACGGGATCTTCGAGGCCACGCTCCCGTTCCGCACGGAGTACCTGCGGCCGCTCGACGCGCAGGGGCGCGCGATCTGGACGCGCACCGCCGACCTCTCGCGGTTCCCCGAGCTCGTCTCGCCCGAGCCGCTCGTCGACGCGACGTACCGGATGTCGCTCGAGGAGCTGACGCAGCTCGTGCGCGAGGACGGGGCGCTCGCCGCCGGGGCCAAGTGGCCGGGCGTCTGGACGCGCGACGTCTCGCTCAGCGCCCTGCTCTCGCTCGCGATCGTGGTGCCCGACGCGGTGAAGGTCTCGCTCATGAAGAAGGTCGATGCGCAGGGGCGCATCATCCAGGACACGGGGACGGGCGGGTCGTGGCCCGTCTCGACGGACCGGATGACCTGGGCGCTCGCGGCGTGGGAGGTCTACGCGGTCACCGGTGATACCGCCTGGCTGCGGTCGTCGTACGACATCATCAAGCGGTCGGCCGCCGCCGACGCGCACGTGGCGCTTGACCGGGCGACGGGACTGGTGCGCGGCGAGTCGAGCTTCGAGGACTGGCGCGAGCAGAGCTATCCGCGGTGGATGCAGCCGGCGGACATCTACCAGGGGTTCGCGCTCGGGACGAACGCGGTGCATCACGGCGCGTATCGCGTGCTGGCCGACATGGGGCGCGCGTTGGGCCGGCCGGCCGCGGAGATCGCGCAGTGGGAGCGGACGGCGGCCGGGATCCGCGATGGCATCGCGCGCGAGTTCTGGATGCCGGAGCTGCAGCGGCATGCGCAGTTCCTGTACGGGCGCACGGCGCTCGCGCGCTCGCCGCGCTACGAGGCGCTCGGGGAGGCGCTGCTGGTGCTCACCGAGGGCGCTGCGGCGGACTCGGCCGGCGCCGCGCTGCTCTTCGCGCCGAGCGTGGACTTCGGCACGCCGACCTTCTGGCCGTTCATCTCGGGCGAGCCGTTCTACCACAATGCGACCATCTGGCCGTTCGTCGCGGCGTACTCCACGTGGGCGGCCGCGCGCGTGGGCAGCGACGCGGCGGTGGACTTCGGGTATCGCACGCTCGTGCGCGCGCCAGCGCTCTTCCTGACCAACAAGGAGAACCTCGTCGCGGAGACGGGCCACTTCGAAGGGACGGCGCTGAACAGCGACCGCCAGCTGTGGAGCGTGGCGGGGACTCTCGCGCTGCAGTATCGCGTGCTCTTCGGGATGCGGTTCGAGCGGGACCGACTGGTGCTGGCACCCGCGGTGCCGCACTCGCTTCTTCCGGCGGACGGCGCGGCGCGGACCGAGCGCGTGCTTCGCGGTGTTCGGTATCGCGGCGCGACGCTCGAGATCCGGGTGCGCGCGAGCGCGGCGTGCGGCGGCTACCGTGCCACGCTCGACGGCGCACCGCTCCCGCTCGACGCGGGTCAGGAGGTCGCGATCCCGGCATCGCTCATCGGCGCGCACGCGGTGGTGATCGAGGTGCGCGCCTGTCGCACCGAGGCTGTCGCGCGCCAGTCGAGCGGGGTGCGGTTCGCGCCGGCGACGCCGCGCGCGCGGCTCGGCGGGACGGCGACCGCCGCCGTCCTCGAATGGGACACGGTGCCGGGCGCAGCGCGATATGTGGTGCACGTGAACGGGGAGCCGGTGGATACGCTGGGTACGCGGCGTCGCCCCATTCCGCGGACGATGCAGCTGGCCGAGTGGCAGGTGGAGGCCGTCGATTCCGCGGGCACGGGATCGTTCCTGAGCGAACCGGTGCGCGTGATCGCGCCGGCGGGTGAGCGCCTGCTCGCCCCGACCCCGACGGGCGCGTCGGTGCGCACCGAGCGTGCCGGCGCACCGATCACCGTCCGCACGACCGTGACGGAGCCTGGGCGGTACGCCGTGGACGTCTGGTACTCCAACGGGAACGGGCCGGTGAACACCGAGGACAAGGCCGCGGTGCGCACGCTGTTCCTCAACGGCCTCGCGACGGGCGCGGTGGTGATGCCGCAGCGCGGGGCGGGGAGCTGGAGCGAGCGCGGCTGGAGCAATCCGGTGGTGCTCACGCTGACGCGGGGCGTGCAGACGCTCTCGCTGCGGTGGGACCCGCGGGACGAGAACATGAACGGCACGATCAACGCGGCGGACGTGCATCGCGTGCGGGTCACGCGGCTGCCCGATGCGCCCTGAGGCGGGGACCCGAAGCATGCGCCAACTGCGTTCGTACACCGTGCGACGGCTCTTCGCTGCAGTCCTGATCGCTGGCGCGGCCGGTCCGGCGGGTGCGCAACCGGTGGTGACCAAGGTCGAGCCGCCCGACTGGTGGGTGGGGCACTCCATCAATCCGGTGCGCCTGCTCGTGCGCGGCCGCGGGTTCGAGGGCGCGCGCGTGACCTGCGGCGCGCTCCGCTGCGCGAACGTGCGCGTGAGCGCGACGGGCACCAACCTCTTCGTCGACGTCACCGTGCCGCCGGCCACGACGCCGGGGGCGTATCCGGTCACCGTCCGCACGGGGGCGGGGAGCGTGCCATTCGAGTTCGCGGTGCACGCGCCACTCGCGCGCACCGGGCGCTTCCAGGGGATCGGGCCGAGCGACGTGCTCTACCTGATCATGCCCGACCGCTTCGCGAACGGCGATCCCGCGAACGACGATCCGGCCCGCTCGCGCGGGCTCCATCGCCGCGACGACATGCGCTTCTACCACGGCGGCGACCTCGAAGGGGTGCGGCAGCGCCTGCCGTACCTCAAGTCGCTCGGCGTGACCGCCGTCTGGCTCACGCCGATCCAGGACAACGTCGACACGATCGCGCATCGGGGGCGCCCCGCGTGGGGCCCCAACGGCTACACCGACTATCACGGCTACGGCCCCACCGACCTCTATGCCGTGGATGAGCACTTCGGCGACCTCGCGACGTATCGTCGCCTTGTGGAGGAGGCGCACGCGCTGGGGATGAAGGTCGTGATGGACCTCGTCGCGAACCATACCGGGCCCGAGCACGTGTGGGCGCAGGATCCGCCGACGCCGACCTGGTTCGCGGGGACGCCGGCGCAGCACCTGCCCAACAACTGGCGCGTCGAGTCCCTCGCCGATCCGCACGGGGCCGCGGCGGTGCAGGACTCCACGCTGCGGGGCTGGTTCGCCGGGATCCTCCCCGACTTCGACCAGCGCGATCCCGAGGTCGAGCGGTATCTCATCCAGCAGACGCTCTGGTGGGCCGGGAAGACCGGCCTCGACGCGATCCGGCAGGACACGTGGCCGTACGTCCCGCGCAGCTTCTGGACGCCCTGGATGGCCGCGATCAAGCGCGAGTACCCGCAGATGACCGTCGTGGGCGAGGTGCTGCAGTGGGACCCGGCGCTCGTCGCGTTCTTCGAAGGGAGCAAGACCGGTTTCGACGGGATCCGCACGGGCGTCGACCAGCTGTTCGACTTCCCGGTGCAGGGCGTGATGCGGCGCGCGTTCATGCGCGGCGGTCCGGTGCGCGAGCTCGCGCAGATGCTCGCGCGCGACCGGCTCTACGACCATCCCGAGCGACTCGTGACGGTGTCGGACAATCACGACATGGCGCGCCTGATGGACGGTCCGGGCGCGACGGTCGACGGCCTGCTGATGGCCTACACCTTCCTCTTCACCACGCGCGGGATCCCGCAGCTGTACTATGGCGACGAGCTCGGGCTGGGCGGCGGGGAGGATCCGGACAATCGGCGCGACTTCCCCGGCGGGTGGAGCGGCGACGCGCGGAACGCGTTCGAGGCGAGCGGCCGCACCGCGGACGAGCAGCGCATCTTCGTGCATCTCCAGTCCCTCGCGCGCCTGCGGCGCGAGCGGCCGGAACTCGCGTCGGTCCGCACCGAGCAGTTGCTCGTGCAGGAGCAGCAGCTCGTCTATCGGCGAGGACGGACGCTGGTCGTGATCAACAACGCGTCCGCACCGATCACGTTGCGGGTGCCGGGACTCGGCGCGACGGGGCCGGCGGTGATCGGCGGGTGCGGTCCGGTGACGCGGGAGGGCGCGGACGGCGTCGTCGTCGTGACGGCGAGGACGGCCTGCGGGTACTGAACAGAAAGCGGAAGGCGGAAGGCGGAAGGTAGAACACACGCGCGGGGCTGAGCGACCAACATGCGAATCGCCCGGATGGTCCTTGTCGTGCTGTTAGCGGGCTGCGCGCCGGAGCGCGGCGTGATGCCGCGCCTCGTCGAGACCGTGTTCGTGTCGCACCTGACCGTGCCTTGCATGGGCGTCGGGCCCATGACCTGCCTGCAGGTCCGGCTTGACCAGAACGCCGAGTGGACGCTCTTCTACGGCGGGATCGAAGGGTTCCTCCCGGAACCCGGGTACGCGTACGCGATCGAGGTGGAGATCATCCGCCGCTCCTCGCCGATCCCTGCCGATGCGTCGGACCGTCGGTACCGACTGCGCCGCATCATCTGGCGAGCGCTGCCCGAAGGCGCCGCCGACCGCATCGGCTGATCGCCGACGCGGTCGGAGAAGTGCTTTCTACCTTCTTCCTTCCGCCTTCATCCGTCTCTCCCCAGCAGGAACGTCAGGATCTCATTCAACCGCACCCGCCACGACCGCTCGTCGTGGGCCGCGCCATCGTAGACCTTCGTCGAGAAGCCCGGCCCTTCGCGATACCCCGCCGCCCGGAACACCGAGTCCGCCCGCGCCTGGAACGCCGGATACGTCGCGTCGAGCGTCGCGGTACCGCGATCCATCCAGATCCGGTGCGACGCCGGCGCCGGCATCGTGCGCGCGAGATAGTCGATCACGCTCCCGTCGCCGACGGGGAAGTGCGTGCTCACCGCCCCGACCCCCCCGAACACCTGCGGATACTCGGCCGCCGCGTAGAGCGAGATGATGCCGCCCATGGATGAGCCCATCACGTAGGTGTCGGCGCGGCCCGGGCGCGTGCGGTAGGTGCGGTCGATGTAGGGCTTGAGCTCCTCCACCAGGAAGCGCAGGTATTCGTCGGCCAGGAAAGGACCACCGAAGCGATAGCGGCCGGCTCCGGCTGACACGCTGTCGGCGCCCGGCGGGATGGCCTTCTCCGCCATGAACTCCTGCGCGCGCTTCGGCGTGTTCCAGGCCGCGACGACGATCGCCGGGCGGATCCGGCGCTCGGCGATGAGGCGCGTCATCGTCTCGTCCACGCCCCAATCGACGCCGCCGTAGCTCGTCGCCGGGTCGAAGACGTTCTGCCCGTCGTGCATGTAGAGCACCGGGTACCGCGTCGTGTCACCGCGGACGTAGCCGGGCGGGAGCCAGATCTCGACCTGGCGCCCCTCCACGTGCTTCGACTCGAACGTCGGGATCACGACGCGTCGCCCCGTGACCCCCAACGATGGGCCCGGCACCGCGACCGATGTCACCGGGAGGAGGCAGCCCGTGCGCGCGGGGATGCGCACCTCCACCGCGAGCCCCGACCCGGCGGGGGCGCCGCAGCCGCCGAGCAGGTCGGCACCGAGCATGCCGATGGGGATGCGTGCGAGCACCGCGGCGGTGTCGTTGTTGATCGCGACGACGGTGTTGCCGCGCCGATAGACGTACAGCTGGTCGCTGACGACGAGGTTCTGCGTGGCGGGACCCCGCAGGTCGCGCCGCTCCTGACGCAACGCGAGGAGGCGCTGGATATGCGTCCAGAGCTCCTGCTGCTCCGCCGTGCGCCCGCTGGCCTCGAAGCCGTTGCGCGCGTCCTCCCGCCAGCCGCCGGGGAAGTCGCGGCGGTTCTCCGGATCGTTCCCGCCCTCGAGGGCGATCTCGTCGCCGTAGTAGAGCAGCGGCGCGCCGCGCGTGGTGAGCAGGAAGGTGTAGGCGAGCTTGAGCCCGGCGATCGTCGCCCCGCGCTCGCCCATGAAGCGGCTCACGTCGTGGAGGCCGAGGAAGGTCACGAGCGAGGACGGATCCTTGTAGAGCCGGTCCTTCGCCAGCGTCTCGGCGAGGCCGCGCACCGAGCGGCCCTCGGCGAAGGCGCCCCGGATGGGATAGAAGAGCGGGAAGTCGAAGAGGGCGTCGACGCCGGCGTCGATCCCGTCCCACTGCGTCACGCCGCCCTGGTGGAACGCGAGGATCGCCGGATCGCCGTCGTACACCTCGCCCACGACGCGCAGTGCCGGGAACTCACGCTTGATCGCCGCCATCCACGGCCTCCAGAAGCGGCGCGGGACGTACGGCCAGGTGTCCTGCCGGATCCCGTCCATCCCCGTCATCGCCACCCACCACAGCGTGTTCTGCGTGATGTAGCGCGCGACCTCGGGGTCGTCCTGGTTCAGGTCGGGGAGGATGTTGACGAACCAGCCGTCCATGGTCTCGCGCGTCACCTCGGGCGAGGCGTACGGGTCGGCGATGCTCCAGGTCTGCCAGGTGTTGTTCGGATGGTTCTCGGGCGTCCCGTGCAGCCACGTCGGCGTCGGCGGGTCCTGCGCCCACGGGTGGTACGGCCCCGTGTGATTGGCGACCATGTCGGCGACCACCTTGATGCCGAGCGCGTGCGCGTCGTCCACGAGCGCGCGATACTCGGCGAGGTCGCCGACGTGCTCCTCGACGCCGTAGAAGTCCACCGCGCCGTAGCCGTGGTAGTCGGCCTGCCCGGCGGGCGTCTCGATGCGACTGATGCGGTCGATGTTGTCGTAGACCGGGTTGAGCCAGAGCGCGGTGATGCCGAGCGACTTGAGATAGGGGAGCCGCTGACGGATGCCGCGCAGGTCGCCGCCATGGTAGTACTTCGGCTGCCGGCGGTCGTGCATCCCCGCCGAGCGGGCGGGATCGTCGTTGGACGGATCGCCGTTCGCGAACCGGTCGGGCATCACGAGATAGAACACGTCGTCGCTGCCGAAGCCCTGGAAGCGGCCGCGGCGCGGGAGCGGGGCGGTGATCTCGAAGCTCGCGTCGGCGGTGCCGGCGGCGGTGCGGAGCGTGAGCGGATACTTGCCCGGTGACGCGGTGCCAGGGATGCGGACGTCGGCGAAGACGTAGGTGCCGGCGGCGTTGACCTTCAGGTTCGTGCAGGTGAGCCGCCCACAGGCGAGCGTGGCGCCGGCGAGGTGCTTGCCGCGGATCATCACGCGCACCGGGTTCACGGTGCTCGGGACCCACCAGCTGGGCGGGTCGACCTTCTCGACGACGGGCGCGGGGCCGCCCGCCTGTGCGGCGAGCGGCCCCGTGATCCCTGCCGATGACAGGGCGAGTGCGAGCGCCGCGAACGCGGCGCGGAGCGTCCGGTGCGTCGTCACGCCGCCGCCTCCCCCTTGTCGGTGACGCGGGTGACGAGCAGCGCGGCGATGATCATGCAGACGCCGCCGGCGGTCACCGCGGCCATGCGGTCATTGTCGAGCAGGTTGCTCATCACCCAGCCGAAGCCGAGCGCGGCGACGATCTCGGGGATGACGATGAAGAAGTTGAAGATGCCCATGTAGATGCCCGTCTTGCCCTCGGGGATCGCGCCGGCGAGGATCGAGTAGGGCATCGACAGGGTGCTCGCCCACGCGATGCCGACGCCGAGCATGGAGAGCATCAGCATGTTCGGGTCGTGGATGAAGCGCACCGAGATGAGGCCCGCCGCGCCGGCGAGGAGGCAGAGCGCGTGGGTGCCCTTCCGGCCGGTGCGCTTGGCGATGGGCGGGAGGAAGTGTGCGAAGAAGAACGTGACGAGCGAGTACGCGCCGAAGCAGAGGCCGGCCCACTCGATCCCCTGCTGGTAGCGCGGGTCACTCGCGTCCGCGGCGCCGAAGACCCCGGTCGCGACCGCGGTGCCGAAGTAGAGCCACATGCAGAAGAGCCCGAGCCAGGTGAAGACCTGCACGAGGGCGAGCTGCCGCATCGTCTCCGGCATGTGCGTGATCGCGTCGATGATCTCCTTCGCGACGTTGCCGATGCCGGCGCCGGCCTTCTTCTTCGCCGCGAACGCGGCCATGTCCACCGGCGGCTTCTCGGGGGTCGTGAGGATGGTGTAGAGCACCGCCCCGAAGAACGCCGCCGCGCCGACGTAGAACGACAGCTTCACCGTCACGGGGATGCCGCCAGCGCTCGCACCCGTGACGCCGAACCAGTTGGTCATCATCCAGGGCAGCGCCGAGGCGATCACCGCGCCCGCGCCGATGAAGAACGACTGCATGGCGAAGCCGCGCGTGCGCTCCTGCTGCGGCAGCAGGTCGGCGACGAAGGCGCGGAACGGTTCCATGGAGATGTTGATGCTCGCGTCGAGGATCCAGAGGAGGCCGGCGGCCATCCAGAGCGAGCTCGAGTTGGGCATCGCGATGAGCGCGAGCGAGCTGAGCACGGCGCCGATGAGGAAGAACGGCCGCCGGCGCCCGAGCCGCGGGTGCCAGGTGTTGTCGCTGATGTGCCCGATGATCGGCTGCACGAGCAGCCCGGTGAGCGGCGCCGCGAGCCAGAGCATCGGGATCTCGTCCGGCTTGGCCCCGAGGTACTCGTAGATCGCGCTCATGTTCGCCATCTGGAGCCCCCAGCCGAACTGGATGCCCAGGAAGCCGAAGCTCATGTTCCAGATGGTCGAGATCTTGGTCGGCGTGGTGTTCGCTGCCATGTGGCCTCGCGTGCTAGCGTTGATAGAGGTCCACCAGCTCGCGCAGCCGGCGGGGGATGTCCGGCGTGAGCTGGTCCCACGTGAAGCGGAATCCCCAGTTGCCACCCTGTCGACCGGGGAGGTTCATGCGTGCCTCGGAGCCGAGGCCGAGCAGGTCCTGCATGGGGATGAGCGCGGTGTCCGCGACCGACGCGAGCACGGCGCGGATGAGCACCCAATGGATCTCCGACCCGTCAGTGCCGAGGTACCGACGCGCGAACGCCTGCTCGGCGTCGATGTCGGCCTGCGTGCGGGTCGAGCCGCCGCCCGGTGTGGAGTGCCACCAGCCGACGGTCGTGTCGTTGTCGTGCGTGCCCGTGTACACCACGCGGCTGCGCGGATACGTGTGCGGCTGGAAGTCGTTCGCGCTCCCGTCCGACCCGAAGGCGAACTGGAGGATGCTCATCCCCGGGTAGCCGAACTTCGCGCGCAGCGCCTCGACCTCCGGCGTGATCAATCCGAGGTTCTCGGCGACGATGGGCAGGGGACCGAGCGCCCGCGTGATCGCCGTGAACAGCTCGTCGCCCGGCGCCTTCACCCAGCGGCCGTTCACCGCGGTGGTGTCCTGGCCCGGCACCTCCCAGAAGGCCTCGAAGCCGCGGAAGTGGTCGATGCGCACGACGTCGAAGTGCGCGAACATCGCGCGCATGCGCCGGATCCACCAAGCGAAGCCGTCGGCGCGCATCGCGTCCCAGTCGTAGATGGGGTTGCCCCAGAGCTGGCCGGTGGCGCTGAAGTAGTCGGGCGGCACGCCGGCCTGCGCGAGCGGCCGGCCGCGGTCGTCGAGCTTGAAGTACTTCGGCTCGGCCCAGACGTCGGCGGAGTCGTGCGCGACGTAGATGGGCAGGTCGCCCATGATGCGGATGCCCGCCGCGGCACAGCGCGCGCGCAGGGCGCCCCACTGCTGGAAGAAGAGGTGCTGCACGCGGCGATGATGCTCGATCTCCACGGCAAGCCGGGTGCGCCAGCTCTCGAGCGCCGCCGGGTCGCGCCGGCGGGCGCCCTGGTCCCACTGCGTCCACTGGACGCCGCCGTGCGCCTCCTTGAGCGCCATGAAGAGCGCGTAGTCCTCGAGCCACCACGCCTGCTCGCTCGTGAAGAGGCGATACGCGTCGTCCGGCTTGAAGGCGTCGGTCGCGGCGCGGAGCGCGGCGCGCTTGCGCGGGATCACCGCCCCCCAGTCCACCTGGTGCGCGGGGAAGTCCCCCTCGCACCCCGGGACGTGCACGAGCATCGGGTTGCCGGCGAAGGCGGAGAAGCACTGGTACGGGGAATCGCCGTACCCGGTGGGCCCGATGGGGAGGACCTGCCAGAGCTTGATGCCGCTGGCGGCCATCACGTCGACGAAGCGATGGGCATCGGGGCCGAGGTCGCCGATGCCGCAGGGACCAGGAATGGACGTCGGATGGAGCAGGACGCCCGCGGTGCGGGGGAAGGCCATGGGAGTGTCTGCCGTCTCCGCCGTCGGCTCCTCGAGGAGCAGCGCGACGGAACGGGCATGGAGGGTGAGGGCCATCTCGTGCGGGGCGACGCCGTCGGGCTGGTCGTCGTGCGTCCGCGCGGTATCGAGCAGCTGATGCCACTGTCGTCCGGGCCGTGGCGCCGGGAGTCGCATCGGGACGTCATGCGCGCCGCCGTGCAGCGCGAGCAGCAGGCGCGATCCGTCGGGGCCGGCGAGGTCGGCGATGAGCGTCCGTACGCGTCCGGACGACCAGTCCTCGTACGACATCTCGTGGCCGTCAGGATGCAGCCAGCGCACGTCGTCGGGTTCGCCGGCGCTGCGCGGCGTGCCGGTGAGCCAGCGATCCTCGCGCAATGCCGGCTGTGCCTTGCGGAGCGCGATGAGGCGCGCCGTGAAGGCGGCGAGGTCCCGGTCGGCGCCATCCCAGTCGAGCCAGGTCGTGGCGTTGTCCTGCGCGTACGCGTTGTTGTTGCCGCCCTGCGTGTGCCCGAGCTCGTCGCCCATGGTGAGCATGGGCGTGCCGCGCGAGAGGAGGAGCGTCGCGAGCAGGGCGCGCACGTCGCGCGCGCGCGCGGTGCGCACCGCGGGATCGTCCGTCGGTCCCTCGACACCGTGGTTCCACGAGTGGTTCGCGTTGGTGCCGTCGCGGTTACCCTCGCCGTTGGCCTCGTTGTGCTTCCGCTCGTAGCTCACGAGGTCGCGCAGCGTGAACCCGTCGTGGGCCGTGACGAAGTTCACCGACCGCGAGGGGGGACGTCGCCGGCCGGCGAAGAGGTCCGGCGAGGCGGAGAGGCGCGTCGCGAGGTCGCCGACGTACTCGCCGTCGCCACGCCAGAAGTGCCGGACGCGGTCCCGATAGCGGTCGTTCCATTCGCCCCAGGAGGACGGGAACTCCCCGAGGCGGTAGCCCCCGGGGCCGATGTCCCACGGCTCGGCGATGTGCTTCAGCGCCCGGAGCATCGGGTCGTCGGTGATGGCGTCGAGCAGCGGTGCGTGCGGGTCGAAGCCGCGGTCACGGCGTCCGAGGGTCGCGGCGAGGTCGTAGCGGAAGCCGTCGACGCCGGTCCACTCCGCCCAGTGCCGCAGCGTGTCGAGCATCAATTGCGTGACCGGGGCGCGGTCGAGGGCGAGCGTGTTCCCGGTGCCGGTGTCGTTCACGTAGCGTGCGGCATCACCGTCGACGAGCCGATAGTAGGTCGCGTTGTCGAGGCCGCGCAGCGAGAGCGTGGGACCGAAGGCATCGCCCTCGCCGCTGTGGTTGAGGACCACGTCCAGCAGGACCTCGATCCCCGCCTCGTGCAGCGCCGTCACGCACTCGCGGAGCTCGCCGATGCCGTCGGGGACGAGGCGCGCATCGGGCACCATCCAGCCGATCGTGTTGTAGCCCCAGTAGTTGACGAGCCCCGCCTTGGCGAGATGCCCCTCGTCGATCGCGGCCGCCACGGGGAGCAGCTCCACCGCCGTGACGCCGAGCCTGACGAGGTGCTCGATCGCGGCGGGGTGCGCGAGTCCGGCGGCCGTACCGCGGAGATGCGCCGGCACGTCGGGATGCTGCCGGGTGAAGCCGCGCAGGTGCATCTCATAGATGACCGAGTCGCTCCACGCGTGGGACGGGCGGCGTCCTGCGGTCGCGCGTCGGCCGCGCGCCGTCTCGTACCCGCGCAGCCAGGCGTCCCGGGCGGGGAGCACGATCGCCTTGGGCACGTGCGCCGCGCTGTCCGATTCGTCGCGGGTGCCGTCGGGGAGCTGCCCGCGCAGTGAGGCATGGAGCGTGAACGGCCGGTCGAGGGCGCGCGCGTAGGGATCGACGAGCAGCTTCGTCGGATTGAACCGGTGTCCCTCGTTGGGCGCCCAGGGCCCGTGCGCGCGCAGGCCGTAGCGCGTGCCCGAGGTGACGCCGTCGATCGTTCCATGGAAGACCGAGCCGACGCGGTCGAGGAGGGGGATGCGCGCGACCTCGCGTTCCCCGGCGTCGTCGAAGAGGCAGACCTCGATGCGCGTCGCGTACTGCGAGTGGACCGCGCACTCCGCCCCGCGTTCCGTCAGCGTCATCCCCAGCGGCGCTGGGCTCCCGGGGAGGACGCGGGCCATGGTCAGTCGGCCTTGACCTGGAGGAGGTCGCGCTCGGCGAGCAGCGCGCGGTAGAGCTGGGCGTACTGCTTGGCTGGGCGCGCCCAGCTCACGTCGGTGGCCATCGCGCGCTTCTGCAGCGCGCGCCACGCCGTCGGCTGGGCGAAGATCGCGGCGGTCCGCTCGAGCGCGTGCGCGAGCGCCTCGACGGTGACCGGGGAGAACATCACACCGGTCCCCATCTTCGAGGCGAGGGCCATCTCGTTGGCGTCGACGACCGTGTCGGCGAGGCCGCCGGTGCGCGCGACGACGGGGATCGCGCCGTAGCGGAGCGCGCAGAGCTGCGTGAGCCCGCAGGGTTCGAAGCGCGACGGCACGAGCAGCGCGTCGGCGCCGCCCTGGATGGCGTGCGCCAGTGACTCGTCGTAGCCCATCACCGCGGCGATACGCCCCGGGTGCGCCTTCGCCGCGTCGAGCACGGCGGCCTCGAGCGCGGGCTCGCCGGAGCCGAGCACGGCGAGTTGGGCCCCCTGCGCGAGCAGCGTCGGGAGGGCCTGCAGGACGAGGTCCATGCCCTTCTGCCCCGTGAGTCGGCTCACGACGCCGTAGAGGAGCGCCTTCGGCGCCGCGTCGAGCCCGAGCCGCGCCTGCAGGGCGGCCTTGTCGATCGCGCGCGCGGCGAGCCGCTTGGCATCGAACGGGGCCGCGAGATGCGCGTCGTGCGCCGGATCCCAGACGTCGGTGTCGATGCCGTTGAGGATCCCCGAGACCGCGTCGCCGCGTTTCTGCAGCAGGCCGCCCAGTCCCATGCCCCCGAGGTTGGTGCGGATCTCGGCGGCGTAGGTCGGCGAGACGGTCGTGATGCGGTCGGCGAGCGCGAGGCCGGCCTTGAGGTAGCCGATGCCGCCGTAATACTCGACGCCATCGACGTGGAACGCGCGTGGCGGGAGTCCCAGCGGTTCGAGCAGGTCGGCGGGGAACTGGCCCTGGAAGGCGAGGTTGTGGATCGTGAGGACGGTGGCCGGCCGCGGCCCGTCCTCGTATGCGAGGTAGGCGGGCAGGAGCGCGGCCTGCCAGTCG
Organism: Gemmatimonadota bacterium; assembly: GCA_016714015.1. Lineage (NCBI taxonomy): Bacteria > Pseudomonadati > Gemmatimonadota > Gemmatimonadota bacterium. The sequence goes on from JADJNZ010000004.1 coordinate 201,941, forward strand.
TGCGCGTGCAGGACGTCGGGCACGGAGTCGGGGAGGAGCCCGCGGCCGATGTCCGCGGCGACGCGCGCGAGCGCGCCGAAGCGGAGCGCGTTGTCGCTCCAGTCGCGCCCCTGCGCGTCGAGATACGGATTGCCGGTGCGGCGATAGAGGTGCGGCGCCTCGATGGCGAGGAGGTCGAGGCCGCCCCCCTCGCCGGCGAGGAGCCGCGCGGGGCCGCCCATCAGGTCGCGGTACTCGTGGACCACGCGCGCGTCGCCCATCGCGGCGAGCACGGCCGGATAGCCGGGGAGCAGCGTCCGGACGGAGACGTCCTCGCGCGCGAGCGCCCGCGGGAGCGCACCGACGACGTCGGCGAGCCCGCCGGTCTTGACGAGCGGGTAGGCCTCCGACGCGACGGAGAGGACGCGGATCGTGCGGTCGGACATCAGGCGCCGAGCTGGTCGATCATGGGTTGCGTGATGAGGCAGACGCCGCCGGCCGACCGTCGGAACCGTGCCGCATCAAGGACCGGGTCCTCGCCGACGATGAGGCCCTCGGGGATGCGCACGCCATGGTCCACGACCACGTTCTTGAGGCGCGCGCCGCGCGCGATGTCGACGTAGGGCAGGATCACGCCGTTCTCGACGTTGGCGAACGAATGCACCTGCACGCCGGTGAAGAGGAGCGAGCGGCGGACGACGGCGCCGGAGACGATGCAGCCGCCCGAGACGAGCGCGGAGATGGCCTCGCCGCGCCGGCCGTCGAGGTCGTGGACGAACTTGGCGGGGGGCGTGATCTCGCCGTAGGTCCAGATCGGCCATTCCTTGTCGAAGATGTCGAGCTGCGGGACGACGTCGGTGAGGTCGATGTTGGCCTCCCAGTACGCGTCGATGGTGCCGACGTCGCGCCAGTAGACCTCGTTCTCGGCGCGGCCGCGCACGCAGCTCTCGGTGAAGCGGTGCGCGACGGCCTTCCCGTGCTTCACGAGGAAGGGGATGATGTCCTTGCCGAAGTCGCGCGATGAGTCCGGGTCGGCGGCGTCGCGCCGGAGCTGCTCGTTGAGGAAGGTGCGCTTGAAGACGTAGATGCCCATGCTCGCGAGCGCCCAGCCCGGCTTGTCGGGCATCTCGGGCGGCTGCGGCGGCTTCTCGAAGAAGTCGAGGATCCGCCCGTCGGCGCCGACGTGCATGATGCCGAAGCCCTTGGCGTCCTCGAGCGGCACCTCGACGCACCCGACGGTGACGTCCGCGCCGGAGTTCACGTGCTGCACGAGCATCCGCTCGTAGTCCATCTTGTAGACGTGGTCGCCGGCGAGGATGAGGAGGTACTCGGGGCCGTAGCCGTCGATGATGTCGATGTTCTGGAAGACGGCGTCGGCGGTGCCCATGTACCACTTGTCCTCGCTCACGCGCTGCGAGGCCGGCAGGATGTCGAAGCTCTCGTTGCGCTCCGTGCGCAGGAAGTTCCAGCCGCGCTGCATGTGGCGGATGAGCGAATGCGCCTTGTACTGCGTCGCCACCGCGAGGCGGCGGATGCCGGAGTTGAGCGCGTTGGAGAGCGAGAAGTCGATGATGCGCGACTTGCCGCCGAAGTAGACCGCCGGCTTGGCGCGCCGGTCGGTGAGCTCCATGAGGCGCGAGCCCCGCCCGCCGGCGAGGACGTAGGCCATGGTGGAGCGGGAGATCGGCGTGGAGTAGGTCACCTTGTCGGACATGGAGCTCTCCGGGATGGGGCTCAGCCTTCGTGGACCAGCCAGACCGTCGCCAACGGCGGGAGCGCGACCGTCGCGGAGCAGGGGAGGCCGTGGCTCGCCTCCTGCCGCGCATGGACGCTCCCGCCGTTCCCGACGTTCGACCCGCCGTAGAGCGCGGAGTCGGTGTTGAGCGCTTCGCGCCAGCGTCCCGCGCACGGCACGCCGATCGCGTACGCCGGCCGCGGCACCGGCGTCATGTTGACCACCGCGACGACCGGCCGCGTGCCCTCGCCGCCGTAGCGGACCCACGCGAGGACCGAGTTGTCACGGTCGTCGACGGTGATCCACTGGAATCCCTCCCCCTCGCAGTCGCGCGCATGCAGCGCCGGTTCCGCGCGGAGCAGGGCATTGCAGTCCTTCACGAGCGCCTGCACGCCGCGATGCCAGGCGACGTCGAGCAGGTGCCAGTCGAGCGAGTGCTCGTGGTCCCACTCCTTCCCCTGGCCGAACTCGTCGCCCATGAAGACCAGCTTCTTGCCGGGATGCGCCCACATGAAGGCGAGGTACGCGCGCAGCTGCGCGAACTTCTGCCAGCCGTCCCCGGGCATCTTGTCGAGCAACGACCGCTTGCCGTGCACCACCTCGTCGTGCGAGAGCGGCAGGATGAAGTTCTCGGTGAAGGCGTAGACCAGCCCGAAGGTCATCTTGTCGTGGTGCCACCGGCGATGCACCGGGTCCTCGGCCATGTACTGCAGGGTGTCGTGCATCCACCCCATGTTCCACTTGAAGCCGAAGCCGAGCCCGCCGTTGAAGGTCGGCTGCGAGACGCCCGGCCAGGCGGTGCTCTCCTCGGCCACGGTGAAGGCGCCGGGGAAGCGGGCGTACACCGTCTCGTTCATGCGCTTGAGGAACTCCACCGCCTCGAGGTTCTCCCGCCCGCCGAAGCGGTTGGGGATCCACTCGCCCGCCTTCCGCGAATAGTCGAGGTAGAGCATCGACGCGACCGCGTCCACGCGGAGGCCGTCGATGTGGTAGACGTCGAGCCAGAAGAGCGCGTTCGCGACGAGGAAGTTCACCACCTCGCGGCGCCCGAAGTTGTAGATGAGGGTGTTCCAGTCGGGATGGAACCCGAGCCGCGGGTCCTCGTGCTCGTAGAGCGCGGTGCCGTCGAAGCGCGCGAGGCCGTGGGCATCGCTGGGGAAGTGCGCCGGCACCCAGTCGATGATGACGCCGATCCCCTCGACGTGACAGCGGTCGACGAAGCGGGCGAAGGCCGCCGGGTCGCCGAACCGCGACGTCGGCGCGAAGAGCCCCACGGGCTGGTAGCCCCACGAGCCGTCGAACGGGTGCTCGTTGACGGGCATCAGCTCGACGTGCGTGAAGCCCATCTCCTTCACGTAGGGCACCAGCTGGTCGGCGAGCTCGTCGTAGGTGAGCCAGCGCTCGCCGTCCCCGCGGCGCCAGGACCCGAGGTGCACCTCGTAGATGCTCATCGGCGCGCGTCGCCGGTCGCCGTCGGCACGCCGCGCCATCCACTCGTGGTCGGTCCAGCACAGCCGCGAGGTGTCGAAGACGCGCGAGGCCGTGCTCGGCCGCAGCTCCGCCGCGAATCCCACGGGGTCCGCCTTGAGCGGCAGGAGCGACCCGTCGTTCGCCGTCAGTTCGTACTTGTAGAGCGTGCCCTCGGCGAGGCCGGGGACGAAGATCTCCCAGACGCCGGTGCCGTGCCGCAGGCGCATGACGTGCCGCCGGCCGTCCCACTCGTTGAAGTCGCCGACGACGCTCACGCGCCGCGCGTTGGGCGCCCAGACGGCGAAATGCACGCCGACCGCGCCCTCGTGCGTGACGAGGTGCGCCCCGAGCCGCTCGTAGAGATGGGCGTGGGTCCCCTCGCCGAGGAGCCAGTCGTCCATGGGGCCGAGGACGGGGCCGAACGCGTAAGGGTCGTCGATGATCCAGTGGTCGTCGCCGCGATGCGCGCGCAGCCAGTAGCGCAGCCGGCCCTTGATGCGCCCCTCGAAGAGGCCGTCATCGTGTCGCCGCTCGAGGCGCGAGATGACCTGCTCGGCCGCGTCGATCGCCTCGACCGACTCCGCACCGGGGATGAACGCGCGGACGACATGGCCGCGTCCGACCTTGTGGATGCCGAGGACGCCGAACGGATCGCCGTGCGTCCCCGCCACGAGCGCGTCCACGACCTCGGGCGCGAGCGTGGGCTTCGCCGGCGCCTTCCTGGCGACGGCCTTCTTCTTCTTCGGCGCGGCCGGCTTATCGCCGCGGCTCGGCATTCCAGATCTCGGACGCGTACTCGCGGATGGTGCGGTCCGACGAGAACCAGGCCATGCGCGCGGTGTTGAGGACCGCCTTGCGCCACCAGAGGTCCGGCTGCCGCCACTGCTTCCCGACCTCGTACTGCGCGCCGTGGAACGCGTCGAAGTCGGCGCAGACCATGAAGTGGTCGAAGTGCCGCAGGTTCTCGACCAACTGACGGTACCGGCCCCGGTCGTCGGGCGAGAACACGCCTTGGGCGAGCTCGTCGAGCACCTGCCGCAGCGCGGGCGACGCGGCGATGGTCTGCGTCATGTCGAGACCCTGCTGCCGGCGCTCGGCCACTTCGGCGGCGAGCAGCCCGAAGATGAAGACGTTGTCGCGCCCCACCTGCTCGCTGATCTCGATGTTCGCGCCGTCGAGCGTGCCGATGGTGAGCGCGCCGTTGAGCGCGAGCTTCATGTTCCCGGTGCCCGACGCCTCCATCCCCGCGGTGGAGATCTGCTCCGAGAGGTCCGCCGCCGGGATGATCGACTCGGCGAGGCTCACGTTGTAGTTCGGGAGGAAGACCACCTTGAGGCGGTCACGGATCACGGGGTCGCGGTTGATGACCTTCGCCACGTCATTCGCGAGCTTGATGATGAGCTTCGCCGTGTGATAGCCCGCCGCGGCCTTGCCGGCGAGGATCCGCACGCGCGGCACCCAGTCATCCTGCGGTCGCGCCCGCATCGCGTTGTAGATCGCGATCGTCTCGAGGATGTTGAGCAGCTGCCGCTTGTACTCGTGGATGCGCTTGATGTGGACGTCGAAGAGCGCGTCCGGATCGAGGCGCGTCCCGAGCGTGTCGGTCACGATCCGCCCGAGCGCGACCTTGTTGGCGCGGCGCACGGCGGCGTACCGGGCGCGGAAGTCGGGGTCGTCGGCGAACGGCTCGAGGTCGCGGAGCCGCTCCAGGTCATCCTTGAACGCCGGTCCGATCGTGTCGGAGATGAGCGCCGTGAGGCCGGGGTTCGCCTCGAAGAGCCAGCGGCGGAAGGTGATGCCGTTGGTCTTGTTGACGATCCGCGTCGGGTAGAGCGCGTGGAAGTCCTTGAAGACCGTCTGGCGCATCAGCTCGGTGTGCAGCGCCGAGACGCCGTTCACCTTGTGTGCCGCCAGGAACGCGAGGTTCCCCATGCGCACGGCCCGCGCGCCGTTCTCCTCGATGAGCGAGACCGTCGCCAGCTGGCGCGGCTCGGCCCCGCCGCGCGCGCGCAGCGCGTCGAGGTGCTCGGCGTTGATCAGGTAGATGATCTGCATGTGGCGGGGCAGCAGCCCCTCCATGAGCGAGACCGACCACTTCTCGAGCGCCTCGGGGAGCAGCGTATGGTTGGTGTAGTTGAACACCGACCGCGTGATCTCCCACGCGGCGTCCCAGGCCATCCCGTGCACGTCCACGAGGAGCCGCATGAGCTCGGGGATCGCGATGACCGGGTGCGTGTCATTCAGCTGGATCGCCGCGTGGTCCGGCAGCGACGTGAGTTCGCCGTACTGGCGGAGATGCCGGCGGAGCAGGTCCTGCAGCGAGGCGCTCGCGAAGAAGATCTCCTGCCGGAGGCGGAGCTCGTGCCCCGCCGGCGTGTCGTCGCTCGGATAGAGCACGCGCGAGATCGCCTCGAGGCGCACGCGATCGGCGAGTGCGCCGACGTGGTCGCCGCGATTGAAGTCCGCGAGATCGATGGGGTCCATCGCCCGCGCCGACCAGAGCCGCAGCGTGTTCACGTGCACGCCGCGCCAGCCGGTGATCGGCGTGTCGTACGCGACCGCCTTCACCGACTCGGCGGGATGCCAGACCGACCGCGGCTTGCCATCAGGCCCGTCGACGACGTCCACATGGCCGCCGAAGCCGATCGGGTATGCGACCTCGGGGCGCTCGAACTCCCACGGGAAACCGGCGGAGAGCCACTCCTCGGGGAGCTCGATCTGCCACCCGTCGCGCAGCTGCTGCCGGAAGATCCCGTGGTCGTAGCGGATGCCGTAGCCATAGGCCGGCACCTGCAACGTCGCCATGCTCTCCATGAAGCACGCCGCGAGACGGCCGAGGCCACCATTGCCCAGGCCCGGATCGGGCTCGAGGGTGCGGAGCTTGTCGAGATCGACGCCAAGCTCCTTGAGCGCCTGACGCGCGACCTCGGTGAGCCCGAGGTTGCCCAGGGCGTCCATCAACTGCCGCCCGATGAGGAACTCGAGGGAGAAGTAGTAGACGCGCTTCGGCCCCTCGCGATAGGTCCGGCGGGTCGCCTCCATCCAGTGGCCCGTGACCTGGTCGCGCGTCGCGAGCGCGGTGGCGACGTACCAGTCGCGGTCGCGCGCGTGCGCGGTGTCCTTGCCGACGGAGTAGAGCAGCTTGTTCACGACGGTCGCGCGGAAGGCGGCGACGGCGTCCGGGCCTGCCGGGGCAGGCATCGATGCGGAGGGAGCGCTGGGACTCGAGGACATGGTGGAGCGGGGGGAGGACGACCGACGAATTCGCTGACGGAAATATGGCCACGGAATCGCCAGTCCGCGCCCTGTCCGACCCACATTTTCCACTGTCGGAACCACCCGGTGGACAGCTAATGTACCCGAGGTGAAGACTCGCCTTTTCTCCGCGTTCGCCGGCCGGCCGTTCGGCCCCGCGACCGGTGCCGCCCTGTTGGCCGCGACCCTCGCCTGCACGCCGCCCGAGGACCTCGCGCGGACCCCGCCCACGTGGGCGAGCGGGGCCACCTGCTACGAGATCTTCGTCCGGTCGTTCGCCGATTCGGACGGGGACGGGATGGGCGACCTCAAGGGACTGACGGCGCGCCTCGACTACCTGAACGATGGCGACCCCGCCACGCGCAGCGATCTCGGCGTGCGGTGCCTCTGGCTCATGCCGGTCGCCGAAGCCCCGAGCTATCACGGGTACGACCCGGTGGATCACTACGCGGTCGAGCGCGACTACGGGACCACCGACGAGTTCAAGCGATTCGTCGCGGAGGCGCACCGTCGCGGAATGGTCGTGCTCGTGGACATGGTGCTCAATCATGTCTCGAGCGATTACCCGGCGTTCCAGAAGGCCCTCGCCGATCCGGCGGCGCCTGAGCGTCGCCTCTTCCGGTTCCAGCCCGAGAAGGGGCCGCTGAACAAGTGGGGCGGCGACAACTGGCACACGTCGCCCCTCCGCGACGAGTACTACTACGGCTTCTTCTGGAAGGGGATGCCGGACCTGAACTATGAGGACCCTGACGCGCTCGAGGAGATGCGGCGGGTCGCGACATACTGGCTCACGGAGATGGACGTCGATGGATTCCGCCTCGATGCCGTGAAATTCCTCGTCGAGGCTGACGGCCAGGCCGACGACACGCCGGGGACCCACCAGGTGCTGCGGGACTATCAGGCCCACCTGATGCGGACCAAGCCCGGGGTGTTCACCATCGGTGAGGTGTTCGACAGCACCGCGGCGTTGCTCACGTATTACGGCGACCAGCTCGACGGCTACTTCGCGTTCGAGATCGGCGACTCGATCCTGGCCGGCGTGCGCGACGGCCGCGGGACGGGGATCGTCGCGCCGGCGATGCGGCTCGCCTACTCGGTCCCCGCCTGGCGCTGGTCCCCGTTCCTCCGCAACCACGACCAACCGCGCACCGCGACGGTGCTCGGCGGCGACCTCGCGAAGGCGAAGGTCGCGGCGGTGCTGCAGTTCACGATGCCCGGGCTCCCGTTCGTGTACTACGGCGAGGAGCTGGGGATGACCGGCGACAAGCCCGATGAGCTGATCCGCACGCCGATGGCGTGGACGATGGATGCGCCGCACGCGGGCTTCACGAGCGGCACGCCGTGGCAGCCGCTCGCCGCGGATTCGCTGCGCGCCAACGTCGGGGCGCAGCAGGGCGATCCGGAGTCACTGCACCGGCTCTACGCGACGCTCATCCACGCGCGCCGCGAGGTGCGTGCACTCGCCGAGGGCACGCTGATCCTCGTCGAGAGCAACACGCCGGATGTCGTCGCGTTCATCCGTCGTGCCGGGGACGAGGCGGTGCTCGTGGTCGCGAACGTCGGGGTCGATCACCTGCGCGGACTGAAGCTCTCCGCCGGTGCGGCGTCGCTCCCGCCCGGAGCGAATGCGCCGCTCGACCTGCTCACGGGGCCGGGGAAGGCGCGCTGGGTCTCCGACGCCGCGTCGGGCGGCCCCATCCGCGCCACCGCGATCCCGGTGGCGGCGGATGGCTCGTTCCGCGACTACACGCCCATGGAGGTCATGCCGCGGCAGACGGTGTTCGTGTTCCGTGTGCGTTGAGCGGCACTCATCGCGGTGGCGCCGTTACCGTGATGATGAAGCTGCGCAGGTTCGGCGAGATGAGCGGTACTGGCGAAGGCGATGCACCCGCGAACTCGAACCGATAGATGAGCTGGATGAGCTGCCGCACCTTCTGCTCACCGACGGTGGCCGCCACGAACCTCATCTGAGGGACGACGGCACGCACGCTCGCGTCGAACAGATCGTGCGACTTACGCACCACCTTGAGCGTCGTCGGGAGCGGCAGACCACTCGTGTCGATGACGATCTGCATCACGACCTCGCCCGAGACACCTGCCGAGCGCAGGATGTCAGGGTAGCTCGGCGAAGGCGACCCGCCCGGCGCGAACACCACCTGCGTGTCCACCTTGAAGTCGACGTAGCCGGCTCGCTTCGCGATGGAGTCCGCGGCGACCCGCGCGCTGTCGCGCCGCGCCGCGGGCCGCTTGGTCGTGTCCGCCACCGCCCGCCGTGGCGGCTGCTGGAACGGCACCTCGACCGAGCGGTCGGGGCTCACCACCACCAGCGGCAGTTCACGGACCCTGTTCGGTTCGCTCACGCGAGTCGGCTTTGCGGGGCGTGCTGATCCCGGCCCGGGCGTCTGCGGCGCGACCGGAGCCTTCGGGAGGAAGCGCGCGGCGACGGCGAGTTCGCTCGCCAGTGCAGGGGACGCTGCGATCATCCCGGCGACGAGGGCGACGGCGACGAGCGTAGCGACGCGAAGAGGCGCTTGAGCGGGACGTGTGGCGTGCATGGCGGAGATCCTCTCGTGAAGCGTTGATGGCGACCCGGCCATCGGCGCGGCGAACGCCGCCGGCGTCTGGCGCTGGGAGATGAGGAGCAGGAGTCTGGCGTAGCGCTGCGCATCCGTGCCCTGCTGCAGCACTCGATGGTCGCAGTCGAGCTCGGTCGCGACGCGGAGCCGTCGCGCGATGTGCCAGAGCGCGGGATTCCACGGCATCAGCGCTGCGACGAGCCAGGCGAGCGTAAACACTGCCGGATCGGACGCCGCGAGGTGCTCCCGTTCATGGCGGAGCACCATCTCCCGCATCTCGGGCTCGAGGTCGAGCGACCAGCGGGGTAGCACGATGTGCGGCGCGAGGATGCCGAACGCCGCGGGGCCCGCTGCGGACGACACGAGAACGGACTGTCCATCGATGCGGCGTGGTTCGGCCAGCGCGGCGAGCCGGCGCAAGGCGCGCATGGAGAGGCCTGCACGCAGGAGCAGGAGCAGCGTGGCCGCGCCCCAGAGCACCGCGAGCGGGCGGTCGAAGCGTTCGAGCAGTGCGCGCGCCGTCACCGTGAGACTCGGTGCCGCCGCCAGCGTCGGGATCCCCGCGGCGGCAGCGTCCGGCAAGCCTCCGCCCGCCATGCGCACCGCCGCGGCGGACTTGACCGGGCGGAAGAGGAGGGGCGCGAGCAGCGGCCAGCCGAGTGTCGCAGCGAGTGCGATGAGCCAAACGATGCGTGCCTGACGGCCGATCAACCGCAATGCTCGATCCAGGGCCGTCGCCGCGACGGCGGAGCCCACACCGAAGAGGGTCGCCGCGATCATCCACGTGGCGATCATGTCGTTCTTCTCCCCGTGGCGGCCTTGCTGATCCGCGCCGCGAGCGCACGCAACTCCGCGGGGTCGAGGTCATGGTCGTCAACGAGATGCGCGACGAGCGCCTCGGGCGATCCGCCGAAGAATCCGGCGAGGATCCGGTGCAACGCCGACTTCTGAGCGGCGCGCTGCTTCACCTTCGGGAAATAGCGGTGCGCGCGTCCCTCGGGTTCGCGGCGGAGCAGGCCCTTCGTCTCGAGCTTGCGCAGTATGGTGAGGACGGTCGTGTAGGCAAGGTCGGCGTCGAGCCGCTCGTGGATCTCGCCGACCGTCCCGCTGCCATGCTCCCAGAGGATTGCCATCACGTCGAGTTCGCGGCTGCCGAGCGAGACATCATCCATCGGGACCTCCGGTGGGGCGGGGCAAGTACTACGCGGATAGTACAAGCATGCGACCCGGGGTCCGCCTTGTCAACTATCGCCGTAGTAGTCGCCCGACGCGGCCTGCGCTTACCGCCCCCGCAGCGTCCGTTCCACCACCTCGAGGCACGGCTCTAGCGTGTCCACCGAGTGGTCGCCCATGTGCCCGATACGGATAGTCTTCTCCTTGAGCGCGCCATACCCGGTCCCGATCACGAAACCGAGTTCGGCCACGCGCTTCACGACCGCGCTCGCCGTCATCGCCTCCGGGAGCGTGAGCGTGCTCACGGTCGGTGAGCGCTCGCCGGCGCGGCAGAGGTACCCGATGTCCATGCCGTCGCCGCGCAACTGCTCCACCCACCGCTCGGTGCGCGCGAGCATCTCCGCATGCCGGATCCAGCGGGCCTCGATCCCCTCGAACCGGATCTGCTCGAGCTGGCACTCGGCGGCGTAGAGGAGCGAGAGCGCCGGCGTGTTGGGCGTCTGCGAGCGGCGCGCGAACTCCTCGTACTCGACGACGTCGAGGTAGCGCCCGCGCGACGGCGCGTTGCTGGCCTGGAGCACGTAGGCCTCGCTGGCGACGGCGAAGGCGAGGCCCGGCGGGAGCGCGAGCGCCTTCTGCGAGCCGGTGAGCACGAAGTCGAGTCCCCAGGCGTCGGTCTCGACGCGTGTCCCCGCGATCCCGGTGACGCTGTCCACGAGGCACATCGCGCCATGGCGATGCGCGAGCTCGGTGATCGCGTGGATGTCGGTGAGCGCACCGGTGCTCGTCTCGGAGTGCACGACGGTGACCGCGGCGAACGGGGCACCCCCGGCGCCCCCCTCCACGAGCGCCTCCTCCACCTGCTCGAGATGCGGCGTGTCCCCGAGCGGGACGGAGAGGACGCGCGTCGAACGGTCGCACGACTGCGCGATGCGCGCGAAGCGCTCCGAGAAGGCCCCGTTCACGAGCGAGAGGATCGGCCCCTCGGGGGCGCCGCGGATCGCCATCTCCATCGCGCCGGTGGCCGAACAGCTCATGAGATAGACCGGTCGCTGCGTGCGGAAGACCTGCTGCAGCCCGGTGACGATCCGAGCATGCAGCGCCTCGTACCGCGCGCCGCGGTGCGGCAGCATCGGGAGGAGCATCGCCTCGAGCACCTCGGCGCGCACCTCGGTGGGGCCGGGCAGGAAGAAGGTGCCGAACTCGCCGGTGTGGGTCATGTGGAAGGGAGCAGGAGGGCGCGCAGGCCCTCGTAGGTGTGGCACTGGAAGTCGGCACCGCGCACCACGGCGTCGCGCGCGACGAAGCCGGTGAAGGCGATGAACGCGTCGGCGACCCCCTCGGTCCGGATGACGAGGTCGGTGCTGCCGTCGCCCACCGCGACCAAGGGACGGTCGAGTCCGCCCGTCGCGAGGAGCGCGGCGACGAGTGTCGCCTTGCCCCGCTGTGAGGCCAGCGGACTCTCGCGGTCGTAGTCGGCATACCTGCCATCCGCTGCGAAGTGGAGCTCCACGCCGTGCACGTCCGACGCCGGGATGCCGAGGTGCGCCGCCAGGGGCAGCAAAGCGAGGCGGAGCCCGCCGCTCACGATGAGGGGTCGGATGCCTGCGTCAATGAGTGCCGAGACGCACTCGACCGCACCCGGCGCGACCGCGGCGACGTAGGCGTCGCCGAGCGCGTCGAGCTCCGCGCGGCCCGGCGCCACCGCCGCGAGGCGCTCGGCGTACACCTGATCGAGCGGGAGCGTGCCGGCCATCGCGGCACTCGTGAGCTCTGCGATGCGGGTCGCCACCGCGGCCGGTCGGCGCTCGGCCAGCCAGTCGATGCCCTCGATGCCGGCCAGCGTCGAATCCGCGTCGAGCACCACGGTGCGCGGCGGGAAGGGCGCGACGCCTTCAGCCAAGGATGTTGCCCGGCGCCATCCGCCCAGCCGGATCGAACTCGCGCTTCGTCGCGCGCATGATCGCCACCTGCTCCGGTCCCGCCTGCAGGCCGAGCCACCGGGCCTTGAGCTTGCCGATCCCATGTTCCGCGGCGACAGTGCCGCCCATCGCGATCACTGCGCGCAGGGTGCGCTCCACGACCAGTTCGAGCGAGGCGACCTCGTCGGGGTCCTTCGCGACCCAGTTCTGGTGCGGGTGCCCGTTCCCGATGTGCCCGTACGTGACCGCCGGCGGATGTCCCGCCTCGACGGCGAACCCGTTGGCGAGGAGGATCGCCTGCTCGACCTTCTCGATGGGCACCGCCCAGTCGGTCGAGATGCGACGTCCACCGCGCGCGAGGAACTTCGCGGTGCGTTCGTGCATCGCCGCCGGGACCGCATGGCGCAGACGGCGCGCCTCGCGGATCGCCGCCTCGCCCTCGAAGACGCGCACGTCGGCATCACTCGCGCCATACGTCTCGGCGAGCAGCAGCCACTCGTTGATCTCGAGGTCGCCGTCGGTGCAGTCCTCGACGTAGAGCATCACCTGGCCGTCCTGGCCCCACCCGCTGGCCGTCGCCGCCCCATGGCCGCCGCCGCGCGCGATCCGGAACGCCTCGGCGTCGAAGTATTCGAGGCAGCGCGGCACGATCTTCCGGGAGCGGCGCGCGGCGCGCGCGAACGCGATCGCCTCACCCGGCCCGGGGAAGGGGATGCCGAGTCCGGTCTCGCGCTCCGGGCGGGGGAGCAGCGCGAGTTCGGCCGCGACGACGACGCCGAGCGTTCCCTCGCTGCCGACGAACCAGTCGACGAGGTCGTGCGTGGGCATGTACCCGACGGTGTTCTTCTCCACCCGCGAGCGGCTGAACTCGCGCACGCTGCCATCGGCGAGGGCGACGGTGAGCGCGCGCACGTGGGCGCGCGTCGCGCCGTACATCAGGGTGCGCGGTCCGGAGGCGTTGCACGCGATCGCGCCGCCGAGCGAACAGGTCTCGTCGCTGGTCGGATCGGGGGCGAAGAAGAGGCCGTCGGCGTGCAGCTGGTGGTTGAGCGCCCCGAGCAGGACACCGGGCTCCACGCGCGCGGTGCGGTTCGCGACGTCGACATCGAGGACGCGGTCCATCGCGCGCATCGAGAGCAGGATCCCCTCGCGCGCGATGGAGGCGCCGGTGGTGCTCGTCTGCGCGCCGGCCGGCGTGACGGCGGTGCCGGTCGCGGCCGTCTCCCGCAGCAACGCGACGACCTCGTCGCGCGAGCCCGGCCGCGCGAGGCCCTCGGGCACGTGCTTCAGGCCCGACGCGTCGCGCGCGTAGCCCTCGAGCACCGCCGGGTCGCGGACGATCGTGCTCACGCGTCGCGGAACTGCACGACGGTGGCGGTGAGCACGTCGGGGAGGGCGAGCAGCACGCGGCGCACCTCGGCGCCGACGTTGCCGTCGACGGCGATCACCGCGAGCGCCTCGCCGCCCTGCGCGAGCCGGGCCTGGTGGTACTCGGCGATGTTCACCTGCGCATCACCGAGCGCGGTGCCCACGCGCCCGATCACGCCGGGCACGTCGTGGTTGGTGAGGACGACGAGCTGCCCCTTCATCGCGACATCCACGTGGTACGGGCCGATGCGCGTGAGGCGCGGCGGGCCGTCGCCCGAGGCGACGCCGCCCACGCGGAGTTCCTCGCCACCCGCATGCAGGCGCACCTCGATCGCGCGCGGATGCGGGGCATCCCCGCCCTCGGCGACCGAGAGTTCGATGCCGCGCGCGGCGGCGATCGCGCGCGCGTTGATCAGGTTGAGCCGGTCGTGTTCGACCGCGCCCTCGAGCGCGCCCGCCGCCGCGGCCGAGAGGAGGACGCGCCGCGACGACACCAGTTCGGGGCCGGTCTTGAGCGTGATGCCGTCCACCGCGCGCGCGCCGCGGTCGGCGAGGCGCGCGCGGGCGACGCTCGCGATGCGCCGCGCGACGACCAACGCCGGCTGCAGCGCGCGCCAGTCGTCGGGGCCGCCGGTCACGTTGATCGAGCGCGAGAGCTCGCCGTCCAGCAGGGCGTCACGCACCGCCTCGCAGACGTCGACCGCCACGTTGCGTTGCGCTTCGACGGTGGAGGCGCCGAGATGCGGCGTCAGGAGGAGGTTGGGGACGCCACGGAAGGCGTGCTCGCCGGTGAGCGGCTCCTTCGAGAACGCGTCGAGCGCCGCCCCGCCGACGTGCCCGGACCGCAGCGCCTCGGCCAGCGCCGCCTCGTCGATGATGCCGCCGCGCGCGAGGTTGGCGATGATCGCGCCGCGCCGCAGCATCGCGAGTTCCGCCGACCCGATCATCCCCTTGGTCTCGTCGGTGAGCGGGACGTGCAGCGAGCAGAACTGGGAGGCGGAGAGCAGTGACTCCAGCGTCGGCATGCGACGGACCTGCATCGCGACGAACCGGTCGTCCGGGATGTACGGGTCGAAGGCCACGACCTCCATCCCGAAGGCGCGCGCGCGCGTGGCGACGGCGGACCCGATGCGTCCCAGGCCGACGATCCCGAGGACCTTTCCGCGGAGTTCGGAGCCCATGAGCGCCGAGCGCTCCCAACGTCCCTCATGCATCGACGACTGCGCGCGCGGCAGATGGCGCAGCAGGCCGATGATCACGCCGAAGAACAACTCGGCGACCGCGACCGTGTTGCCGGCGGGGGCATTGATGACCGCGATGCCGAGTTCGGTGGCCGAGTCGAGCGCGATGTTGTCAACGCCGACCCCGGCGCGGCCGACGACGCGGAGCCGCGTTCCCGCGCGGAGGAGCGCATCCGAGATGCGCGTGGCACTCCGCCCGATGATGGCGTCGTAGTCGCCGATGCGGCGGAGGAGTTCGTCGGCGGGGAGGGTGGGGACCTCGTCGACATGGAACGAGGGGACGGCCCGGAGGAGGGCGAGGCCGTCAGGGTCGATCTCGTCAGTGACCAGCAGTCGGTGGGACACGCGCTCGGGGGCGATGGGTGCGCGGGGGGCGTCCCGGAAGTTAGCACCCTGCCGAACGAATCGCGCCTTCTCAGTCGCCCCAGCGCCAGGGCACGTTCACCGCGATGGGACGCGCCGCGAGCGTCCGCAGGAAGGCGTAGAGACGGTCCACCTCCTGTTCGGTGAAGTGGACGAACCGGTTCCGGGCGGTCCGGCTCATGAGGCGCAGTTCGCTCCTGCCGTCGCGGCTCACGCCGGTCCGGAGCAGGGTGCCGAACTCCTCCCGCGTGTAGGCGGCGACGATCGCGAGGTCGGGCGTCCGCTCCTCGACCGGGCCGCCCCCGCGCAGGTCGAATCCATGGCATTCGTTGCACGCCGTCATCGCGAGATACTCGCCGCCGGCGATCTCCGGGCCATCGACGGTGGCGGACGTGAGCAGGGGCGGGACCTCGGTGACCAGTTCGGCCGCTTGCACTTCGTCGCCGAAGGCGAGCGCCCAGCGGACCTCGAGGGAGTGGTACGGGACCCCGAGCGTGTCCGGGAAGACGGGATGCTGACGCAGGTAGGTGATGAGCGCCCCGAGGTCCTCGTCGGACAGGTACCTGAAGTTGTAGGAGGGCATCGAGTACAGCGCGCGCCCGTCCCGTCCGATCCCGTGTCGGATCGCCCGCTCGAGGACCTCCGGCGGTTCCTCTCGCGCGTACCGGGCGAGGTTCACGGCGATCACGCGCCCCATCCGGGTCCACTCGGCGGACCAGTCCTTCCCTTCGAGATTGGCGCCGTGGCAGCTGTGGCAGCCGCGGGTGCGGGCGATGCGCTCGCCGGCGCTGCGCGTGGCGAAGTCCGCACGGATCTCGTGCGAGTATGTCGCGGGGGTGGTGAACTGCCGCAGGCGCCACTCGCTCGCCCCATAGAGGACGGCGAGCGCGACGACCGGGACCGCCGCCGCGAGGATGGGGACGACGAGGAACAGCCGGGGGCGAGCGTTCTGTGGCACGCCGGACATTGCGGCGTGGGCCCGGAGGTGGCAAGCTCCGGGATGACCGCGCACTTCGACGTCATCGTCGCCGGGCTGGGCGCCATGGGGAGCCAGACGCTCGCCGAATGCGCCCGCCGGGGCCTGCGGGCCATCGGATTCGACCGCTTCGCGCCGCCACATGATCAGGGCTCGAGCCACGGGAAGTCGCGGATCATCCGGGAAGCGTATTTCGAGGACCCCGTCTACGTGCCGCTGGTGCAGCGTGCGTACGAGCGGTGGGCGGAACTCGAGGCCGAGTCGGGCGTCACGATCTATCGACGGACCGGCGGACTCTGCTACGGCCCACCGGATGGCGTGTTGGTCGCCGGCGCACGGCGGAGCGCGGAACTACACGGCCTCGCCTATGAGTCCCTCACCGCCGCCGAGATGCGTCAGCGGTTCCCGGCCTTCCTCGTCAGCGATCGGTGGGCCGGGATCCTCGAGCACCGGGCGGGGATGCTCGCGCCCGAGGCGGCGATCGGCGCGGCGATCGGGGTCGCCGAGCGGCTGGGCGCGAAGGTCCATCGACGCGAGCCCGTGCTTCGCTGGAAACAGGAGGGTGATGGCGTCGTCGTCGAGACCGAGCGCGGGACGTACCGCGCCTCGCATCTCGTCATCTCGGCGGGCATGTGGGTGCAGGAGCTGCTCCGCGAACTGGCGATGCCGCTCACCGTGCAACGCAACGTGCTCTACTGGTTCGCGCCGGCGCGCGATGCACGGCTCTTCGCCCCCGAGCGGTTCCCGGTATTCCTCGGCGAGGTGACGGAGGGGACGATGTGGTACGGGTTCCCCGACACCGGCGACGGCGTGAAGGTCGCACTGCATCACCATGGGCCGGCGACGACTCCGGCGGAGGTGAATCGCGTCGTGCACCCGTCGGAGGCGATGCACCTGCGCTCGTTGCTCGACCGGTTCATGCCGGCGGCGTCGGGGGCGTTGCGTGAGACGGGCGTGTGCACCTACACGAACGCGCCGGACGAGCAGTTCATCATCGACCGGCACCCGGCCGCGGACCGCGTGATCGTCGCGTCGCCGTGCTCGGGGCACGGGTTCAAGTTCTCGAGCGCGATCGGGGAGGTGCTCGTGGACCTGGTGCAGGGTGGGGCGAGTCGGTTCGACCTGACGCCGTTCGGGCTTGGGCGGGCGGCGCTGGCCCGAGCGCCCTGAGCTTCGCGTGTGCTCGAGGCCATCGACCCGCTGAGACTTGATCAGCGCGGTGCCGCCATCCACACGGCGAGCGACCGCGCCGCCGTCGTCTGGACCTTGCGGCGCATGAACCGCGTCCCGCCCAGCACGAGTCCCGAGACGCCGAGCGCCTGACGCGCCCAGCGCTGGAAGTCGAACCGGTCGACGTGCCGCACGATGAGGCCGTCGCGGAAGCCGAATTCCGCCTGGATGATGTTGTGCACCGGGCGGCCGCTGCCCGAGAAGGTGTACCAGGCGTCCCACCGTGCGCGGCCCTGCGCGTCGTCGGCCGTGATCGCCGACGGCTCCACGCGCAGGTCCTTCCCGCGCGCGCAGAGCATCGCCCACATCGCGCCGGCCTGGGGCCCGCGCAGGTCGGGGAAGACCTCGTCGGTGAAGTGCACGTCGCGATGATAGCAGGCGGCCATCGCCGCCGCGTCGCGCCGCTGGAAGGCGTCGTAGAATCGGGCGATCAGCGCGGCATGTGGATGCGTCAACGGATGGCTCCGGTGAGGAGGACTCGGTGGCGCGCATCCCGCGCGCCGAGGTCGACTTCGATGAGATGCAGATCCCCGTCGCGTCGGAGGAGGCGCCCGCCGTCCTGCACGCGGATCGCCGACGTGCTACGCACCCGGAACCGCTGGATGCCACGCCCCTCGAGCGTCACGACGTGCGTCGCGCCCTCGAGGCGCAGGTCGATGAGCCGCGGGCCGGTCACGGGATCCCCGGGTACCGGGCGCACGTCGGCGGGGACGAGTTCGAGGCCGCCATGGTGCCGCACCTCCACGCGCGTCGTGCCCGTGACGCCCACGTCGAGCACAGGGGAGATGTCATGCGGCGTGCGCGCCGTCCCGAACCGAACTGCCGAGCCGTCTACGCGGACCGCGTCGATCGTCGCGCCGAGCGGCAACGAAGGGGAGAGCGCGACGGTCACCGGACGCGTGCCGTCCTGTCGCCGGAGCGTGAGCGTCAGTCCCTCGCGGGTACGGACCATCGTCACGTCGAGTGTCCCGCAGCCCGCCGGCAGTCGCTCGACGGTCAGCGAGTCCCAATGCGCCGGCAGCTGCGGGGAGAGCCAGACGCGACAACTCGACGCCTCCGCGCGGTACCCGAGCAGCCCGCGCAGCAGCGGCGAGATGATCATCGACGTCGAGAAGAACTGGTCCGGCATCGCCGTGTCGAGCGGTCGATAGAAGGCGCCGGACATCAGCTCCGGCTGGACGCCGAGGGCGAAGTCATCGCCGGTCTGCGCGACATCGCGCAACAGGTCGAAGCCCGCCCAGCCCCGGCGCGCGGCGTAGTGCGCCCACGCGGTGAAGCCGGTCACGAACGGCCAGACGGCGCCGTTGTTGTAGTGCAGCGGTTCGTACAGCGGATGACGGCGGTCGAGCGTCCGGACGCCCCAGTCGGTGGTCATCCCCGCACTCGCGACCTGCGCCAGCATCGCGCGCGACCGGTCACCGTCGAGCTGGCCGAACGCGATGGCGGTCGTGGGCCAGACGGTCAGTGCGTCGTTCAGCGCGATGCGCCCACCGCTGTCCTTCAGGAGCGCGAACGCGTAGCGCTGGCTCGGCTCCATCCAGAAGCGGGACTCGAGGCTTCGCTTCGCCGTCGCGTGCAGGGCGGTCAGTTCGCCGACGAGTGCGGTGTCTCCCTTGGCCCGCGCGAGGTCGCGCAGACCGCCGAGGGCCGAGACCCAGACCCCCGCGAGATAGATGTCGGTGTGCAAGGCGTCCTGCAGGTTCCCGACCTCGATCGCGCCCGCGCCCGAGGTCGGGTTCTCCATCAGGCCGTCGTCGTCGGTGTCGCTGCGCTTCGACCAGGCGTAGGCGCGCAACAGCTTCTCCCAGATCCCGTCGATCCACGCCTGATCCCCGCTCGCGCGCCAGTATTCGGCGCAGGCGAGGATCCAGTACGGGGTCGTGTCGCCGTGGTACCAGGTGTACGGATAGTCCGTGAACCAGGGCAGGTGCTTGGCCGCGTGCGAGATCTCATGGGGGATCTTGCCGTCCTCGCGCTGGTAGGTGCCGAGGAAGGTGAGTCCCTCGCGCACGAGGTCGAACTGGCCGAGGGCGTCCATCGCGAACGAGTTGATCGCGGCGTCGCCGCCGAAGTACCAGCCGAAGCCGGGCCGGAAGTTGCCGGTGCCCGCTTTGCCGTAGCCGGCGACGAGTCCGCAGCCGAGGTCGGGATTGCAGGCGCGCTGGCGGTCGAGCGAGACCTTCGCCCATTCGAAGGCCCGGTCGAGCGCGGCGTCCGGCGTGCGGATGCTCACCTGCGTCGTGCGGACCCGCTCATAGTGCGCCGCCTTCTCCGCCACGATCCGCGGCGCGTCGGCGACGAGCCGGTCGGCGATCGCCCAGACCGAATCGCGCGGCATGATCCCGCCGGCGATGACGATCGGGAGGAAGTGCGTGCGGGCGAGGGCGGTGTCGATGGCCATCCGGAACTGCGACCCGAATGCCGGTGCGTCGTGCGAGGCGTGCTGCGTCCCGGCGGTGGCCGCCGGGGAGGCGACGACGCCGTTGATCCGCTCCACGCCGCCCTGCGTGAGCTGGAAGCCACGCCGTGCCGCGTTCCAGCCGATGTGCTGTCCGCCGAACCCGCCGGGCCACTGGAGATTGAAGTCGGCGTGCATGCGGACGAGCACCTCGAGCGGCCGCACGCTCTCGACGTCGAGGAGGATGAGCGCGCCTGGCGCATCGAGCGCGGCGACGATGTGCGCGCGCACGGTGAAGGTCGCGTGCGAGTAGACGATCGTCCGGTAGCCCGGGTGCACCTCCACTCGTTGGGCGATCGCGCGCCCGTCGATGGGCTCATCGTACTCCGGGATGCGGAAGGCGAAGGAGAGGTCACGGACGAGCTTCACCGGCCACGTCCACGCCTCGAACCCGCCGGTCTCGTCGCCGAAGAGCGCGGCCCGCCGACCGACGTCGGCGAGGTAGGTGCCCGGTCGCGCCGGCCCCGTCAGGTCGATCGGCGAGGTTGGCAGGGCGAACTTCGGGATCCCGCGCGGCAGCTGCTGTGCCCGAACTGGGAGGGCCGACGCGCAGACGGCGGTCGCGCAGAGCATGGCGCCGATCGCCATGTGCGCGCCACGACCCACGACGCGCTCGCGTGTCACGGCGCGGCGTCCGTGCCGAAGCGCCACTCCGTCGTCGACCGCAGCGTACGCCCCGCTTCGAGGATGGTGTTCGGGAAGCCGGGCTGATTCGGCGAATCCGGGAAGTGCTGCGTCTCGAGGCAGAACCCCGACCGATGTCGATAGACCGTGCCGCCCTTCCCGGTGAGCGTGCCGTCGAGGAAGTTGCCCGAGTAGAACTGGACGCCGGGTTCCGTCGTGAGCACCTCCAGCGTGCGGCCGGAGGCGGGGTCGCGGACGAGCGCGGCGCGGACGAGTCCGGAATCGGCCCGCGTCAGCACGAAGTTGTGATCGTAGCCGCCGCCGAATCGCACCTGCTCTTCGGTCGCGCCGATCCGTTCGCCGATCGCGTGCGGGGTGGAGAAGTCGAAGGCCGTTCCCGCGACCGCGCGCAGTTCACCGGTGGGGATGAGCGTCGAGTCCACCGGCGTGAAGCGATCCGCCGCGACGGTCAGTTCATGGCCGAGGATGTCCCCCGTTCCTGCGAGGTTGAAGTACGAGTGCTGCGTGAGGTTCACCGGTGTCGCCGCGTCGGTGGACGCCTCGTACTCGATCCGCACCGCGTTCGCGTCGGTCAGCGTGTACGTCACGGCGACGGACAGCGTGCCCGGATAGCCTTCCTCTCCGTCCTTGCTCACGTACCGGAACGTGATGCCCGTCGCGGAGTCGTTCTGGAACGTCTCCGCGGCCCAGACCACCTTGTCGAACCCGCGCAGCCCGCCGTGCAGGTGATTGGGGCCGTTGTTCACCGCGAGGACATGCTCGCGGCCCGCGAGGGTGAAGCGCCCCTTCGCGATCCGGTTGCCGTAGCGCCCGATTACCGCACCGAAGTACGGCGACGACGCCTCGTAGGCCGCGAGCGAATCGTAGCCGAGCACGACGTCCCCGAGCGCGCCGGTGCGGTCGGGGACGCGGAGCGTCGTGATGATCGCGCCGTAGGTCATCGCCTGCAGCGTGACGCCGTGGCGGTTGGTGAGCGTGATGCGTTCGACGGCCTCGCCGGTCGCCGTCGCGCCGAAGGGTTCGCGTGTCACCGATCCGCTCCTCGTCTGATCGTCAGCGCCGCGGCAGGCGGCCGCGGCCAGCAGGGTCGCCAGCAGGATGTCGAAGTGTCGTCTCATGGTTCGTCTCCCCACACGATGAGTTCAGTCACGGCCGTCGCGCCCGGGGCGGCGTGCGCGAAGAGGACGCGCACGCGTGAAGTCTCCACCGGCGCGATCCAGAGCGAGTTCTGCGCCCACGCCTCGGGCCGCTCGGGGCTGCGCCGGGTGACGGGTACGTCGGTCCAGGCCGTGCCGTCCCAGACCTGCACCGTCATCGACGTCGGCGCGACGAGGCCGCGCCCGTCGGCGACGAGATGCACCTCCACGCGATCGACACGGCGCGGCTTCTCGAATGCGAGTTCGAGCCAGTCGTTCGGGTTCGGCGTGCCGTACGCCGACCATCGGTTCCGCGAGTAGCGGGTGTAGGCGATGCGTGAGTCGATGGCCTGCGCCGCAGGGTCGCGCGGGTTCGTGAACGAGGCGGTGATCGCCGGCATCGGGCGCGCCACCGGTCCCGGGAATCGCGCCGGCACGCGCGTCCACGCTTCGAACTCGCTCAGTCCGACGGCCGCGCCATCGCGGGGCGTGAGGATCACGCGAAGCGCGCCGGTCTCGGTCCTCGGGAAGCCGATGCGCGTGGCGCGTCGCCCCTCGGGCGAGGTCGGCACGCGACGCTGCTGCGGCACCTTGACCCAGTCGCGGTTCCGCAGGTACTGGAGCTCCATCGTCTCCGGCGCGCGGATCCCCTCTCCGTCGTCGATGACGTGCAGCGCGACCTCCTCGATCGGCCGCACGATCCCGAACTCGAGCGTGACCGTGTCAGCCGCGTTGGGTGAACCGACCGACGTCCATCGGTTGGGTGGCTCGCGGTCGTACCACGCATGGCCGTCGGTGAGGTAGTGCGGCGGTGTCCGCGGCGCGCTCCAGCTCGCGCGCACGCGCGGGAAGGTCCCGCGCCCGTTGTTCACTGCGAGATTCACCGGACGGTCCACCGGCGTGAGCGGGAGCGGGGCGCCAAGCGACGCGGTGACACGGCCGATCGAGTCCTGCCGCGCGACCCGCTTGCCGTCGACCCAGAGACTGAGCCCTGTCCCGCGCCCGTACTTCCGGCCGTCGCGGTCCCACAGGATGCTCACCCGATGCCCGCGGTACGACACGTCATCGAGCGCGAACCAGTCCCACGCCGCGGGGACGAGCGGATTCACCTCGAGCGTGTCGTCGTCACGCGGTCGGAGCCCGGCCAGCCCGGTGATCACGTTGTCGGTGAAGCTGGAGTGGAAGTAGTGCTCGCTATGGTAGTAGGTGTCGTGCCCGTCGAACGAGCCGGTGAACGGGTCCGCCGCCTCGGCGATGTACGGACGCCCGTTCTTCCGCTGCGCTCGCGCGTACTGCAGCAGCAACGCCGCGTAGTCCTCGCGACTCACGTACGACTGCCGATACCCGTTCAGCAGGTTCGCCATCGCGGTGAGGGTCTGCGCGGTCGCATAGGGCCAAGTGTTGCCGCGCCAGACGCAACAGGTCCGCGAGACGGCGAAGAGCGGATCCCCTCGCTCGGCGGTCGTCGGGCCCATCGGCGCGGCGAAGTGCGCCGTGTCCATCAGGAACCGCCAGGCCGCCTCGTAGCCGCTATCAGGGAGGCTGAACTGCCAGGGGACGTAGCCGAGCAGCTCACGGCCGTGCCGGTCGCCCTTGTAACGGCCCGATTCGTACACGAGATCGAATCGCCGGATGCCGTTCAGTTCGCTCCGCGCCGCCTGATGCAGGAAGAACTCGCGCGCCGGATCCCAGAGTTCGTCCTGCACGCGCTGCTTGAGATCGCGGGCTCGCGCCGCGTACTCCGCGGCGGTCGCCGTGTCCCCGAACTTCTTCGCCGCGCGGGCGATCGCCAGCGCATCGGCGAACAGGTAGCTGTTGAGCGTCGGGCGGAAGCCGCGTGCCCCCTCTACGGTGTCGGCAGTCTGCATCGCGTTGATGCCGACCTCCATGCCGTCGTGGAGGCCGTCCCATTCGAACATTCGGTGTTCGGCGTCCCAGTGCTCGCGCATCCACCCCTCGTACTGCGCGAGCATGTGGGGCAGGGAGGAGCGCAAAAACGCAGGGTCGCCGTGGACGAGGTAGGTCGCCCAGACGGCGTCACCGTACCAGTTGCTGTAGCTGCGCGGCTGCGCGCCGGGCGTCTCGAACCAGTAGCGCGCGAAATCCTCGGTGTAGCGCCGGTCCTTCAGCCATCGCACCTCGTAGAGCTGGTGCCCGAGCGGGCAGCTGATGCCGCCGTACGCCCCCGACCAGAACGGCCGGTCGATGAACTCCGTGAAGGTGTATCCGGTGGTCGGATCGCCGTAGGTCAGGTGCCGCGTGACGAGCTCCCACCGGTAGTAGTACGTGGCGTCGAGCGCCGAGTCGGGGGACTCGAAGAACGGGATGTTCCGCTCGTACCACTCGAAGTCGCGGTTCTCCCACCAGGTCTGGCGCTCGAGGAGGGCGCGATGGTCGAGGAGGGCCGTGTCGCGCGTGCAGCCGCCGCAACAGGCGGCGACGGCGAACGCGGCGATCGTGCGACGGAGCGGGGAGGGGCGCATGGGATTCCCCTAAGTTCCGCTCCCCGTGGCCCCGCGCAACCTTGCGCATCCGGCCCGGAGGTGAATGTTCGAGGGGACACCCGGAGGCTTCATGTCCCGTCGCCGCGTCGCGCTCCTCATCGCGCTGTCCACCGCCGGCCTGCCGGCCGCGACGGTCGCGCAGACCGCCGCGCCGCGCCTCGAGGGCTGGAACGCGACCTACGCGCTGCCGGCCGGCTGGCGCATCACCCAGCAACAGGGGCGCGTGCACGCGCTCGCGCCCGCGACGAACGACCTGCTCGTCTACGTCGTTGCCGGCCCCTACCAGACCTTCGACGAGGTCGCGCTCGAGCTCCCCAAGGCCTTCCAGCTCCTCGGCGTCACGGGGATGCCCGCGAGCCAGCCGGTCGCCTCCACCGTGCGGCAGATGCGCGCGATGACCGCGGACTATATGGGGCAGGATCGCAGCGGCATGCCGATCCAGTCGCGCGTGATCGCGGTGCTCTCGTCGCAAGGGAGCGGCGTCGTCGTCTTGGGCTTCGCGCGTGCAGGCGGTGCCACGGCGCTGGCCCCCGCCCTCGATGCCGTCGTGCAAGGCCTCGAGGTCGCAGGTCCTCCGGTGGTCAACCAGCAGGCGGTCGCGGCCCTGCGAGGCAAATGGATGGCGTACAGCGGGCGCGCCGATGGCGGGAGCAGCGTCCTCGGGAGCACGGCCCGGAGCGCCGAGGAGACCGTCGAGTTCGACGGACGGGGCCGCTTCGCGTACGCGTCGTCCGCGGCCGTGAGCGTCACCACTCCCGGCATGGGCGGCATGGCCGGCGGCGCGAGCGCGGCCAACGATCAGGGGACCTACACCGTCATCGGCACCACGCTCGTCGTGCGCGGACAGCGTGGGATGTCGGCGTTGGAGCTCCAGATCCAGGGCGACCGGATCGTGGCCGACGGCAAGACCTACCTGCGGACGAACTGAGTCGGGGACGGCGCCGCGCCGCCCCCGACCGTTCTCCTTCAGCGCTTCACGGCCGCTTCGAAACCCTGTCGCGCCGTGGCGTACATTCGCCGCATCGCGCCACTCACCAGCGGACCGGCGCCGGCCTCGTTCCCCGCGTCGAACAGCGGGGCGGGGTCGTACTCGATGTTCAACTGTTCCGCCTTCGCGTAGTTCTCTCCCGCGAGCTGCGCGGTGACATAGAGTGCGAAGTCGAGCCCCGCCGTCACGCCGGCGGCCGTGATCCGGTTGCGATCCTGCACCACGCGCTCCTTCACCGGCGTCGCCCCGTACGTCGAGAGGAGGTCATGCACCAGCCAGTGCGACGTCGCGCGGTAGCCGCGGAGCAGTCCCGCCGCGCCCAGCACGAGCGACCCGGTGCAGACGCTCGACACGAACTTCGCCTTCGGCGCGCGGGCGCGGAGGAAGTCGAGGACCTGCGCGTCGCCGAGGGCACCGATCGTCCCCACGGTGCCGCCGGGAACGAACAGCACGTCGAGCTCCTCCGGGCATTCGGCGAACGGGATCGTGTTCACGACCACGCCGCGGCCTGCCGGCACGGCCATCTTCGTCTTCCAGACGAGATGCACGTTCGTGTTGAGCAGGTCCGAGAAGACGGTGAGCGGGCCGAGCAGGTCGAGCGGATACATGCCGGGGTACGCCATCATCGCGATCTGCCGCGGCCTGCTTGGCGCGATACGCTCCTTCATCTGCGCGTTCCCGTCGGCCAGGTCGTCGACGAAGCGCTGCATCGTGCGCATCATCGGGTCCTGTTCCTGCGCGAGCGAAGGAGTCGCGGGCATTGCGGGCGTCGCAGCGCCCGCGGTGGAAGGATCGTGAACGCCGCCCGCGGACTCGCCGAGCGCATGGGTGAGGTCGGGCGTGGCCGCGAGCGCGGCGGCGCCAAGGGCGATGCGTGTGCCGAAGGCGCGCCGGCTGAGCGGCGCGCCCGAGGAATCGTGCGTCATGGGACTCCAACGGTCGATGAGTGTGCGCGCACGGCGCCGGACTGGGCGTGCGCGGCCAGCGGAGGTCGCGGGGGGCGACTCGGCTAGGCGACCGGTGGGCCGTTGGCGAAGGGAAGGCGGAGTTGGTCCTGCGCGGCCCCGCGGAACGGCGGGACGAGGCTCAGCGGGGCGCGGTGCTCGGCGATGACTGCACCGCGAACGGTCGCGACCGGCGGCACCAGCACGACGACCGCCCCGCTGCAATCGCCGGGGCACTGACACGCGTCGGGCGCGCTGTCCGGTGTCGGAGCGGAAGGCTGGGACCCTTGCGGCACGCCGTGGTGCGCCGCCGGCGCGGTCGCGTCCATGGCAGCCGCCACACGCGCCGAGTGCATCGGGCACCACGATTCGGCGATCGTCGCCGCCCAGA
The DNA here is from genome assembly GCA_016714015.1 of Gemmatimonadota bacterium. NCBI lineage: Bacteria > Pseudomonadati > Gemmatimonadota > Gemmatimonadota bacterium. The sequence goes on from JADJNZ010000004.1 coordinate 228,295, forward strand.
AGAGGGCGAAGAGCGCGAAGGCCGCCGCGGCGGCCGGACGGCGGGTCCGAAGGGGATGCATCGCCGGAGAACTTACGGGCGTCGGCGCGCCTTGGCCACGAGCCAGAGCCAATAGAGCCCGAAGATCGGGAAGAGCAGGACCGAGAGGAGCGAGAGCTGCACCACGACCGCGAAGGCCGCATCGGCCGCGGTCCCTTGCACCTCGGTCCGCCGCAATCCCGCCATGGACTCGAAGACGGCACGCTCCAGGTTGAGCGCGCTCAGCGTCACGATCACGAAGGTCATCGGAAAGAGCGTTCCCACCGTGACCGCATCGCCGGTGAGGCCCGCGACCCGGCGCAGGAACCAGAAGAGGAGCGCGACACGCCAGATCGCGACCACCGCGAGGAACCACGCGTTGGCGGACTGTGCCGCCTCGAGCGTCATGAAGCGCTCGACCGGGATGGCGTAGAGCAGTGCGGGGGGAGACGTGAGCGTCACGAACACCAGGACATTCCGGTACGACCACCGCGCGGGGCGGAGCGGGGCGTTCAGGACCCAGAGCAGCGTGGCGAGCACGAAGACGTACGCGACCGAGCCGAGGCCGAGCCACTGCCACCACTCGGCGCGGGGATTGTCCCAATAGCGGCCGATCCCCGCGAGCCACGTGGTCCCGAGGCCGAACGTGAGGAATCGCTGCCACTCGTCGGCGATGCGTCGCGACGGGGCGCGGAAGACCAGAACCCCGAGGGCCTCGCGGACCACGTCACGCGTCGGCCGGAGGGCGGTGAGCACTAGAAGACGCGTCGATCCAGCCGCGCGACCGTGAACTTCGCGGTGTCGGCGATCGCCATGACGGTCATCACCCCGGCCTGGACCGGATCGGTGACGACGAGGTCCGCCGCGTCGGGCACCGACCCGGCCATGTTGAGGCTCACGACGAGGAGCCCTTGCGCGCGGACGTCGCGGACGGCCTGCTCGATCTCGCCGCCCATCAGCGAGCCGGCGAGCACGAGCGCCTTCGCGCGCGGGAGTCGCGCCACCGCGCGCACGGCGTCGGCGAGCGGCTTCTCGCCGACGAGCGGGATGGTGTCGACCGAGATGCGTTCCCCTCGGATGTTGTGGCGGTCGGCCTCGCTGATCGCCCCGATCGCCACCTGACCGACCTGCGCCCCGCCACCCATGATGATCAGCCGCTTGCCGTAGATCGACTGGAGCGTCGCCACACGGTCGGCGCCATGGACGATCGGCAGTGCGGTGAGCTCGGCGAGCATCGCGTCGGGTGCGCCCGGCACCTCGATCTCGAAGTACACCGCGGTCTCGGTCTCGCGCGCCGAGAGGATCTCGACGGTCGTGATGTCGCCCGCATGGCGCGCGATCACGCCGGTGAGCTGGTGCAGGATGCCCGGGCCGGTGCCGGTGCGGAGCATGATGCCGAGTCGATCGCTCACGGAAAGGCCTTGGAGAGGAGTGCCACGAATCTATTCCCGCGTCCGCGCGAGGGGAGGCGGGGAAAGGAGAGCGCCCCCGGACCGCTCACGCGACCCGGGGGCCCTTTCATCCTTCGACCTTGAGCCTTCTCCCTACATGGCCACAGGCGACAGCAGGTCGTTGACCGCCTTCTTGAGCATGTCGACCTTCGGCTGGTCGCACGAGCCGGCGCGGTCGCCGTCGAGCTCGGTGGAGAGCTTGCGCAGGGCATCGGCACGGGCCGACCCCGACGCGCGCTCGGCGGCGGCCAGTTCGCGGCGCACCGCGCTCACGCGCGAGGCCGAGAGGCAACGGCCGCGCTCCAGCTGGTCCACGAAGGCCTTCGCGAGCGAGAAGCTCGCCGGCCACTCGATCTTCGGCTGGCCCTGTGCGTTGAGGTAGTTCCAGCGCACCGTCTTGGCCGCGTCGATCTCGTTCTGCGAGATGTAGGGGCTCGGGACGAGTTCGGCGACGTCCATGCCGCGCGCGATCTCCGAGCTCACGATGGCACCGTTGTACCAGTACACCGACCACGAGCCGCCGCTGACCATGCGCGTCGAGTCGATCGGGCCGCGGTCGAAGAACGCGATCTCCTTCGGATGCGCCGCGTCGGTCCAGTCGAAGACCGAGATGCCGCCCTGGTACCAGGACTGCACCATCACGTCGCGGCCGGGGATCGGGATGAGCGAGCCGTTGTGGGCGACGCAGTTCTCCTGCTCCGTCTGCACGGTCGGGATCTTGTAGTAGCTCTGGAACACGAGCTTGCCATTCTCGATCGTGAAGATCGCGTCCGAGCCCCACTCCTGCTTGTCGCCGGCGCGGCACTTCGGGCCGCCACCGCCACCCCACTCGTCCGAGAAGAGGAGCTTGGTGCCGTCGTTGTTGAACGTGGCCGAGTGCCAGTAGGCGAAGTTCGAGTCGGCGACCGCATCGAGGCGGCGCGGATTCATGACATCGCTGATGTCGAGCAGGATGCCGTGGCCCTCGCAGGCGCCGCCGGCGAGCCCGCGCGCCGGATAGACCGTGATGTCATGGCACTGCCGCGTCGGCGCGATCGGCGTGCCGTCCGCCGCGGGCCGCTGGAAGACGCGGTCGATGATCGGCTGGAGATTGGCACGGAAGGTCGCCGTGTCCGCTGCGGACGGCGTGCCGGTGCCACCACGCGCCTTCATGATGGAATCGAGCTGCGAGCGGACGATCTGGCCGCCCACGATCATCTCGCTGCCGTTGACCGGGTTCCGGGCGATGAAGCCGCCGGCCGCGCGCGCCGCGCTCACCTGCCGGGCCGCTGCCGCCTGGTCGGCCTCGGAGAGGCCGTGCGTGTTCACGCGGGTGAGTCCGGTGAAGATGTTCGCGCGATTCGCCACTGCGGCCGCTGCCGGGTTCGCGAGCGGGACCTTGATGATCTCGATGCGCCAGAGCGCCGAGTTCTCCTCCCGATCCGGCGCCGCGTTCACGCACGTCGCGAGCTCGGACGTCGGCCGCACCCCGGCCGAGCCCGAGACGTAGATGTAGACGTTCTCCTTGTCCTTCGGGTCCTCGACCACGGTATGCGTGTGCGAGCCGCGGCAGGTCTGCACGTTCGCGACGAGCTTCGGGTTGCGGATGTCGCTGATGTCGAAGATGCGCACGCCGCGCATGCGGTTCGGGCTCGCGGGCTCCGGCACGCCGCCAGGCGCGCAGTCCACGCGGCCGTTGTTCGCCTCGGCGGACATGAACATGAGGTTGCGGTACACCGAGACGTCGTTCTGCGACGCCGGGCAGGTGTACGCGACCACGAGCTTGGGGTCCGACGGGTTGGAGATGTCCCACACCACCGGGCCGTTGTAGTTGCCCTGGATGACGTAGTTCCCGGTGAAGGCGAGGTCGGAGTTGGTGATGCCGAGGAAGCCCTGCGGCGAGACCGCCTTGGCAACGACGCGCATGTGCTGCTGCACCTCGCCGGCGTTCATCAGGCCGGCGCGGAGTCCGACACGCGGGTCGGCGAGCCGCTGCGCGAGCTCGCTGCTCGGGGTCGGCGTGGGGGCGGCGGCCGGGGTGCGGGCGCAGGCGCCGAGCGCGAGCGCGCCGAGCAGCGCGAGCCGCGCCGCGTGGCGGGGGGTCGAGCGCGTGGGGGCGAGAGACATCTCGTACCTCGAGTTGGGGGAGCGGGACGGACAGGGCGGAACGCGGCGCCCCCGGCCGACTCGACCGGGGGCGCCGCCCTTCATACTACCACCAACGGCGCTCCGCCGTTGGACCGGCGCGACGTTACATCGCCACCGGGCTCAGCAGATCGTTGACCGCCTTCTTCAGCATGTCCACCTTCGGCTGGTCGCACGAGCCGGCGCGATCGCCGTCGAGCTCGGCGGAGAGCTTGCGCAGGGCATCGGCGCGGGCCGCACCCGAGGCCCGCTCGGCGTCCGCGAGTTCACGGCGCACCGCGCTCACGCGCGAAGCCGAGAGGCAGCGGCCGCGCTCCAGCTGGTCGACGAAGGCCTTCGCGAGCGAGAAGCTCGCCGGCCACTCGATCTTCGGCTGGCCCTGTGCGTTGAGGTAGTTCCAGCGCACCGTCTTGGCCGCGTCGATCTCGTTCTGCGTGAGGTGCTCGCTCGGGGTCAGCTCGGCGACGTCCATGCCGCGCGCGATCTCCGAGCTCACGATGGCGCCGTTGTACCAGTACACCGACCACGAGCCGCCCATCGCCATGCGGGTCGAGTCCACCGGGCCGCGGTCGAAGTAGGCGATCTCCTTCGGGTTCTTCGCGTCGGTCCAGTCGAAGACCGAGATGCCGCCCTGGTACCAGGCCTGCACCATCACGTCGCGGCCGGGGATCGGGATGAGCGAGCCGTTGTGCGCGACGCAGTTCTCCGTCGACGTCTGCACGGTCGGGATCTTGTAGTAGCTCTGGAACACCATCTTGCCGTTCTCGATCGTGAAGATCGCGTCCGAGCCCCACTCCATCTTGTCGCCGGCACGGCACTTCGGGCCGCCGCCGCCGCCCCACTCATCCGAGAAGAGCAGCTTGGTGCCGTCGTTGTTGAAGGTGGCCGAGTGCCAGTAAGCGAAGTTCGAGTCGGCGACCGCATCGAGACGACGCGGGTTGACCGGGTCGGAGATGTCGAGCAGGAGGCCGTGGCCCTCGCAGGCGCCGCCGGCGAGCCCGCGCGCCGGATAGACCGTGATGTCATGGCACTGCGACCCCGGGTTCACCGCGCCACCGGGGGCGGCGGCCCCACCGAACATCCGGTTGATCATCGGCTGCAGACCGGCGCGGAACGCGGCCGAGTCGGCCCCCGTCGCCGCCCCCGTGCCGCCGCGCGTACGCACGATGCTGTCGAGCTGCATCTTCGCGAACTGGTCGGGGAGGACGATCACCTCGCCGCTGCCCGGGATCTCCGCCGTGAAGGCGCCGCGCGCGCGCGCCGCGGCGAGCATCGTCTCCGCCGCTTCCTTGTCCGCCTCCGAGGGCCCGTGCGACCGCGTGGAGGTGAGGCCGGCGAAGATGTTGGCCCGATTCACGACCGCGGACGCCGCCGGGTTCGCGAGCGGGACCTTGATGATCTCGATGCGGAGCAACGAGGAGTTCGGGTTCTTGTCCGGCGTCTCGCGCACGCACTCGGCGAGCTCGGTCTGCGGGCGCACGCCCGACGAGCCGGACACGTAGATGTAGATGTTGTCCTTGTCCGCCGGGTTCTCGACCACCGTGTGGGTGTGCGAGCCGCGGCAGGTCTGGACGTTCGCGACGAGCTTCGGATTGCGGATGTCGCTGATGTCGAAGATACGCACGCCGCGCATGCGGTTGGCGCTCGACGGTTCCGGTACGCCACCCGCACCGCAGTCCACGCGGCCGTTGTTCGCCTCGGCCGACATGAACATCAGGTTCCGGTAGACCGAAACGTCGTTCTGCGACGCCGGGCAGTTGAACGCCACGACGAGCTTGGGATCCGACGGGTTGGAGATGTCCCACACCACGGGGCCGTTGTAGTTGCCCTGAATGACGTAGTTGCCGGTGAAGGCGAGGTCGGAGTTGGTGATGCCGAGGAAGCCCTGCGGCGACACGGCCTTGGCGACCACCTTCATGTTGCTCGTCACCTCTTCGGCATTCATGAGCCCGGCGCGCAGGCCGACGCGGCGGTCGGCCAGGCGCTGCGCGAGTTCGCCGCTCGGGGTCGGCGTCGTCGACGGCGGCGTGGCACCCGAGCAGGCCGCGGTCGCGAGCAGCACGAACGCGAAGAGCCGGGAGGTGAGGGCGGACGCGCCGGGGCGGCGAAGGGGGGCGAGAGACATCAACGACTCCTCGTGGGGTGGATGGGCGACAACAGGACTGCGTGCGACCGCGGCGGCCTCAGGGCGAAGCCGGCATCACGCCGCGCTGGATCATCATCTGCATCATCCGGCGGATCTCGGTGGTCTGGTCGACCTCGACGTCCGCCGCGAACTTGAAGATCGCCTCGTTCTGGCCGGCGCCATGGCTCGCGAAGAGCTCCTTGACCATCGAGACGGCGCCGCGGTGGTGCTGGATCATGAACTGGAGGAAGAGGACGTCGAACGTCTCACCGCGTGCGGCCGAGAGGGAGTCCATCTGCTCCGGGCTCAGCATCCCCGGCATCATCGCCGAGTGCATGCCGTGCATCGCGTGGTCCATGATGACGTTGCCGAGCGAGTCGAGGCGGGGTGGGGCGATGTTGCGCTCCTCGAGCCAGGCCTGCATGAGCGCGATCTCGTCGGTCTGGGCGTTGATGATCCGCGCGGTGAGGCGCAGCAGTTCGTCACTCGCGCCGCGGCTCGGGGCCCACTTCGACATCACGATCGCCTGGGCATGGTGATGGATCATGCCCGACATGAAGTCGATGTCGGCCTGCGTGTACGGGTAGCGCAGCGAGTCCTGCTGCGCGCGCTGCCGGGCCGCGTCGAGCCCCATCACATAGTTGTCGGGGGTGGCACGAGGGGCACGGGCGCCGCCGCAGGCGGCCAAGAGGAGCCCGGCGGCGACGGAGAGGGCGAGGTGGGGGCGGGGCATGGGAGGGTGCGGTCGATCGGTTGGACAGCCGACGCGGAGGACAGGTTGCCAGCAGAATGTACTACGCGGCCGACGGCCCGGGGTTGCGGCTTGACGGCCTCCTAATGAGGGCCGTATACTGAACCGTATGGTTCAGTATAGTAGCACCCTCGATCGCGCCTTCACCGCGCTCGCCGATCCGACGCGTCGGGGGATCCTCGAGCGGCTCGGTCAGCAGGATGCGAGCATCTCCGATCTCGCGGACGCGTTCGGGATGTCGCTCACCGGGGTCCGGAAGCACGTTGCGCTGCTGGAGACCGCCGGCCTGGTACGCTCGGAGAAGGTCGGCCGCACGCGGACCTGCCGGCTCGGTGCGCGTTCGCTCGACGACGAACTCGCCTGGATCACCCGCCACCGCCGGCAGGTCGCCGCGCGGCTCGATTCCCTCGGGGCATTCCGCGAGGCCACCGCTGGAGACGCCTGACATGACCGAGACCGCCGCTGTCCGCGCGACCATCACCCCGCTCTCCGACCGCAGTGCCCGCATCGAGCGGATCTTCAACGCCCCGCCCGCGCGCCTCTGGCGCGCCATGACGGAGCCGGCGCTCATCGCGCAGTGGTGGGGCCGCGGGAATCCGCTGGTGGTCGAGAAGCTCGACCTGCGGGCCGGCGGGCACTGGCGGTACGTCGAGCACTCGGACCATGGAACGCATGGCTTCGAGGGGCGCTTCGCCGAGGTCGATCCGCCGCACCGGATCGTGCAGACATTCGAGTGGGACGGGATGCCCGGGCACGTCATGCTCGACGCCTCCACGCTCGAGGACCTCGGCGACGGGCGCACGCGGCTGGTGACCATCTCCACCGCCATGGCCGTGGAGGACCTCGCGGGGATGCTCGCGAACGGCATGGAGGAGGGCATGAACGCGAGCTACGCCGCCCTCGACCGCGTGCTCGCGTCGCTTGCCGCGGATCGGCCGTTCCCCACGCGCGAGGCGCCGGCGACCGTCAGGCCCGCCGTCACGGTCCCGACGATCGAGGTGAAGGCGGGCACCGGGACGGCGATGCACGTCCTCGTGGGGCCGCAGCAGGGCGACACGAACTTCGCGTTGCGTCGCTTCGTGATGCAGCCCGGCGGCGGGATGCCCCTGCACACCAACCTCGTCGAGCACCAGCAGTACGTCCTGCGCGGCAAGGCGCGGATCACCATCGGCACGCAGGTGCATGAGGTGGCGGCCGATCATACGCTGTTCATCCCCGCCGGCGTCCCGCACTCGTATGACGTGGTCGAGGGGCCGTTCGAGTTCATCTGTGTCGTGCCCGACCGGCCGGACGAGGTGACGCTCGTGGGCGCCTGCTGATCGAGGGGGGAGCGGCACCCGGACGGGTCCGCGCTCGCTGTGCCAAGGGGGCGAACGTAAGTTCACCCGCGCCTTCCCACCGCGAGTGAACTTGATGAACCGACCGATCCTGCCGCGCGTCGCCGTCGCGGCCTGCTTGAGCGTGCTGCTCGTCGGCCCCGGGCGTGCCGTCGTCGCGCAGGTCGGCCATCGGCCCGTGTCCGCGACGCGCGCGCCCACCTACGCGCAGCTCCTCGCGCTCTTCACCGATTGGCGCTCCTTCGAAGAGCCGCCACGGCTCGACGGTGTCCCGGACTACGCGCCGCCGACGAATGCGCGTCGCCTCGCCGCGCTCGATGCGATGCAACGACGACTCGCCGCGATCGACACTGCTGGCTGGAGCATCCCGGAGCAGGTGGATTGGCACCTCGTGCGCGCCGAGATGAACGGTATGCGCTACCATCTCACCGTCCTCCAGCCCTTCGCGCGCGACCCGGCCTACTACGCCTCGGTGCGCCCGGAGGAGAGCGACACGCCGGCCGAGGAAGGGCCGACTATCCATGGCGCGGTCCGGCTCTGGAAGTACGCGGTCTGGCCGCGCACGGTGCTCGACACGCCGCGCGCGCTCGGCGTCGAGGAGGCTGCGCGACTCGCCGCGGAGCTGCGCCCGGTGCCGGCGCTCCTCCGCCAGGCGCGCGTGAATCTCGCCGGGGCCAACGCACGCGACCTCTGGGTGGGCGGCGTTCGAGCCTTCGAGGAACAGGCGGAGGTGCTGGACCAGTTGCGCGGCAAGGTCGCCGGCACGTCGCCCGAGCTCACGCGTGCGGTCGAGGCGGCGCATGGCGCGACCCTCGCCTTCGCGCAGTGGCTCCGCGACGAGACGCCGCGGCGCACCGGTCCGTCCGGGATCGGCAAGGACCAGTACACCTGGTACCTCCGGAACGTCCTGCTGATGCCGCTCTCCTGGGAGGATGAGGTCACCATCACCCGGCGCGAGCTGATGCGGGCGCACGCGTCCCTGCGGCTCGAGGAGACGCGGAACGCAGCGCTCCCGCCCATGCCGGTGGCCGAGTCGCCCGCGGCCTACTCGGCGCTGCAGGAGCGGGCGATCGGCCGCATGATGCGCTTCGTCAACGAGAAACGGTTCACCACGGCCGAGCCCTGGTTCGAGCGCGCGCTGCGCGAGCGGATGCCGGGGTTCTCGCCGGAGTCGACGCGCAACTTCTTCTCCCAGGGGAACCACCGCGACCCGCTTCCGCTCTGGAGCCACCTCTGGCACTGGTGGGACAACATGCGGATCCGCGTGGCGCCGCACGCGAGTCCGATCCGCCGCACGCCGCTCCTGTACAACGTGTGGATGAGCCGCGCCGAGGGCATGGCGACGGTGATGGAGGAGTGGATGATGCACGCCGGGCTCTACGACGACAGCCCGCGCTCGCGGGAGATCGTCTGGATCATGCTCGCCGCGCGTGCGGCCCGCGGACTGGGCAACCTCTACGCGCACAGCAACGCGTACACGATGGCCGAGGCGGCCGACTTCCACGTCGCCTGGACGCCGCGCGGCTGGATGCGCCGCGACCCGTTGCTCGGCTTCGAGCAGCACCTCTATCTGCGCCAGCCCGGTTACGGGGCAGCGTACGTCACCGGGGGCCGCCTGATGGAGGACGCGATGGCCCAGCGCGCGCGCCAGCTCGGCCCCGGCCTTCACGATGCAACGCTTCTTCGATGAGGTGAATGGCGCGGGGATGATCCCGGCGTCACTCATCTACTGGGAACTGACGGGCGACGACCGGATGATCTGTGACCTCGCCCGCTCCACGCCGCTTCCGCCCCGTCCCTGACACCGACCATGCCCTCCACCATGCTCCCGCCCTTCGGCTCGCGCACCGCTCTGGCTGCGCTCCTCGCGCTCACGGCCACCCGCTCGCCGCGCAGACTCCGGCCTCGCCGCTCACCGACGGCCTGCGCTTCCGCACGATCGGCCCGGCCGCGATGTCCGGTCGCATCGTCGACCTCGCCGTCGTCGAGGCGACGCCGCAGGTCTTCTACGCCGCCTCCTCCACGGGGGGCCTCTACAAGACGACGAACAACGGCACGACCTTCACGCCGCTCTTCGGTGACCAGGGCACGCATTCCATCGGCGCGATCGCCGTGCACCAGCGCGACACGAACGTCGTCTGGGTGGGGACCGGCGAGCGCGCCAACCGGCAGAGCTCGTCGTGGGGCGACGGGGTGTACCTGTCGCGCGATGGTGGCCGGAGCTTCCGCAATGTCGGGCTCCGGAACTCGGCGCACATCGGGCGGATCGTGCTGCATCCGGCTGATGCCAACGTCGCCTACGTCGCGGCGATGGGCACGCTGTGGTCCTCGAACGAGGAGCGGGGCCTCTACGTGACGCGCGATGCGGGGGCGACCTGGACCCGCGTGCTGTTCGTCGATGCAGAGACGGGCGTGGCTGACGTCGCGATGGACCCGTTCGACTCGATGACGCTCTACGCCGCGACCTACCAGCGGCGCCGCACGCCGTTCGGCTTCAACGGCGGTGGGCCCGGGAGCGCGCTCTGGAAGTCCACCGACGGCGGCATGACCTGGCGCAAGCTCACCACGGGGCTGCCCGAGGGCGAGCACGGCCGCATCGGCATCGGGATCTTCCGCGGGGATTCGCGCATCGTGTACGTGAGCGTGGAGCAGGGGCTGCGCTACACCGCCTCGACGAACTACGAGGAGCCGCAGGCGGGGCTCTATCGCTCCGACGACCGGGGCGAGTCGTTCGTGCAGCAGAGCACCTGGAACCCGCGGCCGATGTACGCGAGCCAGGTGATCGTCGACCCGGTCGATCCCTGCCGCCTCTACATGATGAACTTCTTCTCGATGTCCACCGACTGCGGGAAGACGTCGCGGCAGGTGCGGCAGTCGCTGCACGGGGACGACCGCTTCATGTGGATCAACCCCGCGAATCCGCGCCACCTCATCAAGGCCGATGACGGCGGCATCGGCATCAGCTACGACCGCGCGGTGACCTGGCAGTTCATCGCCGACCTGCCGGTGAGCCAGTGGTACCGCGTGACCGTCGACAACCGCAAGCCGTACCGCGTGTACGGCGGCCTGCAGGACAACGGCTCCTGGGCCGGGCCGTCCATGTCGTACCGGAGCGAGGGCATCACCAACGACGATTGGGTGAAGTGGGGCGGGGGCGACGGTTTCCACAACGTCATCGATACCACCGACAACGTCACACTCTATTCGGCGTCGCAGTTCCTCGGCCTCTCCCGCATCAACCTCGCGACGGGCGAGGAGCGCGGCATCCGGCCCGGCGACCCCACCGGCGCGATCAGCGCGCGTCGCAACTGGGAGACGTGGGGCGACATGGCGGCCGCGCCACAGCGCCTGGGGAATGCGATGGCCCCGGCGAACTGGGACGCGCCGATCATCCTCTCGCCGCATGACGCGCGGACGGTCTACGCGGGGACCAACATCCTCTGGAAGAGCATCGACCGCGGCAACACCTGGACCGCCCTCGGCGACCGCACGACCGGCATCGACCGTCGCACGCTCCCGATCATGGGGCGCATGCCGGACGCCGCCACGCGATCGCTGGATGACGGCGTGCCGTACTGGCCGACGGTGAGCGCGATCGCCGAGTCGCCGCGCGTGCGCGGCGACCTCTGGGTGGGCACCGACGACGGGAACGTGCAGCACAGCGTCGATGGCGGCCGGACGTGGACGGAGCTCGCCGGCAAGCTCGCCGGGTTGCCGCGCGGGGCCTGGATCAACGGGATCGAGGTCTCGCGGCACGCGAACGGCCGCGTCTACGTCGTGGCGAACAACTTCCGCAACGGCGACAACGCCAACTACGTCTATCGCACCGACGACGGCGGTCGCACCTGGTCGCGCCTCGACGGCGGGTTGCCCGCGGCGCGGGTGGCACGCACGCTGCGCGAGGACCTGATCAACCCCGACCTCCTGTTCCTCGGCACCGAGTTCGGGCTCTTCTGGAGCAACGACCGCGGCGCGACGTGGGCCGAACTGCGCGGCCAGATGCCGCTCATGGCTCACAACGACCTGGTGCTGCACGCGCGCGAGCATGACCTCGTGCTGGCGACGCACTCCCGGGGCATCTGGATCCTCGACCACATGAACGCGCTGCGCGAGCTGACGCCGGCGGTCGCCGCCCGCCCGCTGCATCTCTTCCGGATGCGCGCGGCGGAACAGATCCGCTATCGCGATGCGCTCGGGCACGTCGGCGACGTCTTCTACACGGGGGAGAACCCGCCCAAGGGGGCGATCATCGACCTCTGGTTGAAGGACGCAGGCGCCGCGACGGTCACCATCCACGAGGCGGGCGGTGCGGAGGTCGCGCGTCTCACCGTGAACGGCAAGCCGGGGGTCAATCGGGCGATCTGGGACCTGCATTACGCGAACAACGGCCCCTTCGTGCACCTCGGGACGTATGAGGTGCGCGTGGCGGCCGCCGGCACCACGGTCACGGGACGCCTCGAGGTACGCGAGGATCCGCGCATTCGCGTGGCCCCAGCGGTACGGCGCGCGCACACCGAGACGATGCGGCGACTGGCCACGTTGCGGAACGAAACGCGGGCGCTCGGCGCGAGCATCGCGGCGGCGGTTCGCGCGTTGCCGGCCGATGTGCCGGCCGAGGCGCGGGCCCGCATGCAGCGGATGTCGGCCGAGGCGACCGAGCTCGCGTCGCGCGCGCAGCGCCTCTATGGCGAGGCCGACGGCGAGATCGGGCCGCTGAGCGCGCTCGAGCGCGAGCAGGAGGCGTTCTTCCGACGGATGCTCGAAGAACTGCGACGCACCGCGACCCAGGCGGGCGTGCGCTGAGCGCCCCAGCGCCCCGCGGACCCGCCGCGTAACCCGACCGTCACGACCATTCACTCGCCGAGGACCCGATGTCCCGCACGTGCACACCCGTTCCGCGTCTCGCCGCACTGCTGCTCGCGGCCGCCCCGCTGTCCGCGCTGGTCGCGCAGGAGCGCGAGGACCGCACCCTGCTCACGCAGACCCAGATGACCTCGATCATCAACGAGGTCTCCGGTGACCGCGCGATGAACCACCTCCTCGAGCTCGTGCCGTACCAGCGCGTGCGGCCACCCGCCGAGTACGACGGCCACTTCCGCGAGAGCATCCACCTCGCCGAGATGGCGAAGTCATACGGCTACGCCAACGTCACGATCGAGACGTACCAGACGGGCGGGACCGCCTGGCAGCCGACGCAGGGCGAGCTCTGGATGACGACGCCCAAGTCGGTGAAGCTGTTCGACATCCATGACATCCCGCTGGCGTTGCCGGCGCTCAACGCGAACGGCGACCTGTCGGGCGACCTGATCGACGTCGGACCGGGGCGCGCCGCCGACTTCGAAGGGAAGGACGTGCGGGGCAAGTTCGTCCTCACCAGCGGCGCGACGGGCACGGTCTACGCCGCCGCCATCCAGCGCGGCGCGCTCGGCGTGCTCGGGATCAGCGCCATCTCCCCGCAGCGCGCGGTCGACTTCCCATCTCAGATCGTGAACAGCACCGTCAATGCGCAGCCGGGGACCGTCGCCTGGTCGGTCACGCCGGAAGTGCGTTCCAATCTCGCCGCCCTGCTCCTGCGCGAGCGGATCACCATCCGTTCGATCGTGAAGAGCACGCAGGTCCCGATGCACTCGGAGTACGTCCACGCCGAGATCCCCGGCGACGGCAGCACCACGCAGGAAGTCGCGATCAGCGGCCACCTGTACGAGGGCGTGATCAAGCAGGGCGCCAACGACGACAACTCCGGCGTCGCGCTCACCCTCGAGATCGGGCGGGCCTACATCAAGCTCATCAACGAGGGGAAGCTCCCGCGCCCCAAGCGCACCATCAACTTCCAATGGGTCCCCGAGATCGCCGGCACGAATGCCTACTTCGCCGCCCACCCGGAGAAGGAGAAGACGATCATCGGGACGCTCAACTTCGACATGGAGGGCATCCGCGTGGCGATGAGCCGCAGCTACTGGATCCTCCAGCGCACGCCCGACACCTTCCCGTCCTACCTCAACGACATCGCGCAGTCGATGATGGAGTACATCGCCGACGTCTCGCGCGAGCGGGTCCGGTTCCGCCGCTCGCTCAACGGCTACGCGCCGTCGCAGGCGGTGGAGGCCACGCACGGATCGAGCGACGCCTTCTACATCAAGATCGACAAGCACTACGGCTCGTCCGACCACGTGACGTACATGCAGCACGGGATCCCGGCGGTCATGTTCATCACCTGGCCGGACATGTGGTACCACTCGTCGGAGGACACGCCGGACAAGCAGGATCCGACGCAGTACAAGCGGGCCGCCGCCGTCGGCCTCGGCTCGCTCGCCGTGCTCGCCGACGGCACCGACGGCATGGCCGCGCGCGTGCTGCAAGAGAACCTCGGGCGCGGGCTCTCGCGCATGGGCGAGTCGCACACGAAGGGGCTCGGTTACATGGCCGACGCGACCGACGCCGCGACGCTCACCACGGCCTACGCCGAGGCGCGCAACGCGATCCTGCACCAGGCGCGCATCGAGACCGCGGTCGTGAACTCCGCGAGCGTGCTCTGGACGAACGTCGAGGAAGGGCGGAAGCGGACGGCTTCGTTCGGGCCGCTCATCCAGCAGCGGGCGACCGCGCTGCTCGCGGAGACGCGGGCCGCGTACCAGTTGCAGGCCGCCCAGCGCAGTGTCGCCGCCGCCGAGCCGGTGATGTCAGCGGAGGACCGTGCGGTGGCGGACCTGATGGTGGAGCTGGTGGCGGGCGCCAGCGCGGCTGCCCCGGGGCCGCGGGGCGCACAGCCGGCCGGCGCCGCGGCCGGCCCCGCGCTCCCCGACGAGTTCAGCGCCGAGTTCGGTTTGCTGCTCCGCAAGGGCGGCATGACCGTGGGCGAGATCCGCGATTTCCTCTCCGGCGAGTTCACTCCGCTCCCGCTCAAGGATGTCCTGGCGGTGCTGCGGGTCCGCGAGGCGCAGGGCGGGGTGAAGCTCGTGCCGAAGCCCGCGCCGGCGCGGGGACGCCGCCCGTAGCGGCGAACGCGAGCCGGAATGCGAAGCGCCCCGCGGTCCGCCGCAGGGCGCTTCGTCGTTCGCGTCATTCGCTGACCGCCGTCATCGCGCGCGACCCTCGCTGCGCGATCGGGATCGGTGGCGCGGTGCCGTGCTCGATCATCTCGCGCGCCTGTTCGATCGCCTCGGGGGCCCCGGCGATCGCGACGAGGTCCCCGGCATCGAGGCGCTCCGTCGCCGTCGGCACGAAGGACCGGCGTTTCCCCTCGGCATCCTTGGTGATCGCCATGACGGTCGCACCAGTGAGGCCGCGCAGGTCGACCTCGCCGAGCGTGCGGCCGTCGCACCGGCTCCCGGGCGCGACGGTCATCAGTACCGGCTCACCCAAGCCGGGGAGCATGACGACCATCCGTTCCATCGTCCGAGTGAGATCGTGGCTCTCGGTGTTGCGGTCGAGCTCCTGCACGAGTGCCGTCGCGATGACCTCGGCGCCGGCGCGCGCGTGGCCCTCGAGGTCGCGCGTGGCCTGCCAGACGGCGCCGACGAGCAACACGAGGAATCCGCCGACGATCGCCGGCGCGGAGTAGCGCGGCAGCAGCGGCTGCAGGAGAAGCAGCGGGACCACGAGCGCGAGGCTCGTCAGGCCGATATGGAACGTCGCCGTCAGCGCCCGGCGTGGCGCGCGCGCGGTGTCGAGGCGCTTCCCCGGCAACGGCAGCGCCTGGAGCGCGAGCTCTCCGGCGAGGTGTCGCGCCGTGAGGAAGACGGCGGCCACGACCGGCAGGGCGAGCGCGATCGCGCCGAGCCGCACGAGCAGTTCGCCGCGCTCCGGTTCGACGTCGATCCACCCGTGCAGCAGTGTCGCGAACCGACCGCGTTCCGCGATCGCGCCGATGATGATGACGGCGAGGAGCGCCGAATCGAGCGCCAGCCGCCTGGTGAGTCGCCGCCGACGAGGCAGCTCGTGCGGGGTGGAGGCGCGGAGGCGCGCGATCCAGCTGCCGTAGAGCGCGGCGAAGGTCTGCAGGCGATGCGGTAGCTTGCGGTCGACGAGCGCGGCGATCCCGCCGGCGCGCTTCACCAGCGTGGGCGTCGCGAGCGTGGTGATCGCGGAGACGGCGACGGCGATGGTGAAGATCTCGTTGCGCGCCCCGGCCGCCACGCCGAGCGTGGCGATGAGGAACGAGAACTCGCCGATCTGCGCGAGCGAGAGCCCGGCCTGCACCGATGTCCGGAGGCCGGCGCCGCTGAGGAAGGCCCCCATCGACGCCGCGAGGGTCTTGCCGCCCATCACCAGCACCGTGAAGGCGATGATCGTGCCGAGGTGCGCACGAACGACGCCGGGGTCGAGCAGCATCCCCACGGAGACGAAGAAGATCGCGACGAAGACGTCGCGCACCGGATGCACGAGATGCTCGACCTGATCGGACTGCCCCGACTCGGCGACGAGCGAGCCGGCCACGAAGGCCCCGAGCGCCACCGAGTAGCCGAACGAGAGCGCGAGCAGGGCCGCACCGAAGCAGACGCCCACCGCGGCGACGAGAGTCGTCTCATCGCGGCCGAGACCGATCACCGCGCGCATGAAGCGCGGGACCACGAGCAGCCCCACCGCGAGGAGCCCTGTGAGGAAGGTGCCGAGCTGCACAAGCGTGATCCCGATCGTCGTCACGCCGAGCCCGCCGCCGGTCGCGAGCGCGCCCAGCGTGGCGAGCAGCACGATGGCGATCAGGTCCTCGATGATCAGGACGCCGAAGACGAGCTCGGCCACGCGACCGCCCACCTTCAGTTCGGCGAACGTCCGCGCGATGATCGTCGTGGACGAGATCGCGACCATGGCGCCGGCGACGAGTCGTTCGAACGGCGTCCAGCCGAGGAGGTCGGCGAGGAGCGCGCCGAGACCGAACATGAGACCGGTCTCGAGGAGGGCGGCGATCCCGGCGGTGCCGGCGACCTGTCCGACACGACGGAGCCGGAACTCGAGGCCGATCGAGAACATCAGGAGGATCACGCCCAGCTCGGAGAGCGACTGGACGATCGCCTCGTTCGCGACGAACGGGATGCTCGTGTAGGGGCCGACGATCATCCCCGCGGCGAGATAGCCGAAGACGACGGGGAGCCGGAGTCGCTGGAAGAGCACGCTCGTGCCCGCCGCGACCATCAGGACGACGGCGAGGGTACGGAGGAACTCGTGGGCGTCGAGCGCGGGGACCGCCGGCATGCTGGCAATCTAGGGTGACATCCGGGGCATCGCGCCCCGGTCGCGCGAACGTGCCGGCGCACCCATCTTATGCGCACCCCCGACCGGACCTCCCGTGCCCACGACACTCAAGTTCGACATGATCCAGACGGTGGCGCTCGCCGCCGTCGTGCTGTTCTTCGGCTACGGCGTGCGCAAGCGCGTCGGGTTCCTCGACCGGTTCAACATCCCGGCGCCGGTGGTCGGCGGATTCATCTTCGCGGCCCTCGCGCTGGCGCTGCGCCAGAGCGGGCTCCTCGCCCTCGAGTTCGACGCGACGCTTCAGTCGCCCTTCATGGTCGCGTTCTTCACCACGATCGGCCTCGGGGCGAGCCTCGACCTCCTCAAGAAGGGCGGGCCGCAGGTCGTGCTCTTCTGGATCCTCGCGAGCCTGCTCGCCGTCGTGCAGAGCGGGGTGGGCATCGCCCTCGCGGAGCTGATGGGTGTGCATCCGTTCATCGGCCTCCTCTCGGGCTCGATCACCATGACCGGGGGCCACGGCACGGGCGCCGCGTTCGGCAAGGTGATGGAGGAGCAGTACGCCCTCTCCGGGGCCGTGACGGTCGCGATGGCCGCCGCGACCTTCGGCCTCGTGAGCGGCGGACTCTTGGGCGGCCCCGTGGGGACGCGGCTCATCCAGCGATTCGGGCTCAAGTCCGGCGGCGGGAAGGCCTCGCCCGCCAGCGCCGACGCGGCGCTCGACGCCGAGATCGACACGGAGACGGCGGGCGAGGCGCCGACCGCCTACCTGCTCCTGCAGATGATGGCGGTGATCCTCGTCTGCATGGCGCTGGGGACCCTGCTCTCGAAGTGGCTCGGGCAATTCGTGACGCTGCCCGGCTACATCGGTGCGATGCTCGTGGCGGCGATCGTGCGCAACCTGGCCGAAGGCACGAAGCTCCTTCACATCTCCGCCCGCACGGTCGATGACCTCGGCACCATCGCGCTCTCGCTCTTCCTCACGATGGCCCTGATGTCGCTCAAGCTGTGGGAGCTGCTCGATCTCGCGGGCCCGATGCTCGTCATCCTGCTCGTGCAGGTCACGATGATGGGGCTCTTCGCGTACTTCGTGACCTTCCGCCTCATGGGACGCGACTACGATGCCGCGGTCATGGCCGGCGGCCATTGCGGCTTCGGACTCGGGGCGACGCCCAACGCCGTGGCCAACATGAACTCGCTCACTGAGCGATTCGGGGCCGCGCCCAGGGCATACCTCGTGCTGCCGATGGTCGGCGCGTTCTTCATCGACTTCAGCAACGCGATCATCATCACGACCTACATGAACCTCGTCGCGCCCTGAGGCGAACCGGCCTTCAGCGCGCGCTGAGGTCGCGGCGCCCGAACCCGCTGACGACGGCGAATGCCAGCATCGCGACGAGCGCCCACGCGTAGGTGTTGTGCATGCCGAGGGGGGGGGGGGGTCGTCAGCAGCACGGCCCCCGACACGGTACCGACGATCCACAGCTCCGCGCCACGCGCGCTGCCGGCACGCCCCTCGGCGGTGCGCACGAGGCGGTCCAGCAGATCGGTCGCCTGGATGGTGCCGACCAGCGCCATAAGCAGCAGCGTGAAGACGCTGACGCCGACCGCGCGCGAGAACCCGTCGATGATCAGACCGGTCGCCCCGAACGACCCCGGCTCCACGCGCATGAGCGCGCTCGGCGCGAGCAATCCTGCCGCGACGGCGAGGACGATCGTCGCGGCGATGCCGTACAGCAATGCCTCCAGCAGGTGTCGCTTCGCGAGCAGCAGGGCGATCACCAGCATCGGGATGACGAGGAGCACGAGCGGCCCGGGACCGCCCGCGACCTCGGCCGCCACGCGCGAGGCGGCCTCTCCCGCACCCGCGCCGCTCGTCGCGCCCGCGCCGAGCAGGTACGAGGCGAGGAGCGCCGCGAGCCCGGCCGGCACCGCGTAGCGCAGCCGCGCTCGCACCGTGCCGCCGATGTCGGCCCCCTGCGTGCCGCTCGACGCGATCGTCGTGTCGGAGACGGGGGACATCGAATCCCCCCAGGTCGCGCCGGCGAGGATCGCGCCGGCGAGCGCCGCCGGCGCCGCGCCAGCCGCGCCACCCGCGGGATAGAGGAGCGGCCCGGCGACGAGGATCGTGCCGAAACTCGTGCCCGTGGACGTCGACACGAGTGCGCACGCGATGAAGGCGGCAGCCACGTATGCGCCGCCCGCGAGGTCGAGGGCGCGCGCTGTCCACGCCAGCGCGCCGACGAATCCCGACGCGCCGAGCAGCGCGCCCAGCACGCCCGCGAAGAGCCAGGCGCACAGCATGATCATCACGATCCGCTGGCTCATCCCGTCCAGCATCGCCTCGGCGTACCGTGCGCGGTCCTTCGCGAGCAACAGGCCGACGATGAGCGCGGCGAGCAGCACCGGCCAGAACCCCTTCTCGTCCGGCGCGCCGCGGAGCGCGAGGGTGGTGACCCCGCCGAGGAAGACGGCGAAGGGCACGAGCGCGCCCGCGAGTCCGAGGTGGAACGTCAGCGGGGCGGAGGACGCGGAAGCCGTGGGCGTCGACATGGTGGACGAAGATACGCGGACGCGAGTATGCTTCGCGACATGAGCACCCCCGCCGACGATGCCTTCACGTTGTACGATCTCCGCGTCGAGGTCGTGGCGACCGAGCGGTCGATGGTCTGCAATCACCGCGCGGGCGACTGGTTCGAGCTCGTCGGCGAGAACCTCCGCTTCCCGCCGGGGCAGTCGTTCCCGCTCTATCCGCTCGCGGCGATCCTCCCGCTGCTCCCCGCCAAGCAGCGCATGACGCACGCGAACGACTGGATGACGACCGACGCCGAGGTCGCCTGCCCGGACCCGCTGTGCGGCGGCCGCTTCCAGATCACGCGCACCGGCACGAGCACCTGGCGGCACGGCGAGGTCACGCGCGTCCCCCTCACGCCGTGAGCGGTTCCCGTGTCGGGGTGCCACGGAGCGCACTCGCCGACGGGACGCTCGTCCCGCGGCTCATCAAGGGCGGGTGGCAGCTCGCCGGCGGACACGGCGCGGTGGACGAGGCCCGCGCCATCGCCGACATGCACGCGTTCGCCGAGGCGGGGATCACCGCCTTCGATTGCGCCGACATCTATACGGGGGTCGAGGCGCTGATCGGCCGGTTCCTCCGCGAGTGGCGTGCGCGGCACGGCGCCGGCGCGGCAGTGCGCGTGCACACCAAGTGCGTCCCCGACCTCGACCTCCTGCCGCGGCTGACGCGCGCCGACCTCGAGCGCACGATCGACCGCTCGTTGCGCCGCCTCGGCGTCGAGCGGCTGGACCTCGTGCAGTTCCATTGGTGGGACTATGCGCTCGGCGACATGGCAGAGGCGGCCCTCCATCTTGACGCCATGCGTCGCGAAGGGAAGATCGCGCAGCTCGGCGTCACCAACTGCGATGTCGCGCACCTCACCGCGATCCTCGACGCAGGGGTGCCGGTCGTCGCCCATCAGGTGCAATGCTCGCTCCTCGACCGCAGGGCCCTCGGCGCCATGCGCGCGCTCTGCGAGTCGCGCGGCGTCCGCCTGCTCGCCTACGGGGTGCTCGCCGGCGGATTCCTGCACGAGCGCTGGCTCGGCCGGCCGGCGCCCGCGGAACCGCTCGAGAACCGGTCGCTCGTGAAGTACCGGCTCATCATCGAGGAGTGGGGCGGGTGGGAGCCGCTGCAGGCGCTCCTGCGCGCGCTGCATGGCGTCGCCGCGCGGCACCAGACCACGATCGGCGCGGTGGCGGTGCGCTGGGTGCTCGAGCAGCCGCAGGTCGCGAGCGCGATCGTGGGGGCGCGGCACGCGGGCCATCTCCCGGCGACGCTCGCCGCGCTCCACGTCCGGCTCGACGAGGCCGACCGGTCGGCGATCGAGGGGGCGCTCCCCGCGGGCGGCGGCCCGGCGGGCGACGTCTACGCCCTCGAGCGGGAACGCGGTGGGCGGCACGCGGTGATCATGCGCTACGGTCTCAACGCCGCCGCGACGGAATGAGATAGAATGCTTCCTGCCGCGGGAGGAAGAAGCGGTAGCCGTTCGGCGTGAGGTGGGCGCAGTCCTCCATCATCACGAAGACCTTCTTGCCGCCCCACTCGGGGACCACCGTCCCCGTGTTGAGCTCGATGGAGAGGTAGGAGCCATCGCGGAGGCGTTGGCCCTGCGCGAGCGTGTCGGTCCGGAGTGCCGCGCGGAAATCGACCGACGCGCCCAGCCCGTGGCCCTGCGCGCCGAGCGGGTGCGAGTAGACCATCGCCTCGATCCCCTTCTCGCGCATCTCGGCCATGGTCAACGTGAACACCTCGCCGCCCGTGCGACCGGGGCGCGCGGCGCGCAACATGAGGGCGTCCTGCAGGGCATTGGTGTTCGCGAGGGCGCGCTTGAGGCCGGCGGGAGCGTCCGTCTCCCCGGGCTTCAGCACGTAGGCCATCTTCTGCCAGTCGGTGTCGAACCCCATGTAGGTGATGCCGAAGTCGATGTGCACGAGGTCGCCGGCGACGATCGTCGTGCTCTCGGGTGCGACGGCGACGAAGCCGCGCGAGGTCGCGATGTCGCCCGTGGCGCGCTGGATCCGGAGGTCGGGTTGGAACCAGGTGCGGACGCCGGCGGCCCAGAGCATGTCGTACAGTGCCCGGCGCACGTCCCCCACGGTCGTGGTGCCCGGGGTGATGACCTCGGGCGAGAGGGCGCGCCGCACGATCTCCTCGGTCACGGCGACGCCAGCGCGGTAGTGCTCCAGCTCCTCGGGCAAGCGCGTGTCGAGGTATTCGGTGGTGAGTCGCTGGGCGCTCGTGAAGCGTGCGGCGGCGTCAGGGCCCATCGCCTCGGCGAGGAACAGGTAGGCGTCATGTCCGAGTGCGCGCGTCTGTCCGCGGCCTCCGCCGATGCTGAGCGCGATCGTGCGCGGCTGGTATCGCTCCCAGAGCCGACGCAGGGTCGGCCCGGCCGGCAACGGTTCGGTCGTCGCGGCCTCGAAGAACCGCGCGAGGTTCTCCTCGGTGTAGCCGGTGATCGCGAACTTCTTGAGGCCCTCCGCGCCGGCGTCGACGAAGACGAAGATGTCCCGGTTGCCGGTGTACGGGCGCGGCGGGGCGACCAGCGGCACGACCGGGTCGTCGTGGAACTCCTCGTTGACCACGATCCACATCGTGACCTCGTGCGCCCGCATCATCGGAAGGAGCCGTTCGTGCTTGGTGCGCAGCCACTGCTCCCGCACGGCGATCTGCTCGCTCCAGGTGAGGAGCTTCGCGGCGGAGGCGATGACCGGACGTCGGCCTGGCGTGACCGGTTGCGCCGTGAGCGCAGGCGCCCCGAGATGGAGTGCGGTCGCGAGGGCGAGGGCGGCGATGGGGAGCGACGGGGCAGCGCGCATGAGCGGGTCGGATGAGGAGAGGGGCGCGAGGGACGCGGTGTCGTGCCGGGGCGTGCCGCCGCCGGTGTCTACGGCGCGCGCACCCACCGCTGGGTACGGCCGAGCAGGGCGACCCCGATGAAGCCACGCAGGGCGAGCGACTTGCCATCGGGCGCGACGCGGGCGGTCGCGCGGTAGGTCTTTCCGGTGTCGGGGTCGAGCACCTCCCCGCCGCTCCACGCCTCCCCGTCCCAGCGGAGGCCCGAGAGGATGACCATCCCTTGCAGCGGCTGATCCTTCCGTGCGCCACTGCAGAGCGTGCAGCGCTTGCCGGGCGGCTCTCCCGGGATCAGCGAACCCGCGATGGTCCCGACGAGTTCACCCCCCGTGACCCGGATGCTGATGATGCCGCGTGGCTTGCCGTCGACGTCCGAGATGGTGTGCCAGGTCCCGACGGGAGACGGCTGTGCGGCGAGCAACGCGGGAGCGATGGCCAGCGCGACGGCGAGCAGGAGTCCAGTTGCGCGAAGCATGCTCATGAATCTAGGGCTTGGACGGTCTCTCTGCGTTCCGCCGCGCCCCGACGGAAGCGCGGTGGAATGTTGGGCTGGCGGCCCGTCGTGCGAAGTCGCACGAATGCAGGGATCCCTGTCCGGGTGGTCTCTGGTGCTCTCTGGTGCTCTGGTGCTCTCTGCCGCGCATCCACGGCACGCACGCGGAGGTCGAGGAGCTGCCGCGCGGCTACCTTTCGCGCGTGCGGAACTCCACCCGCTCCCCCAATCGCCCACCATGACCCGCGCGCTCCGACGAGTCGTCGTCTTCGCCGCCGCCGTGCTGCTCCTTCTCCTGCCGCTCGCGATCCCACCGGCGGATGCCGTGCTGCCGGCCGGCCCGCCGCTGGCGCGTGCGTTCGTCTGGGGGCGCGATTCCGCCTTCCGGGCGCTCGAGGCGCGATTCGCCGATGCGCGCGTGCGGGGGTGCGCCGACTCGGTGGGATCACAGCGCGCGCTCGACGCGATGGAGCGCCGCATCGCGGGGATCGCAGCGCTTCCGCTCGCCCCGGACGCGCCCGCATTCGATTCGCTCGAAGCGGAGTGGTTCGGCCTCGCGCCCGAGGCCGCTGCCTGTGCGCCGGTGGCCTCGCGCTACGTGTCGGCCCAGGCGCGCCTGCGGGAGGCGGTGAAGCGGCAGTCGATGGGCTGGGACGTGAACGCGACGCCCGCGCGCGATAGGCTCTACCGGGCGCTGTACGGGGGCCGAGCGGCGGTGGAGGAGGTCATGCTGCAGCAGGGCCCGGCGGTCCCCACGTTGCTCGCCGGCCGCGATGAACCCTCGGCGACGCCGTCGGCGGTCTCCAACGGCGTGCGCCTGCACTCGGGCGACATCCTCGTCTCGCGCGGCGGGTACCCGACGAGCGCGCTCATCGCGCGCGGCAACGACTATCCGGGCAACTTCTCGCACATCGCGCTGGTGCACATCGACTCGGCGACGCGCGCCATCACGGTGGTCGAGGCGCATATCGAGCTCGGCGTCGCGATCACGACGGCGGACGGGTATCTCGCCGACAAGAAGCTGCGGCTCATGGTCCTGCGGCCCCGCGCCGACCTGCCGGCGATGGTCGCCGACCCGCTGCTGCCGCACAAGGCCGCGACGGCGATGCTCGCGCGCGCGCGCGCCGGGCACATCCCGTACGACTTCGCGATGGACTACACCGATGCGTCACGGCTCTTCTGTTCGGAGGTCGCGTCGCAGGCGTACCGCGCCGAGGGACTGCCGCTGTGGATGGGACTCTCGACCATCTCGCGTCCCGGGCTGCGGCACTGGCTCGGCTCGTTCGGCGTGCGGCACTTCGCCACACAGGAGCCGTCCGATCTGGAGTACGACCCGCAGGTGACGGTGGTCGCGGAGTGGCGCGACGCGGCCACGCTATTCGAGGACCACATCGACAACGCGGTCACCGATGCGATGCTGGAGGGGGCGGAGCGCGGCGACCGCTTGACGTACCCGTGGTACCAGCTGCCGGTGGCGCGACTGCTCAAGGGATGGAGCTGGCTGGTGCAGCGCACGGGGCGTCCGGGGACGATCCCGGAGGGGATGTCCCCGGCGGCCGCGCTGCGCAACCGCGGGTACGGGGCACGGCACGATGCGTTCGCGGCGGAGGTGCGGACCGCGGCCGAGGCGTGGCGTGCCGAGCGCGGGTACGCGCCGCCGTACTGGGTGCTGCTCGACCTCGCGCGGGCCGCCGTCGCCGACTGATCCCCCGACGGGCCGCGGGGGCCGAGGATGCGGTCGGGCCAGCGCCTCAGGGCTTGGGAAGGTCGATCGACGGGTTCCGCGTGAAGAAGCCGACCGGCCGGATCTCGAAGCTGTGCCGCGCGACGGGCATGAGCGGCCAGTCCTCCGGTCGCGGCACGTGGTGGAAGCCCATCGTCACCCAGGCGACCACGTCGGTGTTCGCGATGGCGCGGTCGGCGGCGGTCCACTTCGCGAGGCCATCGGGCGCCACGCTCGCGGTGGGATAGTCGCCGCCGGCATAGAGCTCGCGCCGCGCATACGGCGTCACCCAGAGCATGTGCTCGGTGAAAGCGCCGCGCTGTTGCATGTAGTCGTCCGGCGAGAGCAGGGACATCGCGCTGTGGCTCTCGATCTGGTAGCCGACGTTGCCGCTGTACGGTCCCTTCACCGCGGGGTTCACGAACCGCCAGAACTCCGGCGCCGCCATCGTCGACATGCGCATGCCGTCGCGTTCGGTCCGGGCCTCGCTCGACTCGACTGCCCAGATGCTCCGCCTCGGGTTCTCGGCTGGCAGGCGCTGCGTCCGGACGCGATCGACGACGAGCGAGTTGGCCGGGCCATCGACGTCGAGGTCGATGCGGAAGGAGAAGAAGTGGCTGTGGTTGATGCCGACGCGCCCCGGGGCGATGAGGCGGCCGTACTGCTCGTCCGCCGCGGTGCCGGCGAACCCCTTGGTCGCGTCCATGCCGGTGGCCGCCGCGTCGACGCGCACGGTGCCGTCCTGCTGGAACACCCAGTCGAACAGGTAGTCGTAGTTCCCCGCGGTCATGAACATGCGCAGCACGAGGTCGCGCTTCGGCCGCGCCTCGACCACCGTGCCGCCCTCACGTCCGTGGCGCCAGGCGACGTCCCCGGCGCCGCGTTCGAACAGGCAGGCCGTGCGGGCGCGGAGGCGCGGGCGTCCGCTCGCGGTCACGATCCACGAATCAAAGTAGGTCGCGAACTCCGGGCACTCGACGCCGCGCTCGAGCGAGCTCGCGATGCCCCCGAACTTCGCGGGGTAGGTGCCGAGGTCGAAGAAGCCCTGGTAGTTCCACGGGTCGTTCGGATCCATGTACGGAACGAAGAGCTCGGAGAGCGAGCCCTGATACATGACCGAGCGATCGCGGCCGCCGTCAGCATAGCGGACATTGGAGACCACCAGGCCGCGGCGCATGTCCGTCCGGAACTGGAACTTCCAGTTCTGCCAGCTCACCTCCTTGCCGGCGAGCTGATACGTCGGTCCGCCGGGCTGGACCATCATCACCGGATTCGGCGAGGCGCGCGTCGGACCGATCGCCTCCGGATCATAGTCGCCCACCGGGCCGGTGCGCGGCCGCACCCCGGTGTCGACGACGCGGAGGACCTTCTCCGCGCCGACGTCGATCACGACCACGAGTCCCTCGAACACCTCGCCGTAAGCGATGCGGCGCTGTTCATCCGTCTCGCACAGGGCGTGGACGACGCGCTTGCCCCGCTCTTCCGGCAGGTCGAAGTAGCCGTGGTTCGCCGGGTAGCATCCCACTTGGGTGAAATCGGTGATGCCGCGCTTGCGGATCGCGTCGCGCACGCGCGGATCGGCCATCGCGACGCGGTCGACGATGCCGCCCTCGGCGCCGTTGGTCATGTACTGCCGGCCCGGCACCTCCGTCCACGAGAGGACGCGCTTGCCAGTGAGGTCCACGATGGCCTCGTAGCCGCGGCCACTCTGGTAGACGTGCACGAGTGCTTCGCGTCGGAATGGCTGTCCCGGTCGCCACGCGAGGACCTCCGCCTTCTCGGGTTCGTGGAGGCCGAGGTAAAGGTAGAGCGTCGTGCTGTCGGTGCGACCGGCGGTCCGCAGGGCGTCGTAGGCCGCCCAGTGCTCACTGCCCGAGAGCCCGTCCAGCGGATGCGTGGGGGCCTGCGCGCGGAGCGGCAGGGCGATGAGCAGCAGGGCGATCGAGAACAGGGCGCGACGCATCGGGGGTCCGGGGCGATGGGAAGCGACGCCGGCCGGCGTCGGACCGGGAAGGTACGGATTCATCAGCGGTCCCACCACCGCGTCAGCCGGTCACCCGACCTTCGCGCGGGCGCGGAGTTGCGCGATGCGGGCGCGCACGAGCTTCTGCACGAGTGCCGCTGACGGCGGAGCCGTCAACGGGAAGCGGACGGTCCCCTTGGAGAAGCCGCATCCCTCGAGTGCCTTCGCGTTGGCCCGCACGATCGACTCGCCGATGGGATAGAGCGAGATGTGCGCCTTCCAGCCCGCGTAGAAGACGAGTGCCTTGCCGTCGAGCCGCAGGCCGGGGATGCCATAGCTGAAGTGCTCCACCGCGGCAGGGGCAGCGGCGCGGACCGCGGCGCGCAGCTTGCGTACCTCCTTGGCGACCGGCGCGGGCAACGCCGCGATGTAGGCGCGGATCCTCGTCGCCATCGTGGTCGCGTCATGGTCAGCGACCGCGCGTCGGCGCGTGCGCGAGGTGGCGCGGGGTGTCATGGCTCAGTCCTCGAGGATGCGGGAGTGTCGACGCGTATCGGGCATCACCGCGTACACGATGAGCGAGGCGAAGATGATCGCCGTCGCGTACCAGTAGAACCAGCGCTCGTGGCCGGCGCCCTTGAGCGCCAGCGCCACGTACTCGGCCGTCCCGCCGAAGAGCGAGACGGCGAGGGCGTAGGGTAGGGCGACGCCGAGCGCCCGCACCTCGGTGGGGAAGAGCTCCGCCTTCACGACCGCGTTGATGCTCGTGTAGCACGAGACCGCGAGCAGTGCGGCGGTGAGCAGCAGAAATGCCCGGAGGGGCGTCCCCGCCGTCTCGAGCGCGGTGAGCAGGGGCACCGTCCCGAGCGTCCCGAGCACGCCGAACGTGAGGAGGAGCGGGCGCCGGCCCACGCGGTCCGACAGGGCCCCGAAGAGCGGCTGCAGGCACATGAAGACCACCAGTGTCGCCGCGTTGACCTGTGACGCGGTCGCCTTCGTGAACCCCGCGGTGTTCACGAGGAACTTCTGCGCGTACGTCGTGAAGACGTAGAACGCGAGCGCCCCGCCGGCGGTGAGCCCGAAGGTCGCGAGCACCGCGCGCGGGTGCTTGAGGAGTTCGCGCATGGGCGACTCTGCCGGGCGCGTCTGCCGGAAGCTCGGTGTCTCGTCGAGAGCGCGGCGGAGCCAGACGGCCACCACCGCGGCCGCCGCGCCGAAGACGAACGGGATGCGCCAGCCCCACGCCTGCAACTGCGCCTCGGTGAGCCACGCCTGCAGCACGAGCAGCACGCTGAGCGCGAGCAGTTGGCCGAGGATGAGCGTCACGTACTGGAAGCTGGAGAAGAAACCGCGATGGTCGCGCCCGGCACGCTCGCTGAGGTAGGTCGCGCTCGCGCCGTACTCGCCGCCGACGCTGATGCCCTGCAGCAGGCGCGCGAGGACGAGCAGCGCCGGTGCCGCGACGCCGATCGTCGCGTACGACGGCGTGACGGCGATGAGCAGTGATCCGCCGCACATCAGCATGACGCTGAGGGTGAGCGCTGCCCGCCGGCCGTGTCGGTCCGCGTAGCGGCCGAGGAGCCAGCCGCCGACCGGGCGCATGAAGAAGCCCACCGCGAAGACGGCGGCGGAGTTGAGCAGCTGCGCCGTCGCGCTGGCCGGCGGGAAGAACGCCGCCGAGAAATAGAGGGCGAACGCCGAGTAGGTGTACCAGTCGTACCACTCGACGAGGTTGCCGACCGAGCCGCCGAAGATGGCGCGGACCCGCGCGCGGGCGTCCGCGCCCGACGTCATCGTCCGGCGGGCAGCGGGTTCACTTCAGTCGCACCCGGTACACCGTCGGCCAATACTTCCCGGTGACGAGGAACTCGCCCGGCACGGGGGACTTGGCGATGCCGTTCAGGACGTCGACTTCAGGCGGTCGGTCGGGGTACAGGCCTTCGAAATCATACGTGCGCAGGACCTCGCCGGTCGCGGGATCGATCCGGACGATGCGGTCGGTCTCGTAGACGTTCGCGAGCAACGTGCCCTCGTCCCACTCCATCTCGTTGATCCGCGAGAGTGGACGCCCGTTCAGCCGCACCTTCACCACGCGGCGCGTGGCGAAGGTGGCCGGATCGAGCAGTCGCAACGAGTCGGAGCCGTCGCTCATCCAGAGGCCGGTGCCGTCGGTCGCGAGCCCCCAGCCCTCGCCTTCGTACCGGACCGAATCGAGCGGGGCGAGCGTCGCCGCGTCGTACACGTAGGCGATCTGCTCCTTCCAGGTGAGCTGGTAAAGCCTGCCACCCAGCAGGGCCAGCCCCTCGGCGAACTTGTCGCTCGTCAGGGCGGTCCGGGCTTCCACCGCGCCGGTCTCGAGGGTGACCCGACGGAGATCGGAGTTCGCGTAGCGGCCGACACTCTCATACAGGATGCCGTCCGACCAGACGAGCCCCTGCGTGTAGGACGACCGGTCGTGAGGGTATCGGCCCGTGACCTCGTAGTCGGCGGGCGGCGGGGGCTCGCCGGGGCAGCCGAGGAGGGCGGCGGTGAGGAGGAGGGGCAGGGGGCGGAGGGCACGGGCACGCATCCGGGGATTGTGGCCGCGCCGCGTGCGCACGGCAAGCCTGCGGGTGATTCCCTGTCTCACTGCCCATGTCTCCGGTCCGGACGCGGTCGCCGGACCGGTCTACATCGTGCTGGTGCTGCCCATCGGCCTGGCCGCCTACTTCGGCGGGTTCGGGCCCGGACTCCTCTCGACGTTGCTCACGACGCTCGGCGCCGAGGTGGTCCTCCTTGAGCCGGTCGGTGGGTTGTTCGGTGCCCCGCTCCGGATGCGTCTCGGTCTCCTGATGCTCGGGGTCATCGGTGTCCTGGTGAGTCTCGCGGCGCGCCCGCTGCCCAAGCCGTTCAGCGTGCAAGCCCTGCTCGACGCCGTGCGCCGGACACTCGACACCGCCCTCGTCTGAGGACACGGTCGCCGCTGGACGGCACGGCGCGCGCGTGCGAAGTTCTCAGGACTCCAACCGGGATCCCATGCGCGCGCTCCTCCTCCTCCCCCTTCTCGCCGCGACGCTTCCGGCGCAGTCCCCCATCCCTGCGGCTGAGCAGCAGATCGCCGCGGCGGTGCTCCCCCTGCCGCAGGACCTCCGCGCGAACGCGACGGTCATGGGCTACCGCGAGGCTGGCAAGCTCGTGGTCCTGCGTGCCGGGACCAACGGCATGCACTGCCTGGCGCTCTATGTGACTCGCCCCGATTTCCATGTCGCCTGCTACCACAAGGACCTCGAGCCGTTCATGGCGCGCGGCCGTGAGCTGCGTGCCGAGGGCGTCACCGGAGCGCAGGTGGACAGCGTCCGCTTCCGCGAGGTGCGCGACAGGAAGTTGCCGATGCCGGCGATGGGGACGCTGTACTCGATCACGACGAAGAGGGAGAACTTCGACGCCGCGGCGAACAAGGTGAACGGCGCGCCCGGCCTGCTCGCCGTGATCTACGTGCCGAACGCGACGCCGCAGTCCACCGGCATCACCGCGCAGCCGCGCGCCGACGGCCCGTGGCTGATGTTCCCCGGCACGCTCAAGGCGCACATCATGATGGTCGGGACGATGTCGCCCTGAGGGCGTCACGGTCCGGCGCGCGCCACGTCTCTCCCACTCAGACTCCCCACATGAACGTCACCGATCTCCTCTCGCAGGCCGGCGGCCTGCAGTCCATCGCGCGCGAACTCGGTGTCACCGAGCAGCAGGCCTCGAGCGGCGCGGCCGCGCTCGTCCCCGCCATCCTCGGCGGCTTCAAGAAGCGGGCGCAGTCGCAGCCCGGTGGTGCCGCCGGACTCGGCGGCCTGTTGCAGCAGCTCGGCGGTGCGGACCTGCTCGACAACGTCGTCTCGGCCCAACCCACGGATGTCTCGCGCGGCAATGACGTGCTCGGCGCCATCTTCGGCAGCAAGGACGTGAGCCGTGCGGTCGCGCAGCAGGCCTCCGCGCAGTCTGGTCTCGGCCCCGACGTGCTGAAGAAGATGCTGCCGATGCTCGCGATGGCGGTGAGCGGCATGATGGCGAAGGGCGCGCCGAGTGCCGCCCCATCGGCGCCGGCGGCTGGCGGACTCGGCGGGATGCTCGGAGGGATGCTCGGCGGCCAGGCCGGCAACGCGTTGTCGGCGCTCACGGGCGGCAACGCCACGGGCGGCGCCGGGGGCTTCGGTGGCCTGATGTCGATGCTCGACGCCGACGGCGATGGCAATCCGCTCGACGACATCATGAAGATGGTGGGGAAGGCGCGCGGCTGAGCCGCGCGCCTACGGGCGCCGGATCACCGTAGGGGTGCCGCCGGCCGGGCGTCGACCGCGCGCCGGCGCCTCGCGGAGCCAGTAGACAAGAAGCGAACAGCCGTTCGCGGATTCCCGTGGCCACGCGAAGCGCTGGAGCGCCTCCGGGACCTTCTGGTACTCGTCGTAATACTCGATGGCGACCACGTCCCGGGGGATGAGTTCCTCCACCGGCACCTTCCGGACGTGCCCGTCGAACTGCGGGTCCTCGCCGTTGAAGATCTCGACGAGGCAGCGGCTCGGTGGCGCCATGGCGCGCCAGTCGAGGCCGTCCGGCGTCATCACGGGTTGGCGCCGGAGGCTCGGGATCCCGTCGAGCATGTCGGCCCAGGCGGAGGGGCGGAGCGCGCGGAGCTCGCCGGCATCGCGGTACATCCCGCGTCCGATCGCGCGCCGGCACTCGAACCCACGCAGCGTGTTGCGTTCGCAGGCGTTCACGTCGGTGATGCGAACCTCGCCGAGGAGCTGAGGCATGCGCACCAGGCGAATCCGGAGCGCGCCCGCGTTGGCGTCGCGGGCGTCGACGCTCGTCTCGTAGGGGCGGAAGCCGATGAAGCGCACCCGCAGTCGCTGCGCGCCGCGTGCGGTGACGGCGAGCGCGAAGGCGCCGGTGGAGTCGGTCCGCGTGCGCAGGTCCGCTCCGAGGATCACGTCGGCGTCGACGATCGCGCGACCCGCGGTGTCGACGACCGTCCCGGCGACGCGTTGGGCCTGCACGCCGCGCGGAGCGACCGACGCGAGCATGAACGACGCGAGCACGACCCCGGCGAGCGGGGATGCGCTCAGCGGGCGCCGAACGTGTCGCATGACCGGGGTTCGCCCGAGTCGAACCCCGCCTTGAACCAGCGCATCCGCTCCGCGCTCGATCCATGCGTGAAGCTCTCGGGACGCACCTCGCGGCCGGCCTGTTGCTGCAGGCGATCGTCTCCCACCGCGGCAGCGGCGCCGAGTCCCTCCTCCATGTCGCCGCGTTCGAGGTCACCGCGCTGGGCGACGGTGTTGGCCCACACGCCCGCGTAGCAGTCCGCCTGGAGCTCCATCCGTACGCTGAGCGCGTTCTCGCTCCCCGGATCGGCGCGCTGGGCCCGGCGCAGTTGCGATTCGGTGCCGCGCACCGACTGGACATGATGCCCGATCTCGTGCGCGAGCACATACACCTGCGCGAAGTCGCCGGGCGCTCCGTAGTTGCGCGACAGCTCCTCGTAGAAGGCGAGGTCGATGTAGACCTTCTGGTCGCCCGGGCAGTAGAACGGCCCCATCGCCGACGAGGCGTCGCCGCAGGCCGACTGCACCGCCCCGCGGAAGAGCACGAGCTTCGCCGCGGGATACGCTGTCCCCTCGGCCGCGAGCTTCTGCGCCCACATGGCCTGCGCGTCATCCAGCGCCGACGACAGGAAGCGCACCATCGGCTCCTCGCGGGCGTCCTCAACGGGTGCCTCGCTCGCGGCGGGCGCGCCCGCGCCACCGCTCATCACGCCGAGCACCTCGAGGGGGTTCGCCCCGGTCACGGCGGAGATCACGAGCGCCAGCACGATGCCGGCGATGCCGATGCCGGCCTTGCGGCCGCCACCGCCGCCGCGGCGATCCTCGAGATTGGACGAGCGACCCGTGTCGCGCCACTTCATGTGATGCCCTCGGAGAATGTCTCGCGGGATATTACCCTCGAAACTACCCCCAGTCACCGCCGAGCGACACGTCGCACAGCTCGGAGGGCCGGGTGGGGTCGTCCGGATCGACGACGACGAGCACGCGATCGGTCCGGCCCGGGAGGGCGACGATCCCTTCGACCTTGTCCGTGGTGCCTCGGCCGCGCTCGTCCGTGATGGGCGCATAGCGCAACGCCCCCTTCGCCGGGATGATGCCGATCACCGATCCGCTCACGCGGCCATCATCGCTCGCGTCCTTCGATGCCTCCGCCGCGGCGGTGTAGAGTAGGGTGCTCCCGGCCATCGCCGCATCGGTGAAGCCGAGCGGGAGCGCGTCGAGCGTCCCGAGCTCGTATTGCGTCACACCGTGGAGCGCCGGGATGGTCGCGGCCTCCGGCGAGGCGAGATAGGCGAGCATCGCGTGCAGGTCGAGATCGCCGGTCGCGTTCACCGGGAGTCGGCCATCCTTCGCCGCGCCGTTCCCGCGCGTGAAGAGCCGCAGGGCGCCGGGGAGCCCCAGTGCCCCCTCGATGTTCATGTCGCTGCCGGCGAAGTGCGGCACCCGTTCGAGCGCGACGTAGAGCGATTCCGCATCGATGAGTGAGACGCGCGGCCGCCGCGCGGCGACGGACTCGATGGTCACGATCCGCCGCCGGCGCTTCCTCGAACCGGAGCCGAGCGCGAGCAGCATCGTGCCCATCGGTCCCTCGATGGTGCAGCAGGCCTCGAGGTCGAGTTTGTGCTTCTTGTTGCCGCGCAGGTCGTCGAAGTGACGCTTCCCTTCTTCGCCGGCCGGTAGGGTGATGCTGCGCGCCAGTCCGGTCCGCGGGTCGACGAGCGCGACGAAGTTCGCGTCGTCCTGCACGAGGCCCAGCCGTCGGCCGACCCAGGTGATGGACGAGCCGGCGCGCACATGCGGTGGGCGATCGAGCCCGGGGCTCGCCTTGGCGCGATAGGCGAGCGGGCGGCGTTCAACGATGGTCGCCGAGAGCGACGGATCGATGGACGCCGAGCGCAGGCGGACGTTATTGGACAGTGCGCCCCTCGTGCCGGAGCCAGCCGGCCACGTGCCGGCCGGCCGGATCGCGGTGGGTCCAGTGGACCACGCCGCCCTCGGCGTTCGGTTCGAACTCGCCGAAGAAGGCGACGGTGTCGCCGCGATCCAGGCCGGTGAGGCGCGGCGCGAGGTCGATGTTGTGCGCGACGAGCAACGTCCGTCCGTTCGCGAGCGTGAGGATGAAGCGCTGGTGTCGGCTCCCGTCGTCATCGTCGGGAAGGACACGACTGACGATGCCGACGCCCTCGAGTTGCTGGTCGCCCCGCGGCTCGCGCGGTCGTTCGACTCGCTGTTCGCGTTGCGGGGCGTCCGGAGTCTCGATGTGCTCGCTCTGGAGCCACCGGAACGTGATGACGCCGAAGATGATGACGAGCGAGACGACCCTGCGTCGGGCGGGGATCACGGGCGACTGAAGACGGCGCCGTGCGGGACGCCCTTCGCCGCGCTACCGTGCGGCCAAGTCTTGTCGTCCATGCGGAAGCCGCTGCGCGCCGCGCCGGGCTCGCGGAAGCGCTCGTCGAGCAAGAGCTGGCCGGTCGCGGCGTCGAAGCGCAGGAGTTCCACGCGGTGCTCCATCCCGTCGTAGCCCGTCACGACCACGCGCCGCTGGTCGGGCGAGACGGCGATCCAGTGCGGGACATCGGCGGGTCCGAACGCCACGCGACTCACTTCCTTCGGTGCCGCGGGATCGGCGACATCGAGGACGACGACGGCGCTTGAGGCCGGCACGGTCACCAAATAGTAGTGCCCCACGACGACCGGGATGGCGCAGTTGGTCTTCTCCTTCGTTGGGAAGGACGCGACCTGTCGCGCCGACGGGGCGGTGCCGTCGAGGCCCTCCAGCAGGAAGAGGCCGCAGCTGAACGTGGACACGAGCATCGTCCTGCCATCCGCGAGAAGACGCGGCTCGGCGGTGAGCCGCCCGTGGGGCCCCGGGAGCGTGATGGTCGAGAGCAACGTGAGGTCGGAGAGGCGCCACACCTGCAAGGTGCGCGACGCCTCGGCGTCTCCGTCCATGTCCGTCGACGTGGTCACCACGCGGTCCAGCGACGGCACGATGCCGGCGCTGTACACGCGCAGCATGCTGTCCGCGGCGGGCGTGTCGGCCGAGGCCGAGCGGACGACCGTTCCCGTCGGTGTGATCTCGACGAGACCACCGGCGCGCATGTGGCCGCCGTCGTGCCGCATCTGGAAGCTGGCGAGTACGTTCCCGTTGGGGAGCCGTGGGAACGAGTGCGGGTGCGTGAACCCCGCGAGGTCCCCGAACTCCGCCGCGATCCGTGGCGCATCGGGCACGGAGAGGTCGAAGATCCAGGTCCGGCCCGCGCCGAAGCCGTTCGCGAAGAGTTGTCGGTCCGCGGCGAGTTCGGGCTCGGTGTGGTGCGGGACACTCCCCGTCGCCGGCACGGCCAGCGTCGTCACGAGGGCGCCGTAGCGGCCGGTGTCCTCGGTCACGTCAAGGACGGCGAGGAAGTCGGGCTGCGTCGAGTCCACCGACGCGGTCCAGAGATACAGGTAGTCGCGCGGACCCGTCGCCACCTCCGCGCGCGGCCCGCAGGCCGCGAGCACGGTGGAGAGAGCGAGCGCGCACGCGCGCGCCCGTGCGCCAGGATGATCGGCGCGAGAACGCGCGCGTGGGCTCTGCATCGGTTCAGCGGCTCCAGGGTGGCGTGACGTTGTTCGATCGCGCGTAGGCGATGAACTGTCCGAGGTGCTCGTGGAGGTGCGTGATCGCGAGAAGCGAGGCGCGGTGACGGGTGAAGTCCTGGCCGAACATCTTCACCGTCGCCGAGAGGTTCGCGTCGGTCGTGAGCGCCAGCGCCTGGTGCAGGTG
Source organism: Gemmatimonadota bacterium (assembly GCA_016714015.1). NCBI lineage: Bacteria > Pseudomonadati > Gemmatimonadota > Gemmatimonadota bacterium. The sequence continues at coordinate 263,726 of JADJNZ010000004.1, forward strand.
GAGGAACGACGCATGCAGCTCGGCAGCGATCTGCGCACGGGTCATCGGCCGCTTCTCGAAGGCGGTCGCCGTGTTGAAGTCGCTCGTGATGCCGCTAGAGGCCGGCGCCGGCTTCCCCATCATGATCGGCAGGAGGTAGTTGTCCGACACGACATGCAGCAGCACCTCGCGGATCGACCGGACGCCCGGAGCGGGACGCCAGTCGTACGCCGATTCCGGGATCGCGTTCGCCAGATCGACGAACTTCTTCTCCGTGTCATTCAGGTCGGTGTGCATGTCGGCCATCACGCCCTGAGCCGCGACCGGGGCGGCGAAGACGAGAGCGAGCGACAGCGCGGCGATCAGCTTGCGCATGGAGGGACTCCGTACGATGAAGGGGGGCACCCGGCGATTCCGGGCGCGAACGATCCACCAAGGTCGCTCCCCGGGCGGGGGTGTGGCAACCTGGCACGATCCCATGCCGTACCCCGGGTGTCGGTACGCCGTGACCGTCCGCGCCGCCGCCGGGTACTCTGGAGGATGACCCCCACCATCCTCCGCCGCTCCGTGTCGCTCGCCCTTCTCGCGCTCGCTGCCTGCGGCAGCGACGAACCGACCTCGGGCGGGCCCGGTCCGGTCCCCGTCACGGACGTGCCCGCCTTGGCGCGCACGACGGTCCTCTCCGGCCGAAGCGGGCCATGGGACATCGCCTTCTCGGCCGACGGCTCGATGTTCTTCACCGAGAAGTGCGCAGGGCTCTCGGTCCGGCGTCCCGACGGGAGCATCACGCGCCTCTTCGGAACCGCGGGAAGCGCACTCGTCGCGCCCGACTTCTTCTGTCTGGGCCAGAGCGGGATGCACGGGGTGGCCCTCGATCCGGCCTTCGCGACCAATCGACGCATCTACGTCTACATGCCGTCCGACCTGACGTCGAATCCGCGCACCAATCGCGTCGTGCGGCTCGAACTCGACGCAGGGTTCACGACGGCGAGTGCGCGGACCGACATCGTCACCGGCATCCCGCTGAAGGATGCCGCGAACGCCGTCGGCGGCGCGGGCTCGCACAGCGGCGGCCGCCTCCGCTTCGGCCCGGACGGCTTCCTCTACATCGGCACGGGGGACAACCACAACCCGATCCTGCCGCAGCACCCGACGTTGCTCGGCGGCAAGGTGCTCCGCGTGACCACCACCGGCGCCGCGGCCCCCGGGAACAACGCCCCCGTGGGCTTCGACGCACGCATCTTCTCGTACGGCCATCGCAATGTGCAGGGGCTCGCGTTCCGGCCGAGCGACGGACGCGCGTTCAGTGCCGAGCACGGGCCCAACCACAGCGACGAGGTCACGCCGCTGGTCGCCGGCGGCAACGGCGGGTGGGATCCGCAATCGCGACCAGCGCTCAGCTGTCCCGATGGGTACTGCGGATACGCGGGGAACCCGACCTCGATGCCGATGACGGATATCGCGCGCTTCCCGTCCGCCGTGGTGCCGGCCTGGAACAACAGCGCGACCTCCCAGGGCATGGGGCCGGCCGCGTTCCTCGACGGGCCGCAGTGGCGCGCGTGGAACGGACGACTCGCGGTGGGGATCATGGGGGGGCAGCGCCTGATGATCCTCGAGCTCAACGCGGCGGGGATCGCGACCGCGGCGACCGACGCCGGCCTTCCCGCAGCGCGGTACCGCGCGCTCACCCAGGGCCCCGACGGCAACCTCTACATCGCGACGGACGCGGGCGAGATCTGGCGCGTCACGCCGTCGGTGGCGAGCGACCCGCGGCCGTAGCACCTTGGAGCATGCGGCTGCGGCCCACGCTCCTCCTCTCGTGCCTCCTCGCCGCCGCGTGCCAGCGCGCGACGCTCGCGCGCGCGCCGCTCGGGCCGACCTCCGGCGGCCTGGTGAGCGGCACGGTGCGCGACAGCGCCTCGCGCGCCCCGCTCGCTGGTGCGCTGGTGCAGCTGGTCTCCGCCGATCCCGGTATCACCGTCACGCGCGCGACGCGCAGCGATCCGCTGGGCGGCTATCGGATCGATTCCGTGCCGCCCGGCCGCTATTCGGTCGGCTTCCTGCATGAGCGACTCGATTCGCTCGGGCTGCAGGCGCCGGTGCGGCTCGTCAGCGTGCGCGAGGGTCGCGTCACGCGCTTCGACCTCGTCTCGCCGGCTGCGCGGGTGCTGCGCGCGACCTACTGTCCCGGGAAGCCGACGACCGGCGCCGTGGTGATCGGCGTGGTACGCCGGGCGAGCGACCGCACTCCGGTCGCGAACGCCGAGGTGGTGGGGGAGTGGCTGGAGTTCATCATGAGCGGGACTGCGTTGCGGCGGCAGCAGCCGGCACTGTACGCGCGCACCGCCGACGACGGCGGCTATGTGCTCTGCAACGTGCCGCTCGAGGGCAGCGTCTTCGTGAGTGCCAACATCGGGGCGGACACGACGGACCGCATTGAACTGCTGTCCGACCGTTCCGGCGTGATGCGGCGCGATCTCTACGTCGGGCCGGTGCGATCGACCACAGGCGACGGCACGCCCGCCGCGCGGCGCCAGCGCGCGGGGGACGGGGCGCTGCGCGGCAGCATCCGCACCGCAGACGGCGACCAGCCGTTGCCGAATGCACTGGTCCGGATCGTCGATGGTCCGCAGGTGCGCACGAATGCGCGCGGAGAATGGACGCTCGCGCAGGTCCCCGACGGTACTCGGGTGCTCGAGGTGCGGGCGCTCGGCTACTATCCGGTCTCGCAGCCGGTCGATGTGCTGGCGGGGACGCCGCCGGTGCGGATCGCGATGATGACGTTCCAGTCGGTGCTCGATACGGTTCGCGTCGTCGCCGCGCGTGATGCCGACCGGAGCGGGGGCGGATTCGCGCGTCGCAGCCGCTCGCTCGGCGGTGGCAGCTTCGTCGACGCGGCGCAGATCCGCGCGCGGGGCGGCGTCACCACCACCGAAATCTTCCGGTCGATGAACGGCGTGCGGCTCGACGGCGTAGGCTACGAGCGCACCATCCTCCTGCGTGGTGCCTTCGGCGAGTGCGCGCCGAGCGTCTACGTTGACGGGCTCTACATGGCGAAGCCCACCGCGGACGAGATCGATCTCATCGCGCCGCGGCAGACGATCACCGCGATCGAGGTATATGCCGAAGGCACCGCACCCGCCGAGTTCGCTCGCGCGCTCGACGGGTGCGGGGCCATCGTGATCTGGACGCGGCCGGTCCGGCAGGGGCGCCGGCCGCGCTGAGTCTCGGACCGGTCAGCGCTTGGCCGGCACCAGCACGCTCGTCTGCTCCGGGCTCACGCGCACGACGCGCATCACCTGCGAGTACGACTGGTCGCCGACCACGAGCACCACGCGATAGTCCCCGGTCTCGGCGTACGCGATGCGCTGGCCGCCGAAGCCCCCGCCGCCGCCCTGACCACGTCCACCGGCGGCCTGCGCGGTCGCTGCGAGCGCCCGGGCCTGCGCGGTCGGCGTGCCCGAAGAGTCCGGCGCGAGACGCGACTCGGCTGGACGCGGATCGAAGCCCGCGGGGAATCCCGGCGCGTTCACCGGTCCCTGATTGCCGAACCGTCCGCCGCCGCCACCGCCACCGCCACCGAAGCCGGCGAAGGCACCGGCCCCGCCGATCGCGAGGTTCCAGTTCACCGTGTTGAGGCCGGCGTTGTTCGTGCCCGTGAGCCGCGCGAGCGTGTCGCCGGCCATGTTGAGCACGAAGAGCCGCGGGGCGCCCGTGCCCGGCATTCCGAGCCGGTAGGTGATCGCCGCGCCCGGTGCGACGCGATCGCCGCGCCACATGCGATGCGCGCGGGGTTCCGAGCCCGCCGGCCGCTCGCCGTACTGCAGCGCGACCGTCGGGGCGAAGAGATGCGCCGGCTTGCCGAGCACCTCGGCGGTCATCTGCTGGAGCGGCGCGACGTCGAGGATCTGCACCGCGCGCCCATGCGTGCCCGCGATGAGCTCGCGGTCGCGCGGGTGGACCTGCAGGTCGTAGACGGGGACCGTCGGCAGGTTCGACTGGAGCGGGAACCAGGAGGTCCCCCGATCGAGCGAGGCGTAGACGCCCAGTTCGGTGCCGATGTAGAGGAGCCGCGGGTTCACCGGATCCTCGCGGACGACGTATACCGTGTTCGGTCGATCGGTCGGGATGCCGCCGGCGATCGACGTGAACGTCTTCCCGAAGTCGGTCGAGACATAGAGGTACGGCTTGAAGTCGTTGTCGCGGTGATTGTCGAACGCGACATAGACGGTCCCCGAGTCCGCGAACGAAGCGTCGATCCTGCTCACGTGGGTGAACGGCGGGACGCCGGGGAAGCGCGCGCTCAGGTCCTCCCAGGTCGCGCCATCGTTGCGGGTGAGCCAGACCTTGCCGTCGTTCGTGCCGACGTAGAGGAGGCCGGCGCGGATGGGCGACTCGGCGATGGTGACGATGGTCGCGTTCTCCTCGGCGCCGGTCGCGTCGCGCGTGATGCCGCCCGTCGCGTCCACCGCGATGTTGCCGAGCGAGTCGAAACCGGTGGTGACGCGGATCCGGGTCTCGTCGCGCGACGACAGGTCGCCGGAGATCGCGACGGGATCGAGCCCCTTCTTCACGCTCTTGAAGAGCTTCTCGGCCCCCGAGTAGAACACGTTCGCATCGTGACGGGAGAGCAGGAACGGCGTGTTCCAGTTCCAGCGCGTCGCGACGTTCGGGTCGGCGAGCTGCCGGCGCATCTCGGCCCGGATGGAATCGATGGAGGTGCGCTGCGCCGGCGTGAGCGGCGTGATGCCGTCGCCGCGCACGCGCGCGATCGCCTGGCCGAACTGCGTGCGCGTCACGGTGCGCGCGCGGACGCTCACGTTCTCTCCGGTCGCGAGGTTGCGGCGCGAGATGTTGCCGCCCTGCGACTCGTAGTACACGTAGTCCGGTTCGAACGGGTCCTGCGCCGACTGCAGCCCGTCCGCCGCGAAGACCGCGAACCAGTCGGTCATCTGGAGCGGCGCGTTACCGCGACGGCTGAGGCCGCACGAGGTGCCGTTGTCCTGCAGGCCACCGCAGACGCGGTAGGGGACCTGGTAGTCGAAGCTGATCCCGTAGAACTGGCCCATCGCCATGTTGTTCAGCGCGTCATACGTGCCGCCGCGATCCCAGGTCTGGAAGACCCCGGCGTCGCCGCCGACGATCCAGTGCTCGGGGTCGTTCGGGTCGATCCACATCCCGTGGTAGTCCTCGTGGATGCCGACCATGCCGAGGCGCCACGAACGGCCGCCGTCGTCGGAGGACGCGAAGTCGACCGCCATGCGATAGAGGCGGTCCGGGTTCCGCGGGTCGACGCGGATCTGCGAGAAGTAGAAGGGGCGGTTGTTGATCGTGCTCATCCACTCCCAGGTCCTGCCGGCGTCCTTGGACCGGTAGAGGCCGCTCAGCAGCCGCTGCGGCTTGGCGCCCTTCACGGAGTCGGCCTCGACCATCGCGTAGACCACGTCCGGCGCGCTCGGGGCGATCGCGAGCGAGATGCGCCCCTTCGCCGTCTCGGGGAAGCCGCCACCCTTGATCTCGGTCCAGGTGGTGCCGCCGTCGGTCGACTTCCAGAGGGCCGATCCGGGACCGCCGGACTTGAGGTAGTAGCTCTTGCGGATCCGCTCCCAGCTGGCGGCGTAGAGCACATCGGGGTTGCGCGGATCGATGGCGATATCCACGAAGCCGGCGCGCGGCGAGATGAACTTGCTCAGCGTCCAGGTGCGGCCGCCGTCGGTCGTCTTGTAGAGGCCGCGCTCGGGGTTCGTGGACCAGAGGGCTCCCAGGGCCGCGACCCAGACGATGTTCGGGTTCGTCGGGTGGATGATGATGCGTCCGATGTGCTGGGTCTTCTCGAGCCCCATCGCCTGCCAGGTCAATCCGCCATCGACCGACTTGTAGATGCCCATGCCCGGCTGCACCGAGTTGCGCGAATCCTCCTCGCCGGTGCCGGCCCAGATGATGTTCGGGTCGCTCGGCGCGATCGCCAGGTCGCCCATGGACGCGATGGGGGCGCGGTCCCAGAGCGGGAAGAAGCTCGTTCCCGCGTTGATGGTCTTCCAGATCCCGCCCGTGGCGCCGGCGACGTAGAACGTCTTGGGTGCGCTCGGGTGCGCTTCGACGTCGGTGATGCGGCCTGCCATGTTGACCGGACCGATGGACCGCCAGCGGAGGCCGGCGAGCGTGGTGGAGTCGGGCGTCTGGGCGCCGGCGAGGCCGGCGGCGACGCTGAGGACCGCGGTCGCGCGGAGGAGGGAGCGCATGGGGCGGACGGGCTGGGGTGGGGAACGGACGTCGGGCGGGAATCTGCCCGCTCTGGGTACGCGTGGCGAGGGCGCGGCGTTCGCCGGCGCGGAGGCGGCGACCGGCCACGGCGCGAGCCGTCCTCGGCTGGCGGCCGCGTCCGCGGCCGGTAACTTCCCCCGGGCATGACCGCCCCCGCCCCTCGCCTGCGCTCCATCACGCCGAGCTTCACCGCCGGCGTCGCGGCGCCTCCCGTCTGGGTCAAACCCGACCATACGCTCGAGGCCGCCGGCGTCGAGGGTGAGATCGTCGTCGCGCGGGTGCGCGTGCTGGTCATGGGGTTGCTCCTCATCGCGCCCCTCTGGAACGTCGCGCATGCGCCGCAGGAGCCCATTCACCTCACCGGCTTCAGCATCACCCTGCTGGCGTGGTTCATCTCCATCGGCATCTGGCGCGCCATCGCGGCCGGCCGATGGCGCCCCTGGATCGGCTTCGCGTCGAGCGCTTTCGACGTCACGATGGTCAGCATCGCCCTCACCAGCTTCTTCGTCGTGAGCTCGCCGCTCGTCGCGCTCAACTCGAAGGTCACCTTCGAGATGTACTTCCTCGCCATCACCGCGACGAGCCTCCGCTACGACGCCCGCATCTGCATCGGCGCCGGGGCGCTCGCCGGGCTCCAGTACGGGGGACTCTGGGTCGCGGGCTCGCTCGGCTATGACCTGTACGACCCCTCGTACGTCGCGCAGGCCGGTCCGTACCTGCCCGTGGACCTCGCCACGCGGCTCCTCCTGCTCTCGATCGCGACCCTCCTCTCGGTGACGCTCGTGCAGCGGGCCCAGCGGCTGCTCTACCTCGCGGCGCGCGACCGGCTCACCGGTCTCTTCAACCGCGGCCACTTCGACACCGCGCTCGACCAGGCGATCAGCGCGTCGTCGCGGAGCGGACAGCCGCTCGCCCTGGCGATCCTCGACATCGACCACTTCAAGCGGATCAACGACGAGCACGGCCACGCGCGCGGCGACCAGGCCATCCGCATCATCGCCGACCGGCTCGCCAACGGCATGCGCCGGTCCGACATCGTCGCGCGCTATGGCGGCGAAGAGTTCGTGGTGCTCATGCCGGGGACCCCGCCGGAGTCGGCGCTGCTGCGCATCGAGGCGATCCGGCGCGAGATCGCGGCTGTGCCGATCGAACTGGGCGAGGGCCGAGTGCTGCACATCAACTTCTCCGCGGGCGTCGCGGGCTCACCGACGGACGGCAGCATGGAGCGCACGCCAGCGGCCGGCGGACTCGGCACCCCGGATGCGCTCCTCGTGCTCGCGGACGAGCGGCTCCTCGCGGCCAAGCGCGCGGGGCGGGCCCGCTGCTACGGGCCGGGGACGATCCTCCAGGCCGCGCCGCCCGCGCGCCGCTCCTCGGGCGCGCTCCGACTCCGCTAGGGCGTCCCGGTCCACACCTCGACGACCTTCCGACCGTCGAGCTTCACGCCGTTCTTTCGCCAGCGCGTCCGGGCGCCGCGCGCCGGCCAGATCACCTCGATGTCCACCTTGCCGCTTCCGCCCAGCCCGAGGTGCACCGGCAGGTCCGACTGCGCGTCGTAGCCCGAACCCGCATCGATCACGCGAACACCCAGCAGCGCATCCGTGCCCTCGGCGTAGACGCGGACCTCGGCGCCCGCCCGCGTCGCATGGAACGCCCCGTCCACGACGCGCACGCGGACCGACCGACGCGCGATGCTCGGGTGCAGCGTCGGGGTGAAGAGCGCATGCGCGCCCTGGCCGGTGAGCGCGAGCTCCACCGCACCGTCACCGTTCACGTCCGCCCAAGCGGCCCCGTGATCGGCCGGCACGGCGGCGACCGCCGCCGGGATCGCATCGACGAAGCGGCCATTCTCCTGACGATACAGGTAGTCAGGCCAGTTCTTCCCCTGTGTCACGGTGCCGTTGAGATAGAGGTCGAGCTTCCCGTCGTTGTCGACGTCGGCGAGCGCGCAGGTGTCGTACCGCCCGTCGACCGCGATCCCCCACGCCTCCGAGACATCCGTGAAGCCGCCGCCCACGCGCCCGAGGAAGAGGCCGGGCTTGCCGTAGTTCGCGAAGACCGCGTCGAGCAGTCCGTCCCCGTTCACGTCGGCGATGCAGGGGCGCACCGTTCCGTTCGCCGGGTCCCGCGGCGTGCGGCCGCCCCAGGCGAGTCCCCACGACTCGGCGACGTCCGTGAACCGCCCGTCATCATTGCGGAACGCGCCGTTGGCGTCGCCATCCATGTTCCCGACGAGGAGGTCGAGGTCGCCGTCGGCGTCGAGGTCCGCCCAGGCGGCCCCCACGCTCTTGCGCACATCCGCGAGCCCGACCTCGGCAGCGATGTCGGTGAAGCGCGCCCCGTCGTTGCGGAAGAGCATGTTGGCGCGGTCGCGGAAGGCCACGAAGAGGTCGAGATCCTCGTCTCCATCCGTGTCCACCCAGACCGGCTGCCGCACGGCGCCGGCCGCGACCGTGAGTCCCGCCTCGGCGGTGGCATCGACGAAAGTGCCGCGGTCGTTGCGATAGAGCGTCAGAACGCCCCCGTCGCCCGGCGCGAAGCCGACGAGGAGGTCCGGATCGGCATCGCCGTCGAAGTCACCCCAGGCGGCGGCGCGCGTCGCCCGTGCGGCCGCCAGACCGACCGTCGCGCCGACCTCGACGAAACGGCCGCGGTCATTCCGGTAGAACCGGTTCGCCGTTCCGCCGAACCCGACGAAGAGGTCAGCATCGCCATCGCTGTCGGGGTCGCCGAACGCATTCACGAGCGCACCGGTGGCGGCGAACAGTTCCGGCTGCACGGGCGTCATCGGAAGCGGGGCGGCCGCCGTGACGAGCGCGGATGCAAGGAGTGCCGGGAGCGCGCGGAAAGGAATCATGTCGAACGATGGGTTAGGGATACCGCGCGGTCCAGCGGACGCGGCCACCGCCCGGCGAGCGGAGCTCGATCCTCCGTCCCCCCGCTGTCCGCGTGCTGCGCACCACCTCGGCGCCCTCTGCGCGCACGGTGGGGGCGCCGAACCCCGCCGGCTCGGTCAAGTGCAGCACGTAGGCGGCGCCGGGGACGAGGTCGCTCGTGCCGCGAAGCGTGCGCTCCGCCCAGGTGACCTCGACGAGGTCGACGCCACCGCAGGTCACGTGCCGGTCGGTCGCGAGCAGCTGTGGGTGGTCGACACGCGGTCGCAGGCAGATCGCCTGCACCTGGTACGTCGAGTCGAGGGGCGGCGCGCGGAGCGTGTCGCGCACCACGCCGAGCGCGCGTTGCGTCCAGAACTCGAACGCGACGTAGTCGGTCCCCGGCGCGAGCCCGAGGTCGGCGAGCGCGACGCGCGGATCGTCTCCACCGGTGCGGGCGAGCACCGTCCACCGTTCGAACGGCCGTGCGATGTCCACTTGATAGAGCGGCACGGAGAGGCGCTGGTCGGCATCGAAGGGACGCGGACCGGCACCGCTCACCTCGCGCGCGGCGAGGTGCAGCTGCGAGGAGCGCGAGGCATCGACGTCGTAGAGCTGACCGGGGCGCGTGAAGAGGACCGGCGCGGTCCGCTTCGCCGCCTCCACGCTCGACGTGCGGTAGACCTCAGGCGGGTCGGTGATCATCATGACCGATCCCGTGAGGGACGTGAGCGTCGTGGCGCGATAGCGGTCGGGCTGTCGCAGCTCGATGTGGTCCGGATCGTTGCGCCAGACGACGTTGTTGAACGAGTTGTACTGCGCGAACGCGCCGTAGCCGAAGCCGTCATCCCCCACGCGCATCCCATCCACGAGCCCGATGAGCTCGGGGCGGATGCCCCAGCAGGCCAGCAGGTAGTTCCGCGTCCCGACCAGCTGCCGCACCTGCGCGACGACGTCGCGGAAGACGACCTCTCGATCCATCCGTCGGTCGGCGTAGTACTCGGCGAAGCTGTTGTAGCCCTCGTAGCGGAGGTGTCGCAACGCGTCGAGCTTGAAGTAGGTCCACCCCATCGCCCGGAGCGAGTCGTACACGGGGGTGACGAGCTGGCGAAGGGTCTCGGGGTTGCTCCCGTCCATCACGAAGCCGACCCAGTTGCCGTACGCCGGTCGTCCGGCCGGATCCTTGACGAACCACTGCGGGTTCGCTTCGGCGACGTCGCGCTGCGCGAAGCTCACGTTGGTCCAGATCCCCGGCTCGAGCCCGCGCTCGGTGATGTACCGTCGCAGGGCCGGCAGCCCGCTCGGGAACTTCGCGTTCGCGGTGAGCCAGTGGTCCGGTACGCCGATGGGCAGTTGCTGATAGCCGTCGTCGATCTGCAGGTAGGTGAAGCCGTATGGCTTGAGCACTTCGCTCATCACGTCCGCGGTGCGCCGGATGTCCGCCTCGGTGACCTTGTCGAAGAAGGCATACCACGACGTCCACCCGGTCACGGAGCCGGCCCACGGCCGGTACGTCCAAGGGGCGTAGTGCGCGAGCCCGCGATGCCGTTGATAGAAGCGGGGGCGGAAGCGGATCGCGACCTCGCCGCCCTCGGCGGTGAGCGTGAAGTCGGTGGCCCCGTCGCGGTGAATGGTGTCGGTGCTGATGCGCGTCGTCGCCGGGAAGTCGACCGAGAGCAGCCAGTCGCGCTGGCGATCGTAGACCGCCCGATTGCGCCCGTTGTCCGCTGGGCCGATGCTGTGCCGGACGACCGCGCGCGCGTCCTCCGCGGGCTCCGGCTCCGCTGCGAATCCCTCGTCCGAGGCGTGCACGGCCCCGAGCAGTTGCATGCGTCCGCCGCGGCCGCGTGCGGTCCACTTGATCACCTGCGTCACGCGGCCGTCGCTGGTGTCGAGGGCGATCCGCACATCCGGTGCGTCGCCGCGCGCGCTGAGCCGCGCCTCGAGGATCAGCGCGCCGTCGTACAGGAGACGGAGCGTCGAGTCCGTGCGGACGATCGTCGCCGGCGCGTTGGGCGGTGCGGGGAAGCCCGTCGTCGGCATCGGGTCCGCGCCAGGCGCGCGTGCCGCGTCCACGGTCGTCGTCCCGGCGTTGCGGCGCTCGACCACCGTGGCGAGCAGCTCCGGCATCGCATGGAACTGGTCGACGTGGTCGGGCGCGGTGTTGCCGGCGAACCCCCGCACGGTGAATCCCCCGGCGACCACTTCGCTCAGTTGCTGCATCCCGCGCGGACCGACGCGGAGCATCGGCGTGCGTCGGAGCCCGAGCGACGCGAGGATCCAGTCCGCCGTCTCGGTGGTGCTCGCGAACGTCCCCGGGAAGATCTCCGAGTGCGCGATGGTGAACCGCTTCTCGCCGCGCACCGCGGCGCGGGCGAAGGCGGCGAAGGCCGCGAGGTTCGTCGTGTCGAGCGCCCCCGAATCGGAGAGCACGCGGCCCTCGGGGACGTAGGACGTGTGCATCCCGTCGAGGAGCAGGATGGCGTCGACGCGGTCGAAGTGGCGCGGCGTGAGCAGGATCGCCCGGATCGCGCCGTGTCCCGCCGAGAATCCGCTCAGCGTGATGCTCGAGAAGCGCATCGGCGTCCCGGCCGCGCGCGCGATGCCCGCGAGCAGCGAGTCGAACGCCGCCGGCTCGGCGAACGGCCGATGGTACGCCCCGGACCCCGCACCGAGGTTCACGACGGCCGTGATCGCGCTGTCGCCGTGCGCCGCGACGGCCTGCTGGGGCAGCCAGGCCGCGCCGTGGAAATGGATGACCAGCGAGGAGGCGCCGCGCTGGGTCACGCTGGTCGGCACGTGCACCGAGACCGGTCGCCCCGCCGGACCGTCGAACGTGACCGTCGCACCGGAGAGCGGCCGCGGCGCGAGTCGCTCGTGCGGACGCGTCGTCTCGACCATCGGCGAAGGGTTCTGCGCGGCCGGCGCGGGCGCGCTCCCGCTCGGGGCGGGGGACGAGGGCGCCGCGGGCACGCAGGCCGCGGCGCAGAGGAGCGAGAGCAGGGCGAGAGGGGAGCGGGGCATGATCGGTTAACTTACTCCGCTCCGCTCACGGCGCATCCGCGCCCCGTGCCCGCCCGATATGTCCACGCTGCCGCCGTGCCCCGCCTGTGCTTCCGTCTACACCTACGAGTCGGGGACGCTGCTGGTCTGCCCGGAGTGCGCGCATGAGTGGGTGCCCGGCGCCTCCGCTCCCGCGGACGGCCCCGATGGGGGTCGCGTGATCCGCGATGCCGTCGGCAACGTCCTCGCCGACGGCGACAGCGTGACCGTGATCAAGGACCTGAAGGTGAAGGGGTCCTCCTCCGTCGTGAAGGTGGGGACGAAGGTCAAGAACATCCGCCTCGTCGACGGCGATCATGACATCGATTGCCGGATCGACGGGATCGGCCCGATGAAGCTGAAGTCGGAGTTCGTGAAGAAGGCCTGACGCGATCAGCGCCCGGCGGGGCAGATGCTCGCGGCCCGCGCGAACTCGGCCCAGGTGATCACCTGGATGCCGTGCCAGCGGGCCATCTCCCGCAACGCGCCGCTCCGGACCAGCGCCGCATCGCGCGCGCGCCAGGCGGCGTCGTACTCGCGGTGATCGCGGAACAGGTGCCGCTCCTCGGGCGTGTCCTCGTCGAGGTGCACGAGGAGCAGTGTCACCCCGGGCCGCATCCCCTCGAAGAGGCCGATGTAGTACGCCTCCCAGTCCGCCGGCGCGACCGACGGGTCGATGCTCATCAGGTCGGCGAGCGGGAGCTGTCCGTCGTCGAGCGCCTCGGCGAGATAGGGGAACTTGCGGAGGAACGTCTCGGGGATGGGGATGGGCAGGCAGGCGCGCTTGGCGAGGCGGCGCAACGCCGCGAAACGCTCGGCCCCGTGGTACAGCAGCGCCCCTTGATGCGAGTCGAGATGGCTCAGGCGGACTCCCGTCGCGCGCACGCGGGCGAGCTGCGCATCCAGCTCGCGCTCGATCTCGGCCGGTCGCGCCTCGTCGGTGCCGCCGAGCCGGAGCAGCCCGGCGTCGTCGAGCAGCGAGCCCACCCGCCCGCGGGGTGCGACGGGGGCCCAGCGCATCGCGTCGGTCTCGCTCGTGATCGTGAGGTGCACGCCCAGGTCGAACGTCGTGTCCTTCGGGAGGGCGGCGACGAATGCGTCGAGGTAGGGGGTGGTCGCGATGATCGAGGACGACGAGATCTGCCGAGCGCGGAGGGCGGCGATGGTGACGCGGTCGGTCCCCGGGGAGATCGCCGCGTCGTCGGCGTGGAGGATCACGAGTCGCGCGGTGTCGGGCAGGCCGAGGCGACGTAGGACCTCGCGCGCGGTCGGGCGCGCGGCGCGCTGGGCTCCAGCCGGTCGTGCGAGCAGCGACGCCAGCAGGATGATCACCAGTGCAGCGGCGCGCGCGTAGTGCCCCGCGCGAGCGACGCCGGTCGGGCGTGCCCTGTGGCGCATGCCCCCGTCGCTCACGGCGCGGCCCACAGTCGCTGGAGGGCGTAGTACGACGGCTTGAGGTACTCGTGCCAGGTCGGCGTCTCCCAGGTCGGCCACGCCCAGGTGGTGAAGTTGGCGAGCGGCCAGTTGCCGTAGGCGTCACGCGCCGGGATCGTACCGGCGATGTCCGGTCCTGGGCGCAGCGCGACGAGTCCGAAGCGGAACCCATCCGTCGCACGGCCAACGAGCCTCGACGGCGGCGCATCGGCGCGACGACCGAGTGCCTGTTCGGGATCGCTCTCCCACGCCAGCATCCGCGACGACGGGTCGCTCACGTTGAGCAGCGCCCAAGGCAGCCGGAGCTCGATGATCCCCGCCGTCTGGTCGTACCACCAGTCGGCGAGCGAGTTGTCGCGCGCACGCGCGTAGCGGAGCCGGCCGACGTTCATGCCCTGGCCCCGCACCTGCCGTCCCTCGGCGGTGAAGCGTGGGCGGTTGGTCAGTGCGTAGAGCGTGTCGAAGACGGCATCGTAACGGCGCGTGGAGAGCAGGGGACGGCGGAAGTGCTCGCCGAAGAAGGCGCCGCTCTCCACCAGTCGATGCGGCATGTAGAGGAGGTAGTCGGGCGTCACCTTGAGCTGCGCATCGGCCGCACTGTTCAGCTCGACGAGGAACTCGAAGGCCGCGCTGCTCCGGATACCGCTCGTCGGCAGCACCACCTGTCCGAGCGACGGGTCGTGTGTGTCGATGGCGAGCTGGAACCGCACCGAGTCCCACGGGAGCCGCCGGCCGCGCCATGCCGGTGACTCGATCGCCACGTAGACGAAGCCTTCATCGTTCCCCACGCGCAGCGTCACCGTGTCGCGCCCGACGATCGCCCCCGTCCCGTAGACGCCGAGCGCACGCCACGTGCGCGCGTCACCCCCGGGCTCCGGCGAGCGGCCCGGAGCGCCGGGCCGCAACGCGAGCAGGCCGTAGTGCTCCTCGGAACTCATCATGTTCTGCCACATCCGACCGCGTTCGGCTGGGAGCTCCGTCCCCATCGCGAACCAGTTGCGCTTGAACCACTCGTCCATCCACGCGAAGACGATCGCGCCCGCGCCGCCCGCCTCGCGGATCTCCGTCGCCATCCGCGCGTTCGCCGCGCCTGCGGCCTGCTCGGTCACGCCGCCATGGTGCCAGCCCTGCGGTTGCAGGTGCGCGTTCCCGCGGCTCGTCGGCACGCCGAACTCGGCGACCACGAACGGGATCCCGCGGTGCACGCGGCGGAGGTCCTGCAGGTAGCCGAAGAAGTTCGAGCGCCCCAGGCTCGATGCGGCACGCGAATACCCCGGGTCGTAGAGCATGAAGTCCGGGTAGTACGGATAGACGTGGTAGCTCGCGAACCACCCAGCGACGTTGCGCGGCGTCCGGCGCACGAGGGACGGATCGAGCGTGACCCCTTCCTCCTCGTGCACGTCGGGGTCGTTCGGATCACGGTCGTAGCGCAGGCCGCGGAACCGCATCTGCTGGTCGTACGACGTCTCCGTCGAGTGCGCGATCGGGTCGGTCGTCGGCCAGTTGGTGTAGGCGATTGGCCGCTGCGCGTTGTAGGTCTCCTCCTCGTACGTGAGCAGGAGGTCGCACTGCCGCACCATCCAGACGTCGGTCGGCGTGCCCTGCCTGAGGGTGAGGTGCTGGCCCGCATAGCTGCGTGCAGCCCGCGGATCGCGATTGAACCCGATCACCGAGTACGGCTCCCACTCGCGGCCGAGGATGTAGGCGATCGTCCACGGCGAGACGTCGGCGTCGTAACGACCACTCGCGTGGCCGGGCGACCCCGGGAGCACCGCTGCGCCATGGAGGACGTCCACGACGCGCCGGATCTCCTCGGCGAAGGCGGCGTTGAAGGCCGCGTCGTCGAAGTCGTTGCGCGGCGGCAGTTCGGTCCAGACGCCGTGCACGAGGTAGAGCGGCGTGGCGGGGTGCGCCAGATTGTGCGCCCGCAGCGCGCGATAGAACTCCGGCGGCAGGATCGTGTAGACGCGGAGCGTGTTCGCGTGCATCGCCGCGATCTGCCCGAGCCAGCGCGCGTAGAGTGCCGTGTCGGTGGGCGCTTCGGACGGGAACCGGCCGGGGAGGGCGAGCCCGAGGTTGACGCCCTTCATGAAGAAGGGGACCCAGGTCGCGCCGCGACGCAGTTCGAATCCCTCGCCCTTCACTCGGAGGGTGAGGTCCAAACTCGCCGCGCGTCGGCGCTCGAGTGGCGCGGTCCCCGGCGCCGTGCCGGCGAGCCGTTCGAGCTGCGACCGCAAGTCGGCTCGGGCGGGCGAGAGCGACGCGGCCCGCTGCCAGGCGGCGAACGCGCCGGCGGCATCGCCCATGCGCTCGGCCGCCATCGCGCGGCCTTCCCACGCGTCGGTGGAGATGCTGTCGCGGCTCGTCGCGGCGCGGAAGAGCGAGTCGGCGGTGCTCACGTCGCCTGCGCGGAATCGCGTGAAGCCGAGCCCGGTCGCGGCGTCGCTGTTGGTCGGGCAGGCGCGGAGCGCCGACCGGAAGGTCGTCTCTGCCTCCGCGATCGCGTCGCGACGGTATGCCCTCCAGGCGTCGGCCACGACCGAGTCGGTCCCGGTCGGGCAGGGGGCGGTGGTCACGACCGCCGCCCCGTCCGCTCGCGGCCGAGGTTCCTGCGCGCCCGCGGCGGCCGCGAGAACGACCATCGCGAGTCCGGCGAAGGCGCCCAGATGGAGGGCGGAGCGATGCGTGCGCGGCATGCTCGAAAGGTGTACGCCTTGGCGCCGGTGGGCGACCCCACTGCCGGCCGACGTCGTCTCTTGACGCCCCGGCCCAAGGGACGCGTACTTCCCCGGATGAACGCACAAGGATTCGGCTGGCTCGACCTCTTCGTCCTCCTCGCCTACCTCGGCGGCACGACGGCCCTGGGACTCTGGGTCGGCCGGTCGCAGAAGGACGGCAAGGACTACTTCGTCGGCGACGGATCGATCCCCTGGTGGGCGGTGATGTTCTCCATCGTCGCGAGCGAGACCAGCGCGCTCACCTTCATCTCCTCGCCGGGACTGTCGTACGGCGCGGGGCCCGGGCTCGGCGACCTCGGCTTCCTGCAGGTGGTCGCGGGCTACATCGTGGGGCGCTTCGTCATCGCCTGGTTGCTGCTGCCGCGCTACTTCGGCGGCAAGCTCGTGACGGCCTATGCGCTGCTCGAGACGCGCTTCGGCACCGCCACGCGGCGCTTCACCAGCATCGTGTTCATGGTCACGCGCGGACTCGCCGATTCGGTGCGCGTCTTCGCCACCGCCATCCCTGTCGCCCTCATCGTCGGGCCCGCCGTCGGCAACGACAAGCTCGTGATGCCCGCGGCGATCCTCCTCCTCGGCCTCCTGACCGTCATGTACACGTACAAGGGCGGCATGAAGGCGGTCGTGTGGACCGAACTCATCCAGGCGACGATCTACGTGAGCGGCGGGCTCATCGCCGTCGTCCTCATCGGACGCGCCGTCCCCGGCGGCTGGAGCGAGATCTGGGGCTCGGCCGCCGCGGCCGGCAAGACGCGCATGGTCGATACCTATCTCGGCATCGACCGGCCGCACACGATCTTCGCCGGCCTCCTCGGCGGCGCCTTCATCGCGCTCGGCTCGCACGGCACCGACCAGACGATGGTCCAGCGGATGCTCGCGTCCCGCACGTTGAAGGACGCGCAGCGCGCGATCATCGGCTCGGGCTTCGCCGTCTTCGCGCAGTTCTTCCTCTTCCTGACCATCGGGCTCGGCCTCTGGGCGTTCTACCAGGGCCGCGTCTTCCCCGCGACGGACGTGATCTTCCCCACCTTCATCATCGAGCAGATGCCGGCCGGGTTGCTCGGGCTCATCGTCGCCGCGATCGTCGCCGCGACCATGAGCACGCACTCCGGCGCGATCAACTCGCTCGCCGCCGCGACCACGCACGACATCTACCTGCCGCTCACCAAGCGCACGCCCGACGATCCACGCGCGCTCGTCATGGGCAAGCGCTTCGCCCTCGTCTGGGGCGTGGGGCTCACGCTCGGCGCGCTCCTGTTCAAGGCACAGGGCACGCCGGTGGTCGTGATCGCGCTCTCGATCGCGTCGTTCACGCAGGGCGGACTCGTGGGCGGGTTCCTGCTCGGGATCCTCTGGAAGCGCGCCATCCAGCGCGACGCGATCCTCGGCATGTCCGTCGCGATCGGCACGATGGCGTTCATCGTCTTCGCCAAGCAGATCGTGGCAGCCTATCCCGGGATGGCCGGGATGCTCGGCGGCGTGGCGAAGATCGCCTGGCCCTGGTACGTGCTCATCGGCACGTCGCTCACGATGGCCGTCGGGATCCTGTCGTCGTTCACGCACCCGATGCCGGCGGAGCGACCGGCGGCCTGAGGACCGAGGCGCGGAGAGCCGAACTCACCCGCCGCGCATCGCCCGGGTGAGCGCGCGGTCGAGCGCGTTCGCGAAGGCCTGCTTCTCCCGCGCGCCATACGCCGCGTGGCCTCCGGTGTCGACGCCGGTCGAGCGCAGCCCTTCCATGAAGTTCCGGACGGAGAGGCGCTCGCCGATGCTCTCGGCGGTGAACACCTCGCCGCGCGGATCGATCACCGCCACGCCCTTCGGCACCAGCAACGCGGCGAGCGGGATGTCCTGCGTCACCGCCACATCGCCCGCGACCGCCTGCTCGGCGATGTACCGATCGGCCGCGTCGGGCGAGCCGTCGACGCGCACGGCCGAGAGCAGGGGATATCCGGGCGGGAGCGTCAGCCGCAGGTTCGCGACGAGCACCGTCTCGAGCTTCAGCCGGTCGCAGGCGCGGTAGCAGATCTCCTTCACCACCTGCGGCGCGGCGTCGGCGTCGATCCAGAGTCTCATCGCGCGGTCGGATCGAGGACGAACGCGCGCACGGCGCCCCACACTTCGCGCGCGTGCGTGAGCTGCGCGTTGTGGTCGCCGGCGATGCGCACCAGCCGAGCGCCGGGGATGCGCGCCTGCGCGAACTCCGCCTGCGCCATCGGGACCGTGATGTCCTTCGTGCCGGCGAGGATCAGCGTCGGCGCGGTGATGCCGTCAATGGGCCACCCGTCGGGCCGGTCGAACTGCCGCTGGTCGTTGTCGTCGCCGGCGCGACGAAGGGCGCGCGGCACGGTCGAGGCGAGCAATGCTTCGGCGGATCGCACCATCGCCGTGTCGGCGGGATCGAAGTCGGGGATGCTCGCGAACCGCGTCGAGAAACGCCAGGTGTACCAGTCGTCGAGCCCGACCGCATCCATGAGCCGCTGGCGGCGACCGACGGGATCGGGCGGCGTGCGGCTGGTGATCGCGAACACGAGGGCCAGGGCGCGCGTGCGCGAGGGGTAGAGCCGCGCGAACTGCAGGGCCGAGGGGCCGCCGCCGGAGACGCCGACGACGGCGACCTGCGGGATGCCGAGCGAGTCGAGTAGCGCGGCGAAGAGATGCGCCTGTTCCTCTGGAGTCGCGCCCGAGGAGAGCGGAGTGCGGAGGTAGCCCGGTCGCGAAGGGACGATCGAGAGCAGTCCCTCGCGGAACTCGGCGCGCGCGAGGACGGCGCGGGAGAGCTGGTCGTAGCCGCCGGGGTTGCCGTGGAGCCAGAGGACGGGCACGCCGGTGGCTTGATCGCCGAGGGTGAGGACCTCGACGGGACCCCGTGCGGTCAGGAGGAGGCGCGAGTCGCGGCTGACCGTCGCCGAGAGCGCGCGTCGCCAGCTGACGTACCGAACGAGCGGGATGGCGGCCGCCACCGCACCGACGGTCAGGGTGGCGAGCACGATGCGCGGGAGCCAGGCGAGGGACACGCGCGGAAGATATCGTCCGCGGCGCCCTATGGCGCCTGCTCCCCGCATCGGCGAACTTCGGGGTCGCTGGATCGCCGTCCGACTCCCCCCGCGCCGTCCCCCCGACCGCCTCATGAACATCTCCTGGATCGACTGGGTCATCGCGTTCGTCTCGATCGCCATCTGCTTCGTCCCGGCGCTCTTCCTCGCGAAGCGTTCCGGCGAGAACACCTCGGAGTTCTTCGCCTCCGGCCGCTCGGTCCCCTGGTGGCTCGCCGGCCTGTCGATGGTCGCGACGACCTTCTCGTCCGACACCCCCAACTGGGTGACCGAACAGGTGCGCCGCTACGGCGTCGCGGGGAACTGGCAGTGGTGGGCCTTCGTCCTCACCGGCATCGCGACCGTCTTCTTCTTCGCGCGCCTCTGGCGCCGCTCCGGCGTCCTCACGGACCTCGAGTTCTACGAGCTCCGCTACTCCGGCCAGTCGGCGTCGGTCGTGCGCGGCTTCCGCGCCGTCTACCTCGGTCTCTTCTTCAATTGCTTCATCATGGGGATGGTGACGCTCGCGGCCTGCAAGATCGCGAACATCCTCTTCGGGCTCCCCGCCTGGCAGACGATCATCCTCACCGGCGTCCTGAACGTCGCCTTCGCGGCGCACTCGGGGCTCTGGGGCGTGCTGGTGATCGACATGATCCAGTTCTTCATCAAGATGACCGCGGTCTTCGCCGCCGCCTGGTTCTCGCTCGTCGAGGTCGGCCGTCGGCTCGCCGGCGATGCGAACGGTTGGGTCGGACTCAAGCTCCTCGTCGCGAAGCTGTCGACCATGCAGGTGAACCAGGGCACCGCCGCCGGTGACCAGCCGGTCATGTCGGTCTCGGACGGCGCCGGCCAGCCGATCCTCGACATGATGCCGAACTTCGGCATGTCCGAGCTCGCGCTCATGATCTTCATCCTGCCCATCGCGGTCAGCTGGTGGGCCAACTGGTATCCCGGCGCCGAGCCGGGCGGCGGCTCGTACATCGCGCAGCGCATGCTCGCGTCCAAGAGCGAGAAGGACGCGCTCGGCGGGACGCTGTTCTTCAATGTCGCGCACTACGTGTTGCGTCCCTGGCCGTGGATCATCACCGCGCTCTGCTCGATCATCGTCTACCCCGACCTCGCGTCCATCAAGGCCGCCTTCCCGAACGCCGACGTCGCCCTCATCGGCCACGACTCGGCATTCCCGGCGATGCTCAAGTTCCTGCCGGTCGGCTTCGTGGGTCTCATGATCGGCGGCCTCCTCGCCGCGAACTCCTCGACGATCCTCACGCACCTCAACTGGGGCTCGTCGTACCTCGTCCACGACTTCTATCGCCGCTTCATCCGGAAGGACGCGAGCGAGGCGCACTACGTGAACGCCGGGCGTGTCTCGACGGTGCTGCTCTACGTCGTCGCCGCGCTGCTCTCGCTCACCATGAGCTCCGCGCAACAGGCCTTCCAGGTGCTGCTCTCCATCGGCGCCGGCACCGGCCTCCTCTACATCGCACGCTGGTTCTGGTGGCGCGTCTCCGCCTGGTGCGAGATCGTCGCGATGGTCATGTCGCTCATCACCTCGCTCGTCGTCCCCAAGCTCATGCCCGAGGCCGGCTTCGCGACGGTCACCATCGTGCAGGTCGGGATCACGACCATCGCCTGGCTGATCACCGCGTTCGTCGGCCCGGTGACGGACCGGAAGGTCCTCGTCGCATTCGTCCAGAAGGTCAAGCCGGTCGGCCCGGGCTGGGCCGACATCCGCCGCGAGGCGGGGATCAGCGACGCCGAGGTGGCCCAGGAGAACCGCGTGGGCGCGGCCTTCGTCGGGTGGATCGCCGGCTGCCTCGTGATCTGGTCGTCGCTCTTCGCGATCGGGAACTTCCTCTACAGCTCGGGAGATCCCTCGCGCCTCACGTCGGCCTGGCTCCTCACCGGCGTCTTCGTCGTGAGCGGCGTGGTGCTGCTGCGGGTGACGAAGCAGCTGTGGGCGGACAGCACGGCGTCGCAGGCGCGCGCGGACGCGCGCGCGGCGGGCTGAGCGGCGTCAGGCAGCGGTGCGCGGCCGGGCGACCACCCGGCCGTACCGGCCCCTACCCGGCCGCGAACCAGGCGGCGATGATCACGCCGATCGGTGCCGCGCTCCAGGCCGCGACGACACTCCCCATCAGCCACGCCTCCAGGCGCAGGAGCTGCGCGAACCGATCCGGCTCCTGTTCCGCGCGTGCCAGTTCGATCTCGCTGCCCGGCGCCCGGAAGACTCGGTCGAGCACCATCGTGCCGCCTGCGCGGAGCGCGCGATAGCGGCGGATTGCTCGGTAGCCGAGGTAGAGCGGCACGACGAGCCCGAAGGGGACGTTCTGGTGCCCGCTCCACATCCGGACGAACAGATCCGCGCCCGCGAGGATCGGCCAGCCGACCAGACTGCCCAGCATGAGGGGGAGCCACCAGAGGAGGCGCCCCACGTGTAGCCCGTGGCCTTGGACGTACGAGATCTTCGGGCGCATGGAGCCGTCTGGCGTTGGGGGAGTCGAATGCAGACGTCGTGTGGCGCTGCTGCGTCACGCCGCCGCGGCCTGGCCGCCGTGGGGGGGCATTGGTGTATCATCCGGCATGGCCCAGCACCGCCCGCAGACGCGCGCCGAGGAACTCGCCAACAGCCTGTCGCACGGCTCGGGCCTCCTGCTCGCCGCCGCTGCGCTGCCGGTGCTCATCGTCACCGCCGACCGCACCAGCCCGCTGACGCTCGTCGGGCGCGTCGTCTTCGGCGTGACGATGATCCTCTGCTATCTCACGTCGACCGTCTACCATGCGCTCCACGACGGCCGCGCGAAGCGGGTCTTCCGCGTGCTCGACCACTCGGCGATCTATTTGCTGATCGCCGGCACCTACACCCCCTTCCTGCTCGGCGCGATGCGCGGCGCGTGGGGCTGGTCGCTCCTCGGGGTCGTCTGGACGCTCGCGTTGGCGGGCATCATCGCCAAGCTGACCATCGGGTTCCGCTTCCCGCGCCTCTCGACCGCCTTCTACGTGGCGATGGGCTGGCTCGCGGTCGTCGCGGTGCAGCCGATGCTGGCGAACGTCTCGGGAGCGGGGATCCTCTGGCTCCTCGCGGGCGGCCTCTGCTACACGGGCGGCGTGGTCTTCTACGTCACCGACGCCAGGCTCCGCTTCGGGCACACCCTCTGGCATCTCTTCGTCCTGGGCGGGACCGCCTGTCACTTCGTCGCCGTCCTCTACCACTCGGCCACCCGGCTGGCCTGAGTTCGGTCAGAAGGTGACCGACTGCTCCTTCACGTCGCCGGTGTGGAAGTAGAGCGCGCGCCGCTGGTCCTCGGGCGCCTTGATGACCGTGACGAGGTTCTGCTGGTCGCGATAGACCTCGAAGAAGAGCGAGTGCACGAGCCCGAGCGTGCGGATCGGCCGAGCGGCGTCGCACTGGACGATCGCCCACCAGACCTTCTCGCCGTTGGGGTCGGCATCCGCATCCTGGTCCGCGATCCGGCAGGTGAGCTTCACGGCGTCGGCGCGCACGAGGAAGTGCGACTCGAGGTATGCCGTGAAGGCGGCCTCCGTCGCCGAATCGCGCGCGACGGGGCGGTGCAGCGCCTTCTCGAGGTCGTCATGGAACACCCGCACGCGCGCGACGACGCTCCTGCCGTCGAGGACGAGGCGCGTGTGCGAGACGTGCGTGTCGTGCAGGAGCGGCACCGCGTACGGCGGGACCGGCGCGCGACCGGCCCCTGTCGTGCCCGCCGCGAGGGCGAGCACGAGGAGGGACCGGACACGCGAGCGAGAGCGGGTCACGAGATCGGCTTCGGGGGGGCCTTCCAGACGTTGTTCGCCCGATTCACGTCGACGAACGCCTCCGCCGGGTCGACCGTCACCTGGGTCACGACCTTGTTCGAGAAGAAGCCGTAGACGAACTCCTTCTCGTTGTTGCGCCAGATGTCAGCCGGCAGCTTGATGGTCTCCTTCGTGCCGTCCTCGTACACGACCTCGAAGTGGAGCGGCATCACCAGCCCCGCCTGCTGCTGGAAGGTGAAGCGGTGGTAGTTCGCGCCGCGCGCGTCGGACCCGATCAGCTCCTTGGCCGACTGCGTCTCGACCGCCGTCACCGCCTGGTCGTTCGCGTACGTGGTGTAGAACCAGCCGCGCCAGAACCAGTTCGCCTCCTCGCCCGCGCCCGCGACGAGCGAGCGGAAGAAGTCCGCCGGCTGCGGGTGCTTGAACATCCACTTCTGCGAGTACTCGCGGAACGCACGGTCGAACGTCTCCTCGCCCAGCACGTGCTCGCGGAGCATCACCAGCCCGGTCGCCGGCTTGGAGTAGCCGTTGTTGCCGAAGTTCGCGTACACCGCGTCCGACTCGGTCATGAGCGGCACCTGGTTCGGCGCGCGCATGTAGTTCGTCAGGTTCCGCGCCGGTCCGCGCATCGTCTGCTTCGGCCAGGCCGCGTCGAAGTCGAGCGATCCGTAGTACTCGAGGAACGAGTTCAGGCCCTCGTCCATCCACGTCCACCGGCGCTCGTCGCTCGCGACGATCATCGGGAACCAGTTGTGCCCCACCTCGTGGATCGTCACCGACGCCAGCGCGTACTCGAGCGACTTGTCGTAGGTGCCGTCGGCCCGCGGACGCGCCCCGCAGAACGCGATCATCGGGTACTCCATGCCGAACACCGGCCCGTGGACGTTGCTTGCCTGCGGGTACGGGTACTCGAACGCGAGCCGCCCGTAGGTGATCATCGTCTGGCGGATCGCCTTCGTGCTGATCTTGTCCCACAACGGCATCGCGTCGCGCGGATAGACCGAGTGGAGCTCGATCACGCGGCCGCCCGGCTGGTAGCGGAAGCCGGCGGCATCCCACACGTACGTCTTGCTCGAGGCCCACGCGAAGTCGCGCACGTTCTCGGCCTTGAAGCGCCAGGTGATCGGGGCCGTGCCCGC
This sequence comes from Gemmatimonadota bacterium, assembly GCA_016714015.1. Classification (NCBI taxonomy): domain Bacteria; kingdom Pseudomonadati; phylum Gemmatimonadota; species Gemmatimonadota bacterium. The sequence goes on from JADJNZ010000004.1 coordinate 288,007, forward strand.
CGGGCGCGCCGACGCCTGGCCGACCTCGTCCGCCTTGACGATGAAGACCGCGGTGTCGCCCGCCAGCGCCGTCGCGAGCCGCGCGCGCTGCGTCGCCGTCATCGTCTGCAACGGGTTCATCAGCGCCCCGGTCGCGCGCACGATGTGGTCGTGCGGCACCGTGATGCTCACGTCGTAGTTGCCGAACTCGAGATAGAACTCGCCCTGGCCGTAGAACTGCACGTTCTGCCAGCCGTTGACGTCGTCGTACACCGCGGCGCGCGGGAACCACTGCGCGATCTCGTACAGCCAGCCGTCCCGCACCTTCTCGCGCACGCCGCGGCCGTTCCGGCCCCCCTCGGGCACGATGAACGACCAGTCGATCTCGATCACCGCCTTCTGTCCGGTCGCCAGCGGCGTCGCGAGGTCGATCCGCATCTGCGTACCGTTCCGGAAGAACTTCGCGTCCGTCTTCTTCCCGTCGGCGGCGACGAGCTGCACCCGGGGGATGGTGTAGCCGCCGTTCGTCACCGGCTCCGGCGCGAGGAATCGGCGCGCCTGCTCGGGGATGTTGCGCGGCAGCGCGCGCTGCGCAAGCGCGGCCCGAGAATCGGTGCGCTCGATGTCCTGATCGAGCTGCACCCAGACGTATGCGAGTCGGTCCGGCGAGTTGTTGTGGTAGGTCATCCGCTCCGTGCCCGTCACCTTGTGCTCCACGGTGTCGAGCGTCGTGCGGATCACGTAGTCGACCTGCTGCTGCCAGTACTTGGGGCCGGGGCTGCCGGCCGCGTTGCGGTACTCATTGGGCGCCGGCCATTCCTCCAGCGCGCGGAAGTTCGACTGATTGGTCCGCTTCGTGGAATCCGCATTGAGCCACTGCGGACCGCGCGGAGCGGAGGGCGCCTGCTGCGCGACGGCCGAGACCGTCGGACCCGCGAGCAGCGCAAGGAGCAGAAAGGGGCGAAGTTGCACAGGGATCCCTGGAGAAGTGTCGTGGATGAAGCCTAGCGCCGGACGGCGGGGCGTCCTAGGAGCGACTCGATGCCCGCGGCGATCTCGTCGACCGTCGCCTCGTAGGGGAACGTCTGACGCACCCGCCCCTCGCGATCGAGGAGATACAGCGTTGTCGAGTGAGACACCGAATATCGGCCCGCGGATTCCGGGGTGGGCACGATCTCGTACGACGCACCGAAGAGCTTGACCACCTCGTCCACCTCGGCGCGCGTACCGGTGAGCCCCACCGCATCCAGCTGGAACAACGCGAGGTCTGCCTTGAGCACCTCGGGGGTGTCCCGCTCGGGATCCACGGAGACGTAGAGCGTCCGGACCTCGCCGTTCGCGTCCCCGAGCCGCCGCATGACCGCCGAGAGCTTGGAGAGCGTGGTCGGGCAGACGTCCGGGCACATCGTGTATCCGAAGAACACCAGTAGCAGCTTCCCGCGCTGGGACTGCAGCTCGAAGCGCGCTCCCGTGTGGTCGGTGAGGGTGAAGTCGCCGCCGATGGTCGGTGCCGGTGGCGCGCAGCTCCCGGCGGCCATCGTTGCCAGGAGCACGGCGGCGGCGCCGGCTCGCCGCCAGCGGGAACGCGTCCCGCTCATGGCATCTGTCCCATCGCGCGGACCGGGGCCACCACGCGAACCTGCGTGCCGTCGTCGAGCGTGAGCGTGGCGCGGACCGTGTCACCCACCGCCAGCGGCTTCTTCAGGCCGAAGAGCATGAGGTGATATCCGCCCGGCCGCAGCGCCGTCTCGCCGCCCGCCGGGACCGTGATCGCCTGCACGGGCGACATGCGCATCATGCCGTTCTCGCGCTTCATCTCGTGCAGTTCGAGCGTGTCGCCCACGTCCGCCTTCCCGCGGACCAGGGATCGCTCGGTGGCTCCGCTGTTCTTGAGGAGCAGGAACATGCCGGTCACGGCGCGGCCGGCCGGCACCTCACGCACCCAGGCGTCGCTGGCCGTGACGGTGGCGGTCTGCGCCTCGAGCGGCGCGCGCGCCACGAGGGAGAGACCGAGGGCGAGCGACAGCGTCGCCGCGCGAGGGAGTGAACGCAGGGGATTCATGGGTCGACATCCTGGGTTGAGGGAGTGCGGAGCGAGATCACGTAGCGCGCGAGCGACCGTCGCTCGCGTTCGGACAGGTGAGCGTAGAGCGGCATCGCGCCGCCGTTCGGGATGCCGGTCGCGATCGTCTGAGCGATCGCGGACTCGTCGACCCCGTTCTTGAAGGCCGATGCCTCGCGGAAGTCGCGCGGCGGCGGCGTGAGGGTGTGCGCCACGGGACCGTCCCCGTGGCCGGTCGTGCCATGACAGCCGGCGCAGCCGTCGGACGCATAGAGCGCGCGCCCCTCGGCGAGACTGGGTTCGGTGGCCACGGCGGCGCCTGGACTCGTCACGAGCAGGGTGTCGAGGTCGGCATAGCGGACCACGGCCGCGGTCCCGCGCGCCCGTTCTCCGCTCTCGAGCCAGACGGTCACGCGCGCCGAGTCGCCGACGGCGAATGGACGCGCGAGCGAGTCGAGCACGACCGAGTAGCCGCCCGGCGCGAAGCGCAGCGTTCCGAGCGCCGGGATCTGGATCGACGCGACGGGCGTCAGCACGCTGGTCGGCCCCATCAGCGAGTCGGCCGGCGCCATCCGGTGCGCGGTCGTCGTCCGCATCTCCGTGACCGATGCGCCCTCCACCGCCACCCGTGCGATCCGCACGGGACGCGCGCTGGTGTTGCGGACGGTGAAGTACAGCGCCGTCGGCGCGCTCGCGAGCGGGACGATCGCCGCGCGCTCGACGCGGATCGGGCCCGCCGCTTCATCGCAGGCGACCGCGAGCAACGCCGCGAGGAGCACCGCGCGAAGCGGTGCCCGCAGCGGCGCGCATCGTGGTGCGAGCGATGGCACGACCCGCGGCGCGAGCGCCGCGTCGGTCGACGGGAACGGAAGCATGGATGGCACTCCGGATGGTCCTGCGCCGCGCTCGTGCGTGAGGCGGCGGCCCAGCGCAGCCGAGACTCAGGCCGGAGGACCCTGCGCGAAAGGGAGCAGGTGCGGGCGCGTCGCCGCCGGTCGTGGCGCAGGGCCCGCCACCACGCGTCGCGAGGGCACGATCGAGACGGCGACGACGGTCGCCGGCGGCGTGGGGATCAGGGCGGTCGGGACGCTGCAGCACGAGGCGTCGCAGTCGCACGGCACCGCCGGCGCGTCGCCCGGGGCATCTTGCGGGGCGTGCGCGCCATGCGCCGCGTGTGCGTCAGACGCCTCGCTCGCGGGATCGGCTTCGTGATCCGCCACGCCATGCGACATAGGGCAGGGCATCGCCGTCGGCGCCGCAGTACTGAAGAGCGCGAACCACGCTCCCAGCAGCAGGGCGATCGGACGGTGGCAGCGAAGTCGCACGAGCATACTGCAACCTATACCCCCAGCTCGGCGGCGGCAGTCCCCGCGCTTGACGAGAGGCGCCCGCGCCGCGAATCTTCGCGGCGCATGTCCCTCGCCCTGTTCGCGTCCTCGCGTCGCCGCTGGCCCCTCGTCACGCTGCTCCTCGCGGCGCTGACCGTGGGCTCGCCGTCGCTCGGCGGCGCGTACCGCTGTTGCGCCGTTGAGGGGCACGGTGCCGGCGGGAGGTCGCATGCCGCGACGCCGACCGCGGACGAGCACGCACACCATCGGATGGACGCCGAGGGTCCGGCAACTCCGGAAGCCCCGGCGGAGCCCTGCAGCTGCGTGGGGCCCTGTCATTTCGTGCTCCTCCCCGCGCCGCCCTCGTCAGCGAGCGTTTCGTTCGTTGCGGACGCTCGGCCGAGCGACGTAGCCGCCTATCCGGACGCCGACGCCGCCCCCCGCGATCGTCGCCTCGCGCGGGCGCTGCCCTTCGCCAACGGCCCGCCCGCGACTCCGACCGTCTAGTCACGAGGCGTCCCGGTCGTCCGCGCACCCCGCGCCGACGCCGCCGTCGCCCTTCGGTCCTGGAGTCCCTAATGCACACCGCCCTCGTGGCGGGCGTGCTGGCGTTCGCACTCGCCAGTGCGCCCGTACCGGCGTCGCGCGACGGAGAACTCTTCCTGCGTGATGCCTGGATGCTCCCGGCGTCCGCCCGAAGCGATGCCAAGCTCTTCCTCCATTTCGAGAACCAGTCGGACCAGTCGCTCACCGTCGTCCGGGCGACCTCCGAGCTCGCGCGGGCCGTGCAGGGCACGGACCTCGCGGCGGACGGACCCTCGCGGTCGCTCTACTCGAGCGGGTTCGTTGTGGCGGCCCATCAGCGCCTGCAGATGCGGCCCGATGGCCCGCATCTCGTGGTGAGCGGACTCGTGCGCGATCTGCGCGCCGGGGACCGCTTCCCGCTCGTCCTGCATTGCCCCGACGGTCTTACGCTCACCGTCACTGTCGTCGTGCGCCCGTCGCGCGGCTGACGGATCCTTCCGTTCCATTCCACCCACCCAACCCACCACGCCGATGAACCGCCCGACGCTCCTGCTCGCCCTCCTCCTCGCCGCCGCCTGCGGCGGCAACGCCGACAAGCCCGCGACCGACGCGGCAGCGGCCTCCACTCCCGCCGCCGCTCCGGCCACCACGTCGGCGGCTGTCGCCGACACGGGCGCATCCGCGGCGGCGCCGGGTGACGCTGCCACACCCGCCGTCGCGGATGCCGGAGGCCTCAATGGCCAGACCGAGTATGCCGTCTGTGCCGCCTGCCATCAGCCGACCGGTCAGGGGCTGCCCGGTGCCTTCCCGCCGCTCGCGGGTTCGGCCACACTGACGGGTGACCCGACGCTCCCGATCGCCATCGTGCTCCACGGGCTGAACGGTCCGATCACGGTGAAGGGCACGACCTACAACGGGATGATGATGCCGTGGAACGCGCTCAGCGATGCGCAGATCGCGGCGATCCTCACTTACGAGCGCAGCTCGTGGGGCAACAACGCCTCGGCCGTCACGCCTGAGATGGTCGCCAAGGTCCGTGCGGCCACCAAGTCGCGCACGACGCCATGGACGATGGATGAGCTGAAGAAGGCCAAGCTCAACTGATCGTCGCGGGCTGGGACGATGGCCCGCGGTGGAAGGACGAGACGGGGCACGAGCCCTGCCTCGTCCTTCCGCTGCGGTCACGATCCCAGCAGCCGATCCAGCAGCATGGTCGCACCGATCCCCGCCGTCGCGCCCGAGAGCACGAGCACCCAATCGCGCCGAGCCCAGCCGAGCACCCGCACCGCCGAGATCCCGAGCGCGAACACCACCGCGACGATCAGGATCTGTCCCGCTTCGAGTCCCACGTTGAACGCGAAGAGCGGGAGCGCGATCGACTCCTCTCCGCCGAGCAGCGCGCGCAGGTAGCCGCTGAATCCGAGTCCGTGCACCAGGCCGAACAGCGCCGCGATGCCGTACCTCCGCCACCATGCGCGACCCGACGGGGCATGCGCCACGTCGCGTTGGTCGTGGATCGCCGTGAGGGCCGTGAGGACGATCGTCGCCGCGATCGCCGGTTCGACGATCGTCGCCGGGACGCGCATCAGGTCGAGCGTCGCGAGCGCGAGCGTCACCGTATGCCCGAGCGTGAAGGCGGTGACGAGCCACGCGATGCGGCGCCATTCGCGCGCCCCGTAGGCCGCCGTCAGCGCGGCGACGAACAGGATGTGGTCGTAGGCGCGCAGGTCGGCGATGTGCGTGAAGCCGAGCCGCAGGTAGACGGCGAACTCGCTCACGGCGCGGGGGCCATGCGGGAGAACGGATGCCGGTTGCAGCCGGTGCGCGGCCTGGAGCGATCCGCCGCAGGCGTCGCCCGCGCCGCGTCGCGCGAGGCGGCGTTCCATGCCGTGAAGCAGAACGCCCACGTGTAGGGTGGCATGTCGAGCGGCATCCAGTCGATCCGCGTCCACGCGCCGGGGTCGGCGCGGTTGGCGTCGTCGTTCCGTGCGACTACGTACAGCGAGTCCGCGTGCCACTCCACGAAGTGGAAGACCCCGTGCGGCTGCTGCTCCAGTCGCGAGGCCGAGATCGCGAACCGGTTCCCGTAGTCGTCGACGAACGCGCCGCGCGGGAGCACGAAGTTCAGCGCCAGGCCGATCACGCTCAGCAGGTTCACGGTGTCGGCGGACCGAGCAGCGACGCCAGCAGCTCCGCACGGAACGTGCGCGCCACCGGATCGTAGACCCCGAACCCCGCGGCGAACTCCCAATAGTGCCACGGCATGCCGAGGACCTCCATCGAGTCGCGCATGTGCCGGTTGAACGCGACCCGCGAGGCGGTGGGGGCGGTGCTGTAGGCGCCGAACTCGCCGACGAAGATCGGATACCCGACCGCGTCCGCCCACGGTCTGGCGACCTTCAGCGGGCCGGTCATCTCCGCCACCTGCGCGGGGTCGCAACAGGTGACGCCGGTCGGGAGGCGCGGCGAGACCCACTCCGCGCCCTGATGCGTGAACGTGAACGGCGCGTAGTTGTGGATCGTCGCCACGAGGTGCGGGTCGTTCGGCAGCTTGAGCGACGAGAGGACGCCCGCCCAGTTCCACCAGCTCGGCCCGATGACCACGACCCGCGTCGGATTCGTGCGCCGCACCGCGCCCAACGCGCGCGCCGCGAGGACGTTCCAGGCTGTCGAGTCGAGCCGCCCATGCGGCTCGTTGTACAGCTCGAAGAGCAGGCCCGAGGGGTGCGCGCGGAAGTGCGTCGCGATCTGCTCCCATAGGCGCACGAACCGCACGTCGACGACGCCTGCCGGAACGGCGACCTCACCGTAGTCGAGCGCGTCGCCATCGAGCTGCCGGTAGTGATGCATGTTGAGGACCACCGTCAGGCCGCGGCCGAGCAGCGCGGCCACCACCGTGTCGACGCGCGCGAGGAAGGCGGGGTCGATGGTGAACGGGGCGTTCGCCTCCGCGTGGTTGCTCCAGCGCACCGGCAGCCGCACCGACTGGAACCCCGCGGCCGCCACCTGGTCGACGATGTCCGGCGTGACCGCGACGCCCCACGCCCCTTCCGTGGGCGCCTCGAGCATGTTGCCGAGGTTGACCCCGCGACCGAGTGCCGCAGCCGCGCTCCGCGCACCAGACGACGCCCCGGGCGGGGAGCCGAAGGGGACCGGTGGGTACTCGTGGATGGACGAGCCCGGTGTGCCCGGGCCGGCTGGCGCGCCGGCGTCGCTGCACGCCGCGATCGCCGCGAGTGCCCCTGCCGCGATGACCGCCGCGCCCACGGCGAAGGCGCGTGCGGAGGCACGTCGGGATCGCGCACGGGAGGGCATGACGCAATCTCCGCGGCCGACGCCGGTGCAGGCAAGGGTCGCGACACCCATATTCCCCTCGCCGACGATCCCTTCGCCCACTCTCGAGACCCTCGATGCGCGCATTCGTGCTCCCCATCGTGCTGCTCTGCGTGCCGTCCGCGGCGGCGATCGCCCAACCGACCGCCGTTCCCGCCGTTCCCGCCGTTCCCGCCGTTCCGCACGCGGAGCAGCGTGCGATGGGCGGCGAGCGCCCGACGCCCGTCGTCGCGAGCTTCGATGGACTCGGCGTCGGCTTCGTCGGCCCACAGGGCAACTCGCACCAGCGCAATCCCTCCGACAACTCGCTCGCCGTCGGGCCGGATCACATCGTGCAGACCATCAACACGCGCGTCGCGATCTTCACCAAGGCCGGCGCGAAGTACGACACCACCGGGCGCGTGCTCTACGGTCCCGTGCCCTCCAACGCCCTGTTCAAGGACTTCGGCGGGGCGTGCGAGCAGAGCAACAGCGGGGACGTCGTGGTGCGTTACGACCAGCTCGCGGAGCGCTGGCTCTTCGTGATGCCGGTGTTCCGACGCGTGGCGCCCCGCACCACGCCGCCCGGACCGCGTGAGGCACCGCTCTTCATCCCTCCGCCGGCGGCACCGACCCCGCCGCCCGCGGCACCGGCTCCGAACGCGCCCCGCGCGCCGCGCCCACCGGAACTCGGGCCCACGGAGGGAGCGTACGCGATGTGCTACGCCGTGAGCGCCACCAACGATCCGATGGGGCGATGGTATCGCTACGAGTTCACGCGCCCGCTCTTCCCCGACTATCCCCGCCCCGCCGTCTGGCCCGACGGATGGTACACGCCCACGAGCACCGGCGACGACGTCATCGAGAAGCACGTCTGCGTCGTCGACCGTCGTATGATGCTCCTCGGTGCTGACGCCACCGAGCAGTGCATCATCGTGCCCGGCGTGAACTTCCTCAATACCGCCGACCTCGACGGTCGGGCGGTCCCGCCGGTCGGGTCGCCGAACATCGTGCTCGCGGCCGGCGGGGCGCAACTCAAGGGCGACACGACCGCCAGCGAACTGCTCGCGTGGAACATGCACGTCGATTGGGCCGATCCGTCACGCACCCGGCTCGTCGGCCCGACGCGCATCGCCGTCGCGCCGTACACGTATCTCTGTGGCGGCCAGCTCACCCGGTGCGTCCCGCAGCCGGGTTCCGCCATGCGGCTCGACTCGCAGGGGGACAAGTTGATGGCGCGGCTCGTGTATCGCCGATTCTCCACGCACGAGGCGCTCGTCGCCGTGCACTCCGTCGCGACGGCGGCGGGCAGCGGGGGAATCCGCTGGTACGAGCTGCGCGTCCGCGACGGCCGCGCCCTCGAGCTGCTCCAGCAGGGCACCTTCGCCCCCGACCGCGCCTACCGCTGGATGGGGAGCCCCGCGATCGATCGCTTCGGCAACATCGGCATCGGCTATTCGTACGGGAGCGCGACCGCCTTCCCGGGGCAGCGCTTCGCCGGACGCACGCACGAAGCCGCGCGCGGCGAGCTCAACATCGCCGAGACGGTGCTCGTGGAGGGCGGCGCCGCCCAGGAGAGCACGCTGCGATGGGAGGACTACACGCAGACGGCGATCGATCCGGTGGACGACTGCACCATCTGGTACGTCGGCGACTATCTCAAGCGCGACGAGACCGCGTACTCCACGCGAATCGGAGCGTTCCGCTTGCCCGGCTGCACCGGGGCGAGCGCGCGGCCGGTCCGGCGCGCGCCATAGCCGCGCCTCAATCGAATCCGTCGTGCTCGCCCGTGCGCATCGCCCCGGGGAGCACGCCCGCATCGACGAGCACGCCCTCGACCGCATCCGGGATCATCGTCGGCCACAGCACGAAGCCCTGCACGGCGACGAGGGGCCGCGGCACGCGTCCGCGGGTCCGATAGTGGTGGCGCGCCCACAGCTCATAGGCGAAGGACACCACGCCGCCGAAGGTCGCGAAGAGGCACCAGGTGACCACCGCGTCGAGCCACGGCAAGGTGACGAGCATCCAGACGAGCACGCCGTACGCGAGGCCGAGCCCCATCACGCGGATGCTCGTGAGCACCGGATTGAAGACGAGGCAACCGGTCGTCCACAGCGCGACGCCGAGCAGCATGAAGGCCCAGAGGAGGTCGACGTGCCAGATGGTCATGGGAGCCTCGTCGCACGGACATCGATCTTGTCCGTGTCATTGCGCACGACGAATCCGGTGACGCGCCCGTCCGCGCTCCGCGAGAACTCGGCCACCCACGTCGTCTCCACCTCGTAGATCTCGCCCTTCTCGAAGAGCGCGAAACTGTACCAGTCGCGCGTGGGGTGCACGCGCACCATCGCGAAGTCGCCGGGCCAGGTCACGGGCCGCAACGTGCCCATCAGGTACCCTTGCGAGGGACCGAGCGTCATCAGGTAGCGCGTCGTGTCGCCCTCCACGAACCGCCACTCGTACCGCCCCGCGAACTGCTCGGCCTCCGTCACCGGCGTTGTCATGCGAAGCGAGGGCATGACCGTGATGGGCATCGCGATGCGCGTCGTGCCCCAGCGGAGTTCGAGCGTCGCGCCGGAGACGGAGAGGCCGACGAACGCGAAGGTGAGCGCGTCCTCCAATGCCCCTCCCACGGGAGTGACGGGGAACCTGATCTGGGTGGGAAGGGAATCCGGCATCTCGGTGTGGAACGCCCGCCACTTCGGATCGAACACCATCGTCCAGGCGCCCTGCGCATGCGGGATGAGCCACAACGAGTACTTGCCGGCCGGGATCGCCCGCCCGGCGAGCGTGATCGGCTTGTTCGTCTCGAGCGTCGTCGCATAGTTCGCGCCCGGTGTCCACACCTCCTCCCAGTGCACGATCGACCGTCCGCGCTCGCCGAACATCACCGGGCGCCCGCGCACCCGCGGACGCGAGTACTCGAGCGTGATCACCGTGCCGTCGATGGTCTGCCGCGTGACCGCGAGTTCGCTCGCGCGGATCTGCGCGCGAACGGGGCTCGGGGCCGACGCGAGGAGCACGAGCATGGCGGAGAGGAGACGGGTGAGCGATCGCATCGAGGGGGGCGCAGGGGATGGATCGCCGACGCGAGGTGCGTCGACGAGGTCGGGCACGACTCAGCCGTACTTCGCGTCCAGCGCCTCACGGATCTCCGCGAGGGTCGCGCCATCCTTGTGCAGGCGCGCCGCCATGCGCCCCTCCCCCTGGCAGATCGGGCAGATGAGCGCCATCGCGCCCGTGCCCTCGTAACAGGAGAGGAGCGAGTAGAAGCCGGGGATCTCCGCGCACCCGCAGTGGCATCGGAGCCCGTCGATCACCTGCGGGATCGCCCGCACGGCCTCGAAGGCGTCCGAGACGTCACTGCGCTGCGACAGCTCGGCGGGCGTCATCATCTTTGCCGCCGTGATGCCCGGCCGCGGCGTCGGGTGCGGACCGAGGGGACGTGGTCGATGGCGCGGTGTGGCGAACGCTCGGCCGGGCAGGAGCACGACGAGCCCCACGAGCCCGAGCGTGTGGCCGAGCAGTGCGCGACGGGAGAGGCGCTGCGGCACCGTCCGGCTCACCGGTGTTGGTCCACCAGGATGGTGTTCCCGTCCGGGTCGGCGATCACGAAGCTCGCCGGCCCGGTGGTCCCCTCCGGCGCTTCGGTCGCGAACACGATCCCCTTGGCCTTGAGCTGGCGCTGCAGCTCGCGGACATCGGTGAACGATGCCGTCTCTTTCGCGTCGCCGTCCCACCCCGGGTTGAAGGTGAGGATGTTCTTCTCGAACATCCCCTGGAAGAGGCCGATCACGCACCCCGCATTCTTGAGGATCAGCCAGTTGGTGCCGTTGCCGCCCATGCTCGAGAAGCCGAGGGCCTCGTAGAACGCGCGCGAGGCCGGGAGGTCCTTCACGGCGAGCGAGACGGAGAAGGTGCCGAGTTGCATCGGTGTATCCAGGAGGAGGAAGGGGAGGGCGCGACGGTCAGGCGATCCATTCGCGCGCGGCGGCGGTCCGCGCGAACACGACCAGCAGCACCGCGACGACAGCGACCATCCCTTGCATCGCATACACGGCCGCGTCGATCGGCACGCCGCTGAGCCCGAAGAGGCCGACGTCCTGGCCGATCACGCCGAGCAGCGACGCGAGCAGGGCGCCCTTCGCCCACTTCTTCCGCAGGAGCAACCCGACGCAGCCGAGTGCGCCCCCCCACACCGCGATGGCGGTCATCGCGACGGCCCACGTCGGACGCGACGCATACAGGGCCTGCTGCTCGGGCGTCATCTGCGCCAGCGCCTCCGGCGTGATCGTGACGTCGATCAGGTAGGCGGCGCAGCCCATCAGGTTCCAGATGAGGGCGATCACGGCCAACGGCTTGAACCACTTGGGGAGCGGGGACATCGGGGGACTCCGGGGGGTGAAGGTGAGGAGAGCTTACGGCGTGGCGGGGCGGCGCGCGACCCCGCGGAGCAGGACCGCGCTCGCCACCGTGAACAGGAGCCCGACCGGCAGCGGCTCCAGGAGCGTGATCATCGCGTTGTACAGCGGCCGGTCGTACTTGGTCGCGAAGGCCGCCATCTCCTGTGCGGTCGCGGCGAGCTTCGCCTCGCTCGCCCCGGATTCGCGGAGCCTGTCGAGGGTCATCCGCGTGTACTGCGCCGTGAACTCGGCGCCGTATCCCAACTGGAAATAGATGAACTCCCACGTCGCGACGTAGCAGGCGCTCGCCACCAGCGAGATCAGGCCCCCCACGAGGAGGGCGCGCCCGAAGGTGATGTGGCCCCCGAGCACCTGGTCCCGGTAGGACCGAACGCCGAAGTACACCATCAGGAAGGCCATCACCATCGCGGTGTAGCCGAGAAGGACGCCCTTGTCACCGATCTCGTCGGTGAAGGGGAGGGAGCCGAGTTGCACCGCGGACATCACGGCGCCGCCCAGCAGGCCGAACGTCAGGACCACTTTGCGCATCGAGCACTCCCGGGAAGTGAGGGTCGAGCGATCCTAGCGTCGTCTCGCCGCCGCGCGCGTCACCCGAAGGGGTGATTTTCGCGCCCGGGGAGGAAAATCATTCGAAAGAGTGGCGCGGTGGACGCCTCGTAGCGTCAAGGGATGAGCCGGAGCGACTTGCCGCGCTGCACCGCCTGTGTCCGGCGCCCGGCGCCGAGCTTCTCGAAGACCCGGCTGACGTGGGTCTTCACCGTGTTCTCGCTCACGAACGCCCGTTCGGCGATCTCGCGGTTGCTCAACCCCGCCGCGATGAACGCGAGGATCTCGAGCTCCCGCGGCGTCAGCCCCAGCGACGCCACCTGCGCCTCGTCCCGGACGAAGTCCACCGGGGCCGGCACTTCCACGTGCACCTCGACCGGCACCGGCACCTCGCGGACCACCACCCGTTCCGCTCGTCCGGTGATCCGCAGTCCGAGCCAGATCCCGACGCCCGCGAAAAGCGCGGCGATGAGCGCCCCGTAGATCTCCACCCGACGGTCGACCACCAGCCACCGGTACTCGATGAACTGGAGCAGGGCGATGAGGAGGCCACAAAGGAGGCCGTAGAGGAGGATCGGGCGCCGCATCCCAATTCTACGGCGTCTTCCTGCGGCCGGCATCGGCGAACGTGAAGCGGGGTCCGGCCGATGGCCGGACCCCGCTTCGTCCAGTGGTCGAGCGCGCCGCGAACTACGGGCGGCCGCGACCCCAGCCCCAGCTGCTGCCGTTGCCGTTGCCATGGTTATTGTGGCCGTCGCGGTCGCAATCCTTGAGCTCCCACACAGAGCGGTGGTGGTGGCCGTGGTGGCCGCCGTGATCGCGATCCTCGTCCTCGCAGTCGTCGCCGTCATCGTGGTCGTCGTGATCATCGCCGTCGTTGTCGTTCGACGGGCGGCCGAGCGGGCAGCCCTGCTCGTTGAGGTCCGCGAACACGTCCTTCTGGGCCTCGTAGTCGCCGCTGGCATACGCGGCGTTGAACTGCTCGATCACCTGGGCGACCGTGAGGTCGTAGTCAACGCCCGAGCTCGCGGCGTTGAGGAGCGCGGCCACGGTGTGACGGCCGAGGGCGTTCAGGCCACCGCCACGCGCATTCAGGACCTGGTAGAGCGTCTTGTTGCCGAAGGCGTTGGCGAAGACGTTCTTGAACTTGGTGCCCGGCGCGTACGGGAGCGTCCAGTTGGCGAAGTGATGGCGCTGCTTCCAGTAGCCCGGCGTGCAGCCCTCACCGGCTTCCGTCGGCGGCGGCGGCGGCGGGGGCGGGGCGACGTGGTTGTAGAACGTCGCGATCGCGCCCTTGGAGCGGAACGTGTACGTCCGCGCCTCGTTCGTGCCGGTGATCGTCGGGAGCCGGAACTTGAGCAGGTTGTGCGTCGAGTCGACGACGATCGAGTCGAGGACCGTCAGCGCCGAGGCGACTTCGGTGACCGTGACCGTGTCGATCTGGAGCGGGTCCGTCGAATCCATGTAGTGCACCATCTTGCACTGCCCATCCAGGAGTGCCACAGTCGTGGGCGCGGCGCCGTTGACGCTCACCGCGAAATCAGCGTTCGTGCCGACCTTGCAGACCCAGATGCGACGATACCACTGTGTCGGGTCGTCGAGCACCGGGGCTTCCGACCGTCGTTTCGGTGGTCATCGCGTCGGCCGTGAGCGGCGACGCCATCGAAAGACCCATCGGGTCGGACGCGCCCTCGGCGCACGCCGTCGCGAGCAGCGCGGTGGCCAGGGCGAGGGTCGCTCCACGGACGGAGCGCGAACGAATCAGGGACATGCGACAGGTACCTTTTAAGAAGGGGGCGATCGGATGATCGAGCGGGTGGGACTCGACCTATCACTTTGCAACAGTGATACCTAGTGTTCCGAACTCGCCGACTTCTCGTATCTCGTTGTGGGGCAACGCGATGCAAATGATCGACCGATGGACGGTTGATCGGGTGATGCGGCGGCGCGACAACGAAATCTCCGTCAGGGGCGCCAGAAGGCCCCGTCAGCGCGGCCCGGCGTCCCGTCCCCCGCGCACCGCGTAGCGGAGTTCGACCAGGCCGTTCCGGTACGCCTTCGTCTCCACGAGATGGAGCGCCGCGTCGCGGTCGAGCCCCTCGAAGAACCGCACGCCATCGCCGATCGCGACGGGCACCACCGAGTAGCGCAACTCGTCCGCCAGTCCGCGACGCAGGCACTCTGCCGCGACCGCCGCGCCGCCCGCGATCCAGATGTTCCGGTACCTCGGACGGAGGCGGTCGCTCAGGAGCTCGGCGAGGTCGCCATCGTGGAATTCGATCGTGTCGCGCGTCCGGGCCAGCGTCCTGGACGTGAGCACGACCGTCGGGGTGTTCCCGTACGCCCATCCATGTCCCTGCGCCTCGAATCCGAGCGCGGTCTCGTAGGTGCGCGAGCCCATCACGTAGCAGTCGATCGTGCGCAGGAAGGCTGCGATCTCCTCGGCGTTCATCGTCGCGCCGGTCGGGTATTCGTCGGCCGTGTCGAGGAAGTCGACGCGGCCATCGCGCCGGGAGATGAAGCCGTCGAGGCTCGCCACCATATGAATGGTGACGCGCGAGGGCGGAGAAGTCACGGCGTCAGATGGCATCACGTGCCACCGCCGCCCGCACCGCACCAGCTGACGCGGCCGCCAGCAACCCCGGGAAGGCCACCGTCAGCGCAACCAACGCCGCCGGACCGACCTGCAGCGCCGTTCCCACGGATGTCATCACCGACCCGTGCGGTGCCCCTGCGGCCGCCACCATCAGGAGCGCCCCCCACGCCGTCATCCCTGCGAGCCCGGCCGCCAGTGCGGCGGAGGCGTCCTCGCGCTTCACATAGCCCCAGACCGCGCCGATCACCGGCACCGTCCACCACGCCACGAACCAGGTGCCGGCCGCGATCGCCGCGACCAGCGCGAGGAACCACAGTCCGGCCTTCATCGAGCACCTCCCATCGGGGTGAACCGCAGGACGCTCACGAGCTGGTCACCGGCGAGATCCTCCGCCTTGTACGGCAGCCGCAACGGCGCGAGCTGCCCCGTGCGCCAGAGCTCGAGCCGGTCATCATACCGCGACGACACCGGGTTCCCGGACTGCCCACCGGGATACGTGCCCCACGCGGTCACCGCATCGCCGAGCTCGACCACGAAACGCCACGATGCGCCGTTCGTCCCGCGGCCCTCGTTCGGGCTCAGCGTGCCGGGACCCGACTGCACCTCCAGCGATTCCCGTCCGAAGCCCGGCAGTTGCAGCAGATGGCGGATGTTCGCCTGGCGCAGGTCGCCCCATCGCCACCGGCTCGCGTCGTCCCCGCGCCGCTCCCGCATCGTCGTCCACGCTGCCGCGAGCGACGCGCGCACGATCGCGTCGCGCGTCTCGCGCGCCGCGGTCGTCGAGCGGTCGTCCCACCACGCCGACCCGGGGTCATCGAAGAGCCGCACCAACTGCATCGTGTTCGGCGTCGCCACGCGACGGCTCTCGCCCGGCACGCTGAACTCGTCCCAGGTCCGCTTGGTGAGTTCCTGCACGAGCTCCGCGAACAGCGCGGCGCCCTTGCTCTCCGTGTCGAACCGCGCGTCCCATGCGTCGAGGAACGCCATCGCCTCGCGCTCCTCGGCGCTCGCGACGGCCCCTGCGGCGGTCACCGCGGCTCGCACCACGCTCCGCACCGGCTCGGTCATCACGCTGCGCGGATCGGTGTGCGCGAGGCGCATCTTCTCGGGCGTCATCGCCGAATCGCCGCGAAGGATCTCGTTGATCCGCATCGCTCGCCACGGAGTCGGCCAGTCCCAGCCGAGGTAGCCCGGACGCACCGCGGGATCGAGCGGTTGCTGGTTCGCGCTCGCGAGATACCCCTGGGCAGGGCGCAACGCCTGCGGATACTGCGCGAGCGGCCAGTCGCCCACCCAGTCGCTCGCCGACGTGCTGCCGTCGAAGATGCGGTCCCCGCGACCATCGCCGGGACGGATCGGATAACGCCCGGTACTCCGGATGCCGATCGCACCGCTCCGGTCGGCCACGAGGAAGTTCTGCGCCGGTGCCTTGTACGACTCCATCGCGCGGTACCACTCCTCCGCGCTCCTGGCGCGCATCGCGCCAAGGAACGCGCTCGCTTCGTCGCTCGGCTCGAGCACGGTCCAGCGCATCGACAGCCACCCCTCCGCGGTGCGCAGCATCGGACCGCGATGCGTGCCGTACACCGTGTCGGTCGCGAGCCGTTCGCCATTGCGGCCGCGGAACTCCTCCACGCGGCGGGTCACCGCGCGCCACTCGCCGTCGACGCGGTAGCGCGTCGGGGACGCGGAGTCGTCGACCGTCTCCCGGTAGAAGTCCATCACGTCGGCGCCGGTGTTCGTCGCGGTCCACGCGACGTCGCGATTGAAGCCGATCGGGATGTTCGGCGCGAGCGGGAAGGTCACGCCGTACGCGTCGAGCTCGCCAGGCACCACCAGATGCGCCTCGTACCAGACGCTCGGCAACGAGAGCTGCAGGTGCGGATCGCCCGATAGCAGGGCGTGCTTCGCCGCGGTCCGCTCGGGCGCGACGGCCCAGTTGTTCGAGCCGACCACCGCCTCACCGCGCGTGAAGGTCTCGGGCGAGAGCCGCGCGATCGTGGCGCCGAGTCGGGACGCGCTCGCGACGGCGCGCGCGTCCGGCAGCGCCGGGGCGGGGAACCGCACCACGGCCCACCGTGGCTTGGTCCGGCCGGGGACCGGCTCGATCGGCTCCTGGATCGGCGCGTTCACCGGGAAGAGCGCGTCGGTCGCGGCCACGCCGACGAGCGCCTCGACGGCGCTGCGCTCGAGCTCCTCACTCTGCCACGCGAGCACCTGCCCCATCTCGGCGAGCAGGTAGTAGACGTCACGCGACTGGAAGATCCGCGGCCGCGCGCCGAGCAACTTGTACTCCACCGGCCACTCGGCCACATCGGCGTCGCGGACCCACTGATTGATCCCCTCGACATACGCCTCGATGACCTTCCGCGTGGGCGAGTCGACGGGGAGCGCGTTCCACCGCGCCTCGGCGGCGACGGCGAGCCCGCGTTCGCGCGACTGCCGGTCGATCGACAGCGTGGGGCGCCCCGCAAGCTCGCTCAGAGTGCCGGTCACCTTGCGCGCGGTCAGCTCCATCTGGAAGAGACGGTCGCGCGCATGGACCCAGCCGAGCGCGCGGGCGACGTCGGGAACCGATGTGGCGAAGATGTGCGGCACGCCGCGGTCGTCGAACCGCACCTCGACGGGGCCCGTCAGCCCGTCGAGCACGAGGGATTGTTCGCCCGGCAACTCGGCGAAGCGGGCCGCCGCCCAGACACCGTGCGCCGGGTCGAGCAGCGACCCGATCGGTGGGACCGCGCCGATGGGCCTGAACCCCACCCAGAGTGCACCCGCGAGTGCGAGCACGGAGACGGCTCCCGTCACGCGGCGCGGCACTGCGATGAGTCGACTCCCCTTCGCCTGCGCCGCGTGCCGGTCGGTCATCAGCCCTGATCCCCGATCAGTCCGCCGAGGATGCCCGCCGCGGCCGAGCCCTGCCGCTGCATTGCCGGCGCGTGGGCGATCACGCGCGCCGCGAGCCGGGAGAAGGGCAGGGTCTGCAGGATCACGCGGCCCGGGCCGGTGAGCTTCACATAGAACATGCCTTCGCCGCCGAACACCATGTTCTTGATGCCGCGCACCATCTCGATGTCGTAGTTCACGCTCGACTGGAACGCGACGAGGCAGCCGGTGTCCACGCGGAGCGTCTCGCCCGGGCGCAGGTCGCGCTCGATGAGCGTGCCCGAGGCCGAGAGGAACGCGAGCCCATCGCCGCGCAACCGCTGCAGGATGAAGCCTTCGCCGCCGAAGAAGCCGGCGCCGAGCTTGCGGGTGAAAGCGATGTCGAGGTCGATCCCGCGGGCGGCGCAGAGGAACGCGTCCTTCTGCGCGATCATCTCGCCCCCCCATTGCTTCAGGTCGGCGACGAAGATCTTCCCCGGGGTCGGCGTCGCGAAGGCCACGTCGCGGCGCACCGCAGCGGAGTTCCCGAAGAGCGTGATGAAGAACGACTCGCCCGTGAGCAGGCGCTTCCCGGCGCCGAGCAGCTTGCCGAAGAGGCCGCCGCCCTGATTGTTCGGGTCGAGCGTCGTCGCCATCTGGATGCCGTCCTCCATGTACATCATGCCGCCAGCCTCGGCGAAGACGGCTTCACCCGGATCCAGGGTGATGATGACGCCCTGCATGTCGTCACCTACGATGCGGTAGTCGATGATGTCAGCGGCCATTGGGATCGAGGAAGGTGGAAGGAAGGAGGGTGGAAGCGCACGAACGGCGCGGGCGCGGGATGCGGAGAATCTAGCGTCCCGACGGCGGTCATTCCGTCACCGTCTCGCTCGCCATGCGTCGAGCGCCGCGGCTCCGCCTTCATCCTTCCCCCTTCAGCCTTCTTCGAACAATGTGACCCGCGACACACTCGTCCCAAATAGCGGACAGATCGGGGCGAGCACGACGGCAAAGCCCATGCGGATCAATGACTTACGAAACCTGCACGCGTTGGCACTCGTCCTGCATTCATAGGAACCGAACCCCAGCCCACCCGAGGCCTCAATGCTCGCCCGTCGCCCCATCCTCGCCCTCGTCGTCGCCGCACTCGCTGTCTCGGCGTGCGGCATCAAGCGCGTCAGCCGCGTCGACCCCAACAGCGTCACCGATCTCTCGGGCCGTTGGAACGACACCGACTCGCGACTCGTCGCCAACGAGCTCATCGGCCAGTCCCTTGGCGCCTCCTGGGCGCGCGACTGGGCCGCGGCCAACAACGGGCAGTCGCCCACGATCATCGTCGGCGAGTTCCGCAATCGCACCATGGAGCACATCGCGGTCGGGACGTTCGTTCGCGACCTCGAGCGGGCCTACATCACGTCCGGCGCGGTCCGTGTCGTCGCGAGCCGCGAGGAGCGTCAGGACGTCCGCGACGAGCGCGCCGACCAGCAGGTCAACGCGACCGCCGAGTCGCGCGCGCGGATGGCGCGTGAGCAAGGCGCGCGCTTCATGCTGCAGGGCGATGTCCAGGCGATCGAGGACTCCGAGGGGCGAGAGAAGATCACGTTCTACCAGATCGACGCGACGCTGATCGATCTCGAGAGTAACGCGAAGGTCTGGGTGGGCCAGCACAAGATCAAGAAGTACATCCAGCGGCGCCGACTCACGCCGTGAGCGCTCGCCCACGCTGACCACGCGTTCTTCCTTCCACCTTCAGCCTTCCGCCCGACATGCGCCCGACCATCTATCTCTCCGCCAGCGCGTTCCTCGCGCTCAACGCGTGCGCACCCTACCCGCAGCGCGTCAACGAATCGCCGATCATGGTCAACGGGGATCGCGTCCCCGCCACCGATGCCTCCACCGCAGCCCCGATGGTCGAGGACGAGCGCAACGCCGCGCGGGCGAGCATCGATTCCGTCTACGCTCTGGCGACCGCCGGGGCCCCCACGGCGGTTCGCGAGGCGATCGCCCGCGGTGAGGTCACCATCGGTATGAACGAGGTACAGGTCTACGCCGCGACGCGTACGGCGCCGGTGGCGTGGGTCGTGCGCCGCGCCGGCAGCGATGCGGTCCTCGTGCCCGCTCGCGTCTCGATGTCGCCGAAGGACAAGGTCGGCGAGATGGTGATGGTCCAGATGGAAGCCGGCCGCGCCGCCGTCCTGTCGCGCCGCGGGCCGCAGGGCATCCTGGTCGCGAGCAAGCCGCAGGACGCGTCCGCGCAGGCACAGGGCAAGGCGGCCGCCGACGCGCTGATCCGCGAGGGAGACGATCTGGTCACCGCGAACGACATGGCCGGCGCGCTCAACCGCTACGACCGGGCGAGCGTGCTCGACCCGGACAACGCCGAGGTCCAGTACAAGGCTGCGCGGCTGCTCGACCTGCAACTCCGGCCGCAGGAGGCGCTCATGCGCTATCAGCGGTTCCTGCTCTCGCTCGACCTCGAGCGGATCAAGGCGCAGGGCGACGCGAACGCCAAGATGGCGGAGGCGATCGCCATGGCGCAGCAGCGGATCGTCGTGCTCGAGAAGCAGGTGAGGTGAGTCTGGTGCGGCAGCCCCGGTCGGCGCCGCGCCCCAGACGCGCCGGCTCCTTCCTCCTTCCCCCTTCAGCCTTCATCGCCCGTCCATGCGCCTCCTGCTCGTGCTCACGCTCCTGCTCCAGGCCTGCGCGTCCGCAGGCCAGAGCTGGCGCGCGGGTCCGGCCGGGATCCCGGCGGAACGACAGATCCGGGCCCAGCTCGTCGCGGGCCAGTACGGGACGGCGCTCGAGTCCATCAAGCAGAAGGAGATCGCGCCCGCGGATGCGCTGCTCCGGCACCTGTACAAGGGGCTGATCGCGGTGCACGCCGGGCAGAACGAACTCGGGAGCCGCGCACTGGATCGCGCCTGGGAGATCTCCTACCAGCGCTACACCCGCCGTCTCTCCGACGGGGCACAGAGCATGGTCACCGGGGAAGGGGCCCTGCCGTACAATGTCGGGCCCACCGAACGGCTCATGATCCCGTACTATGGCGGGCTCAACTGGCTGGCGCGCAACGAGCGGGACGAGACCGCGGTCGAGGCGCGTCGCATGGGGGTCCTGCTCGCGAGTGATGCGAGCAACAACCCGGACTCCGCCTTCATGGGCGCCATGCGATACATCTCTGGCGTGATGTTCGAGGTCGCCGGCGAGCGCGCCGATGCCGACGTCGCCTATCGCAACGCCGCCGCGCTCCTCGGTCGGTTGCCCGGCGATACCATCCCGCCCGATTCGGCGCATGGCGACGTCGTCGTTCTGATCGAGGACGGGTTCGTCGCGCGACCCGAACCGACCGCGCTCGATTTCTGGGTCGCGCAGGACGAGGTCGCGATGCTGGAGAGCGCCGACGGCGCCGTGCGGCTCGACACCTATCGCAGGATCGACGGGCGCCGCGGCATCCAGCGTGACTGGCGCGCTGAGCGCTATCGAAACGTGAGCCTCCGTTGGCCCGTGATGGGTCCGGTGAACCCCGAGGCCACCGTCGGTCGGCTCGGCGCGCGCGCCACGGGATTGCCGCGACAGTGGGACGCGGCCTTCGGGAGCGGCCCGGTGATCGCCGACGCCATCACGCTCGATGTGAGCCGCGCGGTGCGCGCCGACTTCGAGCGCGAACAGCCCGGCCGCATCGCCCGCGCCCTCGCACGCGCGGCGGTCCGCGAGGTGACGGCCAATGCCGCCGAAGGCGCGTTCAGCGCCGCCGGCGACGTGCTGACCGACGAGGACGACGAGTCGAAGTCGGGCAAGGGCGAGAAGGGCAGCAAGAAGGACGACAAGAAGTCCGAAGGGGGGAACGCCGGGCTCGCGGCCGCCGGCCTGATCCTCGCCGGCATCGGGATGCTCGCCCTCCACGTGAGCTCGCAGGTGCTCGACCAGCCGGACCTTCGGGCCTGGCAGGTCCTCCCGGACCGGGTCGTCGTCTCGCGCATGCGGCTCCCGGCGGGGGAGCACCTGGTCGAGGTCACGCGCGACGGGGAGGCCTACTCCTTGGGTACCGTCACCGTCCGCCCGGGTACCGTGACGGTCCTCGTCCACCGCTGGTGGCCGGGCGTCCCGCCTGCCGTCGCCGAGGCCCCCGTCCCCTAGGGTCATCCCGTCACGTAGTGGCGGCCGCGAGACCTCGGTCCGGGGTGAATCGTCCACTGACGAGGTGGAAGGACGATTCGGACTCGCCGGGAGACGCACCATGCCACAGGGAACGAGCAGAGCTCGTCGCAGGCGACACGGTTTCACGCTCATCGAGCTCCTCGCCGCGATGATCATCATCGGCGTGCTGTCGACCGTCGCCGTCCCCCCGATCTCGGGGTCGATCGACAAGGCGAAGGTCGCGCGCGCGATCTCCGACATGCGCCAGATCGCCCAGGACCTCTCCGCGCTCGACTCGCTCCCCGCGTCGCTCGCGCTCATCGGCCGCGGCTCCCTGCGCGACCCCTGGGGTCGGCCGTACACGTACGTGCCACTCCTCGTGAGCGGCCCCGCGCCCGACCCGCGAAAGGACCGCTTCCTCGTCCCGATCAACTCGCGCTTCGACCTCTACAGCACCGGTCCCGACGGCCTCACGAGCCTGCCGCTCTCCGACCTGCCCAGCCGCGACGATGTCGTGCTCGGGAACGACGGCGGCTACATCGGCCTCGCCTCCAAGTACTGACGCCTCACCCCCGCCTCACGATGACCAAGAAGCCCGAGAAGGTCGATACCGAAGAACTCCGCGCGGCACTGAACGACGTCGGCATGCTGATGCGGCTGCCGCCCAAGGAGCCGACGGCGGAGGAGATCGCGGCGGCGGCGAAGGCCGCGGCCCCGTCGGCGGGCATCGACCTCTCGGGCATCACCTCGCGCGTCTCGCTCAAGTTCATGCCCGTGCTCGCCGTGATCGTCGTCATCGGCGTCTCGATCTGGAAGTTCTGGCCGCAGGCCGAGGTCGTCGTGCCGGAGGCACTCGTTCGTGAGTGGACCTGCACGCACAACAACTTCGCGGGCCGACGGCTCGCCTTCACCAAGGACTCGATCTTCATGGCGGTACAGCCCGGGGCCCCCATGATCGGGTACAAGATCACGGACCTCAAGCAGACCCCCAAGGCGGATTCCACGATCGTCCTCGTGAGCTACGACGATGCGGGCGGCGTCATGGAGCTCGAGGCGTCGCTGAGCCTGCTGCCTGCGCCGCGGCTCGTCTTCCGCCGGCCGGAAGGACTCGTCTGGGAACCGCTCCCGGCGCGACGGCAGTAGCGCGCGCTCGACCTCAGTCGAGCGCGGTGGCGAACTCGCGCACGATCTGCCCGGCGGGACGCACGTCATGGATCCCCGCCACCGACTTCCCGGCCTGCCAGTAGTCGGTCGACACGTTCGCCGAGTGGAGCGACCGCTTGAGCCGCCGCACCGAATTGAGCGCGTACCAGGTGCGCATCCAGTGCTTCGTGCGCCGGCCGCGCAGCATCCACTTCGCGAACCAGCCGGCGTCGGTGCCGAGCTTCTCGATGTACGCATTGCAGATGACCGCCACCGGCACGCCGGTGAGGCGCTCGGTGAGGACGATGTCCTCCTCTTTCGCGTCGACGATCGCCTGCTTGTAGGCATCGCTCGCCTTGCATTCCGGTGTGGCGATGAAGCGCGTCCCGAGTTGGACCGCCGCGTAGCCCATCCGGAGGTGCCGCGTGAACTCCTCGGGTGTCCCGACGCCTCCCGCCGACACGATCGGGACGTTGAACGGTCGGAGCTCGTCCAGGAGCGCCTCCGGCGACTTGCGACCGGCGTGCCCGCCCGCCCGCGCGTTCACCGCCACGAGCCCGTCCACGCCGCCGTCGATCCCCTTCTGGGCCCACTTCCGCTCGGTCACGTCATGGTAGACCACGCCCCCGACCGCGTGCACGCGATCGCAGACCCACTTCGGGTTGCCCAGTGAGGTGAGGAAGAACCGGACCCCTTCCTCGAGCGCGATGTCGATCCACTGCGTCATCCGCTCCTTGTAGAGCTTGTTGTTCCCCTCGATGAGCGCGTTGAATCCGATGGGCTTCGCGGTGAGCGACTTGATGAAGCGGAGCCCGGCGCGGAACTCGTGTCCGTGCACGTAGGTCAGCGCGATCGGCTGCACGATGCCCAGTGCCCCCGCCTCGCTCACCGCCGCGACGAGTTCCGGGTTGGAGCAGGGGTACATCGGGCCGCAGATGAGCGGGACGTCGACCCGCGCCTGGCGTGTGAATGGCGTCTCCATCAGCGCGCCCCCGCGGCGGACGCCGCCGACGCACGCTCGCGCACCGGCCCCAGCCGCCAGCGCACCGTCGCGCGCGCGACGATGATCCCCTCGCGGTCGAGGCACTCGCTGATGACGTCGAAGTCCTGGTCGGTGGTGACGGTCGGGACCGCCACGCGGCTCACCGCGGTGATCGGTCCACGCGCCTTCTTCAGGTACTCGATCGCGATGTGCGTGACGATGCCGCGCACGCCGTCCGGCAGGCCGGACATCATCGCCATCCCGCTCGCCATCTCGGCCACGTTCATGAGCGCGATCGCATGCACCGAGCCGAGATGCTGGCGGTTCGAGCGCCGATCCGGGATCTCGACGCGGCAGTGGCCCGGCTCCAGATGGCGGATCCGTGGTCCGACGGAGCCGGAATAGGGCACCATGCGCGAGAAGAGCATCGCGAAGAGCCACTGGCCGCCGGGGAGCGGGCTCAGCGTGCGCCAGAGGCCGAGCAGGCGCGTTCCGGGAGAGGCGGGCATGATGGGGGCGGCGGAAGGGTGAGGGGAGGGAAGTTAATCCGTGCGTCGTATCCCGCCGCGGAGGCGCGGGCCCCATCTTTCGGACATCCTGCCTCCCGCGAGCCCCCGCGGGGTCCGCCCCAATGCGGAGACCGCATGCGTCCCGTCCTCGCCGCCGCCCTGATCCTGATGAGCACCCCAGTCGTCGCCCAGCTCCCGAGCCCCCCGGTCGCCAAGAAGATCCCCGTCGTCACGACGCTCCACGGCGAACGCCGCGTCGACGACTACGCGTATTTCAAGGACCGGACCCACCCCGAGACCATCCCGTACCTCGAGGCGGAGAACCGCTACACCGACGCCATGATGGCGCACACGGCCGAGTTGCAGCGGCAGCTCTACGACGAGATGCTCGGGCGCATCAAGGAGGACGACAGCCAGGTCCCCGTCGAGCGCGACGGCTGGTTCTACTACTCGCGCACCGAGCGGGGGAAGGCGTACCCGATCTTCGCACGCAAGCGCGGCTCGTTGGACGCGGCCGAGGAGGTCTACTTCGACCAGAACGCTGAGGCCGCGGGGCACGAGTTCTACTCGCTCGGCGGGATGGAGGTGAGTCCGGACCACCGCCGGCTCGCCGTCCTCGTCGATACCACCGGCTACGAGGATTTCCACCTGCGGGTGAAGGACCTCACCACCGGCCGCTGGATCGACGAGCAACTGGAGAAGCTCAGCTGGGGGCTCGCGTGGGCGAGCGACAATCGCACGCTGTTCTACATGACGCCCGACTCCGCCAAGCGCGGCGACCGCGTCTGGCGGCACGTCGTCGGCGAGCCGCGCGCGACGGACGTGAGCGTCTACCAGGACACCGACGTCCTCTTCAACGTGAACCTCTCGCGCTCGCGCAACGGCGAGTGGATCCTCATCTCCAGTGGGTCGTTCACGCAGAGCGAGTGGCACGCGATCCCCGCCGACCGCCCCACGGAGGCGCCGCGCGTGATCGCGCCGCGCCGCCCCGGCGTCGAGTACGAGGTCGAGCCGGGCGAGCGGGTCTTCTACATCCTCACGAACCAGGGCGCGCGCGACTTCAAGGTGATGACGGCGCCGCTCGACGCGCCCGCGGCCTGGACCGACTGGCTCCCGCATCGGACCGACGTCTTCGTCGAAGGCGTCATGGCCTTCCGGCGTCACGTGGTGGTGATCGAGCGCCGCGACGGGCTCCGGCAGCTCCGGATCACCGCACTCGACGGCGGCGCCACGCATGACGTGAGCTTCCCCGAGGCGGCGTACGGCGTCTTCCCTGGCAGCAATCCGCAGTACGACGCGACGACGCTGCGCTTCTCGTACAGCTCCCTCGTCACGCCGACAACGGTGTTCGACTATGACATGACCACGCGGGCGCGGACGCGACGCAAGCAGGACGAGGTCCTCGGCGGGTACGATCCCGACCGGTACGAGGTGGAGCGCCTGTACGCGCCCGCCCGCGACGGTACCCGCATCCCGATCTCCCTCGTGCACCGGAAGGGCGCCAGGCGGGATGGCGGGTCCGCGCTCCTCCTCTACGCCTACGGGTCGTACGGAGCCACCACCGAGCCCACCTTCAGCTCCCAGCGCTTCTCGCTCGTCGACCGCGACATCACCTATGCGGTCGCGCACGTGCGTGGCGGACAGGAGATGGGCCGTCAGTGGTACGACGAGGGCAAGATGCTCCGGAAGATGAACACCTTCACCGATTTCATCGACGTCGCCGAGTTCCTGGTGCGCGAGCGGTACACGTCGGCGGATCGCCTCGCGGCCAACGGCGGAAGTGCGGGCGGGCTGCTCATGGGCGTGGTCGCCAACCTGCGTCCGGACCTGTTCAAGGTGATCGTCGCCGACGTCCCCTTCGTCGACGTCATCAACACGATGCTCGACGCGAGCCTCCCGCTCACCGCGCAGGAATGGGAGCAGTGGGGCGACCCGAACTCGCCGGAGGCGTACCGCTACATGCGCCGGTACTCGCCGTACGACAACGTGACCGCGAAGGCGTACCCGCGGATGCTTGTGACGAGCGGACTCAACGACTCGCGCGTGGGGTACTTCGAGCCCACCAAGTGGGTGGCGCGGTTGCGCGCGATGCGCACCGACGCGAACCCGTTGCTGTTGCGCATGAACATGGGCGCCGGGCACGGCGGGTCGTCGGGCCGGTACGAACGGTTGAAGGAGCAGGCCTTCCGCTACGCCTTCATCATCGACCAGGTGCGGCAGGGACTCGTGCAGTGAAGCGGGCGCGGGGAGCGTCGCCCATGGCGACGCTCCCCGCGCCCGTCCCGCGATCCGGTCCGCTCAGCGCTTGCGCAGGGTCACCCCGCCGGACCCCGTCGAGACCTTGATCAGCGGCCCGCCGCCCCCGATCCGTCCACGCAACTCGCGGCGCTGGAACGTGTCCGCGGTCACGGGGAAGTCGGAGCTGATCCCGCCCGAGCCGGTGTCGATGTCGAGGTCCGCGGATGCGTCGTCCGGGAGCGCGAGCGTCACGCCGCCCGAGCCGGTGTCGATCCCCGAGCGCCGTGGCACCTTGGCGAGGTCGAGGCGCACGCCGCCGGACCCGGTGTCCACCAGCAGGTCGTCGGTGCTCAGCCGCTCGGCGCGAACGGAACCGGAGCCCACGTCCACGGAGAACCGGGCGGCCTCGACGTCGCGCGCGTCCACCGAGCCAGAGCCCGCATCGACCTTCACGCTCGACATCCGAAGCCCCTCGAGCGTGGTCGATCCGCTCCCGGTGTCGATCTCGAGATCGCCCGACGCATCGGCCACGCGTACCGACCCGGACCCCGCATCGATGAACAGTCGCCCCTTCGTCCCGGTCGCACGGACGCTCGCGGAGTAGACATCGATGTCGAGGTCGCCGTTCACGTTCGTCGCCTCGATCCGGCCGGCGGCGAGATGGAGCTCGACGCGCTTGCCGGCCGGGACCTTCACCGCGAGGTCGGCGTGCGCCTCGAGTCCGGTACCCCGCGAGCGGATCACCGTGCGCCGCCCGCCATCGGCCCACTCGCCGCCGAAGGTCCCGTCCTCGCGGACGCGGAGGTTCGAGTTGTTCCTCCACCGCTCGTTGCGGTCGTCCTCGCGGTAGACGATCTCGGTCGCGGGATACCGCACGACGAGTTGCCCCCCGCGCAGCCGCACTTCGAGCTTCTCGGCGTCCGGCCCGCGCCGCGTGACCTCGACGACGACCTCGCTGCCGGACCCCGACTCGAGGCGGACCTGGCCTGCGAGGTTGAA
Organism: Gemmatimonadota bacterium; assembly: GCA_016714015.1. Classification (NCBI taxonomy): domain Bacteria; kingdom Pseudomonadati; phylum Gemmatimonadota; species Gemmatimonadota bacterium. The sequence goes on from JADJNZ010000004.1 coordinate 315,652, forward strand.
GATCGACGCGGTGGTGCCGCTCAGGACATGACGTTCCTGGGCGCTGAGCGCGGCGGGGAGGAGCAGGGCAACGAGGGCGCGCAACGGGGATCGCATGGCAGGCTCGGGTGTGGGTCCGAAGGGCCGTACGGGCGTCGGTGCGCCCGGGGTTCACGCATTCGACAGGGCAAGCGCGCGCACGGTTTGGAGCGCCGCTACGTTTACCACCCGATGCTCACTGCTCTCGCCGCGCTCCAGGCCGTGCTGCTGCTGCTCCTCATGAGCCGCCTTGCGGGAGGCCGCACCCGCCGGCCGGCGGAGCGGCCTCTCCCCGACGGGATCGACGGTCCGCCACTCACGATCATCGTCGCGACGCTCAACGAGGCGGCCAGGATCGGGCCGTGCCTCGACGGGCTTCGCGCGCAGGGCCGTCCGGTCACAGAGATCCTCGTCGTGGACAGCGGCTCGACCGACGGGACCCGTGATATGGTGGAGGCCGCGGCGCGACTCGATCCGCGCATCCGCCTCGTCACCGATCCGCCGCTCCCCGCCGGCTGGATCGGGAAGGCCTGGGCCTTGCAGCACGGCACCACGCTCGCGACCACGCCCTGGGTGCTCGGCATGGACGCCGACACGCAGGCGGAGCCGGGGTGTGCCGCCGCCGTCCTGGAGGCGGCGCTCCGTGAAGGGTTCGACGCGGTGAGTTTCGCCCCGAGGTTCGACGGACAGTCGGCTGCCGAACGATGGCTGCAGCCGGCACTACTGGTCACGCTCATCTACCGCTCGGGGGCCGTCGGCGACCCGCGCGTGACCCCGGACCGCGTCATCGCCAATGGGCAGTGCTTCCTGCTCAAGCGTGAGGTCCTGCTGGCGCACGGCGGCTACGAGCCGGTGCGCGCCTCGTTCGCCGAGGATGTCAGTCTGGTCCGTCATCTTGCCGCCCGCGGCGCGTCGGTGGGATTCCTCGATGGCGCGTGGCTCTATCGGGTGCGGAGTTACCGCGGGGCGGGACAGATGTGGCGGGAGTGGGGGCGATCGCTCGACCTCAAGGACGCCACGTCGAAGGCGCGCCAGTTCCTCGACACCGCCTTCGTGGTCGCCGCGCAGGGGACGCAACTCCCCGCCGCGGCCCTCGTGGCCGCTGCCTGGCCTTCGCTGCCGCCCGGCGCCGCGCGCGCGGTGCTCGGCGCGAGCACCGCGGGGCTCGTCGTCATCCGCTGGCTCCTCCTGCTGGCCCTCGCCCCGAGCTATTCGCGCCGTGGTCTCACCTGGTGGCTCTCCCCGTTCGCGGACCCGTTGGCTACGCTGCGCTTGGTGATCTCCTCGGCGCGGCGGCCGACGCAGTGGCGGTCGCGGACGTACGGATGAAGGCTGAAGGAGGAAGGGAGGAATGGCGAACGGCGATGCGAGGCATGAGCCCCGCATCGCCGTTGCGCATACGGTCTTCCTCCTTCTACCTCCTGCCTGCCGTCCTCACACCTGCTTCACCTCGGCGACGAGCTTCGTCAGCGTCCCCTTCGCGTCGCCGAACAGCATCTGCGTCTTCGCGTTGTAGAACAGTTCGTTCTCGATCCCCGCGAAGCCGGCGCTCATCCCGCGCTTCATCACGATGATCCGCTTCGCGTGGTCCGCGTTGAGGATCGGCATGCCGAAGATCGGGGACGACGGGTCCGTTCGCGCCGCCGGGTTCACGACGTCATTCGCGCCGATCACCAGACACACGTCGGTCCGCTCGAACTCCGGGTTGATGTCGTCCATGTCGATGAGCTTGTCGTACGGGATGTTCGCCTCGGCGAGGAGCACGTTCATGTGGCCGGGCATGCGGCCCGCCACCGGGTGTACGGCGAACTTCATCGTGCCGCCACGCTTCTCGATGAGGTCCATCAACTCGCGGACCTGATGCTGCGCCTGTGCGACCGCGAGGCCGTATCCGGGGACGACGATCACGCTCTGCGCGTACGCCAGTTGCAGCGCGGCTTCCTCGACGTTCGTCGCGCTCACCGACAGCCCCTCGGCCGTCTTGGTGCTCTTGCCGGCCGTCGCGCCGAACGCGCCGAACAGCACGTTCCCGAGCGAGCGGTTCATCGCCTTGCACATGATCTGCGAGAGGATGATGCCCGACGAGCCCACGAGGGCGCCGGAGATGACGAGCACCTCGCTCTTGATGACGAAGCCCGTCATGGCGGCCGCGATGCCGGAGTACGAGTTGAGGAGCGAGATCACCACCGGCATGTCCGCGCCGCCGATCGGGATCACGAGCAGTACGCCGATGAGCAGTGACAGTCCGGTCAGCGCGTAGAATGCCCACATCGGCGCGGTGGGCACGGCGATCAGCCAGGCGGCGAGTCCCGCGATCACGGCGAAGAGCAGGCCGTTGACCATCTTCTGCCCGCCGAAGGTGATCGCCTTGCCGGGCATCACCTCCTGGAGCTTCGCCCACGCGATCGCCGAGCCGGTGAGGGTCACCGCACCGATGAGCACGCCGAGATGCGTCGAGAGCGCGACGTCCACCGAGGCGATCTCGCCCTTCTCGTGCATGTGGAGGAACTCCGCGGTCGCCACGAGCAGGGACGATCCGCCGCCGACGCCGTTCAGCAGTGCGACCATCTGCGGCATCGATGTCATCGCCACCGAGCGCGCCATGTAGAGGCCGATCGCGCCGCCGACCGCGAGGCCGGCCATGATCGTCCCGTACGTCATCGTCTTCGTCGACAGCAACGTGATGACGATCGCCATGAGCATGCCGACCGCGCTGATCTGGTTCCCCTTCCGCGCCGTTTCCGGGCTCTGGAGTTGCTTCAGGCCGGTGATGAAGAGGACCGCGGCGACGAGGTACAACAGCCGTTCGAAGGCGACGGAGATCACTTGCCACCTCCCTGCGGGCCCTTCTTGAACATCTCGAGCATGCGGTCGGTCACCGCGTAGCCGCCGACGACGTTCATCATCGCGAAGACGATCGCGACGAATCCGAGGACCGTGCCGAGCACGCCGTAGTCCGTGTGGCCGGCGATCGCCATCGCGCCGACTACCGTGATGCCGGAGACCGCGTTCGCCCCGGACATGAGTGGCGTATGCAGGGTGGGCGGTACGCGCCCGATGAGCGACGCCCCGAGGTACGTCGCGAGGATGAAGACCACGATGAATCCGATCAGGTCCATGCCGGTCACTTGGCCGTCCTCCCGGTGACGATCATCGCGCCGGTGATCTCGTCGGCGCGGTCGATGTTGAGGGTGCCGTCCTTCGTCATCACGTGCTGCACGAAGGTCAGGATGTTACGGCTGAGCATCGCCGACGCGTGGTTCGGCATCGTCGCCGCGAGGTTCACCGGGCCGATCACCTGCACGCCGTTCACGTCCACGGTCTCGCCCGCCTTCGTCGGCTCGCAGTTGCCGCCCGTCTCGGCGGCCAGGTCGACGATCACCGACCCCGGTGTCATCGTCTGGATCGTCGCCGTGCTGATCAGCCGCGGGGCGGCGCGACCCGGGATCGCCGCCGTGGTGATCACCAGATCCATGCCGGCGAGATGCGCCTTCAGCGCCTCCTGGATCGCCGCCTGCTGTTCCGCGCTCTGCTCCTTCGCGTAGCCCCCTGCCGTCTGGGCGTCGGCCGAGATCAGGTTCTCCGCCACCACGCTCGCGCCGAGCGACTTGATCTGCTCGGCCGCCGCGGCGCGGATGTCGAAGCCGCTCACCACCGCGCCCAGCCGCCGCGCCGTGGCGATCGCCATCAGCCCGGCCACGCCCGCGCCGAGGACGCAGACCTTCGACGGGGCGATCGTGCCCGCCGCCGTCGTGAGCATCGGCAGGAACTTGACCATCGACGAGGCCCCAACCAGCACCGCCTTGTAGCCGGCGACGGTGGCCTGCGACGAGAGCACATCCATGGACTGCGCCCGCGTGATGCGGGGGACCAGCTCGAGCGCGAAGGCCGTGACCCCCCGCGTCTCGAGGGCCGCGATCGCCTCCGCTGACGATGCCGGCTGGAGGAGGGAGATGAGGTGCGCGCCGGGCTTCATCGCGGCGATCTCGGGGGTCGTCGGCTTCTGGACCTTGCAGATCAGGTCGGCGGCGAGGACCGCCGCGGTGTCGCCGAGACCCGCGCCCGCTTTCTCGAAGGCGGCGTCCGGGTAGCCGGCCCGCTGGCCGGCACCGCGTTCGACGACGACCTGGGCGCCGGCCTTCGCGAGCCGGCCGACGCTGTCGGGGACGAGCGCGACGCGAAGTTCGTTCGACGCGCGTTCTGTGGGGACGCCTATCAACATGAGCGTGGGAGTGAGGGTCGGGGTGGACAGGGGGGAGACGACGCTCGAACGCCGCGGATCGATGCGCGAGGCGAGGCAAACGTACCCGGCCCCGACACGAGCGGTAAGACGGACCCATCGACCGTGGACCTGTGCAAGCTCGGCGCCCGTCGGGTCGGAAACAGTAAGTGTTTATGAGGAATCGTCTTAGCCGATTCCCCTACACCGCGGCCAGTTCGTCGACCCGGTTCGTTCACCGGCGAATGGTGACGCACTGTGACCTCGGTCGAGAACCCCTCGTCAAGGAGCGGCGTGAGGAGTTGCCCTACCGGCGGCTCCTGCGCCAGCACTTCACCCCTAGATCGAGGATTCCAGATGCTCCGCCGCACCGCGACGTTCGTCGCTGCCGCCGCGCTGATCGCCCTCCCGGCGGTCGCCGAGGCGCAGCTCGTTTGCGCCCAGCAGTCCAGCTGCTCGCTCCAGCCCACTGCGACGCTCACGATCCCGACGATCGTGCGCATGCAGGTCCCGTCGCTCGCCGTCACGCTCGACGGCTCGTCGATCACGGACATCAGCGGCGGCGCTGCCGTCGTCGCGGGCCCGTTCGGTGACGTGAACGTCCGCGCCAACGCCGCCTGGAACCTCACCATCGCTGCCAACGCCGCCGACTGGACCTACACGGGCTCGGCCGCCGGTGTCCGCGCCGCGAACACGCTCCAGTACTCCATCAACAGCGGCGCCTTCGCTGCCATCTCGCAGACCGCGGCAACCGTCGCGACCGGCGCGGCGAGCAACGGGCAGAACGTCAACGTGCAGTTCCAGGCGACCATCCCCGCCGACTACAGTGACCCGGCTAACCGCCCGGGCTCGTACGCGCTCGGCCTGACCTTGACGCTCACCGCGCCGTGAGGCCCCGGCCTCACACCCGGGACGCACAGGCATGATGTCCGGCGCATGTAGCCGGCAGGGGCGAGGACGGGCGCACGCGAGTGCGGCCGTCCTCGCCCTCTTCGTCGCCCTGCTGACCGTGCCTCGCACGGCCCGCGCGCAGGTCGCGGTCGACGAGCTCGAGATGCACTTCCAGCTCGCGCCCGGACGCGGTCCCCTCACGCAGGTGATCCCGGTCCGGAACGAGCAGGACAAGGTCCAGCAGGTCCGCGTCGTCCTCAACGACTGGCAGCGCGACACGCTCGGCCGCAACGAGTTCCTCCCCGTCGGTGCCACCGCCGGCAGTTGCCGCGACAAGGTCAAGGTCTTCCCGATGACCTTCCAGGTCGCGCCGGGGGCCGTCGAGTACGTCCGCGTCACCTTCGACGGTGCCGGCGACCTCGCCGGCTGCTGGTCGATCGTCCTCTTCGAGTCGGTCCAGCCGCCGCCGCCGCGCAACGAGCAACAGGGTTCGTTCCTCTCCATCGAGATCCGGACCGGCGTGAAGGTCTACGTCCATCCTGCGGCTCCCGTCCGCGCCGGCGAGATCGCCTTCGCCGACGTCGTCGAGGCGTGGATCCCCAAGGAGGTCCCCGCCGGCGCCAAGCGCGATTCGGTGAAGGTCTGGCAGGCGGACGTCCGCTTCACCAGCGCGGGCAACGAGCATCTGAAGTTGAAGACCACCATCGAGATCCGGGACGTGGACGGCCTGCTGCTGCAGAAGGTGAGTGCCCCCGAGGCGCTCATCACGCCCAACGCGGTCCGCGATCAGCGTATCACGCTCCCGACGCTCGCCAAGGGTGACTACGTCGCGCTCGTGATGGTCGACTTCGGTGGGGACGAGATCACGGCGGCGCAGGTGGAGTTCAAGGTCCCTTGATCGGCACGCGCTGGTGGTACGGGGTGGGGCAGGTGGCACTCCTGAGCGGAGTGCTCGCGGTCGTCGCCGCACCCGCCGCGGCCCAGCGCGGGCGCCGCACGACGCTCACCGTCACGGGGCTCCCGTTCACGGTGACGCAGACCACGCCCGCAGATTTCGACGCGGGCTCGGTCATCCTCGGCACGCTCACGTTCAACGTGAACGCGATCAGCAATCGCCCCGCCTTCTCGCCACGCGCGACGACGGTGAGCGTCAGGTGCTTCGCGCCCTGTCCGGCGACCGGGACCCTCAACGCCGCGGCGCTCCAGTGGCGGCGCGGTGATCTCGGGACCTGGAACACGCTGACGACGACTCAGGCCCTCGTCGAGACCCGGAACGTCACGTTCAACGGCACCAACGACCCCTGGTCGAATACGATCCAGTTCCGCTACCTGCTCAACTGGGCGACCACGCCGCCGACCGCGGCGACTCAGTTCCGCGTGCAGTTGCAGCTGGTGGTCGCCGCACCATGACGCGTCCGGCGCGCCGTGCGTGGCTCGTCGCGCTCCTGCTCGCGACGCCTTCGCTCGCCGCCGCCACCTCCGCGGACGACGCGGTGCGCCTCCCCTCCGTCGTCGTCGAGGCCGAGGCGCGCGCGATCATCACCGTGCAGGTCCCGATCCCGGAGTCGTTGCGCGACCTCGCCGAGGTCGCGTACGTCATCAAGCCGTTGAATGGCGCGAGCGTCGTCGGGATGCTGTCCGGCGTGCTCACCATCCCGCGCGGCTCCTCCCGCTCCCTCGTCCTGACACTCCGGGTCCCGAGCGACGCGCGGGCAGGACAGCTCGACCTCGCGGATGTCGAGTTCCGCGCCGCGGGGCGTCCCTCGGTCATCCAGCCGGTCTCGGTCCGCGTGCCACTCCGGCGCGAGGTGCTCGCGCTCGGCACCGCCGAGGTAACGGCGCTCCGCGCCGGTGACCGCGTCGACCTGGTCTTCCGTCTCGTCAACCGCGGCAACGCCGCCGAGGCCCTCAACCTCCGGCTGCGCACGCCCCAAGGGTGGCGCGTCACGCCCGACGTCCCGCGCACCATCAGCGTGCCCCTCGGCGCGACCGTCGAGATCGCGACCACGGTCGCGATCCCGGAAGCCGCCGGCATCGGCGACTACTCGGTGATCCTCGACGCGGGCGCGACGTGGCCGCCCACCGAGGCCCCCACGGCGCAGTTTCGCACCGTCCTCCGCGTGCACTCCAACGGCACGACCGTGAGCGGGCTGACGCTCCATCCGGTGCTCGCCGCCGCGACGAGCAGCGACGGCAGCGCCACCTTCGGCGGCGCGACCCTGGATGGCCCGGTCAGCGAGACCGTCCAACTCCGCGCACGCCTCCTGCCGCGCGTCCGCAGCTTCGGGATCGTGGCGCAGGGGCTGAGCGCGGTCGGGGCGTACCAGAGTCCCTTCTCGGCGAGCCTCGCTGGTCGCAACTGGGAGGTCAACGCGGGCAATGCCCTCGTGCAACTCTCGGATCTGGCCGGCGTGAACGTGCTCGGGGAAGGCGTCACCGCTTCGGGAACGCGCGGGGAGTGGGAAGGGCGTGCGATCGTCGGTCGGCCATCCGCCGGCGGCACCGCGAGCGACCTCGGCGGACAGCTGTTCGGCGCCGGACTCTGGCGCGAAGGGGCATTCGGTCGGGTCGGCGGGGCGATGTCGTACCTCGCCGAGCGCGGCGGCGTCTCGCGCGGCCGCGACCTCACCGCGCTCGCCGCCGAGTACGAGACGCGGCCCATCGGTGCGCTCACGCTCGGGACCGGCCTCGCCTACCGCGAGAGTTACGGCGTCGTGAACGCCGGCTACAGCTTCCGTGCGGTCAACGAGCGCCCCCACGACCGTGTCTCGATGAGTATCGTGCATGCGCCCGGCGGCAGCGGCGCCTTCGCGCGCGCGACCGACGAGTTCCAGTTCCAGGCCGCGCGCGACCTCTCCGATCGGTGGTCGCTCGACGGATCGCTCTCGCGCACGCGCGACGCGAGCAATGTCTTCCGCGCCATGCGCGTCGATTCGTGGAGCGTCGGGCAGCGTTTCGCGCTCTCCGACGCGTCGGCCGTGTCACTCCGCGGGCAGTTCACCGAGTTCGATGCGCGGTCCGCCTCAGGGGCGTTCGGGTCGTTCGGGTCAGGCTCCCGCGACCTGACGGCCGGCTACGAATGGCGCCGCGGACTGCTGTCCCTGTCGGGTGAGGGCAGTCTCGGCGCCGTCACGCGCACCACCGAACTGCTCGACGGGCGCGAGGTGACGTCGATAGCCGGCCAGAGCGCGGCCCGGGTCTTCGCGACACGCGCTCTCGAGCGACTCGGGGCGATCGACGCATCGCTCGGCGTGCAGGTGACCGAGGCGGGTGTCGGGATGCCGGGGGACGTGTGGGTCGCGTCGCTGCGCTGGTCCGGTCTGCCGCTCACCCGCGGCGCTCGGGCCGTCCGGCTCGACTCGGAGGCGCAGTACCAGCGCCTTGGGGCCATCCAGTCCTTCCTCGTCACGCGCACCTCGATGACGATGGCCCTCCCGGGCGGGCTGGATCTCGCGATGAGCGCGGAGCGCAACCCGTACTATCGCGACCGGACCGGCCGTGCCGGGTGGATGGCCGCCATGCGGCTCTCGGTCTCGACCCTTCTCCGCCCGGTGAGCAACAGTGGGGATCAGGGCGTCGTGTACGCCGACCGCGACGGCAATGGGCGACGGGACCCGGGCGAGCCGGGCGTGGCGGGCGTCGTGCTCCGGCGCGGCGACGCACGGGTGACGTCCGACCGGAACGGGCACTACCGCCTCCCCGCGCGCGTGCGCGGCCGGACGCGCGTGGAGCAGGGGAGCCTGCCGGCCGGACTCCTGGCGCATCCGCTCCTTTCGGCTGACACGCTCGAGCGTCGCGACATCCCGTTGCTCGCGACCGGCACCGTCTCGCTCGCGCTTCGGATCGTCCGCGACGAGGACGGTCGCGCCCCGGACGTGAAGCTCGCCGACGTCCGCATCTTCCTGCGCGACGGGACCGGGTTCGAATGGGTCGGTCGCCACGCCGACGACTCGACCCTCGTCTTCGAGGATGTGCCGGCCGGCGACTACACAACGCGCTTCGATTTCTCCATGCTCGCCGAGCCGCTCCGGACCGATGAGACCGTGACGATCGGCGTGCGGCCGCGCGAGCGGCGGACGGTCCCGATCGCGCTGCGCGGGCGCGCGGTGCGCATCACGGTGCCGCCATCCCGTGCCGGCGAGCCGCGCGGGGCGCGCAGCCGGACCGGTCAGGCTGCACGGGACGAGGCGAGCATGCCGCCCAAGGGCGACGGTCGCCGGTGAGGTCGCTTCGTGCGCTCCGGTCCGCCACCCTGTTCATCCCCGCACTGATCGCGTGTGGTTGCTCCTTCCCCACCGACCCGGCCGGGGAGGTCGCGGATGTGCGCGGGACTTGGCACTATTCCGGGGATCAGGCCGCTCCGGCCCTCACCCTCGACGGCACCCTGCTCATCTCCACGCAACGCGACGATGTGATCAGCGGCCAACTCTCCTGGCAGGAACAGGGGGTGGCAGGCGGCGTGCGCTCCGACGGCGGGCCGGTCAGCGGCCGCGTGATCGAGGATTCGGACGTCGATTTCGACGTGCTGCTCGCAGCGACGGAGCGGCGGCACGTCGGCCGGATCGTCGGTGACACGATCCGGGGGGCGTGGATCGAGGTCTCCTCGGGGCGGAGCGGGAACTTCGTCGCGGTGAAGGCGGCGCCCTGATGCCCCGCAGGCTTCGATCCGGCCGACATCTCCTGCTGGCGGCGCTGCTGCTCGGGAGCCTCCCAGCGATCGTCTCGGGGCAGGGGAACTGCACGGTCAACAACCGGGCGACATGCACGGTCGGGGGCACGGCGAACTACGGAATGAACCTCACCGTGACGACCGTCGTGAGGCTCCAGATCCCCTCCACCGTGGTTCCCTTGGGGACCGCCACGGCGACGGAATTCGCCGCGGGGTTCGGCACGCCGGCGCTCACACCGCTCCTCATTCGGGCGAACAGAAGCTGGACAGTCACGCTCCGTTCGACCGCCGGAACCTGGACGGGAACGGGGCCGCAAGCACGTCCGAACAAACCCGTGGGCGAGCTGCAGTGGGGGACGGCGGCAGGCGGTCCGTTCGCGAACATGAGCACCACCGCGGTGACGATCGGGACCGGCGCGGCCACCGCCGGGACGACCGTCAACCTGTATCTGCGGTCCGTCTACCAGTGGACGCTGGACCGCCCGGGGGCGTACAGCCTGCCGTTGCAGCTCACGATCACGGCTCCCTGACCCGTTCCTGAGGGCCCCCAAGGGCCCCCGCGGCGGCTCTACCGCCGCCCCTCGAACCAGCCGACCAGCGCCTCGCCGAAGGCCGGAAGGTCCTTCGGGACTCGGCTCGAGATGAGGTTGCCGTCCGTCACCACCGGCGCGTCGACCCACTCCGCCCCGGCGTTCACCACGTCGTCCCGGATCCCGACTGTGGAGGTCAGCCGGCGCCCACGGACTATCCCGGCGCTGATCAGGATCCACGGTCCGTGGCATATCGTGGCGACGAGACCACCGCGCTCGTGCACGTTGCGAACGAGCTGAAGCGCCCGCGGGTCGCGTCGGATCTTGTCCGGCGCCCACCCACCGGGCGCGAGCACACCAGCCAAATTGGCGGTATCGACATCATCGATAGATACATCAACCGGGGCAGGGTACCCATGCTTCCCGCTGAAGACCTGCCCGGGGACACCGACGAGCGGCGCGCTGATGCCGGCCGCCTCCAAGCGTAGTTTCGGGTACCAGACCTCGAGGTCCTCATAGTCTGGGCCGATCAAAATGGCTACCGTCGGCGGCGTCATTGCGGTTTTGTTGAAAGATTGAACCTGTAAAGACCATCATATCTTTCGATAGATCATACAACACTCGATAAATGCAATGAAAATGCCTATTTACCGAGCATGACTAAAGCTCATTGAGAAATGCATAACGGCGAGAATTTATGCATCTTGCTATGCATATCGTCCGCTCAGCCTCCTGGTCGCGATCGATTCTCACAATCACGATAATCCACACAGGAGCTGGATGAGGGGCGTTCCGCGAAGGGAGATAGATATCCACATCCCCGCTTCTTTCCACATTCGATCCGCTCGCGGAGAGATCCGGTAGCGGAGTGCTTTCGTGTGGAAAAGTTTGAACGCCAACTCTCGCTTGCCTTCAAGCTACCAGACTGTCATTCAGGCGCAAGGTCACCACTCGCCTTCGCGGACTGATAGGCCATCGCGCGGAGCCGGGCGACCCGCAACGCCATGGGGGGATGCGTCGCGAACAGGTCCCCCACGAACCCCACCTTCTGGCTCACGCGTCTGCCCAGGGGGTCGGCGATGCAAAGGTGCGCAACCCCGCCCTTGATGGTCTTGGTCGGTGCGCCCGCCTTCTCGATCCGGTCGAGCGCGTCGGCGAGGGCCATCGGGTTCCGGGTGAACTGGGCCGCCATCGCATCGGCGAGGTACTCTCGCTTCCGGCTGATTCCCATTGCCAGCATCCGGGTGATCAGGGGCGCCAGGATCCAGCTGATCAGCCAGATGACCAGGAGGACCAGGAGGAGCCCCCCGAGCTTGCCGCCGCGGTCCCGCCCGCCGCCCCCGCTGCGGTGTCGTCCGATCCGCATCGACCGGCCGAGTCCGTCCGCGATGAGCGCGATCGCCCCGGCGAGCCCGGCGACCATCGTCATCAGTTGCATGTCGAGGTTCTTCACGTGCCCGAGCTCGTGGGCGACGACCGCTTGGAGCTCATCTCGACTCAACATGGACACGAGGCCGGTCGTCACCGCGAGGTGCGGGTGGTCGGGGTCGGTCCCGGTCACGAACGCATTGGGGTCCGGATCGTCGATCAGGTAGATCTTGGGCTTCCGGACGCCGGCGGCGATCGCCATCTCCTCCACGACGTTCTCGAGCTGCCGATTCTCGTCCATCCGGCCCTCGGGGAGGGGGTAGGCGCCGGCGGACCAAAGGACCTTGTCCGGGCCGGTCCGCCGGATCCAGGTGACCGTGACGGCCGCAATGGCGAACAGCGCGACCCCCCCCCAGGGGAAGGCGTGGCGGTACGCCCCCGGCGGGCCATATCGGGTCATCTCCCAGGCCAGGTAGTCGCCCCCGAAGCCCAGCCAGGCGAAGAAGAGGACGAACGCCGCGACCAGCCACCGGGACTTCCGGCGGTTGGCGGCCTGCTGCTCGAAGAGGTTCATGGCCCGGGCGGCGGGCGCGGGGTGGCCGGGGTGGGCCTAGTTCCGGCGGAACTCGACCTTGGGGACGGCACGCTCGGCGGCGTCCTCGATCTCCCACAGCTCTGCGACCGCCGCGCCCGCCATGTTCGCGACCAGGTTGGTCGGGAATTGCTGCTGCTTGATGTTGTACGACGTGGCCGTGTCGTTGTAACCCTGCCGGGCGAACGAGACCTTGTTCTCGGTCGAGGTCAGCTCTTCCTGGAGTTGCCGGACGTTCGCGGTGGCCTTGAGGTCGGGATAGGACTCCACCACGGCCATCAGCTTGCCGAGCGCGCCGCTGAGTTGCTGTTCGGCCGCGGCGGAGGCGGCGACGTGCTGCGGGTCGAGCCCGGCGGCGGCCATGATCGCGCCGTTCCGGGCACTGATGACGGCGGCGAGCGTGTCCTTCTCGAAGTCCATCGCGCCCTGGACGGCCTGCACCAGGTTGGGGATGAGGTCGTGGCGGCGCTTGAGCTGGACGTCGATCTGCTTGAGCGCGTTCTCCGTCTGGCCCCGGAGGGCGATCAGCCCGTTGTACGCCGCGACGAGCCAAGCAAGGAAGACCGCGGCGATGACCACCAGTGCGAACAGCATGCGACGCTCCGAGGATGAGGACGACGGGGCACGGCGAGCGAGCGGGACGCCTGCGGAATCCTATCACGAAACACGACGGGAGGTAACGCGCGCGGCGTCACCTCCCGTGGGGCCATCGAGCCGGGGGACTCAGGCCGCGGACTGTTCCTTCTTCTTCGCCATCGCATCCTGCACCCACGTGATCGGGATGAGGAAGAAGGGCGTCAGCACGATGCCGAGCAGCATGTTGATCCAGGTGAGCCCGATGTAGTACGCGCCCATGCCAAGTCCGGCGATGAGGGTACCGAGCGGACCGCCGATCTGGTGTTCCATCTGCTGTGCTCCGTGCGGGTTGCGGTGGGTCGATGGCCGTACGCAGGGTATCTTAAGGACGTGAACGCGCAAAGGGAACGGGGGGTTCGCGAGCGGGTCCCGGATGCCATCGCCGCGCTTCCCGGCGGGCGATGGTTGCTCGCGGTCTCGGGCGGCCGAGACTCCATGGCGCTCCTCCATGCGATGGCCACCGGCCGTCCGGGGGAGATCGCGGCGGTCGCCACCTTCGACCACGGGAGCGGCCTGCCCGCCCGGCGCGCCGTCGACCTGGTCATGCGGGAGTCGGAGCGGCTCGGCGTGCGCGCCGTCTCGGGCTCCGCTGCGCGCGCCGTGGCCCGAACCGAGGCGGCCTGGCGCGCGGCGCGACACCGGTTCCTTGATGCATGGGCCGAGGAGCTCGATGCCGCCGTCGTCACCGCGCACACGCGCGACGACGAGATCGAGACGGTGGTGCAGCGGCTGCTGCGCGAGGCCGGTCCGCGCGGGCTCGCGGGCATGCGCGCGTCCGCGCGGGCGCTCGAGGGACGGGCGCGCGTGCGGCCGCTGCTCGAGGTCCCGCGCGCGAGCGTGCACGCGTACGCCGCGGAAGCCGGAGTGCCCTGGCTTGAGGACCCCACCAACGCCGAGCCGACATTCCAGCGGAACCGGGTGCGTCACGAACTCCTCCCCGCCCTCGAGCGGGCGCGGCCGGGCTTCGCCGACTGGTGCTGGCAGCTCGGGGAGCGCGCGGCGGAGTGGCGGGCGCGGATGGACGAGTTGCTCGTCGACGCCGGCGTGCAGCGGATCGCTCCGGACAGCGTCATCGTCCCGGTCGCGCCGTTCGCGTCCTGTGGGGCGGACGAGTGGGCGGTGCTGTGGCCGGCGGTCGCGGCGCGCGTGGGCGTGGTGATGGACCGTCGCGGCATCGCGCGCGCCGCGGCATGGGCACCGCGCGCGCGGACGGGGCAGGGCATCCCGCTCGCCGGTGACGCGCGCATCGTCCGGACGGCGTCCACGTTCGTGGTGCGCGCGTCGGGAACGACGGCGCCCGTTCCCGACTATATATTGGAGCAATGACCGTTCCTGTCGCCGACCCGCGGCTGAAGGGGCGCGCCGTCAAGCGCATCGCCTTCGACGAGGAGACCATCGCCCGCCGAGTGCAGGAACTCGGCCGGGAGATCACCGCCGCCTATCCGGACGGCGACCTCCTCGTGCTCGGGCTCCTCAAGGGGAGCTTCATCTTCCTGTCCGACCTCGTGCGCCACATCGAGCGTCCGCTCCATGTGGACTTCCTCGTGGCCTCGTCGTACGGGGACGCCACGGTGAGCTCGGGGCACGTGAAGCTCGTCTACGACCCGAACACCTCCCTCGCGGGGAAGCACATCCTCCTCGTCGAGGACATCGTGGACTCGGGGCGGACGTTGCAGAAGCTCATGGACCTGCTCCGGGAACGGCAGCCGCGCTCGCTGGAGATCTGCGCGCTGCTGCACAAGCACATCGCCACTGAACTGCATCACCCGACGAAGTTCATCGGGTTCGATGCCCCTCATGAATTCCTCGTCGGCTACGGATTGGACCATGCGGAGGATTTCCGCCATGTCCCGTACGTGGCGAGCCTGCAGTAAGGAGACGCATGGCCACGCCCAACACCCCGCAGAAGCCCGGTGGCTTCGGCAAGTTCTCGCGGACGCTCTCGTTCTGGCTGATCGCGTTCCTCATCCCCATCGTGCTCATCCAGTACGCGATGAAGGGGAGCGAGGCGGTCGTCGAGGTCGACGCGTCGGTCTACTACCAGCAGCTCGACGCCGGCAACATCTCCAAGGTGACGGTGATCGGCGGCAAGGAGATCGTCGGCGAGTTCCGCAACCGCTTCCTCGTCCGTGGCCGCGAGGTCAAGGGCTTCAAGACGCTGTTGCCGATCGCGAACAACCCCGAGGACATGAAGCGGCTCGAGGCCAAGGGCGTCGTGCTCAAGGCGCAGGAGCCGCGGCCGAGCCTGGTCGCCGTGCTCGTCTCGCTGCTCCCCTGGGTCCTCATCCTCGGCATCTGGATCTTCCTCTTCCGGCAGATGCAGGCCGGCGGGAACAAGGCCTTCTCGTTCGGCAAGTCGAAGGCGAAGCTGCTCTCGGGCGACACGCCCAAGATCACCTTCGCCGACGTGGCGGGCGCGGACGAAGCGAAGGTCGAGCTCCGCGAGATCATCGAGTTCCTGAAGGACCCTCAGAAGTTCACCAAGCTCGGCGGCCGCCTGCCCAAGGGCGCGCTGCTCGTCGGTCCGCCGGGCACCGGCAAGACGCTGCTCGCCAAGGCCGTCGCCGGCGAGGCGGGGCGCCCGTTCTTCTCCATGTCGGGCTCCGACTTCGTCGAGATGTTCGTCGGCGTCGGCGCCTCGCGCGTGCGTGACCTCTTCGAGCAGGGCAAGGCGAGTGCGCCCTGCATCATCTTCATCGACGAGATCGACGCGGTGGGCCGTCACCGCGGTGCCGGTCTCGGCGGCGGGCACGACGAGCGCGAGCAGACGCTCAACCAGCTGCTCGTCGAGATGGACGGGTTCGAGTCGAACGACGGCGTGATCCTGATCGCCGCGACCAACCGCCCGGACGTGCTCGACCCGGCGCTCCTGCGCCCGGGCCGCTTCGACCGCCAGATCGTGGTGGATTCCCCCGACCTCCGCGGTCGCGAGGGGATCCTCAAGGTGCACGTGCGCAACAAGCCGCTCGCGGAGGACGTGGACATCCACCGCCTCGCGCGCGGCACGCCGGGGATGGCGGGTGCCGACCTGGCGAACCTCGTGAACGAGGCGGCGCTGCTCGCGGCCCGCAACAATCACGACAAGATCTACATGGTGGATTTCGAGAACGCGAAGGACCGCGTCATGCTCGGCGCCGAGCGCAAGTCGCTCGTGATGCGCGAGGAGGAGCGCCGGCTCACGGCGTTCCACGAGGCGGGCCATGCGGTCTGCGCGATCCGCGTGAAGGGCAACGACCCGCTGCACAAGGTGACCATCGTGCCGCGTGGCCGCGCGCTGGGCCTGGCGTTCACGCTCCCCGAGGACGATCGCGTGTCGGTGACGCGCGAGCAGCTCGAGGCGCGGCTCGTGATGGCGTACGGCGGGCGCGTGGCCGAGGAGATGATCTTCGGGCGCGACCACGTGACGACCGGGGCGGCGAGCGACATCCAGCAGGCGACGGGGATCGCGCGGCGCTACGTGTCGCAGTGGGGCCTCTCCGATGCGATCGGCCCGATCCTCGTGGGCGACAACGAGCAGGAGGTCTTCCTGGGCCAGCAGCTCACGAGCCGTCGGCAGGTCTCGGAGCGGACCGCGCAGCAGGTGGACGACGAGGTGGCGCGCGTGATCAACGAGGCGTACAACCGCGCGATGGACACGCTCACCGCGCATCGCCCGCTGCTCGACAGCATCGCCACCGCGCTGCTCGAGCGCGAGACGCTCACGCGCGAGGACATCGCGATCCTCGAGAAGGGCGAGACGCTGCCCCCGCGGATCGATCCGCCGACGACGGCGCCGCTCGTGCCCGCCGCGCCGGTGCTGCGCCCGGAGCCGACGCGGGTGCTGCCCCCGCTCGCGGGACCGGAGCCGACACCGGCCTGAGGATCAACGCTGAAGGGTGAAGGATGAATGTGCACGGCGATGCGGGGGCGGGGACTTGTTCCCTGCCCCCGCATCGCTTCCGTCGTTCCTCCTTCGACCTTGAGCCTTCCTCTACCGTATGGACTCCACTCCCGGTAATTTCGATTGTTATGGCTTTTCCAGACCTGCTCGCTCGCGTCGCTGAGGTCCGTGGACGGATCGCGGAGGCGCGGGCGCGTGGAGGTCAGGGGCAGGAGGTCCGTTTGATCGCCGTCACCAAGACCCACGGACCGGAGGCCGTCGAGGCCGCGTGGGCCGCCGGGATCACCGACGTCGGCGAGAACAAGGTGCAGGAGGCGGCGACGAAGATGGACGCGCTCGTCGACGCCGCGTGCACGAAGGGCGGGGTCCGGTGGCACCTCATCGGGCACCTCCAGACGAACAAGGCGAAGGCGTTGCCGCGGTTCGCGCTGTTCCACGCGCTCGATCGGGATGGGTTGGTCGACGCGGCACGAGCGGTCGCGGTGAAGTCATCGCAGGTGCTCGAGGTGCTCGTGCAGGTGAACATCTCGGGCGAGGACTCCAAGGGCGGCTACACGCCGGCGCAGGTGCCGGCCCTCGCCGAGCGGTTGGCGGCGATGCCGTCCCTGCGCGTGCGTGGCGTGATGACGATGGCGCCGTTCGACGCGGAGGAGCGGGCGCTCCGGACGGTGTTCGCTGGCGCGCGGGACTGCGCGGCGGTGCTGCGCGCGGCGGGCCATCCGGCGACGGAACTCTCGATGGGGATGTCGGGCGACTACGAAGTGGCGGTCGAGGAAGGGGCGACGCTGGTGCGGCTGGGCACGATCCTCTTCGGCGCAAGGAGCTGAAACGATGGAACAGGACGACGCATTCCACCTCACGGCGGTCGATGTCCGCCGCTACGAGTTCCAGACCGTCATGCGCGGCTACGACCGCGCGCGCGTGGACCAGTTCAAGGTCCAGGTCGCCGACGAGATGGAACGGCTCATGCGCGCCAACCAGGATCTCGATGAGAAGGCGCGCAACTTCCACGAGCAGCTCCGGGCCTTCCGCGAGCGCGATCGCGCGCTCAACGAGGCGCTGGTCAGCGCGCAGCAGCTGCGCGGCGACATGAAGGAGCAGGCCTCGCGCGAGGCCGATCTCATCGTGCAGGAGGCGCAGGCGAAGGCCGAACGGCTCCTCGACGAGGCTCGTGCCGAATCGGCGCGGGTGCTCGAGGCGGGGCGCGCCGAGCTCGCGGTGCTCAAGCACGACCTCGATCGCCTGGAGCATGCGCGACGCACCTACCTCGCGCAGATGCGCGCGACCGCCGAGCGGCACCTGGCCGAGGCCGCGGCCTTCGCGCAGCAGCCCGGCTTCGGCGAGGGCGTGTAAGCGGATGAGCGGACGCGTGGCCGGCATGGAGCTCCACACCCCCGCGGCGATCGAGGCGGCGGTGCGTGCCGTGCGTGCGCGCTCCGCGCTCGTGCCGGAGGTCGCGATCATCCTCGGCACCGGCCTCGGCGGGCTCGCGCGGGCGATGGCCGTCGAGACGGCGATCGCGTACGACGAGATCCCGGGCTTCCCGATCTCGACCGTCGAGTCGCATCACGGGCGCCTCCTGCTCGGCACGCTCGGCGGCCGGCGCGTGGTCGCCATGCAGGGGCGATTCCATCGCTACGAAGGCTACACGCTCCAGCAGGCGACCTTCCCCGTGCGCGTGATGCGCGCGCTCGGGGCGGGGACCCTCATCGTCAGCAACGCGTGCGGCGGCATGCACCCGCTCTGGGCGCCGGGCGACCTCATGCTCATCGCCGACCACATCAACCTGCTCGGCGACAACCCGCTGATCGGGCCGAACGACGCGTCGCTCGGCCCGCGCTTCCCGGACATGTCGACGGTCTATGACGTCGCGCTGCGCGACGCGGCCAAGGCGGTCGCGCGCGCGCAGGGCTTCACCGTGCGCGAGGGGGTCTACGTCGCCGTGCAGGGCCCGAACCTCGAGACGCGCGCCGAGTACCGGATGCTGCGCGCGATGGGCGCTGATGTCGTGGGGATGAGCACGGTGCCCGAGGTGATCGTGGCGCGGCACGCGGGAATGCGCGTGCTCGGCTGCTCGATCATCACCGACCAGTGCCTCCCCGACGCGCTCGAGGAGGCGTCGCTCGACAAGATCCTCGCCGTCGCCGCGCGAGCCGAACCGCACCTGACCGCGCTCGTGCAGGGCGTGCTGGAGACGATGTGACGGAGACCCGCACGACGGAGCGCTACCGCCAGCTGCCGAGCGACCTCACGGGCGACGCCCTTGAGCGCGAGGTGATGGAGCGCTGGACGCGGGACGGCGTCTTCGCGGCGTCGCAGGCGCTGCGCGCCGACGCGCCCGCGTGGACGTTCTACGAGGGGCCGCCGACCGCCAACGGGAAGCCGGGCATCCATCACGTCTTCGCGCGCACGGTGAAGGACCTCTTCTGCCGTCACCGCGCGATGCTCGGGTACCACGTGCCGCGGAAGGCGGGGTGGGACACGCATGGCCTGCCGGTCGAGATCGAGGTCGAGAAGCAGCTCGGGATCTCGGGGAAGCAGGACATCGAGCGCGTCGGCGTGGCGGAGTTCAATCGCCGCTGCCGCGAATCGGTGTGGACGTACAAGGGGGACTGGGAGCAGGTGAGCGAGCGGATGGGCTACTGGCTCGACTACGCCGATCCGTACGTCACCTACAGCAACGCGTACGTCGAGTCGGTGTGGTGGGCGCTCAAGACGCTCCACGCCAAACAGCTGCTTTACCTCGGGCACAAGATCCTGCCGTACTGCGCGCGTTGCGGGACGGCGCTCTCGTCGCACGAGGTCGCGCAGGGGTACGAGGATGTCGAGGATCCGTCGGTCTACGTGGCGCTTGACCTGGATGAAGGCGGAAGGATGAAGGATGAAGGTGGTGGACCTTCCTCCTCGAGCCTTCGGCCTTCGTCCGCCGTTCGTCGCCGCATCATCGTCTGGACCACGACCCCGTGGACCCTCGTCTCCAACGTCGCGCTCGCGGTGCATCCCGAGCTCACCTACGTCGAACTGCGCAAGAAGAACGTGACCGACTGGACGATCCTGCTCGCCGACGCGCGCGCGGGAGCAGTCCTCGGCAACGACTACACCGAGCGTTGGGACGTCGTGGCGACCATGAAGGGCGCGGACCTCGTCGGGAAGCGCTACAAGCGTCCGCTCGACTGGATCGCGTATCCGGCCGAGGGGAACACCGAGGTCATCGTCGGCGAGGAGTTCGTGTCCGCCGAGGACGGTTCGGGCGTCGTGCACATGGCGCCGGCGTTCGGCGCGGACGACTACGCGGCGGGGAAGCGCCACGACCTGGCGTTCGTGAACCCGGTGAACGCGCGCGGCGAGTTCCCCGCGGAGATGCCGCTCGTGGGCGGCCGCTTCGTGAAGGATGCCGATCCGCTCATCATCGAGGAGCTGACGCGGCGCGACCAGCTCTGGAAGGCGCAGAAGTTCGTGCACAGCTATCCGCACTGCTGGCGGTGCGGCACGCCGTTGCTGTACTACGCCCGCTCGTCCTGGTTCGTGCGCACGACCGCGTACAAGGACGAGATGCTGGCGCGCAACGCGGCGGTGGACTGGAACCCGCCGGAGGTGGGGGCGGGACGCTTCGGGTCGTGGCTGGAGAACAACATCGACTGGGCGATCTCGCGCGACCGGTATTGGGGCACGCCGCTGCCGGTCTGGGTCAACGACGCGGATCCGACCGAGCTCGAGGTCATCGGGTCGTTCGCGGAGCTCGCGACCAAGGTGGGCGCGCCGCTGCCCGCGGATTTCGACCCGCACAAGCCGCACATCGACCAGTACACCTGGCCCGCGCCGAGCGGGACGGGGACGATGCGCCGCGTGAGCGAGGTGATCGACACCTGGTTCGACTCGGGCTCGATGCCGTTCGCGCAGTGGGGCTATCCGCATCAGGCGGGGAGCGCCGAGAAGCTCGCGCGCTACTATCCCGCGGAGTTCATCGCCGAGGGCGTGGACCAGACACGCGGATGGTTCTATTCGCTGCTCGCGATCGCGACCGGGTTGGGCGATGCGCTGCCGGGTCAGGGGAGTGCACGGTCGAAGGCGGAAGGGGGCACGGCGGCCGTCGCGGCACCCTATCGTGCGGTCGTGGTCAACGACCTCGTGCTCGACGCGAACGGGCAGAAGATGTCCAAGTCGCGCGGCAACACGGTCGATCCGCGCGCGGTGATGGAACGGCATGGCGCCGATGCGGTGCGGCTCTTCCTCATGGCGAGCTCGCAGGTGTGGGTGCCGCGGCGGTTCGACGAGGCGGTGATCCGCGAGACGGCGGGACGGTTCCTCGTCACGTTGCGGAACGTCTACTCGGGGATCTTCGCGCAGTATGCGAACTTCGGGTGGTCGCCGAGCGCGGCCGACCCGGCGCCGGCGGATCGCCCGGTGCTCGACCGCTGGATCCTGTCGCGGCTCGTGTCGGTGGAGGCCGAGGTCGATGCGATCCTCACGCGCTTCGACGCCACGGCGGCGGCGCGCGTGCTCATGGACTTCGTGAGCGAGGACGTCGCCAACTGGTACGTGCGGCTCTCGCGGTCGCGCTTCTACGAGACGACGGGCGCGGACAACCGCGCGGCCTTCGCGACGTTGCACGAGGTGCTGGTCGTCACCTGCCGCCTGCTCGCACCCTTCGCGCCCTTCGTGAGCGACTGGATGCACGTCGAGCTCACCGGCGGGTCGGTGCATCTGGCGCCGTTCCGGCGCCAGCGGGCGGAGGGCGGCTGGCCGACGGCCGATGCGGCGTTGGAGCAGGCGATGGCGACCGCGCGCACGCTCGCGACCCTCGGGCGCGCGGCGCGTGAGGCGGCGGGCATCAAGGTGCGGCAGCCGCTCGGTGCCCTCACCTGTGTCGCGCCGGGGGTGGCCGCGTCGTGGCACGCGATGATCGCCCCGCTCGTCGCCGCCGAGCTCAATGTGAAGCAGGTGACCTTCGCCGACAGCGCCGCGGACTGGGTGCGGCTCGAGGGGAAGGCGAACTTCCCCGTGCTCGGCAAGATCGTCGGACCGGCGATGAAGGCCACCAAGCCGATCGTCGAGGGGCTCTCGCAGGCGCAGCTGCGCACGATCGAGGGCGGCGGCTCCGTCGAGGTGGAGGTGCCGGGCCATGGCGCGCTGATGCTCGATGCGACCCGCGTCGCGATCACCGCGAAGGCGGCGACGGCGCTGGTGGTGCAGCAGGGCGACGGGATGTCCGTCGCGCTCGACCCGGCGGTGACGCCGGCGCTCCGCGCCGAAGGGATGGCGCGCGAGGTGGTGAGCCGCGTGCAGCGCCTCCGCAAGGAGAGCGGGCTCGCGGTGAGTGACCGGATCCGGTTGGTGATCGCCGGCCCGGTGGAGGTGCTCGACGCGCTGCGCATCCACGCGGAGTGGATCGCAGGCGAGGTGCTGGCTCGGGAGTGCCGCATGGAGGCGGAGCTCCCATCCCCCGCGTGGGCCGCGACCGTCGAGGTGGAGCTCGACGGGCCCGTGGTCCACATCGCCCTTTCCAAGGACAGTTGAAGATGCCGTCGACCCCGACGCCCGGTGGCGAGAAGAAGTTCAAGCCCTTCCCGAAGAAGCAGATCCAGTACTTCGAGAAGCGGCTGATGGAGGAGCGGCGGCGCGTGCTGAAGGAGCTCGGGCACTACGACGAGACCTTCGGGAACACCCCGCAGGGCGCCGACGGCGACCTGAGCGCGTACTCGTTCCACATGGCCGACCAGGGCACCGACGCGATGGAGCGCGAGAAGGCGTTCCTCTTCGCGAGCAAGGAAGGGCGCTTCCTGTGGCACGTCGACCAGGCGCTCCGGCGGCTCTATCGGCACCCGGAGGAGTTCGGGAAGTGCCACAACTGCGGCGGCGAGGTCGGGTTCGACCGCCTCGACGCGCTCCCGCACGCGCGGTACTGCATCGAGTGCAAGCAGCGTGAGGAAGATGGAAAGAAGTGACGCCTGGCGGATGGCGCCGTCGCGATTCGCAGGCATCGCGGCGGTGATCGTCCTCGTGGACCAGTTCACGAAGATGCTCGCGGTGGACCGGCTCACGCCGGCCTACGTGCCGCACCCGGTGCTCGGGGAGTGGGTGCGACTCACGCTCGTCTACAACCCGGGCGCGGCCTTCGGCCTCCATCTGGGGCCCTGGTCGCGCTGGATCTTCCTCGCGCTGACCGTCGGCGCGCTCGTCGTCATGTGGCGGCTCTTCCGGACCGGACCGGCGGGGGCGCCGTGGCGCACCTGGGCGCTCGCACTCGTGAGCGGCGGTGCCGCGGGCAACCTCGTCGATCGCATCCACTCGCCGCGGGGCGTGGTCGACTTCCTCGACGTCGGCGTCGGGGCGACGCGCTGGCCGACGTTCAACGTCGCCGACGTCGCGGTGAGCACGGGGGCGATCCTCCTCGCCATCGTGCTCTGGCACGAGGACGAGCGGCCGGCGACCAGCGCGCCCGCGCACGAGCCGCCCGCGTGACCGGGCCGCTCGGTCCCGGCGCGCACACCTTCCCGACCGACGACGTCGCCGGCGAGCGGCTCGACCTCGCGGTCGCGCGGCTCACCGGCCTCTCGCGCACGCAGGCGGCGACGCTCATCGCCACCGGCAAGGTCACCGTCAGCGGCCGCACCGAGCGCGCGAGCTTCCGCTGCGAGCCGGACGAGACCTTGTCGGTCACCATCACGCCGCCGCCCGGGCGCGAGATCGTCGCGGAGCGGATCGACGTGCGCATCGCGTACGAGGACGAGGAGATCGTCGTCGTCGACAAGCCCGCGGGGATGGTGGTGCACCCCGCGCCGGGGAACTGGACGGGGACGCTCGTGAACGCGCTCATGGGGCGCGGCCAGGGGCTCGCGGCCGGCGGCGGTCCCGAGCGCGCCGGACTCGTGCACCGGCTCGACAAGGAGACGTCGGGACTCCTCATCGTGGCCAAGACCGACCGGGCGCACCGCACGCTGAGCGCCGCGCTCGCCGCCCGGCGGATCACCCGACGGTACGCCTGTCTCGCGTGGGGGCACCTCGACCAGGATCGTATCTCCGTCGACAAGCCGCTCGGGCGCGACCCGAACGACCGCACGCGGGTGGCGGTCCGGCCCGAAGGACGGACGGCGCGGACCGATTTCGAGCGTCTGGCGCGCTTCGACTCCGCCGACCTCCTCCGGGCCCACCTGCACACCGGCCGCACCCACCAGATCCGCGTCCACCTGGCCTCGATCGGGCATCCGGTCGTGGGTGACGACACTTACGGGGGAGGGGGCGGCCGCCGGCTCGTCGGGCTCCCGCCCAAGCGGCATTTCCTTCATGCCGCCTGGCTCGTCTTTACTCACCCGGTGTCGGGGGTCCTCATGGACCTTCGCTCGCCGCTGCCTGACGACCTCAAGCGATCGCTCGCGACCGCGGCGGGTGAGCCCGATTGGTTTGCCCACCCAGATCCACTGGAGTACCTTGGCTTCTATAGAGCGAACGGGTGAGAGTGCGGCACCCCGGTACCTCGTCGTCGAGGCCGGGGGGCAGCGTTTCGCCTGGGAGCTCGCGGCCATCCGGGAGATCGTGCCCGCTCGTGCGGTCACCCGCCTGCCGGGGTCGCCGGAGTGGGTGCTGGGGCTGCTCAACCTGCGCGGGACAGTGCTGACGGTCGTCGACCTGGCGACGCGGCTCGGGCTCCGCGCGGGAGATGCGGCGTCGATAGTCGTCCTAGACGTGGAGGCGCGGACGCTCGGGGCACGGGTGGACCGCGTCCGCGTGGTGGCCAACGCCGAGGAGGCGACGGTCGAACCGGTGGAGGCCGCGCGTGCGGCCGATGGGCTGGTGATGGGGATGGTGCGGCTGGCAGACGGTCCGGCGGCGCTGGTCGATGCCGCGGAACTCTGCCGGACGGTGCTCGCGACGGCGTGATCTGGCACTCCAACTGCTGATGGGGGGAACGTGGCTCCGACGGTTCTGATCTGTGATGACGCGATCTTCATGCGCACGATGGTCGGCGACATCCTGCAGCAGGCGGGATTCGAGATCGTCGGCGAGGCCGAGACCGGCTCGCAGGCGGTGGACAAGTACAAGCAGCTGCGACCGGACCTCGTGACGATGGACATCGTCATGCCGGACATGGGCGGCATCGACGCGGTGCGCGAGATCACGCGCTTCGACCCGAACGCGAAGGTGCTGATGTGCAGCGCGATGGGGCAGCAGAGCCTCGTCGTCGAGGCGATCCAGGCCGGGGCGAAGGACTTCGTCGTGAAGCCCTTCCAGCCGAGCCGGGTGCTGGAGGCGGTGCAACGCGTCCTCGGCTGACCGGCCGGCCCCGCGTCCCGCACTCCGTCCCCAGCCCGCCGCCCCTTCGTGGATCGCTCCCGCTACGCCGACCTCTTCCGCACCGAGAGCCGTGACCAGCTCTCGGCGATCAACGGCGCCCTGCTCTCGCTCGAGCAGGGTGAGGCGGCGCGCGAGCCGGTGGACGCGATCTTCCGCGGCGTGCACACGATCAAGGGGATGAGCGCGACGATGGGCTACACGGGCGTCGCGGAGTTCTCGCATGAGCTCGAGTCGCTGCTCGACAAGGTGCGCTCGGGCGAGCAGATGCTCTCCACGGAGCTCATGGACACCTTCTTCGCCGCCGCCGATGCCCTCGAGGACGGGATCGAGCAGGCGCAGGAGGACGCGCCGATGACGCCGGCGATGCACAAGGTCATCGAGCGCCTGCACGATCTCGCCGGCGGGCGTTCGACGTCGGAGTTCCGTGTTTTCCGCAAGAGCGACGTGTTCCGCGTGACGTCCGAGTTCCAGGTGCCGGGCATCGCGCCGGAGCCCGTGACGCCCCCGCTCGCGCCGGGCACCGCACCCGAGGCGACGACGAGCGATGCCGAGGCGGATGCGGCGCGGCAGACGGTCGTGGTGCGCGTCGGACAGGCGAGCAGTGCGCTGCTGCCCGGCGTGCGCGGCTTCATGGTCGTGCAGCGCCTGCGCGCGCTCGGCGAGGTGACCGCCTGCGAGCCCGCGGTCGAGGTGTTGCAGGCGGCCACGGTGCCGCAGCGCATCACGGTCACGCTGCGGACCGCGGCGGACAGCTCGGCGCTGGAGCAGGCGGTGCGCGGCGCGGGCGACGTGGAGTCGGTGACCATCGAGCGGCGCGCGACGCCGGCCGCCGTGCCGGTGATCCCGGTGCCGCCGCCGCTGCCGGGAGCGGGCGCGCCGCTGGCGCGCCGCGCGTCGGACCAGGGGGCCGCGTTCGGGCGCCGCGCGAGCGACGTGCTCGCCGACGAGCTGCTCACGACGGCCGAACGGGCGTCGCCGGTGCAGCGGACGCGCCATGTGCGCATCGAGCTCTCGCGCCTCGACACGCTCCTGAACCTCATCGGCGAGCTCGTGATCGTGCGCGGACGCTTGCAGGCCCTCGTGCGCGGCCTGCCCGAACCGGCGCTGCACGAGGCGGTCACCGATGCCTCGCGCCTCGTGACCGAGCTGCAGACGGAGATCATGACGAGCCGCCTCGTGCCGGTGGGGCAGATCTTCGACCGCTTCCCGCGGCTCGTGCGCGACCTGGCGCGGCAGCTCGGCAAGGAGATCGCCTTCGTCGTCGAGGGCAAGGAGATCGAGCTCGACCGCTCGGTGCTCGACGAGCTCGGCGAGCCGGTGGTGCACCTGCTCCGCAATGCGATCGACCATGGGCTCGAGGCCCCGGAGACGCGCGAGGCGCAGGGCAAGCCGCGGGGCGGCATGCTCACGCTCGCCGCGGCGCGTGACCGGTCAGCGGTGCTCATCACGGTGCGCGACGACGGCAAGGGGATCGACCGCGCGCGCGTGCTGCAGCGGGCGCTCGAGCTCGGGCTCGTCGAGGCCGGCACGTCGCGGCTGGACGATGCGGCGCTCATGATGTGCATCGCGCACCCGGGCTTCTCGACGAAGGAGCAGGTGACCGAGGTCTCGGGGCGCGGCGTGGGGATCGACGCGGTGCAGAGCCGCGTGCGCGCGCTCGGCGGGTCGCTCGGCATCGAGACCGAGCCGGGGAAGGGGACGTCGGTGACGATCCGGCTGCCGGTGACGCTGGCGATCGTGCGGGCGTTGCTCGCGCGCGTGGGGGACGAGCGCTACGCGCTGCCGCTCACGCATGTGCGCGAGACGATGGAGCGTCGCCCGACGACGATCACGCAGGTGCAGGGGAAGGAGGTCTTCGTGCTGCGGGACGAGGTGCTCCCGATCCTCCGCCTGCGCGACGTGGTGCAGCTGTCGGGCGCGGGGGCGGGGCTGGAGGAGATCGTGGTGATCGAGCGCGGCGACCGCCGGGCCGGTCTCGTGGTGGATGAGCTCACCGGACAGGAGGACATCGTGGTGAAGTCGTTCGACGCGGTGCGTGATGGCGCCTCGCTCTTCAGCGGCGCGACGATCCTGGCGGATGGCGCACCGGCACTCATCGTGGACGTGGGGAGCCTCCTGTGACCACGCCGACCGGGGAGGACCTCCGCGCGCTCACGCCGCGCCAGCTCGACGCGCTGCGCGAGGTGGCGAACATGGGCGCCGGCCACGCGGCCACCGCGCTCTCGACGATGACCGGCCAGCAGATCATGATCAGCGTGCCGCGCCTCACGGTGGCGGCGCTCGACGAGATCCCGAACCAGATCGCCGCGCCGGAGGAGCCGGTGGCGGCGGTGCTGATGCGCATGGAAGGGGACCTCACGGGCCTCACGCTGCTCGTCTTCCCGCACCCCATCGCGCTCCGCGTGGCGGGGCTCATGATGCGGAAGACGGTCACCGCCCTCGGCGCCATCGAGGAGTCGGCGATTCGCGAGGCGGGGAACATCCTCAGCGCCGCCTACCTCAACGCCCTCGCCGACTTCATGGGGATGACGCTCCTCCCGTCGCCGCCGAGCCTCGCGGTGGACATGAGCGATGCGGTGCTCTCGTCGACGTACGTCGAGAGCGCGCAGGGCGCGACGCACCTCATGTGCGTGGAGAGCGAGTTCCACCTGCAGGAGGCGCAGGAGCGCCTCCGCGGGTTCTTCCTGCTCCTCCCCGACCCGGCGAGCCTGCGCCGCATCCTCCAGACCATCCGGGTCGCGTGACCGAGCCCGCCGTCACCCGCATCTCGGAACGGGACCGCGACGTCCTGCGCGGTTTCGCGCGGCGCATCGATCCGTCCGATGCGGGGGCGCACAACAACCTGGGCGTCCTCTACTTCAACAAGGGGCTCTACCAGGAGGCCGTCGCCTGCTTCACGCAGGCGCTCGAGCTCGACCCCAAGATGCAGGTCGCGCAGCGCAACCTCGAGGTCGCGTACTTCAACACCGGGTACTACGACCAGCGGGTGAGCGAGCTGCGCGAACGGATCCGCCAGCGCCCCGAGGACCGCGACGCCCGATGGGACCTCGGCCGCGCCTTCGCGCTGCTCGGCCAGCACGAGGATGCGCTCCCGGAGTTCCGCGCGATCCTCCAGGCGCGGCCGAACGATGTCGCGGCGATGATCCAGCTGGGCCTCTCCGAGAAGGCGAGCGGCCGGCTGGGCGATGCGCTCCTCTGGTTCCGTCGCGCGCTCCAGGTCGATCCGCACAGCTCGATCCTGCACCTCTACGTCGGCGAGGCGCTCTACAATCAGGGCGCGACCGAGGAGGCCCTCGCCGCGCTCCGGCGGGCGATCCAGCTCAACCCGGACAACCCCGACGCGCACTTCCTGCTCTCGTTCGTGCTCGGCGACCTCGGCCAGCACGCCGAGGCGGGGGAGGCCAGCAAGCGCGCGGTGCACCTCAATCCGTCGCTCAAGCGCGCGCAGGCGAACCTCTCGCTCGACCAGTACGACCCCAAGAAGTACGAGGCGCTGCTCCCCGGCCGGCAGGCGCGCCGCTCGCAGCAGCAGATGGCCATCGCCGAAGGGGAGCCGCTCGCGCAGTACGCGCTGGGGCTCGCCTACCGGCAGCAGGGCTACATCGCCGAGGCGATGAAGGCCTACCAGAACGCGCTCGAGCGGGGCGAGGACCGCCAGCTCGTGATGCAGGCGATGGCCGAGCTGCACCTGATCCAGAAGGATCCCAAGCCGGCGATCGAGCTGTACGACACGCTGCTCGCCGACCGGCCCGACAGTCCGAAGCTCTGGAACGAGCGCGGCGTGGCGCTGCACCAGGCGGGGCAGCATCTCGAGGCGGCGGCGAGCTACCACCACGCGCTCGAGGTGGAGCCGCGGTACGCGCTCGCGCGCAACAACCTCGGCGTCGCCTACTTCCACGCCGGGCAGGCCGACGACGCGATCGACGCCTTCCGCTCGGCGCTCAAGAGCGATCCGCACTTCGTGAAGGCGCGGCTGAACCTCGCGCTGCTGCTCACGCGGCACCGGCGCTACCAGCTCGCGCTCGAGGCGTACCGGCAGGTGCTGGAGTCGGCGCCCGAGAACGCGACGGCCTGGAACGGCGTGGGCATGGTGCTGGCCGAGCTGCGCAAGTTCGAGGATGCGCGTACGGCGTTCGCGCGCGCCATCCAGGCCAAGCCCGAGTTCGCCGAGGCGCACTACAACCTCAGCTTCACGCTCTCCAACCTCGGCGACTTCGACGGCGCGCTGCGCGAGACCAAGCTCGCACTCGAGCTCGACCCGTACTACGTGCCGCAGAAGTTCTCGCTCGCGATCGACCTCGAGTACGAGGACCCCGACCTCTCGGTGGTCCCCGACCTCGGCGGCGAGCACCGGCTCACGGAGGAGGTGGACACCTTCACCTTCGATCCGACGCTGCTCGACTCGCTCTTCACCGAGCTCGCGCCGCCCCCCGAGGCGGCGCCGCTGCCGCTCGAGAGCGATCCCTATCGCCTCGCCGCGGACTTCCTCTCCAAGGGGCTCACCGACCGCGCGATGGCCGAGACGCGGCGCGCGCTCGCGCGCGGCGCCGATGCGGTGACCGGGAACGTGCTCCTCGGCGAGGCGCTCGGACGGCAGGGCGCGTGGGGCGACGCGCTCGAGCGCTTCGAGGAAGCGCGGTCGCGCGATGCCGGCCACGCCGGCGCGTTGCGCGGCCAGGTGCAGGCGCTGCTCGCGCTCGGGCGCGGCGAGGAGGCGGGGACCGTCGCCGAAGGGCTCGCGTCGATCGCGCCGGACGATGCCGATGCGCTCCTGCTGCTGGCGAGTGCGCGCTTCGAGGCGGGGGACGCGGACGGCGCGCTCCGGGCGCTCGCGCATGCGCGCGAGGTCGCGCCGCACCGCGCCGACGTCCTGCGCGGCATCGGCAACACCACGCGCGCGCTCGGCGACCTCGACGAGGCGATCGCCGCGTACCGGCACGCGCTGGCGCTCGACGAGGACTTCGCGGCCGTGCGCTTCGATCTCGCGCAGCTGCTCATGCAGCGCGGGCTCTTCAGCGAGGCCGAGCACGAGCTCACGCTCGCGCTCGACGCGGTGCCCACCTACGCCGACGCGACGCTCGCGCTGGCCGGGGTGTATCGCGCGACGAGCCGGCCGCGCGAGGCGCTGGTGCTGCTGGTGGAGTTCCTCGAGCGCGACCCGTACAGCTTCACCGGCCTCCTCGCGCTGGGCGAGCTGCTCCTCGAGCAGGGCCGCATGGCGGATGCCGCCGTCGCGATCCAGCGCATCCTGCGATTCGACGAGTCGCACGTGGGCGCGATCTTCCATCAGGGGCTGCTCCTCGCCGCGCAGGAGCGCTTCCGCGAGGCGCTCGCGAGCTGGCGGCGCGTGGCGATGCTCGCCCCCGAGAGCGAGTGGGCGCGTCGCGCCTTCCGCGAGAGCCGGAAGGTGCAGCACCGGCTCGAGGGCGGGGAGGGCTAGTGGCGATCGAAGGCCCGCTCCAGGAGCTCGGCATCCACGACGTCTTCCAGCTGCTCGACCTGAGCCGGAAGACGGGGACGCTGACCGTGGTCTCGGAACTCCGGGACAACGAGGGGACGGTCCTGTTCGAGAACGGCAAGATCGTGAGTGCGAACATCCGCTCCAACCCGCACCGCTTGGGCGACCTGCTCATCCGGTCGGGACGCCTCACCGACGCCGACATGGCGCGCGCGCAGGCGGCGCAACAGCGCGGCGACGGCCGGCGGCTCGGCGAGATCCTCGTCGCGCTCGGGCTCGTCACGCGCAAGGAGATCGAGCGGCAGGTGCGGCTGCAGATCGAGGCGGTCGTCTTCGAGCTCATGTCCTGGCGCGAGGGACACTTCCGCTTCCAGGAGGGGATCGACGACGGGCATTGGCGCGACTGGACGGTCGCCTTCCCGACGGAATCGCTGCTCATGGAGGGCGCGCGCCGGATCGACGAGTGGTCGCGCATCGCCGACCGTGTGCCGAACCTCGCGATGGTCCCGTACCTCACGCCGCCCGACGAGGACCATCCTCCGCTGCTCGACCTGCTCCCGAGTGAATGGCAAGTGCTCTCGATGATCGACGGGACCCATGACCTCCGCGAGATCGCGACGACGCTCGCGATGAGCGAGTTCGACGTCGCGCGCATCACCTACGGGATGGTGAGCACCGGCGTGATCCGCCTCCGGCAGTCGGAGCGGATCTCGCGGCAGACGCCGCTGCCCATGGAGCCGAAGCCCGTCGATGCGCGGCTCACGCCGGTCGACATGACGGTCGAGCCGTTGCGGCGCGGGGCTTCGGCCTTCCGACGCGGCGAGTTCAGCGAGGGGATCGCCGTCTGGTCGCAGTTCACCAAGTCGGTCCCGCAGTACCCGGGGATCGCCGCCATCCGCGAGGCCATCGCCGCGGCGACGACGCTGCGCGACATCCTCGCCCGGGAGGTGCCGGATGTCCGGTGATGACATCCACGCCATGAGCGAGACGCTCGCCAAGGATCCGGCGAGCCTCGTCTTCCTGCAGCTGGCCGAGGCGCTGCTCATGCGTGGTGATCTGGCGCGCGCGGCGCGCGTCGCGTCACGCGGGGCGCAGCGGCATCCGGCGCGCCTCGACGCGCACGACCTCGTCGCGCGCGTCGCCCTGGCGATGGGCGACGAGCCGCGCGCCGAGGAGGCGTGGGGCGACGTGCTGCGCATCGATGCGACCCTCGCCACCGCGCATCGCGGCATCGGCCTGCTGCGCTACCGGCAGGGACGGCTCGACGAGGCCCGCGACCATCTCGCGTACGCGGCGCACCAGGACCCGGGCGACAACGTCGTCCGCGCCGCGCTCGAGGCGGTGCACGGCGTGATCGCGCAGCGCGACGCGGCCGGCACGGCCGCCGCGCTCGCCGCGACCCCGCCGGCCCCGGCGAGCCCCGACGCGATCCTCGACGAGGCGGTGGCCTCGGCCGAGGCGGCGGCCGGGATCACACCCGTCAACGCCGAGCCCGGGCCGCGCGCGTCGGCGTACGTCGCGCATCCGTCCACGCTCCGCGCGTCCAACCCCGCGGCGCCGGTCGCGACCGGTGATGAGGGCGTCGGGAATGATCCGCACGGCGATGAGCCGGGCCGGCTCTTCGATCATGTGCTGGAGGACAGCAAGCAGGTCGCCCTCCTGCTCGACAGCGACGGACTCGTCGCGGCGGGGAGCTACGTGACCGGCGAGGGGCGCGACCTCGGCAGCGAGCTGGGCGCGCACCTCAGCGGCGTGGGCGAGGAGGCCGAGCGCGCCATGCGCCACTTCAAGCTCGGGCTCTGGCACCGCATGGTGATCGAGACCGAGGCGGCGACGATCGAGATGGCCCCGACCGACAAGGGCGCGGTGCTCGTCGCCGCGTCGAAGGAGGTGCCGCTCGGCTTCGTGCGGCGCACCCTCGAACGCTGCCTGACGGTCGCGCGGCAGTGGCTGGGGGAGGGCTGATGAGCCAGTTCGCCCCGCTCATCGCCGCCGTCACGCGCCACCGCGGCGTGCAGGCCTGCCTCGTCGTGGCGGACGAGGACGGCATCCTCGTCGACGGCACGGCGCACGTGGGCGTGAGCACCTCGGCCTTCGCGGCGCTCACCGCGTCGCTCTACCGCAAGGCGGCGCGCGCCGCCGAGTCGGCCGGCTTCGGCGCCGTGACCTACTTCGAGCTCGAGGCCGAGCGCGGCCGCGTCATGGCGGCGGGGCGGAACGGGCTCGTGATCGTGGCGGTGGCCGAGCCGCGCGTGAACGTCGGGCTCCTGCGCGTCGAACTCGTGCGCGCGGCGGAGGGCCTGTGATCCGCCACTCGGTGATGGTGGGCTGGGCGGACGGCCCCTTGAAGCGGTATGTGGACGATGCCCGCCTGCAGTTCACGGTGCTCATGCACCGGAGCGGGCAGGTGCTGGCGCAGCATGGGTTCCAGAGCCGGATGGACGTCCAGACGGCCTGCGCCCTCTCCGCGGCGATCAACGCCACCGCCGACTCGCTCGGCACGATGATCGACGGCGCGCCGTTCCGCGGGCTGCACTACGCCGGCGCGGCGCGGCAGATGCATCTCGCCCAGCTCCACGTCGGCGACGGGGTGCTGCTGCTCCTCTCGGTCTTCGACCGGGAGAGCTCCCTCGGTATCGTTCAGCTCTACCTCGACGAACTGCACGCCGCGCTCGCCGCGTCGGCGCCGGCCGACGAGGACGCCCCGCCCGCGCTCGCGGAGGACTTCGAGCGCGACCTCAACACCAACCTCGCCGCCCTGTTCGGGAAGCGCTGATGCCCCTCGTTTCCCGCCCTCGTCACCGGACCCGCCCGTGAGCCTCGTCAACTACGCGACGCGCGAGATCACCTGCAAGATCGTCTACTACGGCCCCGGACGGTCGGGGAAGACGACGAACCTGCACTACATCTACGGGCAGGTGCCGGGGGACCGCAAAGGCCAGATGGTGTCGCTCGCCACGCAGACCGACCGCACGCTCTTCTTCGACTTCCTGCCGATCGACCTCGGCACGATCTCGGGCTTCACCACGCGCTTCCAGCTCTACACGGTGCCCGGCCAGGTCTACTACCAGACCACGCGCAAGCTCGTGCTCCAGGGCGCCGACGGCGTCGTCTTCGTCGCCGACAGCCAGGCGCGCCAGCTCGACGAGAATATCGAGAGCTTCCAGGACCTCCACGCGAACCTCGCCGAGCAGGGCGTGGACGCGCGCCAGATGCCGCTCGTCATCCAGTACAACAAGACGGACCTCCCGCCCGAGATCATCACGCCGATGGCGGAGCTCGACGAGGTGCTGAACTTCCGCAACGTCCCGTCCTTCCCGGCCGACGCGCTGCACGGACCCGGCGTCTTCGAGACGCTCCGCGGGATCTCCGAACAGGTGCTCCGTCGCCTGAGCACGGGGGAGCGGCGGTAGCATGCGGCTCGATCCTCGGCTGACCTTCGACCGGTTGGTGGTCGGCGCGGCGAATCGCCTCGCCTCCGCCGCCGCGCACGCGGTCGCCGAGGCGCCGGGCACGACCTACAACCCGCTCTTCATCTACGGCGGCTCGGGGCTCGGCAAGACGCATCTCCTCACCGCCTCGGCGCACCTGCTCCTGCAGGTCCAGCCCGACGCCCAGGTGATGGCGCTCACGATGGACGAGTTCAGCGAGCAGTTCTACGCCGCCGTCTCGGCCGGCGAGACCTCGGTCTTCGGCGGGCGGCTCGCCCGCGTCGACCTGCTCGTGCTCGACGACCTGCAGTTCCTCACCGGCCGCCGCGAGATGCAGGCCGAGCTGCTGCGCGTCTTCACCGCCATGCAGGAGGCCGGCCGCCAGATCATCTGCGCGAGCGACCGTCCGCCCGGCGAGATCAGCGACGTCGACGAGCGCCTCATCCAGCGGCTCTCGGGCGGACTCGTCGTCGATGTCGGGGCCCCGGAGTACGAGGCGCGCGTCGCGATCCTCCGCACCGCCTGCCGCGACCGCGGCGTGGTGGTGCCCGACGGCGCGATCGACGGGCTCGCCAAGCGCAACGTGGTCTCGGTGCGCGAACTGCAGGGCGCGCTCAACCAGTGGATCGCCAAGCAGACGCTCGGCGGCGCGCGCGAGACGGTGACGCGCACGCCGAGCCCCGGGAGCGGCGACGGGCACAGCCGCTCCGGCGAGTTCCTGAGCTTCCTCACCGACGTCGCGAGCGCGGTGCAGTCGCACGTGGAGTCGTGGCAGGTGCGGCTGCGCGAGACGATCGCGTACTGGAGCGGCGAGGGCTATCGCACCGCGGTGCTCGAGCGCGCGCTGTTGCTACCGAAGGACCCGGACGTGCCGGCGCTCGTCGCGGTGTACGTCGAGGCGGTGGAGCACCTGCGGGCGCTCGAAGCCGAGGCGACCAAGGTCGACCGCGCGCTCGGCGGGCACGCGCTGTTCCGCGACCCCGAGCGCCTCGCCGACGCCGAGGACTTCGTGGAGCGGGCCCTCGCGGGGGAGATGCCGCCGGCCGGCCCCAATCCCGCGTTCACGCGCAGCGGGTTCGATGTCGGCGCGGCGAACCAGCTCGCGGCGCACGCCGCCGACGCGGTGATCGCGCAGCCGGGCACGCGCTACAACCCGCTGCTCATCACCGGGGCGAGCGGGGTGGGGAAGACGCACCTCGTGCACGCGATCGGCAACGCGATCGCCGCGGCCGCACGCCCGGGCTTCGCCGTGGGCTGCGTCCATGCGCAGGCGCTCGTGGACGAGCTCATCCAGGCGATCGAGACCGGCACCGTCGAGCGGTGGCGCAACCGCTATCGCGCCGCCGACGCACTCATCGTGGACGACGTGCAGTTCCTCGCCGGCAAGGAGCGGACGCAGGACGAGTTCTTCCTCGTCTTCAACGAGCTCGCCGAGGCGGGGAAGCAGATCATCCTCTCGAGCGACCGGACGGCGGCCGAGATCCCGGACCTCGCCGCGCGGCTGCGCTCGCGCTTCGAGGGCGGCCTCACCGCCGAGATCCAGCCGCCCGACCGTCCGCTGCGCGAGCAGCTCGTCGCGCGCTTCCTCGGCCAGCTCGGGCGCCCCGCGCCGACGGACCTGCTCGACATCGTCTGCGACCCGCCGGTGGCGAGCGTGCGCGAGCTCATCGGCGTGGTGAACCGGCTCGCCGCCGCGGCCGACGCGCGCGGGACGCCGCTCGATGCCGCCCTCGCGCGCGAGGAGCTCGGCCTCGGCGCCGACGCCACCACGACCTTGGCGCCGGCGGCGGCCGCCGTCGCTGCGGGTGACCGCACCTTCCTCGACCGCGAACGCGTGGTCTGGGACTGGCCCGACGTCACCGCGCGTCTCATCGAGGATCTCCGCTAATGGCGATCCGCGGCTCCCTCAAGGAAGCGTCGCTCCCCGACGTGCTCCAGCTGCTCTCGATGGGCAAGAAGAGCGGCTGCCTCTCGGTCACGCACCGCAACAACTTCGGGTCGATCTTCTTCGACAAGGGGCGCATCTCGTATGCGTCCATCGTCAACCGCCGCGACCGCATCGGCGACATCCTCGTGAAGAGCGGCGTGCTCAAGCAGGAACAGCTCGACGCCGCAATCGCCAAGCAGGACAAGGCGCGTGGCAAGCGCCTCGGCGAGCTGCTCGTGGATGAGGGCATGATCTCGCGCGAGGAGCTGCACGGCCAGATCCGCATCCAGATCGAGGAGGCGGTCTACTTCCTCTTCACCTGGGCCGAAGGGACCTTCAACTTCGAGTCGGACATCCGGCCGGAGGAGCAGGACTTCCTGGTCTCGATCAACCCCGAGTCGCTGCTGCTCGAGGGCGCGCGTCGCGTCGACGAGTGGAGCCTCATCGAGAAGAAGGTCCCGTCGTTCGACATCGTGTTCGAGATCGACCGCCAGCGCATGGGCGAGATGGGGGAGAAGCTCACCGAGGCGCAGCAGTCGCTGCTGCCGCTCATCGACGGCCGCCGCGACGTCGCCTCGCTCGTGGACGAGTCGGGCCTCGTGGAGTTCGAGGTCGGCAAGGCGCTCTTCGGGCTCGCGACGGCGGGCTTCCTGCACCGCGTGGGCAAGACGAAGCCGCAGGAGGAGGTCGCCGCCGAGCAGCGGGTGGAGGAGCACCGCAATCTCGGCGTGGCCTTCTACAAGACGGGGATGCTCGACGAGGCCGTCCGCGAGTTCCGCCGCGTCGCCGAGTTGCGCCCCGACGACCTCGGCGCACGCTTCTATCTCGGGCTGTCGCACCTGCGACTGGGGAAGTGGTCGGAGGCGCTCACGCACCTCGAGGTCGCGGCGCGGCACCGGCTCGCGAAGGCCGGGGTGTATGTCGACCTCGCGCTCGCCCTCGAACGCCTCGGTCGCCTCGAAGATGCGCGCCGGGCGCTCGAGGAAGCGCTGGTGAAGGGCGGCGGGCAGGAGCCGCGCGTCCATCTGTCGCTCGGCGTGCTCGCGCTGCGCGAAGGGCGCTTCGCCGAGGCCGACGCGCACTTCATGGAGGCGCGTCCCCACTACGGCACGCGGCCGCCCGCGGCCGTCTGGTTCCACTCGGCGAGTCTCGCGGCCGCGCTGTCCGGGCAGGTCGACAAGGCGATCACCCTGCTCACCGAGGGCACCGGCGCCCACCCGCACGCGGCGGCGCTGCTCAACAACCTCGCGGTGGCGCTCGGGACCATGGGGCGGTCCGAGGAAGCGCTGCACGTGGTGGAGGCGGGGCTCGCGCAGGATCCGGGGCTCGCGCCACTGCACCGCAATCGCGGCGACCTCCTGCTCGCGCAGGGGAACCGCGACGCGGCGCTCGATGCGTACTTGCGGGCGGTGAAGCACCACGAGACGCTCGGTCCCGAGGTCTGGGCACGGATCGGCGGTCTGCGCGCCGCGCTCGGCCACGTGGACGAGGCCGTCGCGGCCTGGGAACGCGCGCTGCAGCTCGATCCCACGCACGCCGAGGCGCGTGAGCGGCTCGCCGCCGCGCGTCGCGAGCGATGATGGCCGGCCCCGCCGATGAGGCCGGGTTCCTCGCCCTCACACGGAAGATCGCGACGGAGCGGGGCTTCGGCTGCGCCAACTACAAGGATGGCTGCCTGCGGCGGCGCATCGCGGTGCGGATGCGGGCGCGCGGCATGACCACCTACACCGACTATCGCGCGCTGCTCGATCGCGATCCCGCCGAGTACGACCAGCTGCTCGATGCGCTCACGATCAACGTGACGAAGCTCTACCGCGATGCCTCGGTCTGGGACCAGCTCGCGGCCACGGTCATCCCCGCGCTCTGGGCCCTCGACCTCCCGCGGCTCACCATCTGGAGCGCCGGCTGCTCCTCCGGCGAGGAGCTCTACACGCTCGCGGCACTCGTGCACCGGCAGGCGGTGCGGACGAGCACCGAGGGGCGCCTCGCGCGGGTGCGCATCATCGGCACCGACATCGACCGCGCCTCGCTCGAGGCGGCGCGCACCGGCGCCTACGCCAACGAGGCGTTCAAGGAGATGCCCGCCGACCTGCGGTCGCGCTACTTCTCGGCCGACGCGCCGTTCCGCGCCGCCCCCGAGCTGCGCGCGCTCGTGCACGTGGAGCGCCGCGACCTGCTCGCCGAGCCCGCACCCGCGAGCGAGTGCCAGCTCATCACGTGCCGGAACGTCGTGATCTACTTCGACCGCCCGAGCCAGGTGCCGCTGATGCAGAAGTTCCGCGGGGCGCTCGTGCCCGGCGGGTACTTGGTGCTGGGCAAGGTGGAGACGCTCCTCGGCGAGGCGCGCGGGCTGTTCGAGGTGGTCGATGCGCGGCAGCGGATCTTCCGGCGGCAGGCCGCATGACCGACCAGCACGTGCGCATCGCGCATCTCGCGGTCGCCCGCGGCAGCGGCCGGCTCGTCACCATCGGGCTCGGCTCCTGCGTCGCGATCGCGCTGCATGACGGCCGCTTCCGTGTCGCGGGACTCGTGCACGTGCTGCTCCCCGATCCGAGCGTCGCACGCGATGCGTCCAACCCGGCCCGCTTCGCGTCCACCGCGGTGCCCCTGCTCGTCGACGAGATGCGGGCCATGGGCGCGCGCGGCGCGCTCGTCGCGAAGATCGCCGGCGGTGCCGCGCTCTTCGGGTCGATGCTCAGCGGCGGCAAGGCGGGACAGATGGGCCAGCGGAACATCGCCGCCGCCAAGACCGCGCTCGCCGAGGCGGGGATCGCCCTCATCGCCGAGGAGACCGGCGGGGTGAGCGGGCGCAGCGTCGCGCTCGACGTCAACTCGGGCGCGATGACCGTGCGCTCGGTGCGGGGAGGCGAACGTGTCCTCTGAGCGCGAGCGCCGGGTCCTCGTCATCGACGACAACGCGCTGCTGGGCGCGGTGCTCCGCGAGCTCATCGACGCGATCGACGGCTTCCGCGTGATCGCGGTGGCGAAGGACGGCGAGGAAGGGCTGCGGATGGTCCATCAGCTCGATCCCGACATCGTGACGCTCGACATCGAGATGCCCGGCGTGGACGGCATCGCCGCGCTCGGCTATATCATGAGCGAGCTCCCGCGGCCGGTGGTGATGGTGAGTGCCGCGACCACGCGGGGCACGGTGGACCTGACCATCCGTGCGCTGGAACTCGGCGCGGTGGACTTCGTCCGCAAGCCGTCCGGCACGACGATGACCGCGTGGGCGGGCACGCGACGCCGGATCGAGGAGGCGCTGCGCGCCGCCGCGCAGGTGAACCTCGGCGGCGTGGGGATGCTCGCGCGGCCGCGGCTCCGCACGCCGGCGCCGCTCGCGCCCGCCTCGCGACGCGCGACGGCCGCGGTGGCGATCGCGAGCTCGACCGGTGGCCCGCGGGCGCTCGCCGAGGTCGTGCCGGCCCTCCCCGCCACGCTCGACGCGGCGGTCCTCGTCGTGCAGCACATGCCGCCCGGCTTCACGAGCGGTCTGGCGCGACGGCTCGACCAGCTCGCGGCGCTGCCGGTGCATGAGGCGACGCAGGGTGAGGCGCTGGAGCCGGGCCGCGTCTATCTCGCGCCGGGGGGACGCCACATGACGGTCGTGGCCGGAGCCGACGGTGCGACGATCCATCTCGATGACGGGCCCACGCAGCACGGCGTGCGCCCCGCGGCCGATCCGCTCTTCACCTCGGTGGCGCGGGTCTTCGGCGAGCGGAGCGTGGGTGTGGTGCTCACGGGCATGGGTCGCGACGGCGCGACCGGACTGAAGGCGATCCGCGCGGCCGGTGGCGGGGCGGTGGTGCAGGATCGCGCGACCTCGGTGATCTACGGGATGCCGGCGGTCGCGCTCGCCGAGGCCGGTGCCGATCGCACGGTGGCGCTGCCCGAGGTGGCGAATGCCGTCGCCTGGCTCGTGCTGCAGCACAGCGAATCCGGCGTGCCGCGCCGTGCCGAGGGCCGGCGATGAGCGCGAGTGCGGAGGGACGCTCGATGAGCGCGCGCCTGCTGCTCGCCCGCGTGGGCCTGGAGACGTTCGCGTTCCCGATCGCCGATGTGATGGAGGCGGTCGAGGCACCGACGGTGACGCCGCTCGCGCTCGCGCCGGCCGGCGTCGCCGGGCAGTGCACGCACCGCGACCGGTTGGTGCCCGTGCTCGACGGCGGGGTGATGCTCG
Source organism: Gemmatimonadota bacterium (assembly GCA_016714015.1). Classification (NCBI taxonomy): domain Bacteria; kingdom Pseudomonadati; phylum Gemmatimonadota; species Gemmatimonadota bacterium. Next base: position 355,743 of record JADJNZ010000004.1, read on the forward strand.
GCGTGCCGCGCGCGCCGGGCGAAGGGGTGCTGCTGCTCATCGACACGGTCGCGGGGCGTCTCGGACTCCGCGTGGATGATGTGCTCGACATGGTCGAGGTCGACCCCGCGCGCCGGCGCGCGCTCCCGGCGACGGGCGGCGCGATGACGGCGATGCTCGAGGACGTGATCGACCTGGGGGACGGGATCGCGGGCGCGGTGGCGATGGATGCGTTGCGCGCGGCGATGGCCGCACGACTCACGACGGAGGCGGCATGACGACCGGCACGAGTACCGCAAGGACGACCGGCACGGCGGCCGCTCGCCGCCAGCTGGTGACGTTCGAGGCGGCGGGGGAGCTCTTCGCCGCCGACATCTTCGCGGTGGAGCGCGTGCTGCGATACGTCACGCCGCGCCTGCTCCCCAACGCGGCCCCCTGGCTGCGCGGGGTGCTCGCGCACGGCGGGATGACGATCCCGCTCGTGGACCTGCGCGAACGGCTGGGCCTCGAGCTCGTGCCGCCGACGGAGACGTCGCGGATCCTCGTCGTCGCGGTGGGGGAGACGCGCATCGGCGTGACGGTGGATGCGGTGCTCGCGGTGCGGACCGTCGACGCGGCGGCGTTCGAGCCGCCGCCGGCGATCTACCGCGGGCTCGCGAAGGAATACCTGGAAGGCGTGGTGCGGCAGGGGGGCGACATCTTCGTGGTGCTCGCCACCGACCGGTTGCTGACTTCAACGGAGCGGATCGAGATGGCGCGCGTGATCGAGGCGGGAGCGGGGAATGGCTGACGAGACGCTGGCCGCCTACAAGGCCAAGTACACGACGATCGACAAGCGGCTCGATGCCGGCCTCACCGACGCGGAGCGTCCGGCGGTGAAGGTCGAGATCGTCACGCTCTTCAAGTCGGTGGAGCAGCAGATCGCCGAGCTGACCGCGCTCAAGGACGAGATCAAGCAGCTCGTCGACAAGTGGAAGGCGGGGAACGTCGCGGCGAGCGTCGCCCCGCAGTTCTCGGGCGAGAAACCGGTCGTGCACGCCGACCACATCGGCGCGAGCACCTTCATCGAGAAGGGCTGGAGCCGGCTCTCCCTCGGCGACCATGAGGGGGCGGAGCAGGCGCTCCTCAAGGCCATCGAGCTCTCGCCGGGCGATCCGCAGAGCGAGGCGCTGCTCGGCTGGGCGCAGATGCTGCAGGAGAAGTACGATGACGCGCTGATGAACTTCCAGAAGGTGCTGGTGCGCGAGCCGGCCAACTCGCTGGCGCGCATCAACGTGGGGTACATCTGCCTCAAGAAGAAGATCTTCGGGGAGGCGATCGAGCACCTCTCCAAGGCGATCCGGCTCGACAACGACCGGAAGGCGACGCTGTACGCGCATTTCTATCTCGGGCTCGTGTACCTCGAGCGCGAGATGTACGAGGATGCGCAGACCTTCTTCCGGAAGACGCTCGTGCTGGGGCCGAACCTGATCGAGGCGTACTTCGAGCTGGGGCGGGCGCACTGGTTCAACGACGAGCAGGACGAGGCGAAGGAGACGTGGAAGGCCGGGTTCGCGGCGAACAAGTTCAATCCGTGGGGGAAGCGGTGCGCGGCGACGCTCAAGCTCGTTGAGGAGGGTGGGGAACTGCTGCGGGATGCGTGATGCGGGGTGCACGGGCGGTACGGGGTACGGGATGGGGACGGGATGCGGGGACCATCCACATCCTCGCGGTTCCGATGCACTCGATGCGGGGGGTGGGGTGAGGGTGTGGTGGTGGGGACTCGTGATCGGCCTCATCGCGATGCGGGGGGTGGGGGCGCAGGAGATCCTCGATGCGGGGAAGCTCTACCGCTCGGGGCGGTTCGAGGTGCGGGCGGATCCGGCCTCCGAACGGCTGGCGCGTGCGCTTCTCGATGATGCGGGGATGAGGGACACGTTCCCTGGGCTGCCGCGGATGCGGGATACGGTGCGGATCGTGCTCGCGCGGGATGCGGAGGAGTTCCGGCAGCTCGCCGGGTCCGGGGCGCCCGATTGGGGTGGGGCGTTCGCCTTCCCTGAGGAGCGGCTGATCCTCATGCAGGGGGCCAATGCGCGGGGGGATGCGGGGGATCCGCGGGTGACGCTCCGGCACGAGCTCGCGCACTTGGCGCTCGCCGAGGCGCTCGGCGGGCGGGTGCCGCGCTGGTTCGACGAGGGGTATGCCTCCTTCGCCGCCGGGGAGTGGGGGCGCGATGAGGTGCTCGCGACCTCCTTCGGGCTGGTCTGGCGGGGGATCCCGTCGCTCCGGGGGCTCGACTCCCTCTTCTACGCCGGCCCCGACCGCGCGAACCGGGCGTACGCCCTGTCGCACCGGGCGGTCGCCGAACTCTCGGCGATGGGCCGCGAACACGGACTGGACCTGCTGTTCGAATATTGGGCAGCGGAGGGGTCGTTCGAGCGCGCGCTCCGGCGCGCCTACGGCATGACCAGCGCCGATTTCGAGCGGTCCTGGCGCTCCAAGGTCCGGCGGCAGTACGGGGCGCTGGCGCTGGCGGCCGACCTCTCGGTCCTCTCGGTCTTCCTCGTCTTCCTGCTGGGGCCGCTCTGGTGGAATCGGCGCCGACGGCTCAAGGAGCGGTTGGCCCGGATGCGTGAGGCGGACGCGCAGCAGGAGGCTCGGGAACGGGAGAGTGCTCTCGCCGCCTTGTTGGGCGAGGGGTCGCGGCAGCCCCCAACCCGTGACGCCGCGCCGGATTAAGGGTTGGTGAAGGCCGGGGGATTTTGGTTGACAGGCATATAAGGTTGGTCTAGACTCATGCCCCTATGACCAAGGCGACGGAAGCGCGGGAATCGGCGGGGTCGAAGGCGGGCCTGTGGTGGGGCCTGGCGACGGTCACGTTGCTGCTCGGGTACGCGGATCTCTGGCGCGGCGGCGAGACCATCGCCCCGATCCTCCTGGTCATCGGCTATTGCATTCTGGTCCCGATCGCGATCATGAAGTAGCGGTCATCCTGCGGGCGCAGGGTGGCCCGTGGGGCGAATAGCTCAGCCGGTTAGAGCACCTGCCTTACACGCAGGGTGTCGGGGGTTCGAATCCCTCTTCGCCCATCCCAAAGGGGAGCCGGACCACCGGCCGACCGGCGGGGTACGATGGTTCAACGACTTGGAGGAGATGACAGTGAAGGCTCGGCTCGATGCCCGCACCCTCGTCGCTCTCGCGGCACTCGTCGCCACCGCGGCGACCGCTTCCGCCCAGGCGGCGGTGACGCGCACGCCGCCCCGTCCCGACACCCCGCGCCTCATGGTGCAGGTGTTCGGCTCGGCCGACAAGGTCGCGGGGCCGCTCGCCTCGGATGAACTCCGCGAGCGCCTCATCCGCGCGTTCCCGTCGCGCATCCTCTGGGTGATCGATCGCAAGGACGTGCTGTCCGTTCTGGAGCAGTCGGGATACGATACCCTCCAGCAGCTTCCGCCGTCGGACGAGGCGCAGCTGGCCAAGGCCCAGCGCGCCGACGAGTACATCCGTGGCCGCGTCGTCCGCGAGGGCGACATGTACAAGGTCGAGGCGATGATCGTGCTCACGCGCGACAACTCGCTCACCCAGCCGCTCCCCGCCGCGACCGGCAACCGCGCCGACCGCGCCGTGGCCGCGCTGGTGAAGTCCATCCAGGACGCGCGCAAGCAGCTCGACGACGAGAAGAAGTGCATGGCGGCGGCCCGCGACAACAAGTACGCCGAGGCGCTCGCCGCCGCGGAGGCCGGCATCCTCGAGTACCCGCAGGGGACGCTCGTCCGCTACTGCAAGATGAACGTGCTGATCCGTCAGGAGGCCTCCGACTCGCTCAAGCTCGCGGCCGCCAACGAGATCCTCGCGATCGATCCCAACTCCAAGAACGCGCTGGCGATCGCCGCCGACGCGAACCGCAAGCTCGGCAACGCCGCGGCCGCCAACGACCTGCTGCTCCGCCTGCTCGCCGCCAACCCGACCGATGCCCAGCTCGCGAACCAGGTCATCGAGGCGCTCGCCGCCTCGGGCGACTTCGAGCGCGCCAAGGCCGTCGTCGTCGAGGCCGTCGCGCAGAACCCGGGCGACATGGCGCTCATCGGCCTGCAGTTCAAGATCCTGAGCGCCGCCAAGGACTACAAGAACGCGCTCAAGACCGGTGAGGAGATGGTCCAGATGGACACCTCGCTCGCCGACGTCCCGTACTACCAGCGCATGGTCGGCCTGTACGACGCCGACAGCCAGCCGCAGAAGGCGGCGGAGATGGCCGCGCGCGCGACGCAGAAGTACCCGCAGGACGCCGACCTCTGGCAGCTCTACTCGGCCACGCTCAAGAAGGCCGGGCAGGTGCAGCAGTCGATCGCCGCCGCCAAGCGCGCGCTCGAGGTCAACCCGCAGATCGCCAACGGGTGGACGCAGGTCGCGATCGCGTACAACGAGCTCAACATGCCCGACAGCGCGCTCATCGCGCTGCGCGCGGCGAAGGCGGCGGGGGACAACGGCGACAACGTCGGTCAGATCGCGCTCCTGATCGGCAATCGCCTCTACCGTGCGGCGGTCGCGGACTCGACGAAGACCGTCGCGGCCTTCCAGGCGGCACAGCCGTACCTCTACTTCGCCGACAGCGCGACCGCGACCAACGTCGCGCAGCGCACCAATGCGAAGCTCCTCATCGGCGTGACGCACTTCTACATCGCGCAGGTCATCGCAGGTGGACTGCAGGCGTCGAAGAGCTGCGAGGAGGCCAAGATGGGGCAGGCGGCCGCGGTCGAGTCGATGATCTACGTCCAGCAGGGCGGGCGTGACAATCCGCAGACGGCGGGACAGCTCATGCAGGGGTTGAATCAGCTCTCGCCGTACTTCGAGCAGTCGGTCAAGACGCTCTGTAAGTAGCGCACCTCCCGCTCGTCCCGAGGCCCGCCGTCCGACGGACGGCGGGCCTCGTGCATTCCCCCTCGCGCCCCGTCATCTTTCCGTGATGATCCCCCCGGATCCCGCTCCGTCCGCCACCTACGCCACCGGCTGGCACGCCCCGGTCCTCGTCCGCGAGTGCTGTGACGCCCTCGCCGCGCGCCGCACCGAGGGCGGGACCGGACTCGAGGGCGCGCACCTCCTCGACGGCACCCTCGGCGGCGGCGGGCACACCGCCGCGCTGCTCGAACGCGGCGCTCAGGTCGTCGGCATCGACCGCGATGCCAACGCCCTCGAGGAAGCCCGCGGACGCCTCGCCGGCGCCGTACGCAGCGGGGCGTTCGAGGCCGTCGAGGGGAATCACGACGACATCGACGCCATCCTCGCGCTCACCGATCGCACCTTCGACGGCATCCTCCTCGACCTCGGCGTCTCGTCGCGCCAGTTCGACGAGGACGCGCGCGGCTTCTCCTTCCGCGCCGGCGTCCCGCTCGACATGCGCATGGATCCGCACGCCGAGTTCGACGCGGCCGCCTTCCTGAACGACAGCGAGGAGGCCGAGCTCGCGCGCGTCTTCAAAGAGTACGGGGACGAGCCGAAGGCGCGGCGGCTCGCCGGCGAGGTGGTGCATCGACGTCAGCGGCAGCCGTTCGCCACCAGCGACGATCTCGTCGGGGCCATCCGGGCGGTGCTCGGCAGCCGCAGCGGGGCGCCGGAGTTCGCTCGGCTCTTCCAGGCGGTGCGCATCGCGGTGAACGACGAGATCGGCGGGCTCGCGCGCGGGCTCGTTGCGTTGCGCGACCGCCTCGCGCCGGGCGGCGTGATCGCGGTCATCACCTACCACTCGGGGGAGGACCGCATCGTGAAGCACGCCTTCCGCGACTGGAGCACCGCTTGCACCTGCCCGCCGCGCCAGCCGATCTGCAACTGCGGTGGGGTCTCCCTCGGTGAGGTCGTGACCAAGCGCGCGATCACCGCGTCGGAGGGCGAGGTCGCGGTGAACCCGAGGGCGAGGAGCGCACACTTGCGGGTCTGGCGGAAGGCGGAGGCGTAGATGCGCGGACGGTCGATCGTTGCCCTGTTGCTCTTCGGTTTCGTCCTGGTGACCACGGGCGTCATATGGAGGCGGAGCCTCGGCTACGACATGGCCACCGAGCTCAAGGACCTCCGCGAACGCCGGGACGCACTCGATGCGCAGCAGGCCGCCCTCGAAGGGGCGATCCGTGACGCGTCGAGCCGGGCCCGGCTCGCGCGCACCGCCGAGGAGCGTCTCGGCATGCGCGTGCCGCCCGAAAGCCTCGTGATCCGACTGCCCCGTCCCGTTCCGGAAAAGCCCAAGCAGTGATCCGCGTCTCCCGCGTCGGCATCGTCCACGGTGCCTTCGTCCTGTTCGCCGTCGCGCTGGTCGGTCGCGCCGCCTGGGTCCAGGTGGGGCAGGCGGACCGCTGGCGCGCGCGTGCCGAGTCCCAGCAGACGGTCGAGACCGAGATCCCCGCCGTCCGCGGCGCGATCCTCGACGCCTCGGGCGCCGTGCTCGTCGAGAGCCGTGCGCTCGTCCGCCTCGACATCGCGCCCACCGAGGTGAAGGAATCGCGCCCCCTCGCCGACGCGCTCCGCCGCATCGGCGTCGCGCCCGAGTTCGTGCGCCGCGCGGTCGATCGCAAGCGGAAGTGGGTCGAACTCCCCGGTCGCTTCCTCACCAGCGACGTCGAGGACCTCCTCAAGATGCGCGGCGTCCACTCGCGCCCGGTGCTCGAGCGCGTGCCGCCCTCCACCGATGGACTGCGTCGCCTCCTCGGCACCGTGGACCGTGACGGCAAGGCGGTGGGTGGCATGGAAGCGGCGCTCGACGGAGCGCTGCGCGGCACCCCGGGGCGGACGGTCCTCGTGCGCGCCGGGAGCGCCGGACGGCTCTCGTCGCCGGAGGAGAACTACCAGGCGCCGGCCCCCGGTCGCACCGCGGTGCTCACGCTCCATCAGGGCCTGCAGGACATCGCCGAGCGCGCGCTCGGCGACGCCATCGTCTCCATGAAGGCGCAGGGCGGGGACATCGTGGTGCTCGACCCGCACACCGGCGAGATCCGCGCCCTCGCGAGCCGTCGCGCCCGCGTGGACGCGAGCGGCGCGACCGCGCTCACCGAACCGTACGAGCCGGGCTCCACCCTCAAGCCGTTCATCGCCGCCGCCCTCCTCGAGCGCGGGCGGGTGACGCTCGACGAGGCCGTCAACACCTACAACGGCACCTGGAAGATCAACGGCCGCACCATCACCGACGTCCACCGCGCCGCGCGGATGACCTTCGGCGAGGTGATCCAGTTCTCGTCCAACATCGGGATCGTGCAGTTCGCCGAGCGCCTCACCGCGGCGGAGCAGTACGAGACGCTGCGCGACGCCGGCTTCGGCATGGCGACCGGCGTGCCGTATCCGTCGGAGTCGTCGGGGCGCCTGCGCACGCCGGCGAGCTGGTCCGGGTTCTCGCAGGCCTCGCTCGCGATGGGGTACGAGGTCGCGGTGACGCCGCTCCAGCTCGCCCTCGCCTACGGCGCGATCGCCAACGGCGGCGAGCTCCTCGAGCCGACGCTGGTGAAGGAGCTGCGCCGCGATGACGGCAAGGTCGTGTACGAGGCGAAGCGCCGCGTGGTGCGCCGCATCATGAGCGAGGAGACGGCCCGCACCGTGCGCGGCCTCCTGCGCGAGGTCGTCTCGTCCGGCACCGCGACCGGGGCGCGCCTCGCGACCTACGAGCTCGCCGGCAAGTCGGGGACCGCGCGGCGCGTGAGTGCCAACGGCACCGGCTACGAGGCGGGGAGCTACACGGCGAGCTTCGTCGGACTCTTCCCGGCGGACAAGCCGCAGCTGGTGATCCTCGTCAAGCTCGACGATCCCGAAGGCGCGTACTACGGCGGCAAGATCGCGGCGCCGGTCACCAAGGCCGTGCTTGAGATGGCCCTCGCCTCGCGCGACGGCGCGCTCGACGTGCGCACGCTCACCGGTCCGCGGCCGCAGCAGCTCGCGAGCGCCGAGGCGGTGGCGGCCGAGACGACGATGACCGAGGCCGTGCGCGCGGCCGAGGAGCAGGCCGTCGAGGCGGCGCAGCCCAATGCCCCGTACGTCGTGGAGCTCGGCGCGCCCGCGCCGACGCCCAAGCGCGTCGTCACCGCGCGCCCGGTCCCGGATGTGAGCGGTCTCCCCACGCGTCAGGCGGTGCACGAGCTGCATCGCGCCGGCTTCCGCGTCTCGCTCGTGCGCGGCGGCGATTCGTCCCAGACCTCGCCGGCCGCGGGCACGGTGCTCCCCGCCGGCACCACCGTGAGACTCGCATCGCAGCGATGAGGATCACCCCGATCAGCATTCCCGCGCCGGTGGCGCGCCTGCGTGCCGCGCTCGAACGCGCGGGACAGCTCCTCTCCACCCGCGGCGACCTGCCCGAGCAGGTCTACGCGATCACCGACGACAGCCGGAAGCTCACGCCGCACACCTGCTTCGTCGCGGTGCGGGGGAGCGCGAACGACGGGCATCAGTATCTGCCGGGCGCGGCCGCGGCCGGCGCGTCGCTCGTGATCTGCGAGGATCCCGCCGGCACCGACCTGCCGGCGCTCGTCGTGAAGGAGAGCCGCGTCGCCGCCGCGATCGCCGCGGCCGCCTTCCACGACGATCCCGCCAAGGACCTCCGCTTCGTCGGCGTCACGGGCACCAACGGCAAGACGACCACGGTCGGCATCCTCCGCCACCTCCTCGACGAGCCCGGTGCCGCCGCGGCGAGCATCGGCACGCTCGGCGTGCTGCGCGGCAGCGAAGGCGCGACGATCCCCGGCGGGGCCGGGCTCACCACGCCCGGACCGATCGAGCTCCAGCGCATCCTGCGCCAGTTGCGCGACGGTGGCGTGCGCACCATCGCGATGGAGGTCTCCTCGCACGCGCTCCATCAGCGCCGCGTGCTCGGCGTGCGCTTCGACGCCGCCGTCTTCACCAACCTCACGCGCGACCATCTCGACTACCACGTCACGATGGAGGCGTACTTCGAGGCGAAGGCGCTCCTCGTGGACCTCCTCACCGAACAGGGCGCGGCGGTCGTGAACGCCGATGACGCCGCCTGGGCGAAGCTCCCCCGTGCGCCGCGCACCGTGCGCTTCGGCGAGGGCACTGACGCAGAGGTGCGCGCGAGCGACATCCGCTACACGCCGCGCGGCAGCGAGTGGACGCTCCACACGCCCACCGGCACGGCCACCGTCGCCCTCCCGCTCATCGGCGACTTCAACGTGACCAACGCGCTCGGCGCGGCCGCGGCCGCGCATGCGCTCGGACTCGACGCGCCGACCATCGCCGCTCGGCTCTCCACGCTCGGGCAGGTGCCGGGGCGGCTCGAGCTGCTGAGCGAGCACCCGACCATCCTCCGCGACTACGCCCACACGCCGGACGCGCTCGAACGCGCGCTCGTCGCCATGCGCCCCTTCACGCCGGGGAAGCTCATCGTGGTGTTCGGCTGCGGCGGCGATCGCGACAAGGGGAAGCGGCCGCTCATGGCGCAGGCTGCCAAGGCGCACGCCGACCATCTCGTGGTCACCAGCGACAACCCGCGCACCGAGGACCCCGAGCGGATCCTCGACGACATCTGCGTCCCGCTCGTGCAGGGCAGCTACGACCGCATCGAGGACCGCCGCAGCGCGATCCTCCACGCGATCGAGATCGCCGACGCCGCGCGCGACGTCGTCCTGCTCGCGGGGAAGGGACACGAGACCTACCAGATCCGCGGCGCCACCACGCTGCCGTTCGACGAGAAGGCGATCGTGCACGACCTCCTGAAGGACCGACGCAAGGCGACCACGTGACCGCATCGACCATCCGCCCCGTCGGCACCTCCGCCTTCTGGACGCTGCAGCGCCTCGCGCAGGCGCTCGGCGACGGCCCGTCCGACGCCCGCGCGATCGCCGGCATCACGACCGACACGCGGAAGGTCCAGCCCGGCGAGTGCTTCGTGGCGCTCGTCGGCGAGACCTTCGACGGCCACGACTATCTCGCCGAGGCGGTCGCGGCGGGCGCCGCGGCACTCGTCGTGAACGATGCGCGCCGCGCGGCGCGGCTCGGCGTGCCGGTCTTCGAGGTCCCCGACACGCTCATCGCGCTCGGCATGCTCGGCCGCTACCGCCGCCTCGCCTGGAGCCGTCCGGTGATCGCCGTCGGCGGCTCGAACGGCAAGACGAGCACGAAGGAGCTGCTCAAGGCGGTGCTCGGCAGCCGCTTCACCGTGCATGCGACCACCGGCAACCTCAACAACCGCATCGGCGTCCCGCTCACGCTCCTCGCGCTCGACGATGCCGCCGACGTCGCGGTGATCGAGGCGGGGACCAACATCCCCGGCGAGATCGCGATCCTGCGCGACATCATCCTCCCCGACCTCGCGGTGGTCACCACCGTGCAGGAGGAGCACCTCGAGGGCCTCGGCGACCTCGCGGGCGTGATGGCGGAGGAGCTCTCGCTCACCGAGGACGTGGACGTGGCGGTGGTGCCGGCGAGCGAACCCGACGTGGTGGCGGGCACCTCGGCGCGGGCGCTCCGCGTGGTCGCGGCCGGGCTGCGCGGTCCCCACGGGTTGCACGCCGACGGCCGTGGCTGGATGGAGATGGACGGCGTGCGTCTCGAGAGCCCGCTCCGCGGGGCGCACAATCTCCGCAACCTCGCGCTCGCCCTCGCCGTGGGCGAGGAGTTCGGCCTCACCGCGGCGCAGATGGCCGAGGGGCTCGCGCAGCTCACGCTCCCGCCCATGCGGAGCGCCATCGGGCCGCTCGGGCAGGCGCTGCTCATCAACGACGCCTACAACGCCAATCCCGGCTCGGCGCGCGCGGCGATCACGCTCCTCGCCGACGTGGGGCAGGGGCGCCAGCGAGTCGCGATCCTCGGCACGATGCGCGAGCTGGGGGCGCATGCACCGGCGAAGCATCTCGAGGTGGCCGAGGCGGCGCTCGCCGCCGGACACGATTTGGTCTGCGGCATCGGGGACTTCGCCGCCGCCCTCGAACGTATCGCGCCGGGTGACCCGCGCGTCCTCACCGCAGGCGACGTCGATGACCTCTGGCCCGCGCTGCAGCCGCGCCTCCAGCGCGACGCGGCGATCCTCCTCAAGGCGTCGCGCGGCGTGAAGCTCGAACGGATCGTCCCCCTCCTCACCCATTGGGCCACCGGCTGATGCTGTACGAGTTCCTCCTCCCCCTGCAGGACCAGGTGAGCGGGCTCAACATCTTCCGCTACATCTCGTTCCGCTCGGCCGGTGCGGCGATCACGGCGATCCTGTTCTGCTTCGTCGTGGGGCCGATGTTCATCCGCTGGCTCCAGGGGATGCAGGTGCACCAGGTGGTGCGCGCCGGCACGCCCGACTCGCACGCGGGGAAGGGGAAGACGCCGACGATGGGCGGGATCATCATCCTCGCCGCCGTGACCTGCTCGACGCTGCTCTGGATGCGCTTCGACAGCCGCTACGTCTGGCTCGCCCTCATCGTCACGCTGCTCATGGGCGCGATCGGGTTCCTCGATGACTACCTCAAGCTCAAGCAGAAGCGCGAGGGGAAGCGCAACGACGGCCTCGTGGAGCGCTACAAGCTCGCCGGGCAGGTGACGATCGGGCTCGCGCTCGGCCTCTTCATCTGGCAGTTCCCGCTCAACACGCTCCCCGGGGCGAGCACCACGCTCCCGTTCTACAAGTACACGCTCATCATCCCCACCATCCCGCTGCTCTACCTGCCCTTCGTCACCTTCGTGATGACCGGCACGAGCAACGCGGTCAACCTCACCGACGGGCTGGACGGGCTCGCGTCGGGGCTGATGGCGATCGCGATGCTCACCATGGCGGTCTTCGCCTACGTGATGGGGCGCTTCGACGCCTCGGAGTACCTGCAGATCTACTACCTGCGTGGCGCGGGCGAGCTGACGATCTTCTGCTCGGCGGTGTTCGGCGCGGCGGTCGGGTTCCTCTGGTACAACGCGCACCCGGCGCAGGTCTTCATGGGCGACACCGGTTCGCTCGCCCTCGGCGGCGCCCTCGGCGCGGTGGCGATCCTGCTCAAGAGCGAGTTCCTCGTGCTCATCGTCGGCGGCGTCTTCGTCGCCGAGACGATGAGCGTCATCATCCAGCGCAGCGTGTTCAAGTTCCGCAAGCGGCGTCATGGCGAGGAGTACGCCAAGGCCAATCGCGTCTTCCTGCGCGCGCCCATCCACCACCACTTCGAGCTGAAGGGCTGGCCGGAGACGCAGGTGGTGATCCGGTTCTGGATCCTCGGCGCGGCCTGCGCCTTCCTCGCGCTCTCCACGCTCAAGATCCGATGACCGACGCGCTGCGCGCCCTGGCGGCCGGCGGCGAAGTGGCCGTGATCGGCCTCGGCGCGAGCGGGCGCGCGGCCGCGCGGTTGCTCGCGCGCGAGCGGATGCGCGTCTATGCGAGCGACGCAGGGGCGGGGGAGCGGACCCAGGAGGCGGCCGCCGGGCTGCGCGCCGAGGGGATCGACGCCGAGGCCGGCCGGCATGACCTCGAGCGGATCGGCCGCGCACAGGTGGTGGTCGTGTCGCCCGGGGTCCCGCCCGACGCGCCGCCGGTCGCCCTGGCCAGCGCACGCGGCATCCCCGTCTTCTCCGAGATCGAGGTCGGCCTGCGCGCGCTGCCCGGCGTGCCGTACATCGGCGTGACCGGCACCAACGGCAAGACGACCGTCACCGCGCTCATCGCGCACCTGCTGCGCGCGCTCGGTCGCGACGCGGTGGAGGCGGGGAACATCGGGACCCCGGTCGCCGACATCGCGCTCGGGACGCATCGGCCGGAGTGGATGGTCCTCGAGCTCTCGAGCTTCCAGTTGCACGATACGCCGTCGATCGCGCCCCGCATCGGTCTGCTCACGAACCTCGCGCCAGACCACCTCGACCGCTACGACACGCTCGACGAGTACTACGCCGACAAGGAACGCCTCTTCCGGAACGCGACGGCCGCGAGCGTTCGCGTGGTGAACGCCGACGACGCCGAGGTGATGCACCGGACGGGCGGGTACCCGGGCATCGTCTCGCGCTTCTCCCTGCGGGATCGGGCCGCGCAGGCCTGGTACCAGTCCGGGGCACAGGTGCTCATGCTCGCCGGCGCGCCGCTGCTCCAGCGCGACCGCCTCCCGCTCCTCGGCGAGCACAACGTCGCCAATGCCCTCTGCGCGGCGCTCGCCGCCTGGCACGCCCTGCCGGTCGCGGAACGGACCTTCGAGGCGCGCACGCGGATCGCCGAAGGGCTCGCGTCGTTCGTCCCCATCAAGCACCGCCTCGAACCGGTGGGCGAGGTCGGCGGCGTGCTCTGGGTGAACGACTCCAAGGCGACCAACATCGGCGCGGCGAAGGTCGCGCTCGAGGGGATGACCCGCCCGACGATCCTCCTGCTCGGCGGCCGGCACAAGGGCGAGCCCTACACCGCGATGCTCGACGCGGTGAAGGCGCATGCCAAGGTCGTGCTCGCCTACGGCGAGTCGGCGGAGCGCATCGAGGCGGACCTGGGACCGCACGTGCCCGTGGAGCGGCTCGGATCGTCATTCGAGCAGGTCATCTCGCGTGCCCGCGCGCTCGCTGCGCCCGGGGACGTGGTCCTGCTCGCTCCCGCCTGCTCCAGCTACGACATGTTCAAGAACTACGAGGACCGCGGCGCCAACTTCCGGCGCCTCGCGCTCGGCTCATGACCTCGCCCGCCGGGATCCTCGGCGGGGCGGGCACTCGGCAGACCCCGCGCGCCTCGCAGGCGCAGGGGGCCGCGCTCGTGCGTGATCGCTGGCGCATGTCGGCCGAGGCCAAGGCCCTGATCATCGTCACCGCGGCCCTCCTCGCGTTCGGGCTGGCCACGCTCTACTCGGCCAGCGCCTACGTCGCGATGCAGAAGGACCTGCCCAGCTGGTTCTTCCTCTGGAAGCAGATGACCGGCGCGATGGTCGGCATCGTCGGCTTCGCCGTGCTCGCCAAGCTCGACGCCGAGCAGTTCCGCGAGTGGGCCTGGTGGATCATGGGGGCCTGCATCGTCGCGCTCTTGCTTACGGTGATCCCGGGGACCGAGTTCATCGCGCCGCGCATCGGCGGCTCGCGCCGCTTCCTCCGCGGCGGCTCGATCCAGCCGTCGGAGTTCGCCAAGCTCGCGCTCGTCGTCTGGACGGCGATGCTCATCGTGAAGAAGGGCGGGGAGGACGGACTCCGCCGCCTCTCGAAGGGCCTGCTCCCCTTCCTGATCATCCTCGGCGTCCTCTGCCTCCTCGTCGCCCTGCAGCCCGACCTCTCGGTCGCCTTCTTCTACGTGATCGTGATGGGCGTGATGCTCTTCGCGGCCGGCGCGCGCATCGGGCACTTCGTGCTCCTCGGGATGCTGCTCATCCCGGTGGCGTGGAGCGAGATCAACCGCCTCGAGTACGTCATGCGCCGCATCATGGGCTTCGCGGCGGGCGCGGCGGAGAGCACGGCGGCGGTGAATCACCAGCTGCAGCAGTCGCTCATCGCCGTCGGCTCGGGCGGGATCTTCGGCGTCGGCTTCGGGCAGGGGCGCCAGCAGTTCGGCTTCCTTCCGCTCCCGTACAACGACTTCATCGGCAGCAACGTGGGCGAGGAGTGGGGCTTCATCGGCATCGCCGGGCTCATCTGCGCCTTCGCGCTCTGGTGCTGGCTCGGCTTCCGCATCGCGAAGGCCGCGCGCTCGCCGTTCCAGCAGCTCGTCGCCATCGGCCTCACGGTCACGATGGTGATGACCGCCTTCCTGCATCTCGGCGTCGTCATCGGCCTCCTGCCGACGACGGGGCTCACGTTGCCGTTCATCTCGTACGGCCGCTCGAACATCGTCCTCTCGCTGCTCATGACCGGCATCCTGGTGAACATCGGGAGCGTGAAGGAGCGCGTGATCGGCGACGCCGCGACGGACCCGCTCACGGCGCGGCGGTGATCGCATGACCTTCCGCGCCACCACCGGCGTGGACGTCGTCTTCACGGGCGGCGGGACGGGCGGGCACCTGTATCCCGGCATCGCGATCGCCCGCGCGCTCGTCCGCGCGCGCCCCGAGGTCCGTCCGTTCTTCGTCGGCGCGCAGCGCGGCATCGAGCGCGACATCCTGCCGACGACCGAGTTCCCGCACCTCCTGCTCGACCTGCATCCGCTCTACCGCCCCAAGGTCTGGCAGAACTGGCGGACCCTCCGCGGCGCCATGAGCGGATGGGGCGAGCTGGACCGGCTGATGCGCGAACGGCATCCGCGCCTCGTCGTCGGTACGGGGGGTTACGCGGCGGGGCTCACGAGCCTCTGGGGATGGGCGCGCGGCGTCCGCGTGGTGCAGCACATCGGCGATGCGATCCCCGGCATCACCGCCCGCTGGAGCGCGCGCGTCTGCACCGAGGCGTACCTCGGCTATCCCGAGGCCGAGCGCTTCCTCCCGCACAACGGCTGCGTCTTCCGCGACACCGGCAACCCGATCGAACCGCCGCCGGACATCAAGCCCGCGGCCGCCGAGGCGCGCGCGCGGTGGGGATTACCCGCAGCGGCGACGGTGCTGCTCGTCTTCGGCGGATCGCAGGGCGCGCGCGCGCTCAATCGCGCCGTCGCGAACTGGATCGAACGCGGCCTCCCCAAGGGACTCTGCGTCCTCTGGGCCACGGGGAAGGCGCACTACGATGCCTTCAAGCATCTCGACCGCCCCGACGTGCGCGTCCTGAGCTACATCGCCCCCATCGCCGAAGCCTACGCCACCGCCGACCTCGCCCTCGTGCGCGGCGGCATGATGGGCTCGAGCGAACTCTGCGCCTGGGGCGTGCCGATGGTGATCGTCCCGCTGCCGACGGCGGCGAACGACCACCAGACCGCGAATGCGAAGGTGCTCGAGACCGCTGGCGCCGCGCGGCACCTGCCCGAGTCCGAACTGACGGCGGACCGGCTCGACCTCGAACTGCGCTCGCTGCTCGCCGATCCGGCCAAGCTCGCGGCGATGTCCAAGGCCGCCAAGGCCCGCGGTCGGCCGCGCGCGGCGGCCGAGATCGCGGGGCACATCGCGCGGTTGCTCGGCTGAGTCGTCCCGCAACTGGGCCAGAGGGCGGGGCGGTGCAGGGGGGGTCCTCGAGTTCACTCCGTCCATTCCCCCATCAGTCCTCCGCCGTTCTCTGTGCCCTCTGTGTCCTCTGTGGTGAAGCCGTTGCACCGCTAGATTGGAACCCGAATGCCTCTCCTCGACCCGACCTCCACCAAGCCCATCCACTTCCAGGGCATCGCCGGCGCCGGCATGAGCGCCCTCGCGGAGCTCTGCCACCGCCGCGGTGCGACGGTCACCGGCTGCGACCAGAACCCCGACGGTGCGGCCGACCTCGTCGCCCTCGGCATCGCGGTGCAGAAGGGTCATGACCCCGCGCATCTCGACGGCCATCGCGCCCTCGTCGTCTCGAGCGCCATCCCCAAAGACCATCCCGAGATCCTCCGCGCGCGCGCGCTGGGCCTCGAGGTCGTGCGTCGCGCCGAAGCGCTCGCCGAGGCCACCGCGGGCGGGATGCTCATCGGCGTCGCGGGGACGCACGGGAAGAGCACCACCACCGTGATGACCACCGAAGCGCTCGCCGCCGCGGGGAAGAACCCCACCGGCGTCGTCGGCGCGCGCGTCACCGCCTGGGGCGGCAATCTCTCCAAGGGCGGGCACGACGTCTTCGTGGTCGAGGCCGACGAGTACGACCGCTCCTTCCTCGCGCTCACGCCGGCCGTCGCGGTCGTCACCAACGTCGAGGCCGACCATCTCGACATCTATCGCGACCTGCAGGACATCCACGAGACCTTCAGCGAGTACGTCGGCCGCGCGCGGTACGTGGTGCTCTGCGCCGACGACGCCGGCGCGAACCGCCTCCCCTCGCCGGCGACGGCCGAGGTGATCCGCTACGGCATCACGAGCCCCGACGCCCGCCTCGTCGCGAAGGACATTCGCCATCACGACGGCCGCACCACCTTCAGCGTCGTCTACGATGGCAAGCCGAGCGGCGAGGTCACCCTTGGCGTGCCCGGCCTGCACAACGTGCGCAACGCCCTCGCCGCGCTCGCCTGCGGCATCGGGCCGTGGGGACTCAAGGTCGAGGAGATGGCGGGCGGGCTCGCGCGCTTCGTCGGCGCCGAACGCCGCTTCCAGCGCATCGGGAGCGCCGCCGGCGTGTCGGTGGTGGACGACTATGCGCACCATCCGACCGAACTCGAAGCGACCCTCGCCGCGGCGCGCGAGGCGTATCCGGGGCGGCGCATCGTCGTCGCCTTCCAGCCGCACCTCTTCTCGCGCACACGCGACTTCGCGGCCGAGTTCGGGCAGGCGCTCGCCAAGGCCGACGTGATCGCGCTCTGCGACATCTACCCCGCGCGCGAGCAGCCCATGCCCGGCGTGACGTCGCAGCTCATCGCCGACGCGGCGACCGCCGTGGGGCACGCGCCCGCCTGGATGGGGCCGCGCGCGCAGGCCGCCGAGTGGCTCGCGAGCGCGGTGCGCGACGGCGACGTGGTCTTCACGGTCGGGGCGGGGGACATCACCAAGACCGGTCCGGAACTCCTCGCGCGCCTCGGCGCGTAGGGCACGCATGGCTCCCATCGGCGACAACGACCTCGGTCCTGACGCAGGGGCGGCCGCGCCGCGCCGCAGCACCGGGGCGCGGCCGCAGATCGGCGCCGCCGGGAGCGACGAGCCGCGCTGGAAGAAGCGCGTCCGCCGGATCGGGCAGCTCGCGGCGGTCCTCACGCTCCTCGCGTCGCCCTGGTGGGGCCGCGCGATCCTGCGGGAGATGGACTTCTTCCGCGTGCGCCGCGTCGTGATCGAGGGCGCCCGTTACGCCTCTCCTGACGAAATCGTTTCCCGCTTGAGGGTCGACACGACCACCGCCTCGATCTGGGACGACGTGTCGCCCCTCGTGGCGCGAGTGAAGGAGCATCCCCAGGTGCGCGACGTGCGCATCGGACGGCGGCTCCCAGGGACCCTCGTCGTTCGCGTGACCGAGAACCCGCCGGTGGCGTTCGTGAACACCACCAAGGGGCTCGTCGTCACCGACGCGGACGGGAAGCCCCTGCCGGTGGATCCCACACGGACCGACGTGGACCTGCCGGTGCTCGCGTCGCGCGATACGCTCCTCCTCCGGCTCCTCGGGGAGGTGCGCGCGGAGATCCCGTCACTCTTCGCCCGCGTGAGCGAGGCGCGACGTGGCTCCCGCGGCGACATCGTCCTCGTGCTCGCTGAACACCGCATCCTCGCCAAGGCCGATGTCTCGGCCGCCCGTCTGGCCGAGGTGCTGCCCGTCGAACTCGATCTCGCGCGTCGCGGTCGCACGGTCACCGAACTGGATCTCCGGTTCAAGGACCAGGTGGTCGCCCGACTCCCTTAGCGCTCCCTATGCATACCGAACGTCTCGTCGCCGGCCTCGACATCGGATCCGCCAAGACCACCGCGGTCATCGCGGAGGTCGTGGGCGACCTGCCGAAGCATCCCACCGTCAACATCCTCGGCGTGGGCCAGTCCCGCACCACCGGCCTCCGCAAGGGTGTCGTCGCGGACATCGAGGAGACGCAGCGCTCCATCACCAAGGCGATGCAGGACGCCGAACGGATGGCGGGCGCGCAGGTGGAGACGGTCTATGCCGGGATCGCGGGGGAGCACGTCGAGGCGATGACCTCGCGCGGCGTCGCCGCGGTGACGGGCGCCGAGATCACCAAGGCCGATGTCGACCGCGCCAACGCCGGCGCCCGCGCCCAGAGCATCCCGCAGGACCGCGAGCTCATCCATGCGATCCCGCAGGAGTACACCGTCGATCGCAACATCGGCATCCGCGATCCCATCGGCATGATCGGCACGCGCCTCGAGACGGAGATGTACCTCGTCACGATCGGCTCCTCGCCGGCGATGAACCTCCGCAAGGCCGTCGAGCGCTCGGGCTACAAGGTGCAGGAGCTCGTGCTCGAGCCGCTCGCGAGCGCGCTCAGCGTCCTCACCGACGACGAGAAGGAGCTCGGCGTCGCGCTCGTCGAGATGGGCGCCGGCACCACCGACGTCGCCGTCTTCCACGAGGGCAAGATCCGCCACCTCGGCACCATCGGGTACGGCGGCCTCAACGTGACGAGCGACATCGTCCACGGCCTCGGCGTGACGCAGGCCGACGCCGAGCGGCTCAAGGAGCAGTACGGCGCGGCCTTCGAGGGCTTCGTCCCGCACGAGGAGAAGATCCGCCTCCCCAGCACCGGCGCGCAGGGCGACCGCGAGATCCCGCGGTCGCTGCTCGCGCACATCATCCATCAGCGCACGCAGGAGATCTTCGAGATGGTCCTGCGCGACATCGAGGCGGCGGGGCTCATCAAGAAGCTCTCCGCCGGCGTGGTGGTGACGGGTGGCGCGAGCGCGCAGCCGGGCACGGCCGACCTCGCCAACGAGGTCTTCGGACTCGGCGCGCGCATCGGCATCCCGGGCGAGTTCCTCGGCGGGCTGGCCGACAGCGTGCAGGCCCCGCGCTTCGCGACGGTCACGGGTCTGGTGCAGTACGGCGCCCATCGCGTGGCGCTCGGCGCGAACCCGGGGAAGGGCAAGCGCATGAGCCTCAGCACCGCGGGGCCGAGCATGGACAACCTGGCGGCGCGGTTCAAGACGTGGCTGCAGGACTTCTTCTGAGATGAAGGCTGAAGGCTGAAGGATGAAAGTGGTCGATGCGGAATGCGGGGGCGGCGCTGAGCGCGGCCCCCGCATCGTCGTTCAGACCTTCATCCTTCAACCTTCAGCCGTCATCCCATCAGTTCCGTCATCACCACCGGCCGCGACAGCCGCGCTGATGGCCTTGCCAGCGCCCCGATGTTCCCCTTCCACTCCTGCATCGCGGTCATGAACTCGGCCGAGACCACGGCGAACTCGCCGTCGGCCTCGAGCGCGGCCTTCGCCTCGTCCGCCTTCCCGGCGATCGCGAGGGCGGCGACCTTCGCGGCGGCGACGTGGAAGCGCGCGTGGAGCAGGTCCACCTTGGCGTACTGACTCGACGCCTTGGTCGGCGGGGCCACCGAGGGGGAGTCCATCCACTTCCCGAACGGGCAGTTCAGGTGCGAGCCGAGGGTCGCGACCGAGCCTTCCAGGCGCCCCGTGCTGATGGCGCTGCGGAGGCGGAGCTTGAAGAGGCCGTGGGTGCCGATGGCCTGCTCGATCTGTGACGTGGCGGACATGTGGACCGTGCGCTGGATGGGGTCGGGCGTGGGGACTTCCTGTATCCCACGCCCTGAACTTGCGAAGTGCGCCCCTGTCTGGCGATGTGCGGCGTCACATCGTGATGCCTCAGGCCTTGTCGAGCTCCGTCTTCCAGCCCTGCATCGCCGCCGTGAGGCGGGCCGAGGCGCCCGAGAAGGGGCCGGTGAGCGCCACCGCCTGCTCGGCTTCGGCCTTCTTCCCCTCCGTCGCCAGCGCCGCCACGCGCGCCGCCTGCTGGTGGAACTCGGCGTGGAGCTTCCGGACCTCGGCGTACCGGGGCGAGCCCTTCACCGCGGCCGGGATCGCGCTGCCCGCGAGCCACTTGCCGAACTCGCACTGGTCATCGGCACGGATGGTCGCGACGGGCACGTCGATCTTCCCGGTGCCGATCGCCGTCTTGAGGCGCGTCTTCCACATGCCGTGCGCGCCGATCGCCTTGTCGATTTCCTTGGGGGATGCCATGAGTGTATTCCTGGGGTTGTCGGGGTTGTTCTCTCCTGAGTATCGGAGCACCGGCGGCGGACTTGACGGAGGTCACATTTCTGCCTCACATCGTGATGCGCGGTGGATAACGTGTTGCGGCACTGACGTTTCCGACCTCCCCCTCCGCTCGTCTCTCCCACGTGAAGCCGCGGCCCGGCAGGGCTATATTGGCTGTTCGATCCTGAAGTCCACGCACGTCCGACTGGAGCATCACCCCGATGAGCATCTTCGAGTTCGAGGACACCGCGGCGCAGCACGCCCGCATGAAGGTCGTCGGCGTCGGTGGCGGCGGTGGCAACGCCGTCAACCGAATGATCGAGGAGCACCTCGAGGGCGTCGAGTTCATCTCGGTGAACACCGACGCGCAGGCGCTGCTGAATTCCAAGTCGGACGTGAAGATCCAGATCGGCAAGAAGCTCACGCGGGGACTCGGCGCCGGCGCCCGCCCGGAAATCGGGCGTCAGGCGATCGAGGAGAACCGCGATGAGGTCATGCGCACCATCTCCGGTGCCGACCTCGTCTTCGTGACCTGCGGCATGGGCGGCGGCACCGGCACCGGCGCGGCCCCCATCGTCTGCGAACTCGCGAAGGAGGCCGGCGCGCTCACCGTCGGCATCGTCACCAAGCCGTTCCTCTTCGAAGGCCGCAAGCGCATGCGCCAGGCCGACGAGGGGATCGCCGAGATGGCGAAGCACGTCGACACGCTCATCGTCGTTCCCAACGAGCGCCTCCTCGCCGTGGTCGGGAAGGGCATCCCCTTCCAGGACGCGCTCAAGAAGGCCGATGAGGTCCTCCTGCAGGCGACCGGCGGCATCTCCTCGATCATCACCAAGGCCGGCGTCGTCAACGTCGACTTCGCCGACGTGCGCACCGTCATGAAGGACGGCGGCTCGGCGATCATGGGCACCGGCATCGGCCGCGGCGACGACCGCGCGGTGGACGCGGCGCGCATGGCGATCGAGAGCCCGCTGCTCGACAACGTCTCCATCGCCGGCGCGCGCGGCGTGCTCATCAACATCACCGGCGGCATGGAGCTCACCCTCGGCGACGTCACCACCATCAGTGACATCGTGAAGGAGGCCGTCGGCGAGGACAGCGAGATCATCTTCGGCGCGGTCAACGAGCCGGCGATGCAGGGAGAGGTCCGCGTCACCGTCATCGCGACGGGCTTCGACCGGAAGGTGGCGCAGCAGGGCGGGCTCATCAGCCGCGCCGCCGCGACGCCGATCATCCCGCTCGACCAGGCGCGCCAGCGGCCCTCGATCAGCGTGAACACGTCGTCGCCGGCCAATGGGCACGGGCAGGGAGGCTCGGGTGCCGCGAGCGGGAATGCGATGCCCCGTCCGCGCCCCGCGCCGCGCCAGCTCGAGGATCTGAGCGACATGGAGATCCCGACGTTCATTCGGAGACAGATGGATTGAAGGGGGCCACGCGCCTCCTGACCGGTGCGGTGATCGCGGCGCTCGCGATCGCCGCATTGCGTTTGCCGGCCCCCCGGCCCGGCCGCCCCGGCGAACTCCTCTCGCGCCGCTGGTTCCAGCAGGACACGCTCGGCCGCGGCGAGACCCTCAGCGAACTCCTCGTGCGCCGCGGCCTCTCGGCCAGTGAGGCGAGCGACATCCTCGCCGCGACGACGCTCGACCCGCGCCGCATCCCCGCCGGCCTCACCATCGAGGTGAGTGGCGACACGTCGACGACGCAGGTCCAGGAGGTCCGCTTCTTCCTCGGCGTGGACCGCATCCTGAAGGTCGTCCGCGGCGACACCACGACCGGCTGGCGCGCGACCGATGAACGCATCCCGTGGGTCACGGACACGCTGCTCGTCCGCGGCGTGGTGAACTCCTCGCTCTACGAGGCGGTGGAATCCGGTGCCGCCGAGCTCCTCCCCGCCAAGGCGCGGCAGGAGCTCGCCTGGAGCATCGCCGACATCTACGAGTACCGGGTGGACATGTCGCGCGAGCTGCAGCAGGGCGACGAGGTCCGCGTCCTCTTCGAGCGCCAGTCGCTCCCGAGCGGCGTGATGAAGGTGGGAACGGTCCTCGCGGCGGGATTGCAGCGCGCGGGCACGGAGGTCCAGGCGATCCGCATGGACGTCGACAACGGCCGCAGCAAGTACTACGACGAGAAGGGGCGCTCCCTCGCGGCGAGCTTCCTCCGCTCGCCGGTCTCGTTCCGCCGCATCTCGAGCGGTTTCGGCCGCCGCAAGCACCCGGTGCTCGGCACCTGGCGGCAGCACCAGGGGATGGACTACGCGGCCAACAGCGGGACGCCGGTGCGCTCGATCGGCGACGGGGTGGTGGTGTTCACGGGCCGGAAGGGCGGCTACGGGAACACGGTCGAAGTGCGCCATCCGAACGGCTACGTGACGCGCTATGGGCACCTGCGAGGCTTCGCCGAGGGGATCCGCAGCGGTGCGCGGGTGAACATCGAGCAGACGATCGGCTACGTGGGCATGACGGGCCTGGCGACGGGGCCGCACCTCCACTTCGAGGTGCTCATCGGCGGCGTGCAGAAAGACCCGCGCCTGGTGCTCCAGGCGACGGCAGGCCCGCCGCTCGTCGGCGCGGACCTCGCGCTCTTCCAGCGCATCCGCACCGCCGCGGTCTACGCGCTCGACCAGCCTGCCGGCGTCGTTCGCGTCGCGCACTGAGCCCGCGCGGCCTCCGGGCTCGCGCTCCCGTACCTCGTAGGTCTGTCCCCGCTCGGCGGTCGGGCGCGGTCCCTCCGTCCCGGCCACGCGTGCTTCACGCGGCGAGCCCCGCGCAACCGCGCGCGGGTCTCTTGCTACACGCGAGGCCGGTCCTGCGTGACCGCACCCGCCCGCCTCAAGTAGCAGATGCAGGCGCGGGAGGACAGAGTCCCGGAGACCGGCCCCGCCGCGTAGCAAGAGACTCGCGCGCCGTTGCGCGAGGCTCGCAGCGTCTAAGCGGCAGGGCCGGGCGCAGGGGCGCCCTCCGACCGCGCCGGTGCCCGCACACCGCTCGATGCGGGCGCTGAAGCCGGACGCGGGAGCCCGCACTCCGCATCGCTAGAGGCTCGACGCGCGTAGATTACGCGACCCATGATTGCTTGGATTCTCGCCCTCGCTGGCGGCTACGCGCTCGCCGCGCTCGGATACGGCGCGCGCCCCGCGGACTCCGCGCGACTCGTCTTCGCCCTGCGATTCGTCGCCGGCGCGATCGCCGCCGCGCTCCTGCTCGACGCGCCCCTCGCCCCCGCGCGCCCGCTCGCGCCGTGGGTCGGCGTCGACGCCAGCGCGAGCTGGAACCTCGGCCAGGGCGGCTGGGATGCCGCGCGACGGAGCGTCGATTCGCTCCGCTCCGCCGGCGCCGATTCCGTCCTCCTCTTCGGTGACTCCGTCCGCACCGATTCGCTCCCCACCGTCCCCGCCGACCGCGCCTCGCGCGTCGAGGCGCTCGTCGAGGCCGCCATGGCGACCGGGCGGCCCCTCGTGCTCGTCACCGACGGACGGATCGATGACCCCGAGCGCGTCGCCAAGCTGCCCCGCGGCTCCGCGGTGATCGTCATCCCCGGCGCCGCCGCCCCTGATGTGGCGATCGCCGTCCTCGATGCCCCGGGCGGCGCCCTCGGCGGCGACACCATCCCCGTCCGCATCGTCGCCAAGGCCGGCACCGACGGATCGGCGGCGGCGAGCGTCGAGCTCCGCCTCGACGACCGCGTCATCAGCACGTCGCCGCTCCCCGCGCTCGGCGCCTTCGAGGAGCGCGAGTTCCGCGTCAGCATCCCCGTGCCCGCCGCCGACGCCACCCGGCGCATCGCGGCGCGGATCGTCCAGGCCACGCCCGACGCCGTCGCGACCAACGACACCGCCAGCGCCCCGCTCGTCGTCTCCGGTGCCGCCGCCGCGACGTTCATCTCCACCAGCCCCGACCAGGACGCGCGCTTCGCCCTCGCCGTGCTGCGCGGCACGCGGCGCGGTCCGGTGCAGGCCTTCTGGCGCGTCACCCGCGACCAGTGGCGCACTGACGGCGCCATGCGCCCCGTGACCGAGGCCGCCGTGCGCGCCGCTGCCGCGAGCGCGCCGCTCCTCGTCCTTCACGGCGACACCGCCGTCTTCGGCGCACCGCGCGCCCTCGGCCGCGGCGCGACCGTGCTCATCGCGCCGCCGGCGGCAGGGGACGACTACTACCCGGCCGGCACCGGTGACTCGCCCCTCGCGGCCGCGCTCGCGGGCGTGCCTTGGGACTCCCTGCCGCCGCTCGACGTGGCCGCGATGGCCCCGCGCGGCTATCCGGCCGTCATCGCCCGGCGCGCGCGGCGCTTCGAGGAGCGGACGGTCTTCCATCTCGAGGACGGCGCGCGCCGCACCGTGACGGTGCCGGCGAGCGGCCTCTGGCGGTGGCGACTCCGCGGCGGCCGCACCGCCGACGCCTTCGACGCGGTCTGGGGCAGCGTCTTCGATTGGGTCGGCGACGACCGCGGCGCGGCCATGCGGGCGGCGGAGGGCATCGCCCCGTCGCGCACCGTGCTCCGCGCCGAGTGGGTCCCGCGCCGAGCGACCGTCGTCTCCGGCGCCGTCGGGGAGGGCACGCCGATGGATCGCGCCCCGCGCGCGCTGCTGGCTTGGTGGCTCGCGGCGATCGCGATCAGCGCGCTGTGTGCGGAGTGGCTGCTGCGGCGCAAGATAGGGCTACGCTAGGATGAAGGTGGAAGGTTGAAGGATGAAAGCGCGTACTTTCATCCTTCATCCTTGAGCCTTCATCCCCTAAGGTATCCTCTTCCCCTGCGCCGCGGTCCAGAGCGCATACCAATCTTCCCGTGTGAGCTGGATCGCCGTCGAGCGCGCCGCTCGCTCGATCCGGTCCACCTGGTTCGAGCCGATGATCGGCATCGGCCGTGACGGATGCGCCATGATCCACGCGTACGCCACCTGATCCACCGTCGCGCCGCCGTGCCGCTCGGCGATCTCCGCGACCGCCTGCTGCACCCGCGCGCCCGCCTCGTCGTCCGTGCGCACGAGGCGCCCGCCGCCGAGCGGTGACCAGGCCATCGGCGACACACCGAGCCGCATGCACTGGTCGAGGACCCCGTCGAAGATCGGGTCCATGCGCAGCAGCGAGAACTCCACCTGATTGGTCACCAACGGCTGGTCCATCCGCGCGTTGAGCGCGTCGAACTGGTGGACGTTGTAGTTGGAGACCCCGGCGCTGCGGATCTTCCCGTCCTTGAGCAGGCGATTGAGCCCCTCGGCCGTCTCGTCCGGGTGCGTGAGCCAGTCGGGCCGATGGACGAGGAGGAGCTCCACATGGTCCACGCCGAGGAAGCGGAGCGACTTCTCGAGGCTCTTGATGAGTCGCGCGCCGGTGGCGTCGTAGTACGAGACCTTCCGCGCGGGGTGGAAGGCGTTGGGGACGTAGATGCCGGCCTTGGTGACGATCTCGAGGCGCTGGCGCAGCCCCTTGTCGAGGGCGAGGGCGGCGCCGAGCGCCTCCTCCACCTGGTACTTCCCGTAGATCTCGGCGGTGTCGAGGGTGGTGATGCCGAGGTCGGCGCAGCGCTGGAGGCGCGCGAGGACCGACTGCGGGGTGGGGGGAGTGGCGTCGTTGAGGAGGCGCCAGGTGCCGTAGGCGAGGCGCGAGAATTCGGGACCGTGTGCGGCGAGACGATGACGGGGGACCATGGGCGGGAAGATACGCTTGGGTCGCAGCTTCCTCAGGTCCAGGTCTCTTGCGGAGGAGTACGTGATTTTGTACAATAGATCGTACAATACCGCCAGTGAGACAGCCGTGCAGCGACTGAAGCCGACCCGAGCCATCCAGCCGGTGAGCGAGTTCCGCGCGAACGCCGCGAAGTTCATCGAGCAGGTCCGCGAGACGAAGGAGCCGATCGTCCTGACGCAGCACGGCCGTGGTGCGGCGGTGCTGGTGGACATCGATTCGTGGCATGACCTCGTGGAACGGGTGCACGTCCTCGATGCCGCCGTGAGCGGACTCGAGGCGGAGCGGAACGGTGGTCTCGTCGCGCACGACGACCTGAAGCAGGAGTTGCGAGCGCTGCGTTCGCGCTAGCGGTTCGCTGGGCGCCCCGCGCGGCGCAACGAGTATTGGAGATCGAACGCTGGATGCAGGCGAACGGGAGGGCCGTGGACGACTGGTTCGCGCCGGTCGATCACGCGATCGAGCGATTGCGCTCCTTTCCTCGACTCGGACGTCTGGCCGGAGGATCGACCCTGCCGGATCTCCGCGAGATCGTCGCGGGCGCCTACCGCGTCACCTATCTCGCGAGAACGAACTACCTGCTGGTCGTTTCGTTGCGGCATGGACGACAGCGACCGGCCCGCCGCAGCCCGCTTCGCCCGCTCTGACCGAACGCGCGCTCGCGCTAGATTCCTGACCATGTCCCTCCTCTTCCGCCGCAAGGACGAAGCCCCCCGCAAGTCGCTCTGGCAGCGGATCAAGGACGTCGCCCTCACCGACGTCGCCGTCCTCGCCAAGGGGGGCGTCGATACCGGATCGCTCGAGCAGCTCGAGCAGACCCTCCTCGAGGCGGACTTCGGCGTGCCGGTCACCATGCGCCTCGTCGACGCGGTGAAGCACCAGGCGACGCGCGGCACGGTGAAGACGCAGGAGCAGTTCCTCGGCGCGTTGCAGGTCGCCGTCGAAGGGGCGCTGCGCGCGGGGAAGAGCGATCCGGCGCTCCATCTGCCATCCGAGAAGCCGGCGGTCGTGCTCGTCCTCGGCGTGAACGGTGCGGGGAAGACGACCTTCATCGGCAAGCTCGCGTCGAAGCTGCGCGCCGAGGGGAAGTCGGTGCTGCTCGGCGCCGGCGACACCTTCCGCGCCGGCGCGATCGACCAGCTGCGCGTCTGGGCCGAGCGCACCAAGAGCGAGTTCGTCGGTGGGGCGCCGGGGGGTGATCCCGGGGCGCTCGCCTGGCAGGCGATCGACGCCGGCGTCGCGCGGGGCGTGGACGTGATCATCATCGACACCGCCGGCCGCCTGCACACGAGCGGCGCGCTCATGGACGAGCTCAAGAAGGTGCAGCGCGTGGTGGAGAAGCGGCTCCCCGGCGCGCCGCACGAGGCGCTGCTCGTGCTCGACGGCACCGTCGGGCAGAACGCGGTGCAGCAGGCGAGGACCTTCGCCGACGCCGTGCCGGTGACGGGACTCGTCGTGACCAAGCTCGACGGCACGGCGCGCGGCGGCGTCGTGCTCGCCGTGCACGAGGCGATCGACGTGCCGGTGAAGTTCATCGGGACGGGGGAGCAGGCGAAGGACCTCGTGGCGTTCGACGCCGGCGCCTTCGCGCGCGAGTTGCTCGAGGGATGATCGGGCTCACGCTCGAGACCGCCGTCACGTACCTGAAAGGGGTGGGGCCGCGGCGCGCCGAGCTGCTCAAGCGGCTGAACATCTTCACCGCGCGCGACCTCCTCTTCCACATCCCGCACCGGTACGAGGACGCGAGCACCGTTACCCCCATCGCGAAGCTCCGCGTGGGCGACGACGCGACCGTCATCGCGAAGGTCATCTCCAAGGGGATCCTTCCCACGCGGAAGGGACTGCGGGTCTTCCAGGCCGTCGTGCAGGACGCGAGCGGCCTGATCGAATGCGGATGGCCCGGCCAGCCCTGGCTCGACCGGCAGATCAACCCCGACGACGTGCTGCTGCTGAGCGGCCCCGTCCGCTTCTTCCATGGCCGTCAGCTCGCCCCGCGCGAGTGGGTGAACCTCGGCAAGGATGCCGACGGGACGAACGGCGGGCGCGTGCTCTCCGTGTATCCCGCCACCGAGGGGCTCTCGGTGAAGGTGATCCGCGGGCTCATCGAGGCGCACCTCGACGTGCTCCTGCCGCAGGTGGAGGAGTACCTCCCCGCGTGGATGCTCCAGGAGGCGGGGATCCCGTCGCTGCGCGACGCGCTCGAGGCCGTGCATCGCCCCGTCTCGCTCGCGTCGGCGCTGGCGGGCCGCGCGCGGCTCGCGTACGAGGAGCTCCTCTTCGTCCACATCCTCCACCGCCGCGCGCGCCAGCTCGCCGCGCAGAAGCGTGACGGGATCCAGTTCGTGAACAAGCGCGAGCTGACGACGAGGTTCCGCGAGGCGCTGCCGTTCGAGCTCACCAAGGCGCAGGTGCGCTGCGTGCGCGAGATCGTCGCCGACATGTGCAGCGACAGCCGGATGCACCGCCTGCTGCAGGGCGACGTGGGGGCGGGGAAGACCGTCGTCGCCGTCTTCGCCGCGCTCCTCGCGATGGAGAACGGCTACCAGGTGGCGCTGATGGCGCCGACCGAGCTGCTCGCCGAGCAGCACGCGCGGACGCTCGACAAGCTGCTGGCCCCGCTCGGCATCGTGCCGGTGCTCGTCACCGGCTCGCGCAGCGCGAAGGAGCGCAAGCTCGCCGCGACGCGGCTCGAGTCCGGGGAGCCGCTGATCGCCGTGGGCACGCACGCGCTCGTCGCCGACGGGACGAAGTTCGCGAAGCTCGGGCTCGCGATCATCGACGAGCAGCACCGCTTCGGCGTGGACCAGCGGCGCGTGCTCTCGGAGGCGCGCGGGGCGAAGGAGAAGCCGGATGTGCTCCTCATGTCCGCGACCCCCATCCCGCGTTCGCTCGCGCTCACGATGTACGGCGACCTCGGCGTGTCGGTGCTCGACGAGCGCCCCCCGGGTCGCGAGCCGGTGACGACGGCCCTGCGGCCGGACACGGCGCGCGAGAAGGTGTTCGCGTTCGTGAACCGGCAGATCGACGCCGGGCGCCAAGCGTACGTGGTCTATCCGCTCGTCGAGGAGTCGGAGAAGGTCGCGCTCAAGGCGGCGACGTCAGCCTTCGAGGAGCTCACCGCCGGGGCGCTGCACGGGCGCCGGGTGGCGCTGCTGCACGGCAAGATGCCGGCGGACGAGAAGGACGCGGTGATGCGGGCGTTCCGCGATGGCAACCTCGACGTGCTCGTCGCGACGACGGTGATCGAGGTCGGGATCGACGTGCCGAATGCGACGGTGATGCTGATCGAGCATCCCGAGCGGTTCGGGCTGTCGCAGCTGCATCAGATGCGCGGGCGGGTCGGGCGCGGGGCGGGGTTGGAGTCTTACTGCATCCTGCTCGGGGATGTGGGGGAGGAGGCGATGCTGCGGTTGCAGGTGTTCCTGGATACGGAGGATGGGTTCGAGGTCGCGCGGGAGGATCTGCGGCTCAGGGGGATGGGGGACCTGTTCGGGGAGCGGCAGTCGGGGGTGCCCACGTTCCGCGTCGCCGATCCGTTGCGCGACGAAGAGCTCTCGGAGGTCGCTCGTGCAGGAGCCGAGCGGCTCCTCGATGAAGATCCGCTGCTGGCGAAGCCGGCGAACAAGCAGATGCGGACGACGCTGAACCGGAACTACGGGCGAGCGCTCGAGCTCTTCCGCGTCGGTTAGCCTCTGGAGCGGCGCCCGCCCGCCGCCGCCACCGCATTCGCGAACGCCGGCCCGACCGGCGGCACCCCCGGCTCCCCCACACCTCCGATCGGCCCACCGCTCTCGACGAGATGCACCCGGATCTCCCGCGGCGCCCCCGACATCCGCAACACCCGATAGTCATTGAAGTTCGCCTGCACCGCGCGCGCCCTCGTATACGTCAGCGCTGACGTCATCGTGTTCGACAACGCCATGATCACCGCACCTTCGCACTGACTCCGCATCCGCTCCGGGTGCGCCGCGAGTGCGGAAGCGAATGGGCGCCGGCCGCACGTTCGACCCTCTGCTTCCGACGACTCATTCTTCGCGGCAGGACGTGTTGGATCGCGGCTGGGGTCGCGAAGGTACCCGATAAGCTTGTGCACGGCTGAACGCCAGTGTGGCAGGGGCGCAACGGCGAGACGCTGCTGTGGGGTCTCGAATCAGCTATTGCGTTCGCCGGTACACGCTCCAATCCTGTGGCGCCGCCAATACCGGTGGCCGCACGCGTCCGGTCGACCGCGGCCGGTCCACGGTGCGTCACTCGAACGAAGGAGAATCGAATGCGCAAGAAGCTCTGGACGTGTGCGATGTCGTTCCTGACCGTGGGCATGCTGTTGATGCCCTCGACGGCGCGAGCAGAAGGGGGGGCGTGCTTCTCGAATGGAGAGCACGTCGAACCGGCGGATTGCGAGACGAAGTGCTGCGCGAAGTCGTGCAATGCGTGCGCGACGGATGGCCACTACGTCTGCGGTCCGCTCGGTGAGACCTGAGGACTGACGGCTGGCGACCGGAGGCGAGTACGACGCGCGCCTCCGGTCCGCCAACCAGCGCGCGACCCGCGTAGAGTGATCCTCCCAAGCCCCCAATCGCCGTGAACATCTCGAATCGCGTAGTGAACGTACTCATGGTCGCGATGACCGTGGTCGCGCTTGGCGCGGTCGCATTCCGTGTGATCGAAGCGCGACGGAACGCGCCGGTGCCGCTGGTATCGGAGCTCCGTCAGTGGCGTGAGTACGGCGCTGAAGGCGCCGTCATCGGCGCGGCCGGTGCGCCCGTTCAGTTGGTCGTCTTCTCAGACTTCCAGTGTCCCTACTGCCGGCAGTTTGCGGAGAGTGCGCGAGCCGTGCTGGCACGGTACCCGGGACGGGTGCGTCTCGTCTTCAGGCATCGCCCGATCGACGATCTCCATCCTCATGCCACCCGGGCGGCGCAGGCGGCGATCTGCGCGGATCAAGTAGGGCGGTTCGAGGGCATGCACGATGCTCTGTTCGGTGCTCAGGATTCGATCGGCGCGCTGCCGTGGACGCAGTTCGCATTGCGAGCGGGGATAGAGGATACAGCCTCCTTCCTTGCCTGTCTGAGCGGTGATGCGGCCACGACGATACTGGCGCGCGATCGAGCCGTCGCTGACGAACTCGGTGTCACGGGGACGCCGGTGGTGTTGGTCAACGAGGTCAAGGTTCGTGGTATGCCGCAGCGTAGCGTCCTGGACAGCCTCGTCTCGGCCCGAGTGTCGCCATGAGTGCCGCCCGCGGATGGGAAGCGTGCCTTGCGAGCGCAATGATCGCACTGGGCGCATGTCGCTCGCCCGAGTCGAGGCCGAGCGAGGTCGTTTCCATCGACAGCAGCGGAGTACGGATCACGAGCGTGCCCGGTGCCAGCGCGGCCGGCGCTTCCGAATGGAGCACCGGGACCGTCCCGAGGGTGCGAATCGGCGCGCCAGTCGACGGAGGTCCATCGCAGTACTTCAGGATCTCGGGCGTCCGCGTGCTCTCGGCGGATCGGATCATGTTCTCGACCGACGCGAGCAAGCAGCTCTTCGTGGTCGACACCCAAGGGACCACGATCGAGGTGCGCGGGCGGCCGGGTCGTGGCCCGTTCGAGTTCCAACACCTGCAGATGTTGAAGTCAACCGACACCAGCATGGTCGCGCTATTCGACGCCCTGCTGAGGCAGGTCACCGTAGTGCCGACGACCCAGTTCGAGCCGACCGTGATGTCGCTTGCGGCCCTCGGACTCGGGTCGCTCATCCCGATCGTGCGCTTCACCGATGGCCAGCTTCTCGTTCGTCGGCCGGGTCCACTCCCGGCACCGGTCGAACGAGGTGTGGTCGCCGGTGTCGATTCGCTCGTGCGAGTCGACGCGAGCGGCATGATCGTCGCTGCGTTCGGGGGACATCCGGCGGACGAGCGCGTGCTTCGCCTCAATGCGAGCGGTGGCCTCACCGGCGGGCGACCACCCTATGGCCGCAAGCTACTGGTCGATGGCCACGACTCAGTCGTCGTGGTCGTGGCGAGCGGCGCTCGCGAGTTGCGGCTCTATGAACCCCACGGCGGATTGACGAGCATCGTTCGCGTGGACCGACCGTTAAGACCTGTCGCCGCCGCCACCCGTCGCGCATACCGCGAGCGCGTCCTCCGCGATGTCCGCGACGACTACGGCATCCGTGAATGGACCATGCTGTCCAACGACGACGTCTTCCCGGCCGAACTCCCCGCCTTCGACCTGCTCCTCGTGGACCGTGAGGGCGCGATCTGGGTGCGCGAGACCGTCACGCTCGCCGACACGGTCGCGGAATGGACCGTGTTCGACAGGGCGGGGTCACCGGTCGGGCGCGCGCGG
This sequence comes from Gemmatimonadota bacterium, assembly GCA_016714015.1. Taxonomy (NCBI): domain Bacteria; kingdom Pseudomonadati; phylum Gemmatimonadota; species Gemmatimonadota bacterium. Next base: position 388,299 of record JADJNZ010000004.1, read on the forward strand.
CTTCCTGCGGGGTTCACACCGTTCGATATCACCCGCGATCGGATCGCCGGCGTCTGGCTCGACTCGCTCGGCGGCGAACAGGTGCAGGTCTGGGCGCTCACGCGTCGGTGAGCACCCTGCAGAACTAGTCGGCGACCTTCGGCAGCTGACGGAGACGAGCGCCGCCCGCCGCCGCCACCGCATTCGCGAACGCCGGCCCCACCGGCGGCACCCCAGGCTCTCCCACGCCGCCGATCGGCCCACCCGACTCCACGAGATGCACCCGGATCTCCCTGGGCGCCCCCGACATCCGCACCACCCGATAGTCATTGAAGTTCGCCTGCACCGCGCGCCCCCTCGCGAACGTCAGCTCCGATGTCATCGTGTTCGAGAGCGCCATGATCACCGCCCCCTCGCACTGACTCCGCACCCGCTCCGGGTGCGCGGCGAAGCCGCAGTCCATCGCGATGTCCACGTGCGGCACCGAGACCGATCCGTCGGCTGCGACCTTCACGCGCACGACGGCGGCGACATACGTCAGGAACGACCGATGCATCGCCACGCCGCGCCCTTCGCCGCGGGGCAGGGGCGTGCCCCAGCCCGACTCGGCCGCCACGCGCTCGAGCACCCCGCGATATCGCTTGGTGTCGTTCGGATGGTCCTCCCACTTCGCGCCGTAGTTCTCCACCGCCTTCACGGCGCCGGTGGCGGTCATGTCGATCACACGGTCGCCGCCGAGCGACTCGAGGAGGAACTGCACCGTGTCCTTCCCGGCCGCGTGCGCGAGTTCGTCCATGAAGCAGCCGATCGCGAAGGCCTGCGGGATGTTGCTCACCGACCGGTACCAGCCGATGCGCACGTGCGCCGGGGCCTTGCAGCTCTCGGCGCGCACGTTGGGGATCGCGTACGGCAGGTCGAGCACGCCGAGGGCGAGCTCGCCATCGGAGTGGTACTCGTCGTTCGGCGCGAAGGTGGAGCCGATGGGCGGTGACGCGACGCGATGGAGCATGCCGACGATCTTGCCGCGTGCATCGAGCCCGGCCTCCATGCGCTGCATGCTCACGGTGTGCGGGTAGCCGTTCTGCAGATCGTCCTCGCGCGTCCACACGACCTTCACGGGCTTGCTCGTCGCCTTCGACAGGAACGCCGCCTCGGCGATGAAGTCGGGCTTCGACTTCCGGCCGAATGCGCCGCCGAGCAGCGTCACGTTGATCGTCACCTGCTTCTTGTCGATGCCGAGCGTCTCGGCGACGGTCGACTGCGCGCTCTGCGGGTCCTGCGTGCACGCCCACGCCTCGCACTTGCCGTCCACGACGTGCGCGAGCGCGGCGGGCGGCTCCATCGGCGCCTGCGCGAGGTGGGGCACGTAATACTCGGCGGTCACCTTCCGCGCCGCGCCGGCGATCGCCTTGGCGGCGTCGCCGAGGTCGCGCACGACCTTGCCGGGCGCACGCACGGACGCCTCGAGTTCCTTGCGGTACTCCGCGGAGTCGTGCGAATCGTTGGGGCTCGCGGTCCACTCGATCGCGAGTTTCTTGCGTCCCTCGATGGCGGCCCAGGTGCTCGTCGCGATGACGGCGACGCCGCCGAGCGGCTTGTACGCGGCGGGGATGTCGGCGCAGGGGATCTCGATCACCTGCTCGACGCCCTTCACGGCGAGGGCGGCGGCGCCGTCGAACTTCGCGACCTTCGCGCCGTACACGGGCGGACGCTGGATCACGGCGATGCGCATCCCCGGCATGCTGAGGTCCTGCGCGTACACGGCCCTGCCGGTGATCATCGCCTGGAGGTCGAGCGAGGCGACGGTCTTGCCGATGAAGCGGTACTGCGCGGGGTTCTTGAGCGGGACGTCCGTGGGGAGGGGGAGCTTGGCCGCGCGCGCGACGAGCGCGCCATAGGGCAGGCGGCGCTCGGTCGCGGGGTGCAGCACCTCGCCGTTGGTGCCCTTCACCTCGCTCACGTCCACGCCCCACTCGGCGGCCGCGGCGGTCTCGAGCATGCGGCGCGCGGCGGCGCCGGCCTTCCGGAAGTTCATCCACGCGCCGTCGCGCACGCTCGTGGAACCGTCGGTGTTCTGGTTGCCGTACTTCTCGTCGCCGATCGCCTGCTCGAGCTTCACGCGCGACCAGTCGGCCTCGAGCTCGTCGGCGGCGGCCATCGCGAGCGCGGTGCGCACGCCCTGGCCCATCTCGGAGCGGTGGACGATGAACGTGACGGTCCCGTCCTCGCTGATGCGGAGGTAGACCGAGGGTTCGAAGTCGGGCGCGCCGCCGAGCTCGCCGAGGCAGCTGATGCTCGAGGCGGAGAGGGCGATGACGAAGCCGCTCGCGGCCATGCGCGCCAGGAAGTCGCGACGGTCGAGCGTGGAGGGCGCGCGGTCGTCGGCGTGGCGCTCGGTGGTGCTGTTGGTGCTGCTCTCGTTGGTGGCCTTGGCGGCGCGCTTGGCGCCGCGCAGCCAGGGATGTGAAGGCTGTGTCATCTCAGCGGCCCTCGACGGCAACGGGGAGTCCGGCGGCGGCGCGGATCGCGGCGCGGATGCGCGGATAGGTGCCGCAGCGGCAGATGATGCCGGTCATCGCGTCGTCGATGTCCTGCTCGGTCGGGCTCGGCTTGGCCTTGAGCAGCGCGGCGGCGGCCATGATCTGTCCCGACTGGCAGTAGCCGCACTGCGGGACGTTCGCCTCGGCCCATGCCTTCTGCACGGGGTGATCGCCGGCGTCGCCGCCGAGTCCTTCGATGGTGACGACGCTCTTGCCCTCCAGCCCGGCCATGGCGGTCACGCAGCTGGTCACCGGCGCGCCGTCGACGTGCACGGTGCACGCACCGCAAGCGGCGATGCCGCACGCGAACTTGGTGCCGGTGAGGGCGAGGTCGTCGCGGAGGAACCAGAGGAGCGGTTGGGCGGGATCGCCGGAGTACTCGCGGGATTCGCCGTTCACGGTGAGGCGCATGCGAGAAGATGCGGCGCGGCGCGTGTCGGCGCATCCCCCGCGGAGGTTCGGTGGGGCGGAGTCCCGGGAAGGTGGGTCGCAGGCACGGTCGCGTTCCACGCAAGCGCGGTCACGTCAGACGCAGGCGCGGGCGCGCGTGACGCAGGCGCGGGCGCGCGTGACGCAAGCGCGGGAACGCGTGACGCAAGCGCGGGAACGCGTGACGCAAGCGCGGGAACGCGTGACGCAAGCGCGGGAACGCGTGACGCAAGCGCGGGAACGCGTGACGCAATGGCGGGAACGCGTGACGGACTCGCGGGCGCGCGTGACGGAATCGCGGGCGCGTGTGACGCAATCGCGGGCGCGCGTGTCGGAATCACGGGCGCGCGTGTCGGAATCGCGGGCGCGCGTGTCGGAATCGCGGGCGCGTGAGACGCAACCGCGGGCGCGTGAGACGCAAGCGCGGGCGCGTGAGACGCAATCGCGGGCGCGCGAGACGCAATCGCGGGAACGTCCGTCGGAGTCGCGGGAACGACCCGGAGTTCGATGGATCCGCCCCATCCAGACGCGGGAAGCTCGGCGGAAGGATCGGGACGGCCCGGGGCAGCCCGGGGGTACCTCCTGCAGACCCGGGAGAGCGCCCGAAATCGCCAAACGACGGGCGTCCGGGGGCGAGCGCACCACCGTCCGGGCGCGCCGTCACAAGCGACCCCCTGGAACATCACAACGTGATGCCGCCACTCACGTTAGGACCCCTCGCTCGTCATGAGAGTATTCCGTAAGGGGAATCCCGATTTCACGAGTCCTATGGATGTCCGAGATTCCCTCAGGGTTACTTACAGGCAAAACTACTTCACCTGCAATCTTTCCACTGGTGACCGCAGCGGCTCCCCCGAAGGCACCCACGGAACGGCCTCCGCGTATCGCGAGCCGGCTCTGGGTGCTCTTCCTATTTAGTACCGCGGCACTCGTCGCGGTCGTGGGCGTCGGCATGGGGGTGGACTACTACACGCTCCCCCTCTCGGAGCGCCCCTTCTCCGACTTCTATGATGACCTGCGCCCGGCCGGCCGGCTGGGCCTGCGCTACGGCATCATCGGGTTCGGGCTCATCACGGCAGGGGTCTTCCTCTATACGGCCCGCAAGCGGATCAAGGCGCTCGCGCGACTGGGGAAGCTGAAGTTCTGGCTCGAGTTCCACATCTTCCTCTGCACGGTCGGGCCGTTCCTCGTCACGCTGCACACGAGCTTCAAGGTGGGCGGGCTCGTCTCCATCGCCTTCTGGTCGATGGCGATCGTCGCGCTCTCGGGGATCTTCGGGCGCTACGTCTACGTGCGCATCCCGAAGACGATGCAGGGGAGCTTCGCGGACCTCGCGGCGATCCGGGTGCAGCGCGCCGAGCTGCTCGATGAACTCGCGGCGGACCTGGGACCGCGCGCGGGACAGGTGGAGAAGCTCATCACCGCGCCCCCGACGAAGCCCAACGAGGGGCTCTTCGCGTCGATCTGGTCGGCCTTCATGTTCGACCTCACGCACGGCCGCACGGTCCGCCAGGTGAAGCAGGTGCTCGCCAAGGCGCCGCTCACGGCGCAGCAGCGCGCGCGCGCGTTGCGGCTGGTCGAGCGGCAGCTCACGGTCGAGCACCAGATGGCGCACCTGATGCCGTTCCAGAAGCTCTTCCGCTACTGGCACATCCTCCACCTCCCGCTGGCGATCGCGATGTTCGTGATCGTCGCGGTGCACGTCACGGTGGCGACGCTCTTCGGGTTCGGGTTCACCTGATGCGGCGCGCGCGGCGACGCCTGCGGCTCCTCGGGACCTGGCTCGGCCTGGTCCTCGGGGCGGTGGCGTCGCTCGCCCTGCCGCGCGCGGCGGAGGCCCAACTGCTCTCGCCGGGCAAGCTCGCGCAGGCGCACGCGTCGCTCGAGGGGATGAGCAACTGCACGCAGTGCCACGAGCTGGGGAAGCCGGGCATCTCCAATGCGAAGTGCCTGCAGTGCCACGAGACGCTGCGCGCGCGGGTGCAGGCGCGCGAGGGTCTGCACGCCACCTACGGCAACCGCAGCTGCGCCTCGTGCCACAAGGACCACTTCGGCACCGACTTCCAGCTGGTGCGCTTCGACACGGCGACCTTCGACCACAAGAAGGCGGGCTTCGAGCTGCGGCTCGCGCACCGCGAGGAAGGGTGCCGCAGCTGCCACAAGCCGGAGCTCGTGGTGAACGCGGCGGTGCGCGCCTACGCGACGCGGCACCGCGTGCTCGGCCGCACCTACCTCGGGCTGGGCACGGGGTGCATGGACTGTCACAAGACCGACAACGTCCACGGCACGCAGTTCGGCCAGCGCACCTGCACCGCCTGCCATGACGAGGCGACGTGGGAGAAGGCGCCGCGCTTCGACCACGACTCGTCGGAGTACGTGCTCACGGGGAAGCATCGCACGGTGGAGTGCGCGGACTGCCACAAGCCGATGACGGTGCCGGGGATCGCCGAGCCGGTGACGCGCTACAACGGGGTGCGGTCCCAGACCTGCACCACCTGCCACGCGGACTACCACAAGGGCGCGATGCCGCAGCGCTGCGAGCAGTGCCACAGCACCGACGGCTGGCGCGCGCTCAAGAACCGTTCGGGGTTCGAGTCGGGGTTCGACCACAACGCGCGGACGGACTTCGACCTGGTGGGCGCGCACGCGCCGCTCGCCTGCGCGACCTGTCATGACCCGCGTCAGCGCGCGACGGCGACGATCAAGATGACCTGGGCGCCGGCGCAGCTGCGCGCGATGTACCCCGCGCCCAACGCGACGAGCTGCGCCTCCTGCCATGTGGATGCGCACGACGGCACCTTCGCGCGGTCGCCGGGCGGCGCCAACTGCGCCAACTGCCACAACGAGACGCGGTGGCTGCCGAGCGTGTACGACCTGGCGCGGCACAACAAGGAGACGTACGAGCTGACCGGCGCGCATGTCGCCGTGGCCTGCGTGCAGTGCCATCAGCCGGTGCGCCCGGGCGGCCCGCCGCAGTTCAAGCTGCCGTCGCGCGACTGCGCCTCGTGCCACAAGACGGTCGATCCGCACGCGGGGCAGTTCGGCACGCGCGCCTGCACCGAATGCCACGTGACGGAGACGTTCAAGGTCGCGCAGTTCGATCACGCGAAGACCCGTTACCCGCTGGATGCGGCGCATCGCAACGTCGCCTGCGCCAAGTGTCACACGGTGACGACCGGCCTCAACGGCGCGGCCGTCACGAAGTACCGTCCGCTCGAGACAACCTGTCGCGCCTGTCATGGCGCGACGACGCCGAGGCGTCCATGAGCACGATCAGGGTGGCGATGCTGGTGGCGGCGCTCGCGCTGCCGTTCCGCGCGGGGCAGGGGCAGCAGACGCCCATGCCCACCAATCCGCATGGGCCGCTCAAGGCCGGGGCCGACTGCTCGGATTGTCATACCGGCAGTGATTGGAAGACGCTCCGCCGCGACCCGAAGTTCGACCATTCGCGCGAGACGCGTTTCTCGCTCACCGGCGCGCACGCGACCGTGACCTGCGCGAGCTGCCACCTCGACCTGCGCTTCGACGAGCCGAAGGTGGAGGCCTCGCAGTGCGCGAGCTGCCACGCCGACGTGCATCGCGGCAACCTCGGCCAGAACTGCACGAGCTGCCACAACACGAACGACTTCCGCGACGTCGAGTCGCTCTCGCTCCACCAGAAGACCGCCTTCCCGCTCACCGGTGCGCACGTCACCACGCCCTGCGAGGCGTGCCACAAGACCGAGCGCGCGGGCGTCTTCGCCGCGGTGCCGCGCGACTGCGTGGCCTGCCACCAGGCGGCGCTCGACCAGGCGTCGGCGTCGGGCGTGGATCACGGCGGCTTCCCGCGCGACTGCACGCAGTGCCACGTGACGCTCTCGTGGTCGGGCGGCGCGAGCTTCGACCATGTGACGGTGTCGGGCGGGTACGTGCTCGAGGGCGCGCATGCGGTGCAACGCTGCGCGGCCTGCCACACCACGCCCGGCTTCGCGCTGACCTTCTCGCCGCCGCCGGCGACCAACCAGGACTGCGTCGCCTGCCACCAGGACGAGTACGCGCGCGAGCACGCGGGGGGCGGCTTCTCGACGACCTGCGCGGACTGCCACAACGTGAACAGCTGGGGCGGCGCCACGTTCGATCACGTGGCGGTCGCCGGCGGCTTCGCGCTCCAGGGTGTCCATGCGAGCAAGCCCTGCTCGGCGTGCCACATCCAGCCGAGCAACGCGCTCAAGTTCGCGCCGGCGCCGGCGGGGAACAGCGACTGCGTCTCGTGCCATCTCCCCGACTGGCAACGCGAGCATGCCGCGCAGCAGTTCCCGCAGACCTGCACGAGCTGCCACACGCAGAACAACTGGAGCTCGACGTTCAATCACGCGAACGAGTTCCCGATCAACTCGGGCGCGCACCGCGGGCAGTGGGCGAGCTGCGCCACCTGCCACACGACCCCGGGCGACTACAAGGCGTTCACCTGCCTGACGTGCCACGAGCACAATCAGACGAGCATGAACGCGAAGCACTCGGGGCGGTCGGGGTACTCGTACGACAGCGCGCGCTGCTACTCGTGCCACACGAACGGCCGCGCGTGATGCGCCGCGTGCTGCTCGCGGTGCTGTGGGTCCTCGGTGCCCGTGCGCTCGACGCACAGGCCCCGCGGCCGACCGTCGTCGTGCAGATCGCGGGGGCGAACGTCTATCTGAGCGTCGGCGCCGACTCGGGCGTCGTCACCGGCGACACGGTCGCGGTACGCAAGCGCGCCGATGCCGCGCCGGTGGGGGCACTGACGGTCGTCTCCGCGACGCGCACGCGCTCGGTGCTGACCTTCGCTGGCACCCCGTTCCCGGTGACGCGCGGCGACACGCTGTTCATCTCGGCCCGTCCCCGCGACGCGGTGACGGGGATGCCCGCGCCTGTCGCGATGGCGGCCACCCGCCCGCGCGCTCCGCCGGCGGTGGCGAGCGGGCCGCGCGTGGATGGCGCGGTGGCCCTGGAGATGTACGGCTCGCACAGCGAGACCGTCGGCCTGGGCGCCGACCCCATCCGCACCACGCGCGACATCGGCATGCCTGCCGTGCGGTTCAACACGATGGTCTCGGGCGACCGGACGCGCTTCCGCCTGAGCATGCGCGCGCAGCAGCGCACGGGACCGACGAGCGTGTGGGACCGCTCGACGCGCATCCGCGTCTACGAGGCGCGGCTCGAGCGCTCGATCGGCACCGCGCGCCTCACCATGGGTCGCTTCTACTCCGATTTCGACCATCAGAGCGCCTTCTGGGACGGCGCCAGCGTGCGCTTCGGCGACGGGCGCGGCGTGAGCGCCGGCGTGGCGGCGGGCTTCGAGCCCGAGCGCGGCAACGAGGAGATCACCTTCACGCGCCCCAAGGCCGCGGCGTTCGTCGGCACGCGGCACACGCGCGGCCGGATGGACCTCATCACCGACTTCGCGGTGACGCAGACGATGCCGAAGGACCGGACGCAGTGGCGCGCGGGGGCTGACCTCGCGGTGCACCTGCGCGTGGGGCGCTTCTCGCTCTCGCAGGACCTCGAGGCGACGCCGCCGACGGCGATGGGGCGCTGGGGGATCTCGCGCTTCGTCACGCGCCTGTCGTTGCCCGCGGGTCCGCGCGGGACGCTCTACGCGACCGCGGTGAGCGATCGCTTCTCGCCGCTCGACACCACGATCCTCGCCGCCTTCACGCGGCGCGAACGGCTCACCTCCGGCTTCAGCATGTCGCTCGCCAACGGGAGCTACGTCGACTTCAACGCGTCGATCAACGACCCGAGCGGCGACCAGCGGGGGACCGCGGCGGGCGCGACCGTCTCGGTGCCGCGTGCGATCGGCGCCGGGACCTTCGCCTTCCACACGAGCTGGTTCGACGACGGACGCGGCTCCGGGCTCCTCGCGAGCCCCTCGTTCGAGTACCGCCTGGGCCAGTCGCGCCTGCGTGGCGGCTACCAGTTCTACTCGGTCACGCAGCCGGCGTACACGATGCAGACCCACGGCATCGACTTCCGGCTCTGGAAGCCGTTCGGCGACCGGATCAACGGGATCCTGCAGGTGACCGAGCGCGTGGGCCACAACATGACCAGCACGACGGTCTTCACGAGCTTCGAGGTGCGGTTCTGATGGACGAGACGATGCTCCTCTACGGCATCGCCGTGGTGCTCATCGGCGGGATCATGACGCCGTTCATCCTGCGCTCGCGGCGGCAGGAGCGGGTGGCCGAGGAGGCCGAGGCCGAGGCGAAGGAACTGGGGCTCGACGAACCGGCGACGCTGCATCCGGTGGTCGACGTGACGCGCTGCATCAGCACCGGCAGCTGCATCGACGTCTGCCCCGAGGGCGACGTGCTGGTGATGAAGAACGGCCAGGCGCATCCGGTGCAGCCGGCCTGCTGCGTGGGGCATGGGCTCTGCGAACGGAGCTGCCCGGTGGACGCGATCCAGCTCGTCTTCGGCACGTCGAAGCGCGGCGTGGACCTGCCGCGCATCAAGGGGAACTTCGAGTCGAACGTGCCAGGGCTCTACATCGTGGGCGAGCTCGCGGGGATGGGGCTCATCCGCAACGCGTTCGAGCAGGGGAAGCAGGTGGTGGACAACATCATCAAGGAAGGGTCGATCTCCAACGAGGCGGGAGCGGCCGACATCCTGGTGGTGGGGTGCGGTCCCGCGGGGCTCGCGACGTCGCTCTACGCGATGGAGCGCGGGCTCGGCCTCACGACGATCGAGCGCGAGGACATCGGCGGCACGGTGCGGCTCTTCCCGCGCAAGAAGCTCGTGATGACGCGGCCGCTCTCGGTGCCGGGCTATGGCCGGCTCACGGGGCCGGAGATCATCAAGGAGCGGCTCATCGACATCTGGGGCGACATCGTCCACAAGTCGGGGCTCACGGTGAACACGCAGGAGGGCGCGGATCGCGTGGTCGCGCGCGACGGCGGATTCGATGTCTTCACGGGGCAGGGGATGTACCGCGCGAAGCGGGTCGTGCTCGCGATCGGCCGCCGCGGCACGCCGCGCAAGCTCAGCATCCCGGGCGAGGAGCTGCCCAAGGTGCTTTACCATCTGGCCGAGGCCGAGGCGTACAACCGCGACCGGATCATCGTCGTCGGCGGTGGCGACTCGGCGATCGAGGCGGCGCTCGCGCTCTCGGCGCAGCCGGGGAACACGGTGCAGCTCTCGTATCGCGGCGACAAGTTCGCGCGCCTCAAGCCGGCCAACCGTTCGCGCATCGACAAGGCGATCCAGGCGGGGCAGGTGGAGGTGCTCTACAAGACGACGCTGCAGGAGATCGGGCGCACCGAGGTGCGGTACCGTGACGAGATCAAGGGCGCGGACGTCGTGGTGGAGAACGACTTCGTGTTCGTCTTCGCCGGTGGCGAGCTCCCGACGGCCTTCCTGCAGTCGTGCGGCGTGGCGATCGACACGAAGTTCGGCGCGCCGCGCTAGCCGCGGCGCATCGCTCCCCGCGCGTCTCCGCCGTACCCCTTCTCGCGACCTCGAACGTCATGGCGACCCCCAAGTTCTGCCGGCACTGCGGCACCCCGCTCACGCCCAACGCGCGCTTCTGCGCCAACTGCGGCAACACGCTCGACGCGACCGCGGCGGCGTCGGCACCCGCCGCCGGCGCGCCGGCGCCCGCGGGTGGCGCGGTGATGGTGAGCCTCGCGACGCTCGTGCCCTGGTTCGTGCTCTCCTCGCTGATGCTCGTCGGCGTGGGCTACGTGATCGGCACGCGGAGCGCGCCGGCCTCGGCGGCGGTCGCGGCCGGGGGCGCCCCGTTCGCGCAGGACCCGTCGATCATCGCCGCGCCGGACATCTCGTCGCTCTCGCCCGAGGAGCGCGTCGATCGCCTGTTCAATCGCGTGATGGCGCTCGCCGCGGCGGGGCAGCAGGACTCGGTGGAGTTCTTCGCGCCGATGGCGATCAACGCCCTCGCCGCGCTCATGCCGCTCGATGAGCACCGGCGCTACGATCTCGGGCTGATCAGCCTCGCGGCCGGCGACCCCGCGGCGGCGCGCGCGCAGGCGGACACCATCCTCAAGGCACAGCCGACGCACCTGCTCGGCCTCTCGCTCGGCATGCGCGCGGCGACGGCGCAGGGGCGCACCGCCGATGCGAAGGCCCTCGGCACCAAGCTCACCGCCTCGGCGGCGAGCGAGCGGGCGAAGGGGAAGCGCGAGTACACCGACCATGCGCCGGACATCACCGAGGCGCTCGACGAAGCGGCGGGGCGGCGGACGAACCCCATCGCGCGCCCGCGCTGAGCGTCTTCGACGACGCGATGACGAGAGGGGCGGCGCCGCGATGCGGCGCCGCCCCTCTCGCTTCGACCGGACGAGCGTCCGTTACTGCCGCACGACGAAGTTGTCGAGCACGCCGACGCCCTCGAAGCCGACGTAGCGCGGCGGGGCCATCGTGAACGGGTAGGTGCCGATGGTCTCGCCGTTCACGCGGAGCGTGACCGTCTGCGCGACCGGGTCATAGCGCAGCGCGATGGGATCCCAGCCGGAGACGCCGCCGCGGCCGGTGGCGAGCACCGGACCGGACATACCGTTGGTGCGGAGCTCGTACTGCAGGTCACCGCCGTCGAGCGGATCGGTCATGCGGATCCAGATGGGCGCCGAGGTGGCGAGGTTGCTGAGGAGGATGCTGGAGTTGGTGAAGCCGAGGCCGATGTAGGCGCCCGGGATCGGGGCGACCCAGGTGTCGATGCTCACCTCGTACGCGGTGGACGGGGCGCGGAAGGGCTGGAGCGCCGCCGGGTACTCGGTGACCGCGTCGAACCACTCGGAGGAGATGCAGCCGTTGCCGTAGGTGAGCTGGAGCGGCGCGGGGAGCGTCTCGTACGGGTCGTCGGTGCAGGCGGCGATCTTCCAGGTCTGGTCGCCGTTGGGGGTCATCCACTGCGCGTTCTTCGAGCCGGGCCACTCGAGCCAGAAGCCGCCGATCGTCGTGTGGATGTAGGTCTCGCGGAGCGTGCCCTTTCCGCCGTGGGGGCGGAGGAGGTCGGCCTGGCCGAACGACTCGCGCAGGAGGACGCCGGGGGCGGGGGCGGTGGTCGGGAGGATCTGCGGGACCGGCGTGGTGGTGCCGCCACCGCCGCCGCTGGCACCCTTGGCGAGTGCCGACGAGGAGGCGCTCGAGAGATCGGGCGACGTGGAGCTCACATCGTTGCAGGCGGCGAGGATGAGCGTGACGGCGAGCAGGGCAGCGAGCTTTCGCATCGGCGGTGGGGCTGAGGTAGTGAAGGGGGCTGGATCGCTCGATCCGGCGATACTTCACTAGGCAACCTTGGTGCCGTCCTACCCGTGTCGGACAACTCGTTGTCATGGAACGATATAGGCCGCCGGCGGGTGCCGGCGGCCTCTATCAATTGATTCCAGCGGTAGAACGAAGCGTTACAGCCGCGGCCTCGTCATGGCGTCACGGTGACCGTCACCGTTCCGGCCGTGGTCGCCGCGAGCAGGCTCGCGTGCGAGACCTGCACCGTGCTCGTGCCCGCGGTGAGATACCGGAACGCGACGCCGCCGAGGGCGACGGTGGCGGGGGAGACGGAAGCCCCGGCGGGGATCTGCACCGTGAGCGTGCCGGCGGTGAGGGCCGTCGTGGTGAGGGTGCCGACCGCAGGAGCGCTCGAGGTGAGCGTGACCGTGAGGGGCGCGACACCGAAGCGGACCGACTGCGTGGTGGTGAGCGTCGCGTTGGTCGCGTTGGGGATGCCGACGCGCACCGCGAAGGCGTCATCGGCACCGCCCGCGGCGCGCGAGGCGACGAGTCCGCTGATGTCGAGGCGCGGGGCGACGACGGTCGCGGTCTGGACGCCGGCGGTGTGTCCGACCGCCAGCGCGGTGAGGGTCGGCGCGCCGGTCGTGCCCTCGACGCCGGCGACCACATAGCTGAACGCGGTGACGCCGTCGGCGACGGCGATCACGATCGAGTCGCTCGCGAGTTCGGTCGCGTTGCGCGCGACTAGCACGCGGCTCGGGTCGTTGCTGCGGATCACGACGGTGGTGCCGCCGTGCTGGAGTCCGCTGAGCGAACCGGTCGCGGCGACCTGGAGTCCGGCGCCGACGGTCGGGATCGCGGCGAGCGTGACGGTCGGTGCGGTGACGGTGACCGTCTGCACGCCGTTGGTGCTCATGGTCGGCAGCGTCGGATGCGTGGCGCGCACGACCGTGGTGCCGGCGGACAGATACCGCATCGCCACGCCTCCGGTGGCGACCGACGTCGGGGAGACGGCGGACGCGCCGACGATCTCGACGGTGACGGTGTCGTCCACGAGCGCGGTGGTGACGAGGGTGCCGACTGCCGCATTGGCGCTGCTGAGCGTCACGACGAGCGGCGCCGCCCCCGCGCGCCGCGCCTGCGTCACGTTCAGTGCGGTGCTGTTGGGGAGCGGGATGCCGACCTGCACCTGGAAGACGTCGTCGGCCCCGAAGGCGGTGCGACTGGCGACGAGGCCATTGAGCTGGATCGCCGAGGGCACGACGGTGACGGTCGCGACATCCTGCGTGAAGCCGACGGCGCTCGCGGTGATGCTCGCGGTGCCGGTCACGCCATCCTCGGCGGCGACGATGTACGAGAAGCTCGCGGCGCCGTTGGCGAGCGGGATGACGATCGAGTCGGTCGCGGCGACCGTCGCCGACGCGGAGACGCGCACGAGCGCCGGATTGGAACTGCGGATGACGAGGTCGATCCCGCCGTGCTGCGCGGCGTTCAGGCTGCCGCTCGCCCCCACCTGGAGGCCGGCGCCGACGTTCGTGATGGCGTTGAGCGTGAGCGCCGGCGCAGTGACGGTCACGGTGGTGCCGAGCGCGCCGGCGACGTTGCGGAAGCCGGGCACCTCGACGTTGATGACCGTGGTGCCGGTGGTGAGCGGCTGGACGGCCACGCCGCCGAGCGCGACGGTGGTCGGCGTGGTGCGCTGGCCTGATGCGAAATCCACGGTGACGGTGTCACCCGTGCGCGCGGTGGACACGAGTTGCGCCACGGTCGAGGTCGCGCTCGTGACCGTCGCGGTGATCGGGGCACTCCCGAACCGGCGCGCGTCGGCGGACCAGATCTGCGTGCCGGCCGGGGAGACCGGCGTGCCGACGGTGACGGTGAACGGATCGTCCGCGGCGAGGGTGGTCATCGCGGTGAGGAGCCCGCTGTACTCGACGACGCCCTGCCAGACGCGCTGCTCGCCGCTGCCCGACGCGTAGCCGGGGCTCGTCGCGGAGAGGAGCACGGTGTCGGCGATGATGCCGTCGGCGCCCTGGACGACGAAGCTCGCGGTGGTGGCGCCCTGCGGGATGGTGACGACGAGCGTGTCGGTGCCGAGCGTGGTCGCGTTGGGCGCGAACTGCACGACGCCGAGCCGGTCGGCGGTGATGGTGACGGGCACGCCGCCGGCCGGCGCAGGCGCGGAGAGTCCGACCGTGCGGGAGCGCTGGAGCCCTGAGCCGATGTAATCGTTGGCGAGGGTGAGCGCGGTGGAGTTGACGGTGACGGTGGCGGTCGCGCCGGCGAGGGCGCGCATGCCGGCGCCGGGGATCGTCGCGCGCACCTGCGTGGTGCCGGCGGCGAGATAGCGGAAGGCGACGCCGCCCGCGGCGACCGACGTGGGCGTGTTCGAGACCCCGGGCACGATCGGCACCACGACCGAGTCGGCGAGCACGGGGCCGGTGCGCACGAGGGTGCCGGTGGCGGGCGTGCTGTTCACGATGCTGACGTCGAGCGGCGGGGCGCCGGCACGGCGGTCATCGGCCGACCAGATGGAGGTGCCGGCCGCGGAGTTCGGCGATCCGAGCGACACGAAGAACGCATCGTCGGCGGTGAGCGGCGTGCCGCTCGCGTTGAGTCCGGAGAACGCATAGACGGCCGCCCACACGCGCTGCATCGCGGTCGCGGTGGTGAAGCCCGGCGCGGTCGCGGTCAGCACCACGCTGTCCTGCGCGATGCCGTCGGCGGCCTGCACGTAGAAGCTCGCCGATGTCTGGCCTTCGGGGACGACGACGACGAGCGTGTCGACGCCGGCCGTGGTGGCGTTGGGCGCGAACTGCACCAGGCCCGTCCTGGCCGCGGTGATGGTGATCGGCGTGCCACCGGCCGGCGCGGGCGCCGACGGGGTCGAGATGGTCCGCGCGCGCTGCAGGCCGGAGCCGAGGTAGTCGGCGGCGAGCGTGAGCGCGGCCTGCGTGATCGTCACCGTGCCGCTGGCCGCGGTGAGCGCGCGCGAGCCCGGCACGAGCGTGCTGATGGTGGCCGTGCCCGTCGCGAGGGGACGCACCGCGACGCCGCCGGCGGCGACCGTCGTCGGCGTCGTGTTCACGCCTTCGGCGATGAGCGCGACGACCGAGTCGGCGGTACGCGCCGACGTGACGAGCGTCGCGATCCCCGGGGCGCCGTTGAGGAACGAGACGGCGATCGGTCCGCCACCCACGCGCACGTCATCCGCGTTCCAGATGCTCGTGCCGGCGGGCGTCAACGGCGTGCCGATGCTGACGTAGACCGCGTCGTCGATCGCCGCCGGATTGGTCGCGACGTCGAGCCCGGTGAGCTGGAAGACCGGTTGGAAGACCGTGACGTTGAAGACGTGCGTGACGAATCCGGGCGCCTCGAGGCGCACGGCGATCGTGTCCGCGACGCGGCCGGTGGGGATGGCGCTGATGACGAGCGGGATCGACGTCGCGCCCGGAAGGATGACGGTGTCGTACGAGCCCGTGCCCGCCGCGGAGACGCTCGGCGAGACGAGCACGATGCTGCTGTCGAGGCTCGTGACGCGGACGGTGACGCCGCCATGGTTGGCCGCCGTCAGCGACGCGCCGATGTTGCGCTGCAGGCCATGCCCGAGCGTGGAGGCGACGCGGGTGAAGGTCGGCGCGATCGCCATGTTCACCGTGATGCTGTCGGTGACGAAGCCGATCGGACCCGAGACGACGATCCGCGTGCTGCAGGGCAGGGCGGCCGTGCCGCCGTAGCTCAGCGCGACGTTCGTGCTCACGAGACCGGCGTCGATCGTGCCGGTGGCGGGGGCGACGGCGCAGGTCGCGTCGCGCGACGTGAAGTCGAGCGCGATGCCACCGGCCGGCGCGGCGACGGGCGTGCCGCCGCTCTCGAGCCGGACCGTCGCGACGCCGCCGAAGGTCGCGTTCGCGGCGGCCGTGGTCGCGGTGAACGCGAGCTCCGCCGCCACGCGGACGGTGCTCACGTCCTGCGCGTAGTTCGGGTTGCTGGCGGTGAATGTCACGGTCCCGAGCGCGAGCCCTTCGATGGTCGCGTTCACCGACGACGTGCCGGCCGCGATGATGACCGAGTCGACGGCGGGGCGCGCGATGGCCGGGTCGGAACTCACGACCTTCACGACCGCCCCTCCGGCCGGTGCCGGCGTGGAGATCTGCACCGGCAGCGTCGTCGTCTGCGCGAGCGGCACGGTGAGCGACGGCGGCAGTGAGATGAGGTTGAGCGAGACGGGCACGACGAGCGTGTCGGGCGCGTAGCCGGGCGCCGTGGCGACGACCGTCGCGTTGCCGATCGTGAGGCCGCTGAGCGCGATCGTGCGCAGCGTCTGGCCGGCGGTGAAGTCCACGCTGCCCGGCGGCGCGATGTCGAGCACCGCCGGCGCCTGATTCGCGAGCGTCACGGTGAGCCCGCCGACCGGCGCGGGCTGCAGGAGCTGCACGTTGAGCGTGCCGGCGCGTTCGAAGCCGACGACGTTGGAGCCGGCGACGGCGAGAACGATCGCCGGCGGCGGGAGGGTGCCGGTCGCGGTGAGCGTGAGCGCGGGGACCCCCGCGACGTTCGCGGTGATGCTGTTGGCGCCCGGCGTCGCGCCGAGCGTCCAGCTGCCGAGCGCGGCCTCGCCGTTGGCGTTGGTCGTCGCCGTCGTGCCGGTGAGCGCCCCGCCGCCGGACACGACCGCGAAGGTCACCGTCGCGCCGACGCTCGGCGCGGCGAGCGCGTCGGTGACGCGCACGACGATCGGGGACGCGAGCGCCTGTGAGACGAAGCCCGTCTGCGCATCACCGCTGACGACGGTGAGCGCGGCGGGGCCGGCGCTGCCGACGTCGAAGCTCGTGGTGGTGTCGCTCGCGAGTCCGGCCGCGCTCGCGACGAGCGTGTAGCCCGAGCCCACCGCGCCGATGCTCACGCCGGGGAAGGTCGCGACGCCGTTGACCGCCGCGACCCGGAGCGTGCCGGAGAGCGTGCCGGCGCCGGGGTTCTCGCCGAACGCGATGGTGACCGAATCGGTGAAGGCGGGGACGGGCACACCGACCGCGTCGCGCGCCTCGACGCGGAGTGCCGGCGCGAGGGTGACGCCCACCACCTGCGCCGCCGACGGCTGCTGCGTGATGACGAGTTGCGTGGCGACGAGCGGCGGCTCGCTCGCCGTCGCGGTGACGACGAGATCGGGGACGCCGGTGGCGCGCACGGTGACGCTCTGCGCGCCGACCGTGGCGCCGAGGGTCCAGGCGAAGCGAATGTCGCCCGCCGCGTCTGTGACGATGGTGTCGGTGGAGACCGCACCGCCGCCGGTGGTGACGGAGACGGTGAGAGGGACGCCGACGAGCGCGAGGCCGTCGGTGGCGAGGAGGCGGACGCGCACCGAGTCGGCGAGCGACGCCCCCGCGGTGGCCGACTGCGCCCCGCCGGCGATGGCGACGAGCGCGCCGGCGCGCGGCACGATGATCACGACGGCGGTGTCGGGTGCGCTGCCCGCCGCGAGCTCGGCGGTGATGCGCGCGATGCCGCGCGGCTCGCGCGCGAGCGCGGCGGCGGTGGCGATCGCCGGCACGACGACCCGGGACGTGTCCAACGAGCGATAGACGATGGGCGCGGTGACGACCGTGGCCTGCGCGTCGCGGGCGATGGCGACGAAGGCGAACGGGGCCCCCGCGAGCACGTTGATCGTGTCCGGCAAGAGTTGCACCGAGACGGCGGTCGCGCCGGGGCCGGTATACGTGAGCGGGACGGGCACCTCGGCCGGCGGTTCGCTGCTCGACCCCTGCGGCACGGCGAGCACGCTCACGGGACCGCCGCGGAAGACGGTGTCGCCCGCGGTGTTCAGGTACGCGAGGTTCAGCGCGAGCGGCTCCCCTTCGGTGCTGCTGCCCTGCAACGGGACGCGGAGGTCGAGCGCGACGCTGTCCACGCCGGCGGCGAACTGCACGAGGCGATCGATCGCGACGGCGCCGTTGCTGCGACGGAGCACGACCCGGATCCGGTCGAACGCGACGACCGATCCGGCGCCCTCGGCGACATGCGCGAGGGCGCCGGGGAACTGGCCGACGAAGCTGATGTTGCGCGCCAGCCGGACGCCGCCGGGGCCGGTGACCTCACGACCGCACGAGAGGACCGAGAGGACGAGACCGAGACCGACGAGCGCGAAGCGGCGCAGACCGACGGCCGTCGCACGGGGCGTGAAGGATCGCATCCTATGAAACTGCCCCTTGAGACGGCCGCCGGATAGGTCGTGCGTCACACTGGCGGACGCCCCGGGATCGCACAGGCGTCGAGCCACGCCCGCTCCGCCTCGTCGAACACCCGCGACCTGGTCAGGAATCGGACTCCCAGCGGCGCCTCGAGCGAGAAGCCGCCGCCGCGCCCCGGGACCACGTCGATGAGCAGCTGCGTGTGCTTCCAGACCTCGAACTGCGCCCCGCCGATGTAGACCGGCGTGCCGTCCACGTCGCCGAGGTGGACGTCGCGCTGGCCCACCTTGAACTCGCGCTGCGGATAGCACATCGGCGCGCTGCCGTCGCAGCAGCCGCCGGACTGATGGAAGAGCACCGGGCCGTGCTCCGCCACCAGCTGGCGGAGCACGGCCGTCGCTTCCGGGGTGATGCCGACCCGGGAGATGTCGGGCACGGTCAGAAGAACCCGAGCTTCTTCGGCGAGTAGCTGACGAGGAGGTTCTTGGTCTGCTGGTAGTGCGAGAGCATCATCTTGTGGTTCTCGCGGCCGATGCCCGACTGCTTGTAGCCGCCGAAGGCCGCGTGGGCCGGGTAGGCATGGTAGCAGTTGGTCCAGACGCGACCGGCCTTGATGGCGCGGCCCATGCGATACGCGGTGTTGATGTCGCGCGTCCAGACGCCGGCGCCGAGGCCGTAGAGCGAGTCGTTGGCGATCTCGAGCGCGTCGGCCTGCGTCTTGAACTTCGTCACCGAGACGACGGGGCCGAAGATCTCCTCCTGGAAGATCCGCATCTTGTTGTGGCCCTCGAAGATGGTCGGCTGGATGTAGTAGCCGTCCTTGAGCTCGCCCTGGTGGACGCGGCGCGCGCCGCCGGTGAGGACCTTCGCGCCCTCCTTCTTCCCGATGTCGATGTAGCTGAGGATCTTCTCGAGCTGGTCGTTCGACGCCTGGGCGCCGATCATCGTGCCCGCGTCGAGCGGGTTGCCCTCGACGATCGCCTTGGTGCGCGCGACGGCCCGCTCCATGAAGCGGTCGTAGATCGACTCCTGCACGAGCACGCGCGAGGGGCAGGTGCAGACCTCGCCCTGGTTGAGGGCGAACATCGCGAAGCCCTCGAGCGCCTTGTCGAAGAAGTCGTCGTCGGCCTCCATGACGTCGGCGAAGAAGATGTTGGGGCTCTTGCCGCCGAGCTCGAGCGTGACCGGGATGAGGTTCTCGCTCGCGTACTGCATGATGAGGCGGCCGGTCGTGGTCTCGCCGGTGAAGGCGATCTTGGCGATGCGCGGGCTCGACGCGAGCGGCTTGCCGGCCTCCACGCCGAAGCCCTGCACGACGTTCACCACGCCGCTCGGCAGGATGTCGGCGATGAGCTCCATGAGCGCCATGATGCTCACCGGCGTCTGCTCGGCCGGCTTGAGCACCACGCAGTTCCCGGCCGCGAGGGCGGGGGCGAGCTTCCAGACCGCCATGAGCAGCGGGAAGTTCCAGGGGATGATCTGGCCGACGACGCCGAGGGGCTCGTGGAAGTGATAGGCGACGGTGTCGTTGTCGAGTTCGCCCGCGGTCCCTTCCTGGGCGCGCAGCACGCCGGCGAAGTAGCGGAAGTGGTCGATCGCGAGCGGCAGGTCGGCGTGCGTCGTCTCGCGGATGGGCTTGCCGTTGTCGATCGTCTCGATGAACGCGAGCGACGAGAGGTTGGCCTCCATGCGGTCGGCGATGCGGTTGAGCATGATCGAGCGCGTGGTCGCCGAGGTGACGTTCCAGGAGACCGCGGCGGCATGCGCCGCGTCGAGCGCGCGGTCCACGTCCTCGTGCGTGGAGCGGGCCACTTCGCAGAGCGGCTGGCCGGTGATGGGCGAGATGTTCGTGAAGTACTGTCCGCGGACCGGGGCGCGGTACTCGCCGCCGATCCAGTTCTCGTACCGGGCGCGGATGGGGATGGTCGAGGCGAAGGACGAGGCGCTGGCCGGGAGCGTGGCCGTGCCGCTCGGTGCAGTGATGGTGCCCATCTCGGAACTCTCGCTTGAAGGGGGTGAGGTGCCGCGGAACGTGGCGTGAGGGTAGGACCGGCCCGGCAAGGGGGTCAATCGGCCTGCGACATTTGTCCCGCGGACCTTCTGTCGCGCCCCAACGGCCCCAGCTTGCGAGGCGTAGCGGGGGAGCGGACATTCCCGCGGCGGCCCCGGACGCCCGGCACAGGAGCGGAAGCGATGCAGCAGACGGACGCGATCCCGTACGAGTCGGCGGCACAGCGCGAGCAGGCGGCGCAGTGGAGTGCGCTGGTGGGCACGCGGCGCACCGCGAGCACGTTGCTGGCCGCGCGCGGTGTCCGTGACGTGGTACGGACGAGCTGGCAGCGGAGCCTGGCGGCGCGCATCCGTCCCGACCTCGACGCGGCCCCGGTCGTGCTCGACGAGAGCGCGGTGCAGGACGCGACGGTCCACACCGACTGGTACGGCGTGGCGTCGGAGGCGATCGCGCGGCACCGCACCATGCGCGCGGGAGACGGGCACATCCTCACGCTCTTCGACCAGGACGCGCGCATGCTCGCCGCCGAAGGCGACGCCGCGGCGCTCGAAGGACTGGCCGAGATCAACTTCCGTCCCGGCGGCGACTGGAGCGAGCGCGCGGTGGGGACCAACGGGCCCGGCACCGCGCTCGCGACCGGTGCCGCGACGCACATCGTGGGCGCGGAGCACTTCGTCGAGCGCTGGCACCGGTGGCACTGCGCGGCGGTGCCCATCAAGGACCCGGCGACCGGGCGCATCACCGGGGTGCTCGACCTGAGCGGCTTCCGCGAGTCGGCGCATCCGCACACGCTCAACCTCGCCATCGCGCTCGGCGTCGCGATCGAGCAGACGCTCACGGCGCGCGAGTACGAGCGGCGGTTCGCGATCCTGCAGTCGTTCCAGCAGCTCTCGTCGCGCTACGCGGGCGACGGCGTGATCGCGGTGGATCGCGGCGGGCATGTGCTCGCCTTCACGCCGAGCGTGGCGCCGCCGGTGGTGGATGCGCTGGCGGTGCTCGTGCGGCATGCGAACGGCTGCCTCTCGAAGGAGAACGCCGTCCCCGTCGCGATCGGCGACCGGAAGGCCGCCACCTGGTATCCGGTGCTGCAGGGGCAGCTGGTGGTCGGGGGGTGCTTCGTGCTCGACGGGGCGGCGTTGCCGTCGGGGAGCGAAGGGATCCCGTTCAAGCCCGGCGAGGTGCGTGTCTACGCGCGGCGCTTCTTCGAGGCCGGCGCGCGCGACCTTGGCCGGCTCAGCCCGATGGTCGCGCCCGCCGTGTACGACGCGATGCAGGCGTACCACTGGCCGGGGAACGTCCGCGAGTTGAAGAACGTCATCCGCCGGATGCTGCAGCTCACCACCGGCGAGATCCGCGTGGAGCACCTTCCGCACGCGATCCGCGAAGCGTACGCGGGGACGGTGGACGTGCACACGTCGGCGATCGACGCCGAGGATGCGCGGTTGATCGAGGTGGTGCAGCGCGCCGCGACGATGGCCGAAGCGGCATCGGAGCTCGGGATCACGCGCAGCACGCTCTACCGGCGCATGGAGCGGTTCGGGCTCAAGCCGGGCCGGGTCGTCCGCCGCGACTGATGCGCGCTCACCATCGGGCTGCTCTCTGCGCGGCGTTCCTCGCCGGTCCCCTCGGCGCTCAGTCGACCGCGCCGCGCGCCGACACGCTGCGCCTCCGCCTGCGGTGGGAGATCGCCGAGGGCGGTGCCGCGGTCGCCGAGTCCCTCGGGGTGCTCTCGGGCATCGCGGTCGATCGCGCGGGGACGGTGTACGTCTCCGATCGCGGCGCCACGAAGGTCTGGGTGTTCGATTCGCTCGGACGATCCCTGCGCGGGATCGGACGGAAGGGGGAGGGGCCGGGCGAGTTCACGAGCCCCACGGGTCTCGTCGTCGGGCCCGATGGACGGCTCTGGGTGCGCGACGTGACGCGCATCAGCCGGTTCGCGGCGGATCCCGCGACGGGACGGCTCACGCGGTACGAGGCGAGCGCGCCGGGGCCGACGATGGGCGACTGGATGTCGGATCGCGCCTCGCGCTTCACCGCCGATGGCGCGCTGATCCATCCGGAGTTCAACGTGGTGATGCGCGACCCGGCGCAGGCGCGCACCGGTCGCTTCCTCGTGCTCGGCGCCGACGGTGCGGTGCGCGATTCGCTCGTGGTGCCGAGCTTCCCCGGCGCACCGGCGATGTACGCGCGCGTGTCGATCGACGCGAACTCGGGGCGCATGTTGCGCGGCTTGAACCATGTGCCGTTCGCACCGCTGCCGGTCTACGACGTCACGCCGCGGCGCACGCTGCTGCTCGGGGATGGCGCGGCGTATCGCATCCGCGAGGTGGACCGGGCGGGGAAGGTCGTGCGCGAGTTCACGCGCGCGGTGGCGCCGGTGCGGATCCCCGCCGCCGAGCGACGCGACAGCCTGGCGGCGCTCAAGGCGCGGGTGGACTCGGTCGCCGGGATGCGCACCCGCGTGCAGGGGGCGCCGCCCGAGGTGTGGGCGCTCAAGCTGCCGGAGGTCTATCCGCCGTACATGGCCGTGTATGCGGGCGTCGATGGACGCATCTGGGTGCGGCGCTGGGTGCCGGGCGGCGAGGCGCGCAGCGTGTTCGACGTCTTCGAGGCCGATGGGCGGTTCCGCGCGGTGGTCGAGGTGCCGCGCGAGATCGCGGTGCTGCCGACGCCGTACCTCTCGCTCGACGGCATCGCGGCGATCGGCATCGATCGCGAGACCGGCGCGCACACCATCCTTCGCTTCGGAGCGGCGCGATGAGGCGCCTCGCATGCACGCTCGTCACCGCGGCGGGACTCGCGGTCGCCGCCTGCGGTGGTGGGGACGACGGGCCCGCATCGCCGGGCCCGGTGGGCGCCGACAGCGCGATCCTCCTCGAGGACTTCTCGGCGCGGACATTCCTCCCCGCGGACAACTGGTGGAACGTGAGCGTCGCGTCGGCGCCGGTCGATCCGGATTCGGACACGCTCATCCACTTCATCTCCGCGCGCACGCTCGCGAATCCGGGCGCGAACCGGCAGATGCATCCCGACTTCGGGCCGCCGCCGTATGGCATCCCGTACATCGGCGTGAGCGATGCGGAGCCGTTGTCGCCGGTGACCTACGTGCTCTATGGCGCGCAGAGCGACGCCGGGGCGCCCGGCGCAGCGGCCGGCTTCCCGATCCCGCGCGCCGCGCGCACGCGCGCGAACTTCATCGAAGGCGGCGTCGCCGGTGGCGGGACGAGCGGCGACCGGCACCTGATCCTCGTCGACCGCGACCGCAACCTGCTGTTCGAGACCTGGGCGACCCGGTGGAACGGTCGATGGGAGGCCGGGTCGGGGGCGGTGTTCGATCTCGGCAGCAACGCGCGCCGCCCCGACGGGTGGACCTCGGCCGATGCGGCGGGACTCGCGATCTTCCCCGGCCTCGTGCGCTACGACGAGTTCGCGCGGAACGCGCCCATCACGCACGCCTTCCGCGTGACGGTGCGCGCGACCAACGGCTACGTCTGGCCGGCGTCGCACGAGGCCGGGTCGACCACGGGCGCCCTCCCGATGGGTGCACGGCTCCGCCTGAAGGCCTCGGTGGACATCAGCGGCTACCCGGCCGGCGTGCAGCGGATCTTCCAGGCGATGAAGACGTACGGGCTCATCGTCGCGGACAACGGCAGCGACCTGTACGTCTCGGGCACGATGGACCCGCGCTGGGACAATGACGTGCTGAACCCGGCGTTCCACGCGCTCCGCGCGAACGACTTCGAGGTGATCCTGCGCGGATGGGGCGCGCCGCCCTGAGGGCGACCGTCACATCGTGAGAGCGGCATTGCCCGGTGCGCGTCCCGGGGGGCAGGATGTCCCGCATGACCTCCCGCCACGGATCCCCGCATCGCTACCGACGACGGCTCGCGCTGCTGCTCGGTGCGGTCGCGCTCGCGGTGGCCCCATCGCGCGCCGTGGCGCAGGCGGCGCCGCAGGCCGCGCCCGCCAATGCCGGCCTCTGGTACGAGGTGACGCTCGGCGGCGCGGGCTCGCGGCTCGCCTGTTCGATCTGCTCGGCGCACCGTGATCTCGGCGCGGTGATCACCGGGGCGCTCGGTGCGTACGCGTCGCCCACGTTGCGCGTGGGACTCGAACTGTCGCGGTGGACGTACCGCGATGTCGGGGTGCGCGAGATGACGAGTGGCATCGGCCTCGTCGCGCACATGAAGCCCTCGGCGCGCAGCCGGCTGTACCTGCTCGGCGGCGCCGGGTGGACCAGCTATCGCGCGAGCGACTACACGTTCGGCGCGCCGCGGGCCTCGGTCGGCATCGGGTACGACGTGCCGCTCGCCGGCGCGTGGGTGGCCGGCAACGTGCTGACGATGGACCTCGCGGCGTTCGGCAAGCTGCGCAACGAGAGCGTGACGGTGGTGGACAACGTGGGCTTGAGCGCGATCAGGATGGCGGTGCAGCTGCGGCGGAGATAGGCGGAAGGAGGAAGGTCGAAGGAGATCCAATCACGGAGCGTGTCAGGCCCTGCGAAGGGTCACCGGCTCCCGAATCGGCCACGCGTGCGTGGCGGAGGAGGAAGTCGCATGTCCCGTGGTCCCCATCCGGTCCCTCGCGCGCTGATGCTCGCGCTCGCCGCGCTCGCCGCCTGCGATTCGACGGATCTCGCGTCGCCGCGCTTCGACCAGGTCGCCGAGATCGGATTCGGTCAGGCGTACTCGGTCTGGAGCCCGTCCGGCACGGACACGTGCACCCGTGAGCAGCACGATGCCTTCAGCGTCGTCGGGCCCGACGGGCTGCGCTATCCGACCTGGCATCCGGCGGTCGATCCGGCGACCGGTTGCCACTTCGGGCACGAGCATGGGCGCGACCCGCGCGGCTCGGACCTCTATCGCGAGATCGGCGACGTGCCGTTCGGCTACGCCAACCAGCATCTCGTCGAGAGCGGGTTCGGCGCCGCGCGCGTGGAGGATCACGTCGGGCACAAGATCGAGTGGGAGAACGACATGACGATGGAGGTCGGCAACACCGGGACCTCCACCTTCACCGTCACCTGCGACGTGCTCACCAAGCTCCATCAGGGGACGCACTCGCCGGACGCGTTCACCAACAACCTGCACGAGGTCGCGTACCACATCCGCTGCACCGACGGCACCGCGTTCAGCGCGACGCTGCTCACGCCGATCGGCACGCCGGGGCAGCTGATCCCCAACTGCGACCGCGAGCGTCCCATCACCGCCGGCCTGCCGACGCCGCCCAACTCGCCCGATGGCGGCGGCATCCGTCGCCTCCCGGACGGCCTGTGCGTCGCCGAGCGGATCGCCGAGAGCCCGAACAACCCGCACTTCGACGGGATCCTCCATGAGAACTGGGAGGTGAGCGCCTCGCTCCGTCGCGCCGACGGCCACTGGCTCGTCGCGTTCGGCCCCTACTACCAGGTGATGGATCCGAGCCGGTACTACGATGCGGCCTCGACCGACCGGTCGATGTCGCGGCCGATCGATCTCTGCTACCAGCCGGCGATCCGCGGGCGCGGTCGCTGCGCGGGGCTCGCCGACTCGGTCGCCTGGAACGATCCGCGCTCGCCGTTCAAGGGCGTGCGGCGCGTGGTGGACATCAACGGCAACCACATCGACAACGCCGGGGGCCCGACGGTCTGGTTCACCGACCCGCTCGGGCGGCGCGGCAGTCCCGATCCGTTCCCGGGGTCGATCCGCCAGTGGGTCGCGCGGCACACCAATCAGGGCCTCGACCTGCACGGGGCGGTGATGGGTCGCGACCGCAGCTACGATGCGCCCGGCGTGCGGGCGCCCAACTGATGCGCGCGTCCAGACTGGAGTTCGCGGTCGCGACGATCATCGTGATGCTGATCGCGCTGGCGGTGCTCGCGGCGCTCTCGCCGCGATCGGCCTTCGCGCAGGTCGCGCCGGATGGCCCGCGGCTCGTCTCGCCGCACGGTTCGGGGGGGATGGGCGTGCATTGGGTGCAGCACGCGGCCTATCCGGGCGACGCCGGGGCGATGCTCGTGACGTGGGCGATGCCCGCGCTGCCCACGGGGTTCCGGTTGCGTGCCGGCGGAGGGCAGGGCGCCGGTGGCCGCAGCGCCGTCCTCGGCGGGATCGACTTCCAGTCACCGCTCCGGCGGCGCACCGCGCCATGGGCGATCGAGCTCGACTGGCAGGCCGGGCTGGCGCTCAGCGCCGGCGATTACTCGCTCCTCACGCTGCCGGTTGGACTCGCCGGCAGTTCCTCGTGGCAATCGGGCTCGGTGTGGGCGGCGCCGTACGTGGTCGTCGGCGCGTCCGCGGACCTGCGACTCGGGGACCGCGCGCCGGCGAAGGAGTTCATCGTCGATCCGACGCTCGAGGCGGGACTCGACCTCGCGTTCGACGTCGAGCGGCGCGTGGTGCTCCGCGCCGCGACGGTGTTCGGGGAACGACAGGCGGTGTCGTTCGGTGTGGGACTCGGGCTGGGACGGCTCAGGCGTTGAGCCGTCCCGCCCGCGTGGCGCGTCAGGGACGCGCCGCGCTCACCCCGAAGGCCACGCTCGCCACCTGATCGCCCCACGCGAGCGCGAACTGCCCGCGCGCCGGCCCGAGCGCGGTGAGCGTGATGGTCAGCTCCTCGACATGCTCGGTCGTCGGCTTGAGCTCGAGCGCGACGCGGCCGAGGTCGTTGACCGCGTTGTACTGCGTGCCCCACTGGCCGGTCTGCTTGTTGAGGATGAGCCAGGTCCCCGCGGCGGTGTGCTGCACCCAGAGCGTGTACATCCCGGGCGCGAGGGTGACGTCGCCGAAGGTGAGCGTGCGCGTGGTGAAGAGGTGCGTCGCATCGTTCGCGCCGGCGCGCCAGATGCTGTCGCGCGGCACCAGCGTGCCACCCCAGACGGTGCGCTCGCGCACCTGCGGCCGGCCGTAGTCCACGATCACCATCCCGCCCGGACCGAAGGCGGCGCGCGCGTCGGCACGGCCGGACAGCGTCCCGGTGGGCTTCATCGTCCGCGCGATCGCGGCGAGATCGAACCCGCCGCTGCCGCGCTCGGCCATCGCCTTGTTCGTCGTGAGCGAGCCGTCGAACGTGAGGAGCCGGTCGCGCGCATCGAAGGCCATCACCATCGCGTAGGGACCGCCGCGCTGGCGCAGGGTGGTGCGCCCGCCCTCGCTCGAGACGGCCGCGAGGCCGGTGTAGCCCAGGCCGCCGGCCGCGCCGAGCGCGGGGATGGAGTCGGCATTGCCGCCCGCGCGCTTCACCGCGGCGAGCAGTTCCATCGGCCCGTACACGAAGACGGGGAAGGTGATCATCGCGCCCTTGGCGGCGAAGGCGCGGCGCTGCGTGCTGTCGGCGAACACGACCTCGCGGACGATCGAGTCGGCGGTGATGTTGAAGCGCGTCTCCTTCGGCGCGTTGGCCGGGAGCGTGCCGTCGGCGTTGAGCCGGACGATCGCGCCGCCGGTGGGGCGCCCGTCGCGGCCGAGTGTCATGCGATACTGCACGCGGGCCACGGCGGCGCCGGAGCGCTGCACCATCTCCCCCGTGAGCGCGGAGGCGGTGCGCGTCCACTGCTCGATGGCGATGGTGTCGCGGCCGAGCGTGTACACGAGCGAGGCCTGCTGGGCGGCGAGCGGCGCGCTCGCGCCGAGCAGGAGGGCAGGGACGAGACGACCGAGACGCACGCAGGACTCCGGAAGGTGGTCCCCTACATTACCTCGCCGGGCGTCGTCCCGCTCGGCACGATGCGGACCACGTGCACGGCGCCGTCATCGACGAGGGGGATCCACCCGTCGGGAATCAGGCGACCGTCAGCCGTCACGATCGCGCCCTGCGTGCGGAGCAGGCCCGGCCAGGCGACCTCGATCTCGTAGCGCGAGGTCCCGACGCGGTACGACACCGTGAGCGACGGCCACTCCGGCGGCACGCAGGGCTCCAGGCGCAACCGGTCGCCGGTGCGCTGCACGCCGATGAGCGCCTCGATGCCGACGCGGTACATCCAGCTCGCGGATCCGGTGTACCAGGTCCAGCCGCCGCGTCCCACCGCTCCGGGGGCGGTGTAGACGTCGGCCGCGATCGCGTACGGCTCCACGCGATAGGTCGCGACGCCCTCCGGGGTGTCGGTGTGCGTGAAGGGATTGAGCAGCGTGAACCACGACATCGCCCGCGTGCCGTCGCCGAGCATCGCCGCGGCGAGGACGGCCCAGATGGCGGCATGCGTGTACTGGGCCCCGTTCTCGCGCACGCCGGGCACGTAGCCCTTGATGTAGCCGGGGTCGTGCGGCATCTCGTCGAAGGGGGGCGTGAGCAGGCGGATGAGCCGCGCGTCCGGATCGACGAGGTGCTCCTCGAGCGACTGCATCGCGAGGCGTTGGCGATCGGGCCGGCCGGCGCCGCTGATCACGCTCCAGCTCTGCGCGATGGAGTCGATGCGGCATTCGAGCGCGGTCGCGGTGCCCAGCGGCGTGCCGTCGTCGAAGAAGGCGCGGCGATACCAGGCGCCGTCCCAGCCCGACTCCTCCACCGCCGCCACGTAGCGATCGGCCTGCGCGCGGTAGGTGCGGGCATCCGTCCGATCCGCCTCACCGCCGCGCGCGTCGGCGAGCGGCGCGTACGCGCGCAGCACGGTGACGAGGAACCAGCCGAGCCACACGCTCTCGCCATGACCGTCCTTGCCGACGCGACTCATGCCGTCGTTCCAGTCGCCGGTCCCGATGAGCGGCAGGCCGTGCGCGCCCACGGTGCACGCCTTCGCGAGGGCGCGGCGGCAGTGCTCGTGGAGCGACGCGCGCTCCTCGCTCACGTGCGGCAGGTCGTAGATCTCGTGCTCGTGCGGCTCGAGCCGCCGCATCGCGAGGAAGGGGACCTCCTCGTCGAGCACCGCGCGGTCGCCGGTGACGCGCACGTAGTGCTCGACCACGTACGGCAGCCAGGCGAGGTCGTCGGAGAAGCGGGTGCGCACACCGCGACCGCTCTCGGGGTGCCACCAATGCTGGACGTCTCCCTCGGGGAACTGCCGCGCGGCGGCCCGCACCAGGTGGGCACGCGCGAGGCCCGGTTCGGCGTGCACGAGCGCCATCGCATCCTGCAGCTGGTCGCGGAAGCCGAATGCGCCGCTGCTCTGGTAGGTCGCCGAGCGCGCCCACATGCGGCACGCGAGCGTCTGATACAGCGCCCAGCGGTTCACGAGCGCGTCGAAGGCGGGGTCGGGCGTGCGCACCGTGATCGCGCCGAGGCGCTCGTCCCAGGCCGCGACGCTCCCGGCGTGCGCGCGCTCCGCGGCGCCGACGTCGCGATAGGTCGTGAGGAGGGCGCGCGCCCGCGCTTCGTCGGGTGCCGCCCCGAGGAGCACGACGATCGTGCGCGACTCGCCCGGGGCGAGCGTCACCTCGGCGCGGAGGGCGGCGCACGGATCGACGCCGAGGCCCGTGCGGGCGCCGAGCGCCGCTCGGCGCATCGCGGCCGGCGATGCGAGGGCGTCGTTCCGGCCGATGAACTCGCGCCGGTCGCCGGTGTGCGAGGTGACGGGCGCGCTCATGGCGGAGAAGGAGACCCAGGACGCGAACTGCGGGTCGAACGGGTTGTCGGCGAGCACCGCGCCCGTCGCGGCGTCGAAGCGCGTGCGCACCCGATGCTGCGTCTGCTCGCGCAGCGTGCCGAGGGTCCACTCGACGTACGAGGTGAGCGAGAGGTGCCGCGCGCGGGATCCGTGGTTGGTGAGGCGGAGCCGCGAGAGCTTCACCGGCTCCTCGCCGGCCATGCCGAGCGTGAGCACCGCGGCGAGCCCGCCATGCTCGTGCCGGAACTCGCTCTCGCCGAAGCCGTGCGTGACGGTGTACGCGATGCCGTGACGCACGGGCGCCGGGGTCGCGCTCCAGAACTCGCCGGTCTCCTCGTCGCGCAGGTAGAGCGCCTCGCCGACCGGATCGGTGACGGGGTCGTTCGACCAGGGCGTCAGTCGATGGAAGTAGCTGCTCGCCGCCCACGTGAAGCCGCCGCCGCTCTCGGAGACGACGAACCCGCCGCGCGGATTGGCGATCACGTTGGCCCACGGCGCCGGTGGACGCCGGTCACCGGCGACGCGGATGTGATAGCGGTCGCCGTCGGCGAGCCCGCCGATCCCGTTGTCGAACCGCAGGGGCGGATCGAGCGGTGCCGGGGCGAGCGGCATCGCCAGCCCGTCGGCGGCGGGCCATGCCGCCTCGCGCGTCTCCGGCACGTCGGTCATCCGGACGACGTCCGCGACGATGCGCGCGAGCGTCCGGCCGTCGCACGCGATGGTGAGTCGCGCGACCGCGCCGATCGTGTCGAAGTCGGCGACGCCGAGCGCGCCGCGATTCCGCAGGTGCACCCCGCCGCTCGCATCGAGCACCGCCGCGCCGCCGGCCGTGGTGAGGATGGCCGTGATCCGCTCGCGCAGCGCCTCGAGGTAGCTCTGCTGCTCGTTGGTGACGATGAGGAGGTCGACGTGCACGCCGCGCAGGCGCCAGTACCGGTGCGCCGTGAGCAGGGGCTGCAACGACGCGAGTCCCTCGGCGGAGTCGATCGTCGCGAGCACGAGCGGGAAGTCGCCCGAGATGCCGTGCGCCCAGAGCGCCTGCTGCCAGCCGTCGTTGCGCGCGAGGCCGAGGCTCGGCGCCCGCGTGACGCTGTCGGGGAAGAGGATGTAGCTCGCGAGGTCCTGGCAGGCCGCGGCGTCGGCGGCGGTGACGCCCATCTCGCGCAGCTCGATGCGCGTCGCCGTCCAGGCGAGGTCGAGGGCGCGGCGCGCCGCGTGCGCCCCGTGGTAGCGGTCGGCGCGGGCGAAGAGTTCCTCGCGCGAGGCGGCGACGATGGTGGAGAAGGCGACCGCGCCCGATTCGCCGGCGGCGAGCTGGAGGCGGACGCGGATCGCGAAGATCGGGTCGAGCACCGCCCCGGTGGTGCCGGAGAGCGTGGCGCCGGGCGCGAGCGCCACCGGGTCGCGCGTGGACCGCCCGCGACCGAGGAAGCGCGCGCGGTCGCTCTCGTAGGTGACCGCGCCCACGCGGTGCGGCCCCACATCGGCGACGTGCGCGCACCAGACGGTCGGTTCGTCGGCGGAGCGGGGACGCCGCGTGGCGGTGAGCGCATGGCACCACTCGTGCCACTCGGTCTCGACGAAGAGGTTCCCGAACGCCGGATGCGCACGATCGGCCGCGCGCGACGCGAGGACGATCTCACCGTAGCTCGTGAGTTCGACCTCGCGCGCCTGCGCGCTGTTGTTCGTCACCGTCACCCGGCGCACCTCGGCGCCGTCCTCCGGTGCCACGACGATCTCGGTGCAGGTATCGATCGCGCCGTCGGTGCGTTCGATGGTGACGCGGTCGGTCGCGAGCGAGGCGAGGTAGCGGTCGGCGATCGCGCCGGTCGGCTGGTGCCCCGAGGACCAGACGCGGCCGCTGCCGAGGTCGCGCACGTAGCAGAACTGCCCGGTGTCGTCGCGCGTGCCGTCGGGGCGCCAGCGCGTGACGGCGAGTCCGCCGCTGCGCGTGTAGCCCCCACCGGCGTGCGTCACCATCACCGTCACGGGCGCGTGGCCCAGCAGCGCGACATGCGGCCGCGGCGTGTCGGCCGTCCGGTACTCGCGCACGACCGGCCCCTCGGGCACCTCGCTCGAGGCGCTCGCCGTGGGGAGCGCCGGCTGCGGCTCCTGGAAGTCGAGGCGGCGCGGGACGCGTTCGTCGAGGAGGAGCGAGGCCGCGCGCACGAGCGGGTCGGCGTGGAAGCGCTGCTGCCAGCGCTGCTTGAGCAACGCGTTGCCGATCGCGACGAGGGTCATCCCGACGTGATGCGCCATGTGACATCGCACGAGCGCGAACGGATCGCCCGCCGGAGGGCGGGTCCAGTCGAGCGCGTCGTAGAAGCCGAAGTCGCCGAGCGCGCCGAGGCGCTCGAGGGCGCCGAGGTTGCGCATCGACTCCGCCGGATCGACCATGAGCGCGAGCGCCGAGGCATAGGGGGCGACGACGAGGTCCCGCGCGAGGCCGCGCTGCAGCGCGAGGTCGGGCACGCCGAAGGCCCGGTACTGATAGGTGAGGTGGCGGTCGCGCAGGTGGTAGGCGCTCTCGCTCACGCCCCAGGGGACGCCGCGGTCCTCGCCGTGCCGCTGCTGCCGGCCCACCGCCCCCTCGTAGGTGAGCGCGAGCAGCGTCCCCGGGAAGGCGCGCATCACGAGCAGGGGCATGAGGTACTCGAACATCGAGCCGCTCCACGAGACGAGGGCGGCGTGCCCATGCGCGCGGGTGAGGGTGCGCCCCAGATGGAACCAGTGCTCCGGCCCGACGTCATGCTTGGCGATGGCGACGAAGCTCGCGAGTCGCGCCTCGGACGCGAGGAGGTCGTAGGAGGAATCGTCCAGCTGGTGCGTCGCGGTGTTGAATCCGATGCGGAAGAGCTTCGTGTCCTCGTCGTAGAGGAAGGTGAAGTCCATCTCGTGCACGAGCCGCTCGGCGGCCGCTTCGAGCGCACGGAGTCGCGCGGCGAGCGTGGGGGAGGCGAACTCCGCACCTTCGGCGAGACCGCGACAGGCCTGCCGCAACGCGATGAGGTGGCCCGCGAGGTTGCCGCTGTCGACCGTCGAGACGTAGCCGGGGTCGAGGACGGTGAGGTCGGGGAGCGCGTACCAGTTGAGCAGATGCCCGCGGCAGCGGGGCAGGCGCGCGATCGTCGCGAAGGCGCGCTCGAGCCGCTGCGTCATCTCCTCGAGCGGGATCAGGCCGAGGTCGTGCGCGGTGACCGTCGCGAGCAGCTGGAGGCCGATGTTGGTCGGCGAGGTCCGCATCGCGACCACGCGGTACGGATCCTCCTGCACGTTGTCCGGCGCGAGCCAGGCGGTGGAGGCGTCGGCGAACCGCGCGAAGAAGGCCCAGTGCGCTCGGGCATACTCGAGCGCGGTGGCGCGATCCTCGACGTCGAGCGGCGCGATGCGCCGCCGCCGCGGCCGGCTCATCTCGTGCGCGACGAGGGGGGCCGCCGCCCAGAGCCCCGTGAGGAGCGCGACGGGGAGGATCAGCGCCCAGCTCCCGGCCGGCGCGGGACCCACGGGCCCGAAGGCGCGCCCGGCGAGATAGGCGAGCAGCATCACCGGCAGGAGCGCCGCCGGCCACATCTGCTGCCACTCGCGCGAGAGCGCCCGGTGCGGGTCGAGCTCGACGTGCGCCGACGGTTGCCACTCGAGCAGGGCGCGATGCGAGACGAGCAGTCGCCAGAGCGTCCGGACGATCGCATCGGCGGCGAGCCAGGCCTGTTGCGGGAGGAAGATCACCGCGAGCGCGAACTGCTGCGCGCTGATCACCGCATCGCGCCCGACCGCCTGATAGTACGCGCGGCGCGAGCTCGCCCGCGGCGGACCGCCCACCGCGACGACGAGCGTGATGAGCCAGGGCGCGGCGATCGCGAGCAGGCCGAGCAGCGTCCACTCCAGCGGATCGACCGGCAGCCAGAGCCAGCCCGCGAGGAGGAAGAGGAGCTGGGCGAGCTCGACGGTGCTGCGCCGGAGGTTGTCGAGGATCTTCCAGCGCGCGATGAACGAGAGCCGGTTGCGCTCGAGCCCCTGCGGTCCCGGGACCTTCGGGCCGATCCAGCGGAGCAGCTGCCAGTCGCCGCGGATCCAGCGGTGTCGCCGGCGCCAGAAGGTCAGGTAGCGCGCGGGGTAGTCGTCGAAGACCGTGATGTCGGTGACGAGGCCGGCGCGCGCGTAGTTGCCCTCGATCAGGTCATGCGAGAGGAGCACGTTCTCGGGGAAGCGGCCGTGCGTCGCCGTCTCGAACGCGTCCACATCGTAGATGCCCTTGCCGGTGTAGCTCCCCTCGCCGTAGAGGTCCTGATAGACATCCGAGACCGCGGTCGTGTAGGGGTCCACGCCCGGATGCCCGGAATGGAGCGCGGCGAAGCGCGACCGATGCGCGCTGGCCAATGAGACGCTGACGCGCGGCTGGAGGATCCCGTACCCCTCGACGATGCGGCTCCGCGCCGGATCGAAGACGGCGCGGTTGAGCGGGTGCGCGATGGTCCCCACGAGCGCGAGCGTCTGGTCCGGCGGCAGCACCGAGTCGGCGTCGAGCGTGACGACGTAGCGCACCTCGCGCAGCACCGCGACGTCGCCGACCACGGCGGAGAAGGCCTCCGGCGAGCCGCCGCGCAGGAACCGGTTGAACTCGCCGAGCTTGCCGCGCTTGCGCTCCCAGCCCATCCAGACGCCCTGCTGCGGATTCCAGCGGCGCGCCCGATGGAAGAGGTAGAAGGCGTCGTGCGTCGTGGGCGCGTAGCGCGCGTTCAGGGCCGCGATGCCGCGCACCGCGGTGGCGAGCAGCGCGGCATCGGTCGGCAGCGTCTCGGTCGCCGCATCGGCGTGGTCGCTGAGGAGTGCGTAGTGCAGGTGCGCCCCGCGATTGGCGAGATACTGCACCTCGAGCCCGGTGAGCGCGTCCTCCACTTCGTTGAGCGTGGCGAAGAGCGTCGGCACGACCACCGCCGTGCGGCAGTCGGCGGGCACCCCCGACCGCGCGAAGTCGAGCCGCGGGAGCAGGCGCGGCGGCAGGAACGCGGTGACCGCCTGCGTCATCGCGTGCACCGCGAGGTCGAAGCCGAGCAGGAAGCCGACGGCGGAGATCGCGAGCCAGATGGTGCCCTCGGTGGGCCCGGCGAGCAGTCGCAGGAGCAGGAGCGCGATCACCGCACCCACGCTCACGCCGGTGCCGTAGACGAGGTCCGGATGGCGTCGCAGCCGGCGACTCGCGCGCACCCCGAGCGGCGCCGCGTAGCCGAGGTGCGTTTCGAACGCGTCCACGCCGCGGTCGACCAGCCAGTAGCCCACGTGCGCGCGTCGCGTGTCGTGCGGGTGCAGGCGCGCCTGCGCGACCGCGCGCGCGGCGACCTCGGACTCCGTGAGGGGCGCGTGGCGCGCGATCCGCTCGACCGCGTGGCGATAGCTGTCGCGCGTCGCGAACGTCATGCGCGGGTAGTGGCCCGTGGGGTCCTCGCTCAACGCGCGATGCACGGCGCTCTGGTGCTCGACGAAGCGGCTCCAGTCGCGCGGGCCGATGCTCCGCAGGCTGCGGATGCTGTTCGCCATCACCAGCGACGTGAGCGCGAGTCGCTCGGCGGCGCGCGTCGCCGCCTCGGTGGGACCGACGCCCTCCTCGGCGAACCACTGCTCGATCCCCAGGAGCGACGGCACCGCGGTGGCGGTCGCCCGCAGCTGCTGCAGCAGGCGGGAGACGAAGGTGGGCGTGAGGGGATGCCCGGCCTCGACGAAGGCGGCGAGCGCGTCGCGCAGCGGCCCCGGCCCGGCCTCCGCCTCGCCGACGATGCGGCGCGTCCAGGCGTCCGCCGACTCGATCTCGTCCAGTCGCTGCAGCGTGCGCAGCGTCATGCGGCGCACGCTCTCGAGGAGACCGAGGCGGAGCATCGCCGGGATCGCCCAGAGCTCGCCGAGGGACAGTTCCTCGCGCTCCTGGAAGGCGGCGACGAAGAGATCGACGTTGTCGAGGTCGATCCGCGCTTCCGTGTGCGAGATGAGCGCGATCGCGATGTCGTACACGCGCGGGTACTCGGCGAGCGTGCCGTGCGTGAGCAGCGGGAGCTCGCGGAAGTAGCCCTCGGGCAGGCTCTCGTGCACCTGCAGCGCGTGCTCGCGCACGACATGGTAGTTGTCGAGGAACCAGTCGCCGGCGGGGCCGATGTCGGCGCCGCGCTGGGCGACGTCGGCGAGACGGTCGCGCGCATCCGAGAGGATGTGCCGCGTCTGGGCCAGGCGGGTGAGGAGGCGCGCGGGGCGCTCGATCAGGCGACGCTTGCGTCGTTCGGTGATCGTCCGCTGTTCGGTGGCGAGCGAACGCGCGCGTTCGGCGAGGCGTTCGGCGCCGAGCAACTCGCCGCGGATCGGGCCCGCGTAGACGTCCTCGGCGGTGGGCGGGGGGCGGCGCGCGGCGTGGCCACGGACCAGACGCCGGATCATCGGCGGCCGGTCAACGCGTGCGGCGAATGGCGATCGGGTGGCCGGGGCATGTCGAACCATACCCTATCGCCACCGCGGACGCTCAGGGACGCGGATGCGCCTTGAAGAAGCGCCACATCCGCTCGGTCGCGTCGAGCGAGGTGCTCGGCGTGTCGCCGCGTCGCGATCCCGCGCGTCCGCCCGGCCAGGCGTGCCCGTTGTCCTTGAGCTGCAGGAGCTCGACCGCGCGTCCGGCGGGGCAGGTCCAGGTCCAGTGCACGGTCCGCCCGTCATCGGTGGCGTGCGGCGAACTGGTGCACCCGTTCACGCCGGCCCAGTAGTTGCCCTGGTCGAGGTTCGGCCGGGCGGGTGTCCCGTCCCACGCCCGCCGTCCGATGCCGGTGCCGAGCCCGCCCTGCGCCGGCACGCTCTCGTCCTGCAGGCCATTGAAGATGATCGCGGCCACCGGCGAGGCGGCGGGCCTCTCGTCACCGAAGACGGCGCCGACCACCGGCGCGATCGCCGCGACGCGGTGCGAGAGCTCGCGCCCGACGCGGTGCGCCATCATCGCGCCGTTCGACATGCCGGTCACGTAGATGCGCCGCGGGTCGACCGGATAGCTGGCGATCACCGCGTCGAGCACCGCGTCGAGGAACCCCACATCATCGCGGCGCTCCTCCATCGCCTTGCCGCAGCAGTGCCCCGCGTTCCAGGTGAGGAGCTTGGACTTGAAGGTGCCGCTGCCGTTGGGATAGACGACGAGGATCCGTTCGCGCTCGACGAGTCGCGTGAAGCCCGTCATCGCCTCGGCGTTGGCGGCGTTGCCACCTCCGCCGTGGAGCACGACGACGACCGGGAGCGGCGCGCTCGTGCGCGTGATGCCGCTCGGCGCGCGGACGACATAGGTGCGGGCGCGGCCCTCGTGCCGGAGCGTGCGTTGCTGCGCGTGGGCGGGCACCGGGAACGCGGTCGTGATGGCGAGCATGAGCACGAGCGGCATCGCGAGGGCGGCGGCGCGGCGCACGGCGGAGCAGGGACGGGAGTGCGAGATCATGTCGGTTCGACGCTGGTGGGTGCCGAACGTGAAGGATAGTTTCGTGGCGTGCGTGTGACAGGTGTCACGCGCCGTGCGACACCTCACGGCTTCCCCCCGGACCCGTCCCGTGCTCCTCTCGCTCCGTCGTTCCCGCCCGGCCGCCTGCGGGCTGCTCCTGTCGCTCATCGCGCTGCCCGCGTGCGCGCAGGTCACCACGAGCGCGCCCGCACCGGTGCCCGTGGTGCCGGCGACGCCCGCGGTGCCGACGACGCCGCGGCCGAAGGTCCTCCTCATCGCCACCGGCGGCACGATCGCCGGCGTGCAGAACGCGCCGGGGACGCTCGGTGCGTACCGTGCCGGCACATTGACCGCCGAGCAGATCATCTCGAGCGTGCCCGAACTCGCGCGGTTCGCGCAGGTCGAGACGGAACAGTTCTCGAACGTGGCGAGCACGCTCGTGACGCCCGAGATGTGGGTCACGCTCGCGAAGCGGATCAACGAGGTGCTCCAGCGTGAGGACCTCGCGGGGGTCGTGGTGACGCACGGGACCGACCGCCTCGAGGAGACGGCGTTCTTCCTGTACCTCACGGTGCGCTCGGAGAAGCCGGTGGTGGTGGTCGGCGCGCAGCGCCCGGCGACGGGGATCAGTCCCGACGGACCGATCAATCTGCTCGCGGCGGTGCGCACGGCGGCCTCGCCGAAGGCCGTCGCGAAGGGCGTGATGGTCGTGATGGACGACCGGATCCTCTCGGCGCGCGAGTCGCGCAAGCTCTATCAGCGCACGGGGGGATTCAGCACCGGCGACATGGGGATGCTCGGCGTGGTGGCGAACCAGGGGCCGGAGTTCTTCTTCGCGCCGGTGCGGCGCTTCGGGCCGCGGAGCGAGTTCGACCTCGCGGGCGTGGACACGCTGCCGCGCGTCGAGCTGACGATGAGCTATCCCGGCGGCACGGGGCCGAGCTTCGCGACGAATCCGGTGGGCGTCGTGGTCGCGACGACGGGGATGACGCGGGCCGAAGGGCAGGCGTACCGTACGCTGCGGCAGCAGGGGGTCGTGGTGGTGACCTCATTCACGTCGGGGGAGAACGTGAACGGTGGCGGCGGGGACGGCCCGCCGCCCACGCCGGTGCGCGACACGACCGTTCGTGCGACCGCGACCCGCGACACCACCGCCCGCGCCGAACCGGCCGAGCCGCCGGCGCCTCCCGCGGTGACCGCCCTGCACCTCACGGCGGGGAAGGCGCGCATCCTGCTGATGGTGGCCCTGACGCGCACGAAGGATCCGCGCGAGATCCAGCGGATCTTCAACGAGTACTGAGGGCGGGACTCAGCGCAGGTAGTCGGGGAGCATGTCCGCGACGCGCGCGCGTTGCGCCGGCGTGAGGTGCTTCGCCCCGCGCACGAGGCCCACGCACGAGGGCGCCCCGCACCGGCAGGGGAAGGGCTCCGCCATGTCGTACTCGGTCGTGTTGTAGTCGAACGTCACGCCCTCGAGCGCGGCGATGTCGCGGCGCGCGATCACCTCGCGGTCGCGGATGAAGGTCGTCGGCTCGCACCCGTGGTTCATGTAGCGCCAATAGAAGCGCCGCACGCGATCCGTCGCGTCGCGCGCCCC
Source organism: Gemmatimonadota bacterium (assembly GCA_016714015.1). Lineage (NCBI taxonomy): Bacteria > Pseudomonadati > Gemmatimonadota > Gemmatimonadota bacterium. The sequence continues at coordinate 427,214 of JADJNZ010000004.1, forward strand.
GCGCTGGTCGAGATGCAGGTCCTGGCCGACCTGGAGCGAGTACTTGGTGGGGGTCCGCGTCTCGTACCCTTCGATCCGGAAGAGGACCGTGCCTTCGGGGATCGCCGTCGTGGTGACGAGGCGACGCTCGGACTGTTCCACGAGGACGCCGACGAGCGGGTTGTCGGTGCGGAGGACGGTGCCGGGGAGATGCGGCTCGTCGGTGGTCAGCGGCTTGATCGCGCGCTGGGCGTTGGTGCGTTTCATGGACGTATAAGCTGACGTGTTTGCGGGCAAATGGAAAGGCAGAAGGGAGAAGGAAGAAGGCTGAAGCGGGCGGGGATCGCTTGACGCAGCGTTCCATGTCCTATTACTTAGGCACATGCCTAAACGTAGTGCGTCGCTCGATCGCGTCTTCCGTGCGCTCGCCGACCCCACGCGGCGCGCGGTGGTGGAGCGGCTGGCACGCGGGTCCCGATCGACGCTCGAACTCGCGGAACCGTTCCGGATGGCCTTGCCGTCCTTCACGCAGCATCTCGACGTCCTCACGGAGGCCGGTCTCGTGCGCAGTCGCAAGCAGGGCCGTGTGCGGCGCTGGACCCTCGTGCCGGAGCGCGTCGAGACCGCTCGGCACTGGCTCGATGTGCAGCGGGACCTGTGGAACACGCGACTCGACCAGCTCGACGCCCATCTGCTCACCCTCAAGGAGTCCCCCCGATGACCCGCACGACCCTGCCCGACGTGAATCCCGAGCTCGACCTCGTCCTCGATCGCGTCGTCGACGTGCCGCGCGACCTCGTGTACCGTGCGTGGACGGTGCCCGAGCACCTCATGCCCTGGTTCTGCCCCAAGCCCTGGCGCACCACGAAGTGCGAGATCGACCTGCGGCCGGGCGGCGTCTTCGCCGTCGCGATGGAAGGTCCGAATGGCGAGAAGAGCGAGGAGGCGGCCGGCTGCTACCTCGAGGTCGTGCCCGGGGAGCGCATCGTCTGGACGGGCGTGATGGGCCCGGGCTTCCGTCCGACGAACGTGCCCGCCGGCGTGCCGGTGTTCACCTGCGTGCTGACCTTCACCACCGAGGGAACGGGCACGCGCTATCGCGCGCACGTGATGCATCGCGATCCCGAGGGGAAGCAGGCGCACGAGGCGATGGGGTTCCATGGCGGTTGGGGGACGGCGCTCGACCAGCTCGTCGCCCTGCTCAAGTCGCAGGGCTGATGCGCGCGTGCCGCCGGGCCGCGACTGCTTGACGCGGCCCGGCGCACGGCGGAGCTTCGAGCATGGCCACTGCGAAGAAGAAACGCGCCGCGAAGAAGTCCAAGAAGGCGGCGGCCGCGCACACGCGCGGACTGGACGCGGCGAAGCTCGACACGGGCGCCATCCCGGCGCCGGTCGCCGGCCTCGCGAAGCAGATCGTGAAGGACGGCGGCGCCGTGCTCGCGACCTATCGCGATCCGCTCGGCGGGCGCTGGCAGGTGCTCGCGTCGCTGCCGATCGACCTCGTGTCGCCCACGCCGTTCCAGCGCGATCTCTCCGAGACGCACGTCGCCAAGCTGGCCGACGCGATCGACAAGCTCGACCGCTTCCTCGACCCGATCATCGCGGTCCCGGCCGATGCCGGCTCGTACTGGTCCCCCAACGGCTATCACCGCCTTGGGGCGATGACGCAGCTCGGGGCCAAGGCGATCGTCGCGATCGTCGTGCCCGACCAGGATGTCGCGCACCGCATCCTCGCGCTCAACACCGAGAAGGCGCACAACCTGCGCGAGAAGTCGCTCGAGGTCGCGCGGCTCGCTGTGGCCCTCGCCGAGATGGACGAGCGCTCGACCGAGAAGTCGCACGCCGAGATCTTCGAGGAGGCCGCGTTCATCACCCTCGGCTTCTGCTACATGGAGAACGGCCGCTTCTCGGGCGGGGCCTACCATCCGATCCTCAAGCGCATCGACCAGTTCCTCGGGAGCAAGCTCCCGGTGGCGCTCGAGGAACGCCGGGCGCGCGCCGCGCAGTTGCTCGAGCTCAACGAGCACGTGAACGAAGCGGTGAAGGGGCTCAAGGCGAAGGGCCTGGAGAGTCCGTACCTGAAGGCGTTCGTCGTGTCGCGGATCAACCACCTGCGCTTCGTGAAGGAGAAGCACCCCGACTTCGATGACACGATGGCGACGATCCTCAAGGCGGCGAAGCGGTTCAATCCCGCGAACGTGAAGGCCGATCAGGTCGCGAAGAGCGGCGGCGCGCCGGCGAGCGAGGAATGATCCGCCGCTACGGCTTGGCGATCGGTGCGGCGGCGGCGCTGCTCACGCTCACGGCGCTCGGTGCCTACTACCTGCGGAACCCCGAACGCGAGACGCTGGACGCCGAGGCGCGCACCGCGGCCGGCGTACCGGGGGAGTTCATCGGGTCGCCGGTGGGGACGACGTACTACGAAGTGGCCGGCCCCGACACGGGACGCGTCGCGCTGCTCGTGCATGGGTTCTCGGTGCCGTCATACATCTGGGACTCGACCTTCACGTCGCTCGCGGCCGCCGGGTATCGCGTCATCCGGTACGACCTGATGGGGCGCGGCTGGTCCGACCGTCCTGACGCGGCGTACGACGGCCCGATGTTCGATGCGCAGATCCTCGCGCTGCTCGACTCGCTCGGCGTTCGCGGCACGGTGGATCTCTTCGGCCTCTCCTTCGGCGGCTTCGTCACGGCGCACTTCACGGCCGCCCACGGCGACCGCGTGCGCACGCTCGTGCTGGTCGATCCGATCGTCGAGGGCCCGACGGACCCGGGCTTCCTCGCGTGGCCGCTCGTGGGCCGGTACGTCTTCCAGGTGACGGCCGTGCCGGGGATGGCCGACGGGCAGGCGAGCGACTTCCTGCATCCGGAGCGATTCCCCGGGTGGGTCGACCGGTACCGCCCGCAGATGCGGTACCGTGGCTTCGGGCGCGCGCTGCTCCGCTCGCGACTCACCCTGGTGGATGCGGACTTCGCCGCGCTCCACGGGCGGATCGCCGCGCAGGGGACGCCGGTGATGCTCGCCTGGGGGAAGCAGGACGCGACGCTGCCGTTCGCGCAGTCGGAGATCGTACGGGGCCGCATCCCCGCGCTCGAGTTCGTGCCGATCGATTCGTCGGGGCACCTGCCGCACCTGGAGCAGACGCGGACCTTCAACGCCGCGATGTTCGCGTTCCTCGCGCGGCACCTGCCGTAAGGCACGCGCCTTGAGGTGCGCGCCTTCAGGCGCGCGCGCCTCAGGTCGCGTCGCCCGCCTCGAGCCGCTGGGCGAGGTCGTCCATCTGCTGCAGTCGTGTCGGCGCCCATCGGCGCAGGCGCAGCCAACCGGCCACCACGCCCACGATGCCCACGCTGAAGAACGGGCTGGCGGTGCTCACCGCGAGGCCGGGCGTGAGCGCGCCCTGCGCCACGAGGGCCGCGACGACGATGCCGCTCGTCGCGAGTGCGGTCAGGCCGACGGTGATGTACGCCTGCGCACTCGCGTTGCGCGTGCGGAAGCGCACGCGATCCCCGCTCGCGGTCGGCTCCACGAGCACCTGGAGATTCCCGTTCGTCCACTGCCGGAGTGACCCGTCGACGCGGGTCTGCCCCCGCGCGTCGAAGGTGTCCCGCAGCAGCACGACGAGCCGCTCCCACTCGGCGTCGCCCATCTTCCGGTCGAGCTGCACGGTGCGTCCCACGCCGATGGTGAGGCCGAGGAAACGACGCGGGGCAGGCTGTGGCGGTCGGTCGAGCGAACGGGCGGCGGCGGCGACCTCCTCGGGCGCGAGCCCCGCCTCACGGCCGATCGCCTGCAACTCGGCGAGCGACCATCCCTGCTTCGCGGGGAGCGTGGACGCCTCGCGAGGCGATGTCTCGCTCGCGCGCGCGAAGATCGCGGCGGTCTCCTCCTCGTCGTAGCGGCGTTCCGTCATGCCCTCAATCTGTCGTGGTGCGTGCGTCGCGTCACGGGGAGCGCTCCCGTCGCGTCGGGCGGGGCCTGAGCGGATGTCAGGGAGCGGCCGGACCCGCCCGGCCGCGTGACGCCCCAATATGGATGTGTCATCCGACCAGGAGGTCCGGATGCAGGATCGGTCGATGTGGTGCCGGTTCACGCCTCCCGCGGCTTGCCTGGCGTGGTTCGCGCTCCTGGCGCCGCTCCCGCTTCACGGACAGGCGGCCACCAGACCGGAGCGGGGCGCGATCGAACTCGCGGTCGACATGGGGCACACGCGCTTCGCCTCTGCGGTCGCGCGCCGCGACGGGTCTCGCCTCGGCCTCCTCTTCGCGCGACACCTCTCCCCGCGCGCGGCGTGGACATTCGACATCACCTGCACCGGTGGGATCCCGGCCGGTCAGGGCGAGGACGAATCGTTCACCATCTGCACCGGGAGCCTTGGCGCCCGGTTCGACGTCGCGACCATGCGGCGCACGCGCCCGTACGTGCGCGCGGCCTATGGGCAGGCGCAGCTCGATGCGCTGGCGGAGCTGGACGTGTTCGACATCGACGATCGTGGTGGCGGCTTGGCGACGCACCGCAGTCTCGCCGTCGGCGTGAGCTGGCATGCGCCCTGACGCGCGGGGCTCAGCGCCGACGCGCCCAGACCTTCTCGTAGAGGGCCCAGACGCGCGCGAGCCAGGACTCGATCCCGAGCTCGGCGGTGAGACGCGCCTTCGCGCGGGTCGCGCGCGCGCGCCGCTCGTCCGGCGCCTCGAGCGCGGCGGTGATCGCGCGCCCGAGGGCGGGTGCGTCGAGCGTGGGCACCAGCCAGGCCGCGTCCTCGGCGAGCACGTCGGGGATGCCGCCCACGCGGAACGAGGCGATCGGCAGGTCGGCGTTCACCGATTCGAGGACGACCATGGGCGTGCCCTCGGTGCGGGACGAGATGGCGAGCAGGTCGAAGGCGGCGAGGAGGCTCGCGGCGTCGGATTGCTGCCCCGCGAGGATGATCCGCGGGTCGCCGGCGGCGAGGCGTTCGACGGCGCCGCGCTCCGCCCCGTCGCCGATGAGGACGGCGCGCACCGTGGGATCGGTCGCGGCCATCGCCTGCACGAAGAGATCGGCGCCCTTCTCGATGCTCAGCCGTCCGACCCAGCCGACGACCGGGCCGTCGCCCGGGACGCCGAGTCGCGCGCGAGCGTCGGCGCGGGAGAGGAGGCGCGCCGGGGCCGGCATGCCGTTGCGGATGACCTCGAGCCGATCGCGGCGGTGCCCGCCGCGGAGCAGGCGCTCCTCGACGCCGCGCGAGACCGCGATGGCCGCATCCATGCGCCGCATGACCCCGCGATCGAGCCACCCGTACAGGCGCTCCTTCACGTCGCGATCGAGGTAGCCGTGCGAGGTCGCGACGGCCGGCAGCCCGCTGCGACGCGCGGCCATCCAGCCGACGATGCTCCCGTGATAGCCGTGCGTGTGGATGAGCTGCGACCCCGTCGCGGCGAGGAGTCGCGCGACCTCGCGGGCTTCGGCGGCGTACTGGCGTCGTCCGCAGCGGACCTCGTCGACGCCGACGCCCGCGGCGCGGAGCTGGGTGGTGAAGGGAAGCTCGGGCGCGTCGGGCTCCGCCAGCTGGTTGATGCAGATCACGCGCGTGCGCTCGGGGGCCGCGGACGCGAGGGCGAGGATCACCGACTCGGCCCCGCCAGCGGGTGCCGGAGCGATGAGGTGCGTGATGGGGCCGCGCGGCAGGTGCACGAGGTCGGGCGGAAAAGGGGGGACGGTGCACCGGCAAGCTGGCCGGTGCATGGGGGGAGCGACAAGGGGGGCTGCGACGGTATGTTCTCATCATGACCCAACTCACCGGCGCCGACGCGAGTGGTCCGCGCGCGCCTTGGGCATGGCGAGGCTCGCATGCGCAGCGCGCGACGTTGCTCGCCCTCGCGCTCGCGACCATCGGGGCTTTCGTGGCGGACCGGTGGTATGGGGCGCAGCTGGAGGAGCGCGCGCGGATCGAGGTGCGCGCGGCCGCGGCGATCCGCGGCGAGGCGCTCGTCCGCGCGTCGCGGCGGGAGGCGGGGCGGCTCGCGGCGATCGCGTCGTTCACGGCGTCTCGGTCCTCCCGCGCCCAGCTCGACGCCGAGTTCCGCACCTTCGTTGACGGAGTGCTCTCGGGTCGCGGCTCGCGGGCGCTCCAGTTGATCGAGGGCGGTCGCGTCGTCGCCTCGTGGCCGCAGGATCCCGCCGGGACGCTCGAGGACGCGGCGGCGCCGGGTGACGAGACGCTGATCGGCCCGGTGAAGCTCCCGCAGGGCGGGCTCGCGCTCATCGTGCGCCAGCGCCTCGCGCCACGCCGCGGGTTCCCGGACGCGGCGGCGATCGTCCTCGACGTGGATGACCTCGTGAGCAGCGCGGGCATCCCCGACTCGTCGAGTGGCATGCTGTTCGAGCTCTACGATCGCGCTGGCGCGTGGTTCGGCGGCGACCCGCTCGGCTCGGCGGTCGCGCCGGAGACGTTGACCGTCATCGACAACGACGGTGAGTTCCGGATGCTCGCGGCGCCGCGGAAGGGGTGGGCCACGTCCGGCGCGCGCTGGCGCTACTCGGTGCGCGGCGTGCTGTTCCTCAGCGTGATCGCGCTGGCCCTGATCGCATGGCTGCTCGGGCGGCAGCGGGACGACCTCGAGGCCGAGGTCCGTCGATCAGGCACGGCCCTGGAACTCGTGATGCGCACGGGGCGGATGGGGGGGTGGGAGGAGGACCTCGCGACGCACCGCGTGACCTGGAACGAGAATATCGATGCGATCATCGGCCGCCCGCCGGACTCGGCCGAGGCAGGCGTCGATCGGCTCGCGGCGGCCATCGATCCGGCGGATCGTCCGCGGCTCGCCGCTGCGCTCGCGCGGGCGCGTGGCCCCGACGCGGCGGGCTTCCTGGAGGAGGTCCGGGTGAAGGCGAGTGGTGGCGAGCCTCGCTGGGTGCTGGTCCTCGGCGACGTCGCGCGCGACCGGGCGGGACGGCCGATGCGGATCGTCGGGGTCGTCGCGGATGCGACCGAGCGCCATGCACTGCAGGCGCGCCTCCGGCACGCACAGCGACTCGAAGCCCTTGGCAAGCTCGCAGGGGGCGTGGCACACGACTTCAACAACCTGCTCACCGCGATCGGGGCGTTCGGCGAGCTCGCGCTCGCGCGCGCGGCGGACCTCCCGCCGGCGGCGGCGCCCGTGGTGCAGGCGGATCTCGAGCAGGTGATCGCCTCGGCGCGCCGCGGCGCGGCCCTCACGCAGCAGTTGCTCACCTTCAGCCGGAGTCGCGAGGGCATCCGCGCCCCGGTCGATCTCGGCGCCGCGATCCGGGAGTTGTTGCCGACGCTCGGTCAACTCTGCGCGAACGGCGTACGGATCGATCCGGTGCTCGCATCGGCCCTGCCGCTCGTCTCGGTCGACGCGGGACAGTTCGCGCAGGTGCTCACGAATCTCGTCGTCAACGCCGCCGACGCGATGCCGTCGGGCGGCACGGTGCAGGTGCGGACCGCACTGGTGACCGATGACGCCGCGCCGCGACCGGCCGGATCGGCGCCCGCGCGTTGGGTGCTGGTCGAGGTCGCGGACGAGGGCACGGGGATGTCCGCCGAGGTGCGCGAGCGGATCTTCGAGCCCTACTACACCACCAAGCCGATGGGGCGGGGCACCGGACTCGGGCTCGCGGTCGTGTACGGCATCGTCGAGTCGGCGGGGGGCACCATCGCCGTCCACTCCGTCGAAGGCGAAGGGACCACGTTCCGGGTGTTGTTCCCGCCCTTCGCGAGGTCCGCATGACCCCGACCGCGACGCGCGCCTGGCGCGCGGTCCTGCTGGTGGGCCTCGTCGGCATCCTGCTCGGCTGGGCGACCGATCGCTGGTACCTCGCCAACGTCCGGCGCATCGAGCGGGAGCGGGTGCTCGCGCGACTCATGCCGTATGCGAACGCCCTGCGCAGCGCAGTGGACCGGCGGCTCGGTCTGCTCGCCGGATTCGGGTCGTTCGTCTCGCTGCGCCGCTCCCGGGCGGAGCTCGAGGCGGAGTTCGCCGTCTTCGCGCGCGGCGCGAGAGAGGCGACCCCCGGCGTACGGGCGCTGCAGTATGTCGACGAGGGGCGGATCGTGCGGATCGAGCCGCTCGAGGGCAACGAACCGGCCCTCGGATTCTCGCTGGCGACCAATCCGCGCGTCGATGTCCGTGCCGATCACGCGCGCTCGCTGCTCGCCCGGCGTCCGTTCGTCACCGGCCCCTTCGCGCTCGCGGAGGGGGGGACGGGGATCCTCATGCGCGCGCGCCTCCCCGACCGCGACGGGTTCCCCGAGGTGATCGGCGTGGTGCTCGATGCGCCGACGCTCTTCCGCGATGCACGGATCCCCGATCCCACCTCGGGCCTCGTGCTCGTCGTGCAGGACGCGGAGGGAACGGTGATCGCCGGCGGCCCCGCATCGGCGGTGAGCGACCCGGTGGTCGTGCCGGTGTCCTTCGAGGGCGAACTGTGGAGCATCGCCGCCATGCCGGCCGTCGGGTGGGGCCTCGCGATCCGCGATTGGCACTGGGCGTTCCGGCTGACGGTCGGCCTGCTGGTCTTCCTCGCGATGCTGGTGGCGTACACCGTCGGGGCGCGCCTCGATCGCCTGACGCGGGAGATGGAGCAGAGCGGGTCCGCGCTCGAGGTCGCGATGCGCGCGCGGGGGACCGGGGCGCTCTCGGTCGACCTCGCGACGGGCCGGTCAGCGGCGGGCGGCGCGACGTCGATCCTGCTCGGCGTGCATGCATCCCGGCATCCGGCGCTCGTCGCGCATCTGCTGTCCCTCGTGCCGGATGAGGAGCGCGCGCGCGTCGCGCAGCTCTTCGACGATCTCAAGCGCGGCGATCGCGACGAGTTCGCGGCCGAGTTCCCCGTGGTGCGGGCGAGCGGCTCGGTCCGTCACCTCCTGTGCCTCGCGCAACTGGTGCGCGACGATCGCGGCGCGCCCGCCTCGTTCGTCGCGATCCTCACTGACGTCACCGAGCGCCTGGCGATGGAGGAGGGGCTGCGGCGTGCGGAACGAATGGAGTCGGTGGGCAAGCTCGCCGGGGGCGTCGCGCACGACTTCAACAACCTCCTGACGGCGATCAGCGGCTTCGCCGAGCTGGCCGCCGGGCACCTCGAGGGCATCAGCGGTCCGGCGGCGGATGAGATCGCGAGCGACCTGCTGCAGGTCCAGCAGAGCGCGCGGGACGGGGCGCGTCTCACCTCGCAACTCCTCGCGTTCAGTCGGCGCGCGCCCACCGATGTGGGCCGGCTCGACGTGGGGGCGAACCTCGCGAACCTGCAACCGGTGCTCACGCGCCTCTTCGCCAGCCAGCTGGACGTGGAGGTCGAGATCGCCGACGGGTTGCCACCGGCGCGCGCCGAGGCGGCGCTCGTCACGCAGATCGTGCTCACGCTGCTCGTGCGCGCGCGCGACACGGTGCCGGGGCCCGAGCGGATCCGGCTCCGCGCGTGGCATGTGCCGGCGACCTCAGGACGCCGGCCACTCGATGCGCCGCTCGGGGAGTGGATCTGCCTCGAGATCGCCGAGGTCGGAGGCCGCACGCTCGCCGCAACGTTGCCCCCGCGACGATCGTCGCCGTCGAGCGCGCGCGGACTCGCCGACCTCACGGAGATGGGCGGGCTCGGCATCGCGGTGCTCGCGAGCGGGATCGAGGCCACCGGCGGGCGGCTGGTGATCGAGACCGGCCCGCGCGAGGAGACGACGGCGCGCGTCTATCTCCCGGTCTGGAAGGCGCCTGGCTGAGTGATGAGCTCGGCCGCGCAGTATCTTCCCGCATGCCCCGCCCGCGCCCCCCGGTCGTGACGCACCTCGACGGCACCCCGTGCCCCGAGGGCTCACGCACCGTGCCGCGCGCGTACACGGCCTGCTGCGCCGCCTTCGACGCCCGCACGCTCGCCTGCTACCACGACATCCGATACGAGTGGTGGAGCGGGCAGCGCAACTGGTTCGTCCTCATCGCCCCCGACGCGGGCGGCGGCGGGATCGCCATCGCCCACTGTCCGCACTGTGGTGCCGCCCTCAAGGGGAGCGGCAAGCAGGGGCGCTACCTGCGGATCTGACGGTCGCGCCCCGCGGGTTCAGGCCGCGGACTGCGAGAGCGACGCGGCCGCGGCGGCCGGCGGCAGCAGCGCGCTCCGGTCACGCGAGATCGCTTCGCGCAGGGCGGCAGGCGGGAGCGGCCGGCCGAGCAGGTAGCCCTGGACACGGTCGCACTCGAGGTGGCGCAGGAACGCGAGCTGCTCCTCCGTCTCCACGCCCTCGGCGACGATCTCCATTCCCACGCTGTGGCCGAGTGCGAGCACCGCGCGCATGATCGCCACGTCCTCCTTGTCCTCGGGCAGGCCGCGCACGAACGAGCGGTCCACCTTCAGCGTGTTCGCGGAGAGGCGCTTGAGGTACGCCAGCGACGAGTAGCCCGTGCCGAAGTCGTCGATCGCCACGCGCACGCCGAGCGCGCGCAGTTCGAGGAGGATCGCCTGCACGCCTTCAGGGTCGGCCATCATCTGGCTCTCGGTGATCTCCACCTCGAGCGAGGCGCCGTCGATGCCGGCGTCGGTGAGCGCCGCCCGCACGTCCTCCACCAGCGTCGGACTCGCGAACTGCTTGAGGGAGAGGTTCACCGCGCACGACGGCACAACGAGCCCTTCGGCGCGCCAGGTGGCGAGCTGCTGGCACGCGGTGCGGAGCACCCATCGCCCGATCGGCACCAGGAGGCCGCTGTCCTCGGCGATGTCGAGGAAGTGGTTCGGCGTGAGGAGACCGCGCGCCGGATGCTGCCAGCGGATCAACGCCTCGACGCCCGAGCAGGTGAGCCGCTGTGCATCGAGGATGGGCTGATACACCAGGCGCAGTTCGTTCTCGACGATCGCCCGACGCAACTCCTCCTCGACGACGTATTCCTGCCGCTGCTTCTCCGCGAGCTCGGGCGTGAAGTGCCGGAAGGTGGCCTTCCCGGATTCCTTGGAGAGGTACATCGCCGTGTCGGCGTTGCGCACCAGCTCGTCGGCGGTGTCCCCATCCTCGGGATAGCTCGCGATGCCGATCGATCCCGACACATGAACGGGGCGGTCCCCCAGCGGGACCGGGCGCTCGATCTGTTCGAGGAGGCGCTGCGCGATCATCTGCAGGGTGCGCTCGTCGCCGCCGTTGCCCAGCAGCACGACGAACTCGTCGCCGCCCAGGCGCGCGACCATGTCGCGCTCGCGCACGGCGTGGCGCAGGCGGCCCGCGATCACGCGGAGCAACTTGTCGCCCGCCGCATGACCGAGCGAGTCGTTCACCGCCTTGAACCGGTCGAGGTCGACGAACATCACCGAGACCTCGCCCGCTGCGCCGCTCGCGTGCGTGATGCGCGAGCCGAGCTCCTCGAGGAACCGCGCGCGGTTGGGCAGGCCGGTGAGCTCGTCATAGCTGGCGAGACGGTTCACCGCCTGTGCGTCGAGCACGGCACGGGTGACGTCCGACGCGACCCCGCGGAAGCCGGCGACCACGCCGTCGCGGACGAACGGTTCGCCGCTCACGCGCAGATACACCGGATGGTCGCCCGAGCCGGGAAGGCCGAAGACGTAGTTGCGGAAGGGGGACTTCCTCGCGAGCAGCTGGCGCAGCTCCTTCGGGTCATTCCCGTCGACGGCCGGGAGTCGGGCGGGGAGGATGCGGCGCCCCACGAACGGCCGCAGGTCGAACTCGCGGTGCTCGGACGGGGCGGTGACGAACGTGAGCCGTCCCCGGAGGTCCGTCTCCCAGACCCAGTCGGACGAGAGCGAGACGAGATTCGCGAGGCGCGCCTCGCTCGCGCGCAACTGCTCGTGGAGCGCGAACATCTCGCGGGACGAGATCTCCTGTCCGCGCTCGAGGAGATACCGCTCGCGGTCGTTGTCGCTGTAGGCCTTGCTCACGCGCGCGAGCAACGTGCGCAGCGTCTCGGGGCGATCGCCCGGCGACAGCACGTTCCCGTCCTTGCAGACGCGCTTGACCTGCCGTTCCAGCAGCGGATGCAGGGCCGCGCCTGACAGCTCCGGCACCGGCGTGACGCTCGACGGGAGTCCGGCGACCGCGGGTGCCGCGCCCGGGGTCGGGCGCATGACCGTCATGCGGCGCGTCGGCTCAGCGCTCACGGTAGGCGGTGACGGTGATGGTCTGGTTGTGCAGTTCGCTCGGCGCGCCGATCAGCGCCGAGGCGATCTCGCCGTTCGAGTAGAACCCCACGTGCGCGCTCCCCTCCGGGACCCCTTCGAGCACGGCTTCCGTCTCCTCGTCCGTGCGCTCGCCGAGCAGCAGCCGGCGTCCCACGCAGCTCACCGAGACGACGAGCGCGGGGCCCGTCCCGCCGAGCGCGCCCGAGGCCTGGTCCACCGCCGCACTCGCCGCCTGCACGAGTTGCTCGTTGGTCGTGCGCATCAGCCGCGCGACGCCACCCTGCGGGATGTCGCCGGCGAAGATCAGCGCCCGCGCGGACTCGTCGATGCCGAGCAGCGTGCGGACCACCGGCGGGGCCGTGGTGCCACGGCGCGTGATCGAGAGCGGGAAGAGCAGCCCGGAGCCGGGCAGTTCCGCCGCGAAGTCGCCGAGGAACTCCTTGTAGAGGTCGAGCGCGGGTCGCCCGTCCAGCTCGTAGAGCACGGCACCTTCCGAACGCGTGATGAGCCGCTCCGGGCCGAAGTCCTGCCATCCGCCGTTGACGCCGACGCCCACTTCGAGCGCATCACCATAGAGACCGACGGCGGAGACGACCCCCGAGACGGGTGCCCCGTGCGCGAGGACCCAGGTGTTCTCGAACTTCGCATCGTCGCCCGCCAGCCCGCCGGTGATGTGCACGGACGGGGGCAGGTGGGCCGCGAGTCCGTGCACCAGCTCGGTGCCGTTCACGTTCACGCCGTGCGAGAGGATGAAGACGGCCGCGAGCTTCTGGCCGTGCTCGTCGGCCCGGAGCGCCTCGGCGAGGCGCTGGCCCGCGCCGGCGGAGTCCGCGATCCCGGCGGACGCCGTGTGCGCGGCCCGGAGCGCGGTGCGCTCGAAGGCGGTGATCGCGACGCTCACACTGGCATCATGCACGTGCGCGCCCGCGATCTCGCCGGCGGTCGAGCAGCCGGCCAGCACGGAGTGCGGGAAGGCGCGCCGGAGTTCGGCGAACGGAGCGTCCTTGTCGCGCAGGCTCCAGGCGCCGAAGGCGAGGACGAGGGTGCGGGGACCATCGAGCTCGGCCGGGAGCGCGAGCGCCCATCCCGTGGCCGTATGGTATTCGACGCGAGTGACCTGCACGGGGCCTCAGGGCGGTAGCGGGGGCGGGACGGATTCCTCTCATGGAGTGTCGTCCGCACCGGTCCCGCCATGAGTCGTCCGGCTTCACGACTCACCTTGTGACGGTCCCCCTCAGCTCGAGGACGCCGGCTCGGAGAGGACGGAGGCCAGCGCCTCCTCCAGCACCTCGCGGGAGAACGGCTTCTGGACGAAGGCCGAGAGCCGCACCGACTCCGGCACCGCCTCGGCGGAGAACCCGCTCGCCATCACGACCGGAACGGTCCAGCCCCGCGCGCGGATCTCGGCAAGGGTCGCCGGGCCCCCGCGTCGCGGCATCATGACGTCGAGGAGGACGACGTCGATCGTGCGTCCGGCTGGCGTGCCGAGCTGTGCGAGCGCCTCCTCGCCGTCCCGGGCCTGTTCCACGAACATCCCCATGCGTGTGAGGAGGCGTGTGACCACGCTCCGGACCGATTCCTCGTCGTCCACCACGAGGATCCGTCGGCCGCGCAGGCGGTCGGCCACCGAGCGCGCCGACGGCGCGGCCGGCGCGGCCTCCTCGTCCGCGAGCGGGAGCGCGACGGTGAAGTGGCTCCCTCCGCCGGGGAACGACTCGAGGCGCAGCGCGCCCCGGTGGCTGCGGATCACCCCGAGGGCCGAGGCGAGGCCCAGCCCGCGTCCGGCGCCCTTGGAGGAGAAGAACGGGTCGAAGATCCGCCGCGCGGTCGCGGCGTCCATGCCGACGCCGTTGTCGAGCACTTCGAGCAGGGCGTACGCGCCCGGCTCCAGATCACCGCCGAGGACCTGCCGCGCGAGCCATTCGCGGTCGAGGACGGCGAGCCGCGTACGTACGGTGACGCGACCGTCGTGACCGGAGGTCTCGACGGCATCAGCCGCGTTGGTGACGAGGTTGAGGACGACCTGTCGCAGTTGCGTCACGTCGCCCGACACGGGGAGCGGGGTGTCGCTCCATTCCATCTCGAGCGCGACGCGCCGCGAGACGGAGACGCGGAGCATCTCCTTGATCTCGCGTGCGCAGTCGGTGAGGTCGACCGTGCGCGTCTCGATGGCCCCTCGGCCGGCGTAGGCGAGCATCTGCCGGCAGAGGTTCGCCGCCTCGTCGACGGTGTGCACGATCCCTTCGACGTCGTCCTCCGCCTCCTTCGGCAAGCCGTCCGCGACCGCGAGAAGGTCGGCGCGTCCGCGGATGGCCATCAGCAGGTTGTTGAAGTCGTGCGCGATGCCGCCGGCGAGGACGCCGAGGCTCTCGAGCTTCTGGGAGTGAAGGAGTTGCGCCTCGAGTTCGCGGCGCTCGGCCTCGGCGCGGACGCGGGCGGAGACGTCGCGGAACGACCAGAGTCGGTCGCCGCGGCGCGTGGCGCCGGGCAGCTGGTCGACCTCCACCTCCCAGACGCGCCCGTCGGTGAAGGTCAGCATGCCCTGCAGGCGAGCGGTATCCGCCGGCGGGATGAGCAACGAGCGGGCGTCCGGCGTCTCCGTCGCGACGATGAGTCCGTCGAGCGGCGGTTCGATGGGTTCGCCCACCACTGGTGCCCGGAGACCAACCGGCCAGATCGCGACGATCGCATCGTTGATGTGGGTGACGATCCCCGCCGGGTCGGCGACGACGATCCCCTCGCCGGAGGCGTCCAGCACGGCGCGCAGGCGTCGTTCGCCGTTGGCGTGCTCACGCTGCGAGCGGAGCAGGCCCTCGACGAGGGCGGCGGTCACGAGCGTGGAGAGCATGACCACGTTCGCGAACACCCACGTGAGGGTGAGCGTCTGGTTCGGCCCCGCGGTGGCGGGTGGGGCTTGCCCCTCGGCCGCACTGAACGGATCGTCCTGCCCCGCGGCCACGGTGAACGGTCCAGTGTGCCCCACGGCGGCGAGGACCGCGATCGCGGTGGTGACGAGCGCGCCGGTCGCGGCCCACCGCATGCCGAGTCGCACCGCTCCCCAGAGCAGCACGGGGATGGGGAGGAAGAACAGTCGCACCGTCAGGCTCGTCTCCTCCGCCGTGAAGGGCCACCAGGCGGCGGCGAAGGACGCGACGATCACGGCGAGCACCTCGGTGCGTCGCGGCAGGGCGGACGGCAGCGACTTCGCGAGCGCCTTCTGCGCCGCTGTCCGGCTCCAGACCAGCACGACCGGCGTGATGATCAGGATGCCCATCGCGTGCGTCAGCCACCACTGGATCGCCACCATCGGCACCGCCTCCGATGGGAGGCCGACGAACAGTTTGAGCGAGGTGACGCTGATGGTCGCGGCGAGCGCCGCCGAGAGGCCGGAGGCGAGCGCCAGCAGGAGCAGCACGTCGGTCACGGATCGCAGGCCCACGTCGAAGCGCGCGCGACGGAGCAGTCCGACCGCCAGCACGACCTCCATGGCATTGGCCGAGCCCGTCAGGAGCACGTGCGGGAGCGGGTCGCCCGACAGGAGCGTCGTGGCAGCCCCGCCGAGGGCGACGCCCCACCAGACGCTGAACGGCAGGAGCAGGGCGGCGGCGACCGCGAACCCGCTGGAGGCCCAGATGACCCGGCGGATCTCGATGTCCCCCGCCTCACCGAGCGTGAGCGTCGCGTGGCCGATGGCCGCGTAGGCCACCGCCAGCAGGAGGTTCGTCGCGATCGGTCGAGCGCGCAGGAAGGCGACCATGCCAGCGGGGGCTGCGAGGGCTGCTCATGCAACATCATGCCCGGTACCGACCGGAGCAAGGCACCGGGCCGACTCGCTTCCCGGACCGGGGGCCGCTCCCTACCTTTGAGCATCCCCCGCGGGCGCCCCGGCATCGGTGCGCCCGCGCGGTTTCCTCGCCTCTCTCCCGCCCGATGTCCGTGTCCAGCACCCCTGCGTCCGTCGACCCCACCCGCATCAGCGACCTCCCGGCCCTCGTGGGCTCCACGGTGAGCGTGAGCGGCTGGGTCCAGCACCTCCGCTCGTCCGGCAAGATCGCCTTCATCGTGCTGCGCGACGGCACCGGCACGCTCCAGTGCGTCGTGCCCAAGAAGGAGGTCAGCGAGGGCACGTGGGAGCACTTCGGGCAGCTCACGCTCGAGACCTCCATCACCGTCACCGGCGAGATCCGGGCTGACGCGCGCCAGGCCGGTGGGGTGGAGCTCGGGCTCAAGGAGCTGGTGATCATCGGCCCCAGCGCGCTCGACTACCCGATCCAGCCCAAGGAGCACGGCGTCGACTTCCTGCTCGACAACCGGCACTTCTGGCTCCGGACGCCGCGGCAGGTCGCGATCATGCGGATCCGCCATGAGATCGAGCAGGCGATCCACGACTTCTTCTACGAGCGCGGGTTCCTCCGCGTCGACACGCCCATCCTCACGGCGGCGATCGGCGAGCGTGCCGGCCTCTTCGCCACCGAGTACTTCGACGAGGGGAACGCCTACCTCGCGCAGACCGGCCAGCTCTACGGCGAGGCCGCGGCGGCCGCCTTCGGGAAGATCTACACCTTCGGCCCCACCTTCCGCGCCGAGAAGTCCAAGACGCGCCGCCACCTCACCGAGTTCTGGATGATCGAGCCCGAGGTGGCGTTCAACGACACGCACGCGAACATGCGCCTGCAGGAGGACTTCGTGTCCTACCTCGTGCAGCGCTGCGTCGAGCGCCGCCCGGCCGAGCTCAAGGAACTCGAGCGCGACCTCTCGAAGCTCGAGCGGATCAAGGCGCCATTCCCGCGCATCGACTACACCGACGCGGTCGCGACGCTCCAGAAGAAGGGCAGTGCGGTGCAGTGGGGCGACGACCTCGGCGCCGAGGACGAATCGCTGCTCGTCGAGGACTACGACACGCCGATCTTCATCTGCAACTACCCGAAGGAGGCGAAGGCCTTCTACATGAAGGAGAACCCGGCCGATCCGCGCACCGTGCTCTGCGACGACATGCTCGCGCCGGAAGGGTACGGCGAGATCATCGGCGGCTCGCAGCGCGAGGACGATCACGACAAGCTCCTCGCGCGCATCCACGAGGAGCAGTTGCCGGTCGAGGCCTACTCCTGGTATCTCGACCTGCGGAAGTACGGGACGTTCGTGCACTCGGGGTTCGGGCTCGGGCTCGAACGCACCGTCGCGTGGATCTGCGGCACCCCGCACATCCGCGAGTGCATCGCCTTCCCGCGCATGATGCATCGTCTCCATCCCTGAGGCACCTGATGAGCCGCGACACCGTTCCGCCCACCTGCTGATCCCGTGAGCGCTTCCGCATGAGCGCCTCCGAGCTACCGCGGAATCCCGGGCAGCCGCTCGACCTCGACGTCGTGCGGTCGATCCGGGTGAACCGGAGCGCCGCGGAGCGGCGCGCCGCGACCATCCCGACCCGCCGCACGGTCAAGAAGGAGTGGCAGGCGGCCTGGCTCCTCAAGGCGATCACGTTGATGGACCTCACCACGCTGTCCGGCGACGATACCGACGGCAACGTGAAGCGGCTCTGTGCGAAGGCGCGCACCCCGGTGCGCGGCGAGATCCTCCACGCCCTCGGCGCGGACCGGCTCGGCATCACCGTCGGCGCGGTCTGCGTCTACCATCAGTACGTCTCGACGGCCGTGCAGGCGCTCGCGGGGTCCGGCATCCCGGTCGCCGCGGTCAGCACCGGCTTCCCGGCGGGCCTCTCGCCGTTCGAGCAGCGCCTCGCCGAGATCCCCGCGTCGGTCGATGCCGGCGCGCGGGAGATCGACATCGTCATCACGCGCGCGCACGTGCTCACCGGGGACTGGCAGGCCCTCTACGACGAGGTGCGGCTCTTCCGTGAGGCGTGCGGCGACGCGCATCTCAAGGCGATCCTCGCCACCGGCGAACTCGCCACGCTCACCAACGTCGCGCGCGCCAGTTGGGTCGCCATGCAGGCCGGCGCCGATTTCATCAAGACGAGCACCGGCAAGGAAGGGACGAACGCGACGCTGCCGGTGAGCCTCGTGATGGTGCGGCAGATCCGCGCGTACGAGGAGGCCACCGGCTTCAAGGTCGGCTACAAGCCGGCCGGCGGGATCCGCACCGCCAAGCAGGCGCTCGAGTACCTGCTGCTGATGAAGGAGGAGCTCGGCGACCGCTGGCTGCAGCCCGACCTCTTCCGGTTCGGCGCGTCGTCGTTGCTGACCGACATCGAGCGCCAGCTCGAGCACTTCGTGACCGGGCGGTACAGCGCCGCTCATCGTCAACCAATGCCCTGAGACGCGAGCGCACGATGCCGAGCGTTGCCGAGATCTTCGAGACGATGGATTACGGGCCCGCGCCCGAGAGCGATGCCGAGGCGCGCGCCTGGCTCGCCACGCATGGCGGGCGCTTCGGCCAGTTCGTGAACGGGGCGTGGACGAAGGCGGGCACCACCTTCGACGTGACGGACCCGAGCAATGCCCAGGTGCTCGCGAAGGTGTCGCAGGCCTCCGCGAAGGAGGTCGATGCGGCGGTGGCCGCCGCGCGGAAGGCGTTCCCCAAGTGGGCGCGGCTGAGCGCGCATTCCCGCGCGCGGCACCTCTACGCGCTCGCGCGCATGGTGCAGAAGCATGCGCGGCTCTTCGCCGTCATCGAGTCGATGGACAACGGCAAGCCGATCCGCGAGACGCGCGACCTCGACATCCCGCTCGTCGCGCGGCACTTCTACCATCACGCCGGCTGGGCGCAGCTGCTGCCGTCGGAGTTCGCGGGGTACGGTCCGGTCGGCGTGGTCGGGCAGATCATCCCGTGGAACTTCCCGTTGCTGATGCTCGCGTGGAAGGTCGCGCCGGCGCTCGCGGCGGGGAACACGGTCGTGCTCAAGCCGGCGGAGTTCACGCCGCTCTCGGCGCTGCTCTTCGCCGAGCTCGCGGCCGAGGCCGGGCTGCCGCCCGGCGTGCTCAACGTCATCACGGGGGACGGACGGACCGGCGCGGCACTCGTCGATCACCCCGACGTGGACAAGATCGCATTCACCGGCTCCACCGACGTGGGACGGATCATCCGCAAGGCGACGGCGGGGAGCGGCAAGAAGCTCTCGCTCGAACTGGGCGGGAAGTCGCCGTTCATCGTCTATGAGGACGCCGACCTCGACAGTGTGGTCGAGGGTGTGGTCGACGCGATCTGGTTCAACCAGGGGCAGGTCTGCTGCGCGGGCTCGCGCCTGCTCGTGCAGGAGGGCGTGCACGACCGCCTGATGGACAAGCTCCGCGCGCGGATGGAGAAGCTCCGCGTCGGCAAGCCGCTC
Organism: Gemmatimonadota bacterium; assembly: GCA_016714015.1. Taxonomy (NCBI): domain Bacteria; kingdom Pseudomonadati; phylum Gemmatimonadota; species Gemmatimonadota bacterium. Next base: position 446,590 of record JADJNZ010000004.1, read on the forward strand.
GACAAGGCGGTGGACATGGGCGCGATCGTCGCGCCGGAGCAGCTCGAGCGCATCACGACGCTGGTGGCGCAGGGGAAGGCCGAGGGCGCCGAGCTGTGGCAGCCGAGCTGGAGCGTGCCGAAGAACGGCTGCTTCTATCCGCCGACGCTGTTCACGAAGGTCGAGCCCGCGAGCACGATCGCGCAGGTGGAGATCTTCGGCCCGGTGCTGGTGGCGATGAGCTTCCGCACGCCGGAGGAATCGGTCGCGCTGGCGAACAACACGCCGTTCGGGTTGGCGGCGAGCGTGTGGACGGAGAACATCAACCTCGCGCTCGACATCGCCCCCAAGCTCAAGGCGGGAGTGGTGTGGGTGAACGCGACGAATCTGTTCGATGCGGCGGCGGGGTTCGGTGGATACCGCGAGTCGGGGTATGGACGTGAGGGTGGGCGGGAAGGGATGTGGGAGTACGTCAAGATGAAGGTGGAAGGTGGAAGGGTGAAGGTGGACGGCGGTCCGTCCGCTGCGTCCCGCACGGCTCCCCGCATCGCCGGTCAGTCTTCCGTCCATCCGCCCTCAGCCTCCATCCCCCCCATCGACCGCACCCCGAAGCTCTTCATCGGCGGCAAGCAGGCGCGCCCCGACTCGGGCTACACGCGCGCGATCGTCGACCCGCGCGGCCGGCGCATCGGTGAGGTCGGGGAGGGCAACCGCAAGGACCTTCGCAATGCCGTCGAGGCGGCGCACGCTGCGGCGAAGTCGTGGTCCAAGTCCACGGCGCACCTTCGCGCGCAGATCCTGTTCTACATCGGCGAGAACCTGAGCGCCCGCGGTGACGAGTTCGCCGCGCGCCTTCGCGCGCAGACGGGCGCGACCGCCGCGCAGGCGCGCGCCGAGGTCGAGGCGTCGGTGTCGAGGCTCTTCACGTACGCCGCGTGGGCCGACAAGTGGGACGGGGCCGTCCACAACGTTCCCATCCGCGGGGTCGCGTTGCAGATGCACGAGCCGATCGGCGTGGTCGCCGTCGCCGCCCCGGATGCGTCGCCGCTGCTGGGGTTCGTCTCCACCGTCGCGCCGCTGCTCGCGACGGGCAATGCCGTCGTCGTGATCCCGAGCGAGCCGCATCCGCTGTCGGTGACGGACCTCTATACCGTGTTCGAGAGCTCCGACGTGCCCGGCGGCGCGGTCAACATCGTCACGGGAGCCAAGGACGTGCTCGCCAAGTCGCTCGCCGAGCACGACGACGTCGAGGCGATCTGGTACTGGGGCAGCAAGGACGGCAAGAAGGCGGTCGAGTTCGCGTCGGCGGGGAACATGAAGCGGACCTGGGCGCATGCGGGCGCGGCCGACTGGAGCGCCCCGATCGATGCGCGCGCGTTCCTGCGCGAGGCGACGCAGGTGAAGAACATCTGGGTGCCGTACGGCGAGTAGATGCTGCCGCGCGACGTCTACGAGATCGTCCACGTGATCGGGATCGCGCTCGTGATGCTCGCGTTCGGGGGCATCGCGTCGCATGCGTCCGCGGGCGGGAGCTTCAAGGGGCCCGGGTCGCAGCGCGCCCTTCGGATCGCGCATCACACGGGGATGCTGCTCCTGCTCGTCGGCGGGTTCGGGATGCTGGCGCGGATCGGCATCGCGAAGGGGGGCATCGCGAGCTTCCCGCTCTGGCTGTGGGCGAAGATCGCGCTCTTCCTCGTGCTCGGTGGGACCGTCGCGATGCCGTATCGCCGGCCGCGCTGGGCCTGGCCCGCGTTCTTCGCGACGCCGCTCCTCGCCGGCGCCGCCGTCTACCTGGCCCTCTACAAGCCGTTCTGAACGTCAGCGCGGCTCTTCGGCCTTGACCTCGTCCCAGATCCGGTCGAGCGCCTCGAGCCCCGCCGTCCGCACGTCGATCCCCCGCGCCTCGGCGATCGCCTCCACCGCTTCGAACCGTCGCTGGAACTTCGCATTCGCCCGGTCGAGCGCGAGCGCCGGGTGCGTCCCCGCCTTGCGGCAGAGGTTCACCACCGCGAAGAGCAGGTCGCCGAGCTCCTCCTCCAGCTTCGCGTGACGCGAGTCCAGGCTCGGCACGCCATGCGTGTCGAACACCGCGCCGTCCTGCGTGATCTGCTCGCGCACCTCGCCGAGTTCCTCGGCGACCTTCTGCATCGGCCCCTCGACGTCGGGCCAGTCGAAGCCCACCCCCGCCGCGCGCTCCTGCAGGCGATGCGCGCGATGCAGGGCGGGGAGCCCGCTCGGGAGCCCCTCGGCGAGTGACCGGCGCGACTTGGCCTTCATCTGCTCCCACGGCGTGCGCTCGGTGTCGGTGCCGTAGAGCCAGGGATGCCGCCGTGTCATCTTCCCGACGAGCGATCCCGCGACCTGCTCCGGGCCGAACGCCCCGCGTTCCTCGGCGATCACCGCGTGGAAGAGCACCTGCAACAGGACGTCACCCAGTTCGCTGCACGTCGCCGCATCGTCGCCTTCGCGGAGCGCGTCGTCGAGCTCGTGCATCTCCTCGTTGAGGTAGGGGCGCAGCGACTCATGCGTTTGCGCCTTGTCCCATGCGTCGCGCGCCCGGAGGTCGCGCATGATCGCGAGGGCATCTTCAAGCGTGGCTTTGTCTTGCATCGCTCTCTGGGGGCCGGGTAACTTGACCGTTCGAATGCCGGGGGAATCTACTGCCGTGCGGGACGCGCGCGCTTGGGTCGAGGTCGACCTTGGCGCGCTGCTGCGCAATGCGCGCGCGCTCGCAGCGCACGCCCGCGTTCCGCTCTTGCCGATGGTGAAGGCCGACGCGTACGGGCTGGGGGCGGTGCCGGTGGTCCGCGCGCTCGAGACGCTCGATCCCTTCGGCTACGGCGTCTCGTCGATCGCGGAGGGCGAGGAGTTGCGCGCGGCGGGCATCACGCGGCCGATCCTGCTCTTCACACCTGTGGCGCCGAGCGATCTCGCTCGGTTGCGCGCGGCACGCCTCACCCCCACGCTCGGCGAGGCATCGATCATCAGCGCCTGGGCCGCGAGCGGTGGCGGTGCCTGGCACCTCGCGGTCGACACGGGGATGCATCGTGCCGGCGTGGAGCATGATGCCATCGATGCGGCGCTCGCGGCGGCGGTCGTCTGCGCGCCCGAGGGCATCTTCACGCACCTGCACTCGTCGGAGATGGACGACGGCTCCATGGAGGCGCAGGAGACGCGGTTCCGCGCCGTCCTCGCGCGGCTCGCTGCGCGCCCGAGACTGGTGCACGTGGAGAACAGCGGCGGGATCGTCCGCCGCTCGCCGAGCGCGTGGGACCTCGTACGCCCGGGCGTCTTCCTCTATGGCGTCGGGAGCGGCCCCAAGGCCGCGCTGCAGCCCGAGCCGGTCGCCTCGCTACGCGCCCGGATCCTCGAGGTCCGCACGCTCGCGCGCGGCGAGACGGTCTCGTACGGAGCAACCTGGCGCGCCGAACGCGTGACCAAGCTCGCGACGGTCGCCTGCGGCTACGCGGACGGCCTCCGCCGGCATCTGGGCAATCGCGCGCACGCCCTGGTGCGCGGCCGACCCGCGCCGATCGCGGGGGTGGTCACCATGGACATGACGATGCTCGACATCACCGACAGCGGGGGCGAGGTGGGCGACGTCGCGACGTTCCTCGGGCGGGACGGCGACGCGCTCCTCACGGCCGAACAGGTCGCGGCGGCGGGTGGGCTCTCTCCGTACGAGCTGCTGGTCGGCCTGAAGCTGCGCCTCCCGCGCTTCCACACGGAGTCCTGACGATGGCGAATCGCGCGATCATCCTCGTCCTCGACGGCGTCGGCATCGGCGAGGCGCCGGATACCGCAGCCTACGGCGATGCCGGCTCGCACACCCTCGGGAACGTGGCGAAGGCGGTCGGCGGGCTCGCCCTGCCGCACCTGCGTCACGCGGGACTCGGAAACATCGCGCCGCTCAAGGGCATGGCGCCGGTCGATCATCCCACCGCCGCCTTCGGCCTCATGGAGCCCAAGTCGGCGGGGAAGGACTCCACGACGGGGCACTGGGAGATCGCGGGGGTGCACCTCGCGCAGCCGTTCCCGACCTACCCTCAGGGATTCCCGACCGAGATCGTGGCCGAGTTCTCGAGGCGGACCGGTCGCCCGGTGATCGGGAACGTCGTGGGAAGCGGCACCGCCATCATCGAGACCTATGCGGACGAGCACGTGCGCACGGGCGCCTGGATCCTCTACACGAGTGCCGATTCGGTCTTCCAGATCGCGGCGCACGAGGGGACGATCCCGCTCGACGAGCTCTACGCCGGGTGCCAGACGGCGCGGGAGATGCTCGTCGCCCCGCACGACGTGAGCCGCGTGATCGCCCGGCCGTTCGTTGGGGTGCCCGGCGCGTGGAAGCGGACGGCCAACCGCAAGGACATCTCGATCCAGCCGCCGGCCGAGACCCTCCTCGACGCGCTGGCGGCTGCGGGGATCCCGCGGTCCGGGGTGGGGAAGGTGGACGACCTCTTCGCCCGGCGGGGCCTCGAAGGAGGCCACACCCGGGACAATCCGGAGGGCATCGCGAGGATCCTCGACTGGCTCCGGACGGGTCCGGATGGGTTGTTGTTCGCCAACCTTGTAGATTTCGACCAACAGTACGGGCACCGGAACGACGTTCCGGGGTTCTATCAGGCATTGTGCGAGTTCGACCTCGCGCTGCCCGACCTCACTGCCGCCCTCCGCCAGGAAGACCTGTTGTTCATCACCGCCGACCACGGCAACGACCCGACCACGCCCTCGACCGACCACGCCCGCGAGTGCGTGCCGGTGCTGGCGTTCGGCGCGCGCGTGCGTCCGGTCGCGCTCGGGCGGCGCGGGACCTTCTCTGATCTCGGGGCGACCGTCGCCGAGTGGCTCGGCGTGGGTTTCCGGGGGCGCGGCACCTCGTTCCTGCGGACGATCGTCGCGTGACGCGGTCCGCCGTCGAGCCGTACCTCCCGGCGCTCCGCGCGCGGGCCGCCGAGATGATGCACCAGGCGTACGCGCCGTATTCGCACTTCAAGGTGGGCGCGGCGCTGCTCGCCACCGATGGCACGATCATCGGCGGCTGCAACGTCGAGAACGCGTCGTACCCGGCGGGCACCTGCGCCGAGCGATGCGCGCTCGGCGCCGCGGTCGCGTCGGGGCATCAGCGGTTCATGGCGGTGGTGGTGTGCACCGCCGCGGCGGAGCCGACGCCGCCCTGTGGGATCTGCCGGCAGGCGCTGGCAGAGTTCGGCCTCCAGCTCGAGGTGGTGAGTTGCACCGCCTCGGGCGCTGAAGCGCGCTGGACGCTCGACGAGCTCCTGCCGTTTCCCTTCACGCCCTCCCAGCTCCAGACCCGATGACCCGGCGCCTGCTTCGCGCCCCCGCGCTCCTTGCCGTCCTCCTCGCGACCATCGCAGGGGCCTGCTCCGAGCGTCTCGATACCGCCGATTCCTGCCCGGTGCTCTGCCCGGGGCAGCAGCTCGACATCGTCGACACCGTCCTCGACCCGGGGATCGCGCTCGACACGACGCTCGACGGCTTCCCGCTCATCGGCTTCGAGACGCCGCTGCTGCTCGCGAGCCGCGGGGACACGCTCGACGTGCGCTCGATCGTCCGGTTCGACTCGTTGACGCGCCTCTACGCCCCGACGGGTGACACCGCGCGTCCGGTGACCTTCGTCGACTCCGCGTCGCTCCAGGTGCGGATCTTCAAGAGTGACGTGAAGGTGCCCAACCGGTTCTACGTCGATGCGTACGACGTGGGCGACACCACGCTCGCCGATTCGCTCCCGACGGCCTTGCTGCCGTTGTTCACCGCCGGGCGACTGCTCGGATCGGTGCAGGTGGACAGCGCGACCTTCCTCGACTCGTCGACGGTCTCCATCCCGCTCGACACGGCCAGGCTCCGCGAGATCGTGACGTCGGGGGCCGTGCTGCGGATCGGCCTGCAGGTCCGGAGCACCGAGTCGGCGATGTTCTACGCGACGACGAGCGACGACGCGTCGAACGGACCGCGGGTGCGCTATCGCGTCTCGGCCGACACGGCGGTCGCCGCGACCGTGCTGCGGCCGGCCTCGAACACCCCGCGCACGCCGGTCAACGTGAACGGCGACTATCTCGACTACCTGCTCATCGCTCGCGGCAGCGACCCCCGGGCCGCCTCGCGCTTCGCGGTGGGCGGCCTGCCGGCCGTGCGGTCGTACCTCCGCTTCAACATCCCGCTGTGGCTCACCGATTCCGTCGCGGTGCTCCGCGCGCAGCTCGAGCTGACGCAGGATCCGATCAGGGGACTCGATGACGCCGACTCGGTCACCGTGCGCACGCAGCTCGTGCTCGCGGGACATGCGACGACCGATCTCGTCCGTGCCGCGCGGTTGCTCGCGCCGCCGGGCTATTTCGTCGGCGACTCCATTCGCCGCGCGCCGGGCGATTCGGGCATCGTGCGCGTGGAGATCAACGCGCTGTTCCGCGCATGGCGGACGAACGCGGGCCTGCCGAACATCCCGCAGGCCCTCGTCTTCCGCTCGGACATCGAGGGCGTGGATGCTCGCGGCCTCCGCTTCTTCGGCCTCGGCGCCGCTCCTGCACTCCGTCCGCGCATCCGCGTGAGCTACGTGCCCACCATCCGCTTCGGACAGCCCTGATGCGTCGCACCATCCTTCTCGTCACGGGCCTCGCGGTCCTGCCTGTCGTGCTGGCGCCCGTCGCCGCGCGCGCGCAGGGCGCGCTCTCGATCCAGGGCTACGGCTATCCGACCGGCCAACTCAGCGCCGGCTCGCTGGGCCTTGGCGGTGCCTCCGCCGAGCTCGACCCGGCGAGTCCCATCAATCCCGCGGCGCTCAGCGCCGGGACCCGGTACTCGGTCTACATGCAGTTCGAGCCCGAGTTCCGACGCACGACCGTCGGGGGCGCGTCGGCGTCGGCGCGGGTGATGCGGTTCCCGGGCTTCCTCGTCTCCGGTCAGTTCCGCCGCCTCACCGTCGCGGCCTCGGCCTCGACCTTCCTCGATCGCACCTACCGCAACGTCTACGCCGACAGCCAGAGCATCGGGGGCGAGATGGTGCCCTCGACGCTCATCGCCTCGAGCAACGGCGCGATGACCGATGCGCGCGTCGCCGCCGCGTGGTGGGTGAAGGAGACGTTCCAGGTGGGCGCGAGCGTGCATGCGCTCGTCGGCGAGAATCGCACCACCTTCGGCCGCAGCTTCCCGGACAGCACCGGGATCGGCGGCTTCACGCAGCTCTCGACCCTCACGTACTCGGGGGGCGCGCTCACGATCGGCGCGGTCTACTATCCGCTGAAGGGACTCGTCCTCGGCGGTTCGATCCGCCGCGGCGGGTCGCTCGATGCGTATCAGGACGCCATCGTGATCGCCTCCGGTGACGCGCCGGACCGCCTGGGCCTCACGGTCGCGTGGACGGGCATCCCGAATACCACACTCGCCGCGCGCTTCGAGAAGACCACGTGGAGCGACATGCAGTCGCTCGGCGGCGCGCAGATGACGGCGTTCGACGCGAACGAGCTCGGACTCGGGGTCGAGGTGATGGGGCCCCGCGTCGCCGGCGCGCCATCCTTCACGCGGTTCGGCTTCCGCTCGCGGACGCTGCCGTTCGGCGCGAATGGCGATCAGGTCTCCGAGCGGTCGCTGAGCGGCGGACTCTCGGTCCCGTTCGCGCGCGGCCGTGCGCAGGTCGACCTCGCCCTGCAGCGCGCGACGCGCAGCGCCGCCGGCGCCGACGAGAAGGCGTGGTTCGTCTCGATCGGGCTCGGCATCCGCCCCTGAGGCCGGCCGCGTGACCGCGACCACGCCAGCTCACGCCGCGGACACCGCCGCCCTGGTGCTGGTCGCCGACGACGTCGAGGCCAACGTCGAACTCCTTCGCGACCAGCTCGCCGGGCTCGGCGTTCGCGTGATCCACGCCGCCGACGGCCCGTCGACGCTCGTCGCCTGCGCCGAGGCGCATCCGGACCTGTGCATCCTCGATGTCTCCATGCCGCCCGGTGACCTCGGCGTCGATGCGCGCGAGACCGGATTCGAGGTCTGCCGCCGCCTCAAACGCGACCCGCGCACCTCGCGCATCCCGGTGATCTTCGTCTCGGCGCTCAACGACGCGAGCGACCGGCTGAAGGCCATCGAGGCCGGCGGCGACGACTTCCTCCTCAAGCCGCACAACCGCCACGTCCTCGGCGCGCGCGTCCGCTCGCTCCTCAAGCTCAAGGGCGCGACCGATGCGCTCGAGGAGAGCCTCAAGCGCCTGCGCGAACTGCAGAAGGCGCGCGACGACCTCATGCGGATGATCGTGCACGACCTCAAGACGCCGCTCACGAGCATGCTCGCGACGCTCGAGATGCTCCGCGATGGCGACTTCGGCCCCATCGAGGACCGGCCCGCGCGCGCCCTCTCCGACGTGGAAGGGAAGGCCGAGGACCTGCTGGGCCTCATCCAAGACCTGCTCGACGTCAGCAAGGTGGAGGAACAGTCGCTCGCGCTCGCGCCGGAGCCCATCGCGCCGGCGGCGCTCCTCGCCGAGATGCTCTTCGACTGGGAACTGCGCTTCCGCCAGGAGCAGACGACCGCGCGCACCGAGGTCGCCGACGACGCCCCGATCTTCCTCGCCGACAAGGCCCTCGTGAAGCGCGTGCTCGCGAACCTCGTGCAGAACGCGATCACGCACAGTCCCGTGCCGGTGACGCTCACGCTCGGCGCGCGCCGCGACCCGGCGGGGATCGTGCTCTCCGTCACCGACGACGGACCAGGCATCCCCGAGGAGTATCAGGGCCTCGTCTTCCAGAAGTTCGAGCAGGTGCGGACCCCGAACGCGCCGCGCGTGCGCAGCTCGGGGCTCGGCCTCGCGTTCTGCCGTGTCGCGGTCGAGGCGCACGGCGGCCGCATCTGGGTGCGCAGCGCCGAGGGGCAGGGGAGCACGTTCCATCTCCTGCTCCCGCTCGAACCGCAGGAGCGCGCGGCGCGCGCGCTCCGCACGGGCGAGTATCCGGCGGTGGGGAGCGCGTGAGGGTCCTGCTGCGCACCTTCGGGTGCCGCGCCAACCACTACGATGCGGAACAGGTGCGCGACCTGCTCACGCGCTCGGGCGCGCAGGTGGTCGACGAGTCGCCGGAGGTCGCGGTGCTCACGTCCTGCGCCGTCACCGCCGACGCCGAGGCGGACCTGCGGCAGGCCGTGCGGCGGCTCGCGCGCGAACACCCTTCCATGCGCGTGATCGTGACCGGCTGTGCCGCCGCGCGATCGGGCGAACAGATCTCCGCGCTGCCGAATGTGACCGCGGTGATCCCCGGCGCCGACGTCGCCGCCACCGCGGCGGCCGTCGGACTCCCGCACACGACGGTCGCCCACGCGACGAACGCGCGCGCCGCGCGACAGTCGACGGCGCGCGCCACGCTGCGGGTGCAAGACGGCTGCGACGAGCACTGCACCTTCTGCGCGACCACGCTCGCGCGCGGGGCGCACCGCTCCCGCCCGGTCGCTGCGCTCGTCGAGGAGGCCGAAGCGCTCAGCGCGCATCATGCGGAGATCGTGCTCACCGGCGTGCACGTCGGCTCTTGGGGCGCGGAAGACGGGCGCACGCTCGGCAGCCTCGTGCGCGCGCTCGTCGACGGCACGCGCGCGGTCCGCTTCCGGCTCGCGAGCGTGGAGGCGACCGAGATCGACGCCGAGCTTGCCGAGCTGCTCCGCGACGGTGGTGACCGAGTCTGTCCGTACGTGCACGCGCCGTTGCAGTCGGGCAGCGATGCGGTCCTGCGGCGGATGGGCCGGCACTGGTACACGGCCTCGACCTACGCCCGGGCGATCGAGCGCCTCACGCGCGACCGCGCCGTCTTCGGTCTCGGGGCCGACGTGATGACCGGCTTCCCCGGCGAGACCGACGCCGACCACGCGGCGACGATGGAGCTGGTGCGCGCGCTGCCGTTCACGCATCTCCATGTCTTCCCATACTCGCCGCGCCCGGGCACGCCGGCCGCGCGCCTCGGCGCGGAGGTCCCCGCCTCGGTCGCCCGCGCCCGCGCCGCGGCGGTCCGAGCGCTGGCCGCCGAGAAGGCGCGCGCGTACGCCACCTCCCGCATCGGCGGTGCGGCCGACCTCGTCGTCGTCTCGCCCCCCGCATCCCTCCCGCATCCCGTATCTCGCAGGTCCCCCGCATCCCTCCCGCATCCCGCACTTCGGAAGTGCCTGACCGAGGACTATCTTGAGGTCCACGCCGAGACCCTCGCCTCCCGGGGCACCCGCTTCACCACCCGGCTGAGCGAACCGATGCTGTTCCCGCCGCTCCCCGCCCTCCGCACCAAGTGAACGAGCGCGGCCAGGAGTCGAAGGTCCCCGCATCCGGTCCCAGCCCCGTACCCCGTACCGCCCGTGCGCCCCGCATCGCCGTCCCCCTCCTCGCATCCCGTATCGTCTGACATGCCTTCGGTATACATCGAGACCTACGGCTGCCAGATGAACGTGAGCGACTCCGAGCTCATGTACGGCAAGCTCGCCGCCGAGGGCTACACGACCCAGGACACCCCGCACGGCGCCGACGTCGTGCTGGTGAACACCTGCGCCATCCGCGAGAACGCGGAGCAGCGCGTGATCGGCCGGCTGGGTGAGCTTCGCCGCGACCTCAAGGCGGGCGCCGTGCTCGGCGTCACCGGTTGCATGGCCCAGCGCCTCGGTCCTCGGCTCCTCGAGACGGATACCCGTGTGCAGCTGGTCGTCGGTCCCGACGCGTATCGCATGCTCCCCGCGCTGATCGAGAACGCGAAGAAGGGGGAGCGGTTCACCGCGACCGACTTCGACCTCGAGGAGCACTACGAGGATTTCACCGCGCGCCGCTTCGAGGGCGTGAAGGCGTGGATCCCCGTGCAGCGCGGCTGCGACTACCGCTGCACCTACTGCATCGTCCCCACGACCCGCGGCCCCGAGCGCAGTCGCAAGCTCGCCGACGTCGTCCGCGAGACGGGCGAGGTCGTGGCGCAGGGCATCACCGAGGTCGTGCTGCTGGGCCAGACCGTCAACTCGTATCACGACGGCACGCACGACTTCGCCGACCTGCTGCGCGCGGTGGGCGCCGTGCCCGGCATCCGGCGCGTCCGCTACACGAGCCCGCACCCGAACGACTTCTCCGACCGCGTGATCGCCGCGATGGCCGAGACGCCCGCGGTCTGCGAGCATGTGCACCTGCCGATGCAGAGCGGCTCCACGTCGACGCTCAAGCGCATGCTGCGCCGCTACTCGCGCGAGGAGTATCTCGACGCGGTCGCACGGCTCCGCGCGGCGATCCCCGGGCTCGCGCTCACCACCGACATCATCGTCGGTTTCCCCGGCGAGACCGATGCGGAGTTCGAGGACACGCTCTCGCTCTGTCGCGAGGTGCGCTTCGACGACGCCTTCACGTTCAAGTTCTCCGCGCGCGAGGGGACGCCCGCCACGCGCATGCCGGTCGAGTGGACCATCCCCGAGGCGGTCGTCGATGCCCGCTACGAGGCCCTCGTCGCGACCATCCGCGGCATCTCGCGCGAGAAGAACATGGGTCGCCTCGGCGAGCGCATGGAGGTGCTCGTGGAGAAGGAGGCGCGGAAGGGTGAGCTCCTGCAGGCGCGCTCGCGCGACTTCAAGACGGTCCTCGTGCCGGGCGAACCCGCACTGATCGGCCGCTACCTGACCGTCGAGCTCACGGGGACCACGGGCGCGACGTTCACGGGAACGCCCGTCCAGGAGCGCGCGCCGTTGCCGATGGCGGGATAGCGACAGCGCCGGGTGCGGTCACCGCTCCCGGCGACGACGACACCGGACAGGCGAGTCGACGCGCCGCGAAGCCCTCGACCAGCCGCGCCATCGCCGTGTCCCGCGGGATCCCGCTCCGCGTGGAAAGGAACGCGATCGCGTCGGTGCTCCGCGCCGGTTCACCGTCCGCGAAGATCCAGGACGAGTCGCCACGCTGCGCGATGAACCAGCCGATCGCGTGGCCCAGTGCGAACCCCGCCACGTCGGCGCGTTCGTCATCCCACCACTGGCCGCCGAGCGCCGAGTCGAGCTGCGCCGCCGTGAGCGCGCCGAGCGCGCGGATGGTGCGGTTCGCGCAGAATGATTCGGCGAAGGATCGCCCATGGGATCCGCCGTGGTGCATCGCGAACGCCTCCCCGACCGTTCCCGGGATCACGTCGCGCCGGCCGAAGGTCGCGACGTGCACCACCTCGTGCGCATCCAGCCCGCCCTGCGCCGAGAGCGGCGCGAACACGGCGAGGGGAGGGAAGACCATCATCGCGAAGAGCGGCCGGTCCATCTGGAGCACGCCGAGCACCGAGAGCGTGGTGTCGCGCGCGGGGGCGATGACGTAGCGCGCCAGCGGGAGCGGGTCGGTGAAGCCGAGCGCGGCGCGGAGCGCGCGCATCTCGGCGAACTGCGCGCGGATGCGCGGCGCGTCCACTGCCACGCCACCCACGGCGTACACCAGACTGCCGCGATCCTCGAGCACCTGATGCAGCCGACGGCCGGTCACCGGCGACCGGAACGCGCGCGTCGCGACCGAATCCTCGTCCACGAGTACATACCAGGAGCCGAGCCGCGAGGGCGCCGCACCGGGTTCCGCAGCGAACGCGGTCAAGTGCAGGCGACGCGGGCGCCCTGGTGCGGCGAATGTGAGGCTGTCCCCGCGGATCAGCACGAACCAGTCGGGCGCGCCGAGGCGCATCGCGCCCGCCGCGAAGTCCCACTCGCGGCCCGTGAAGCGCGCATCGCGCGCGCGTCGCGCCCCCAGCAGGTCGTCGCTGCGCTCCATCCAGTCGCGATACTCGACCATCAGGTCGCAGGATGGCCCGCCTGCCGCGGGAAGACGGGCGCCGAGCAGGACGACGCCATGCAGCGCGCTCCGCATCGCGGTGCAAGGCACCTCCTCCTGCAGTGGTACCGCGGCGGCGGACGTCTGTGCGCCGAGCGGCGATGCCGCCTGCCCCGATCCCGCAGCAGGGCACGCGTGAGGATCGCGCCAGGGGCGCGGCGACGCGGGGCGCGAGAGGGCGCATCGCTTCATCCTACCCTCGGACCACGCCGCCGGTCACCCGCTCCGTCACGCCGTTCGTCACGCCAATGGTCAGGCCATCGGTCACACCGTTCGTCCCGCGCCTCGCTGGGAGGTCCCGCGTTCGAACGCCCCGCATCGCGCGGATCTGATGTCGCGGCTGCACCCGCTCCGTCGCACATCCCGGCATGCCGCTGATCCTCACTGCAGCGATCGCCTGGGTGTTCGGGGCCATGGCCGGCCTCGCGGAGCTCCCGCTCGCGCGCGTGTCGCTCGTCGGCGCGACCTTCGTCCTGGTCGCGCTCTGGCGAGGCCGGGCGCTCATGCCCGCCGCGTTGGTGCTGCTGGCCCTCTCGGCAGCCGAACTCGGCCGTGCGCTCGCTGCCGCTGATGCCGCCTGCGCCGCGCGCGCCGTGCAGGGCGGCCCTTGGGTCGCGTCGCTCCGCGCCGCGGCCGCACCGGGGGCCTTCGTGCCTGCTGAGCTGCGCCGGATCGACGGGCTCGCGCCCTGCCGGGTGCGCGTCGCCGTCGCGGTGCGCAGCGGTGAGGCGCCCGCAGGGAGCGACGTGCGCATCACGCGCGCGGAGCCGAGCATGAGCGATCGCGGGCTGCTCCTGCGCGAGGCGCGGATCGAACGCTTGCGCGGCCCCGGTGCGCTCGCCCGCTGGCGGTCCCGCGTCGCCGCGACGCTCGACCGACGCTTCGGCCCCGACGCGCCGATCGTGCGCTCCCTGCTCATCGCCGACGCGCGTGGCCTCGATCCGGCCCTCCGGGACCGGTACGCCGATGCGGGGCTCGTGCACCTCCTCTCCATCTCCGGACTGCACGTCGCGATCGTCGGGGGCGCGCTGCTGCTGCTCTTCTCGGCGTTGCGCCTGCGGGCGACCGCGGCCGCCGCCGCGGCGGTGGCGGTCAGCGCACTGTATGTCATCGCGATCGGTGCGCCGCCGCCCGCCGTGCGCAGCGTGACGCTCTTCGCGGCGACGCAGGCGAGCAAGGCCATCCAGCGTCCCGTCTCGCCGTGGGGGACCTTCGCGCTCGGCGCCCTGCTGCCGCTCACCGATCTCCGCACCGTGCTCGACCTCGGTTGGCAACTGTCCGTGAGTGGCTATGCGGCCGTGCTCGTCGCCGCACGCGTGGGGAGACGGCTCCCCGAGTCCTGGGAGGGATGGCGCGGCACGCTCGCCCGCGAGCTCATCGCCGGCGCGTTGACCACGCTCGTGACCGCACCGCTGGTGGCCTGGCACTTCGGCCGACTCAGCCTGGTCGCGCCGCTGAGCAACCTCGCGGCCGGACCCATCGTGTCCCTGCTGCAACCCGCGCTCTTCCTGGTCATGGTCCTTCCCGACGCCCTCGGCGCCGCGTTCGTCGTCGACGCGGCGCGGCCGCTGCTCCGCGCGATGGATGCCGTCGCGTCGCTCGCCGCGAGCCTGCCAGGCGCCGCGCTCCCCGTCGCGCCCACCGCGGTCGCGGCGGCGATCGCGGGCGTCGTCGCGATCGCTGTGCTGGTCGCCGGGTGGAGCCGCCATCCCGCGCGTCCGGCGCTGATCGCGCTCAGCGGCGTCGCGGTGCTCGCCTGGCGCCCCGATGGCATCGCATTGCCGTGGCACGGCGGCGTCGAACTGCACCTGATCGACGTCGGCCAGGGCGATGCGATCGCCCTGCGCTCCCCGCGCGGTCGATGGGTGCTCGTCGATGCCGGGCGCAGCTGGTCGTCCGGCGATGCGGGGCGCGCGACCGTCGTGCCGTATCTCCGTCGTCGCGGCGGAGCGCTCGCACTGCTCGTGCTCACGCACCCGCACGCGGATCACATCGGTGGCGCAGCGAGCGTGCTGCGTGCGCTCGCGCCACCCGAGCTGCGGGAGTCCGCGTACGTCGAGGGGAGCGTCGGCTACCGCGAGCTGCTCGCGACCGCCGCGGCGATGGGCACGCGCTGGCAGCGGGCCCGCCCGGGCGAATCCGTGGACATCGATGGCCTCGTGGTCGAGTTCCTCGCGCCGGATTCGGCGTGGACCGCCTCGCTGAATGACCCGAATGAGGCGAGCACGGTGGTGCGCGCGCGCTACGGGGCGGTGCGTTTCCTCCTCACCGGGGACGCCGAGGCAGGGGAGGAGCGCTGGCTGCTCGATCATGGCGGGAATCTCAGCGCCGAGGTACTCAAGGTCGGGCACCATGGGTCGTCCACGAGCACCACGCCCGAGTTCCTCGCGGCGGTACGGCCGCGCATCGCGCTCGTGCCGGTCGGGACCGCGAACACCTACGGACATCCCAGTCCGGACGTCATGCAGCGCCTGCTCGACGCCGGCGCGACCGTCCTCCGCACGGACCAGCTCGGGACGGTGATCCTGCGCACTGACGGCGCCACGCTCGAGGCCGAGGCGGGCGGCGTGCGCTGGCGCGTGGCACGGCCATTGCCCGACATACGGTAGCGCGGCCACCTTTCCCGCGCGGGACCCTCGCACCTGGAGCCTCACCCCGTGGTCAAGAACACCAGCACGTCGGTCGTCACGATCGAGCGGTTCATCATCGAGCAGGAGCGGATGCACCCGCACGCCACCGGCGCGCTGTCGGGCATCCTCCAGGACCTCGCGCTGTCGGCCAAGATGATCGCCAGCAAGGTGCGCCTCGCGGGCCTCGTGGACGTCCTCGGCGAGCACGGCACCGACAACGTGCAGGGCGAGGCGCAGAAGAAGCTCGACGTGATCTCCAACGAGATCATCGTGAAGGCGTTGGACCACGGCGGCCGCCTCTGCGCGATGGCCTCGGAGGAGGAGGAGGGGATCATCCCGATCCCCGACCAGTTCAAGAAGGGCAACTACGTGCTGCTCTTCGATCCGCTCGACGGGTCATCCAACATCGACGTGAACGTCCCCGTCGGCACGATCTTCTCGGTCCTGCGTCGCGTGACCAAGGGGCACGGCGCCGGCACCACCGAGGACATGCTCCAGCCGGGCCTCAAGCAGGTGGCCGCCGGGTACGTGATCTACGGATCGAGCACCATGATGGTCTACACGACGGGGCAGGGCGCGCACGGCTTCACGCTCGATCCGTCGATCGGCGAGTTCCTCCTCTCGCATCCCGACATCCGCACGCCGGCGCACGGCCGCTACCTCTCCGTGAACGAGGCGTACGAGCAGCATTGGGACGACAACGTGCGCGCGCTCATCCGGCGCTATCGCGGCATGGATGGCAAACGG
The DNA here is from genome assembly GCA_016714015.1 of Gemmatimonadota bacterium. Taxonomy (NCBI): domain Bacteria; kingdom Pseudomonadati; phylum Gemmatimonadota; species Gemmatimonadota bacterium. The sequence continues at coordinate 462,745 of JADJNZ010000004.1, forward strand.
GATGCGATGAACGTGCGCTACGTCGGGTCGCTCGTCGCCGACTTCCACCGCAACCTCCTCGGTGGCGGGCTCTTCGCGTATCCGGCCAACGCGAAGGCGAAGACCGGCAAGCTACGGCTCCTCTACGAGTGCAATCCGCTCGCGTGGATCTGCGAGCAGGCCGGCGGCGCGGCGATCGACGGCCAGCGCCGCATCCTCGATGTGCAGCCGACCGAGCTCCACCAGCGGTCCCCGTACTACATCGGCTCCAAGGCGGACGTGGAGATCGCGCGCGAGATGCTCGCGCCGCGCTGACGTCGCCGTTCCCCTCGCCCCCCTCATGAGCGACCCAGCCAAGCCCGCCGACGAGAAGCTCTCCCCGTCCGGCATCCCGATCGCCCCGGTGTACCGTCCGTCCGAAGGCCCCGTGCCCGCCGCGCTCGGCGAGCCCGGGGCGTTCCCGTTCACGCGCGGCGTCCAGCCGACGATGTATCGCGGCCGCTTCTGGACGATGCGCCAGTACGCCGGGTTCGGGACCGCGCAGGAGACGAATGCGCGCTTCAAGTTGCTGCTCGAGGCGGGGCAGACGGGCCTCTCCACCGCGTTCGACCTCCCGACGCAGATGGGGCTCGACTCCGATTCGCCGCGTTCGCTGGGCGAGGTCGGGCGGGTGGGTGTCGCGATCGACTCGGTCGAGGACCTGCACGCGCTGCTCGACGGGATCCCCCTCGACAAGGTCAGCACGTCGATGACGATCAACGCGACGGCCGCCGTGCTGCTCGCCATGTACGTCGTCGTCGCGGAGGAGCGCGGGATCCCGCGCGCCAAGCTGAGCGGCACCATCCAGAACGACATCCTCAAGGAGTACATCGCGCGCGGGACGTATGTCTTCCCGCCGGAGCCGTCGCTCGCGCTCATCGCGGAGACGTTCCGGTTCTGCGCTGCCGAGGTGCCGAGTTTCAATCCGATCTCGATCTCCGGGTACCACATCCGCGAGGCCGGGGCGACGGCGGTGCAGGAACTCGCCTTCACCTTCGCCAACGCGCTCACATACGTGCAGCGCGCCATCGACGCCGGGCTCAAGGTGGACGAGTTCGCGCCGCGGCTCAGCTTCTTCTTCGCCTGCCACAACGACCTCTTCGAGGAGGTCGCGAAGTTCCGCGCCGCGCGCCGGATGTGGGCGACGCTGATGCGCGAACGGTTCGGCGCGAGCGACACGAGCTGCAAGCTCCGCTTCCACACGCAGACCGGCGGTGTGACGCTCCAGGCGCAGCAGCCGCTCAACAACGTCGTGCGGGTGGCGGTGCAGACACTGGCCGCGACGCTCGGCGGCACCCAGTCCTTGCACACCAATGGCTACGACGAGGCGCTCGCGCTCCCGACCGCCGAGGCGGCGACGCTCGCGCTTCGCACGCAGCAGGTGGTCGCGTACGAGAGCGGAGTGGCGCAGACGGTGGACCCGCTCGCCGGGTCGTACTACGTGGAGGCGCTCACCGACGAGCTCGAGCGGCGCGCGCTCGCGCTCCTCGGCCAGGTCGAGGCGCTCGGCGGCTCCTCGGCGGCGATCGAGGCGGGATTCTTCCAGGAGGAGATCGGTCGCTCCGCCTATGAGTACCAGCTGAGCGTCGAATCGGGCGCGACGGTGATCGTCGGCGTCAACCGCTTCGGCGACGGCGAGGCGCCGCCGATCATCCCCGCGCCGGATTTCAAGACGCTCGAGAAGGGGCAGCGCGCACGACTCGCGGCGGTCCGTGCCTCCCGCGATGCGTCAGCGGTCGGATCCGCGCTCGCGGCGATCCGTGCCGCCGCGCCGGCGTATGCGGTGCCGGGCACCTCCCGCGCCCCGCTCATGCCGCTCGTGATCGACGCCGTGCGCGCGCGGGCGACGGTGGGGGAGATCAGCGATCTGCTGCGCGCCGCGTGGGGAGAGTACCGCCCCGGCTGATTGCCGCCGGACGGTCCGCCCCTGACATTCAAGGGCGATGTACTCGACCTGCACCTTCTGTCACGCCCCACTCGGCACGAACGAGGCGATCGAGGTCTTCCCGGTCGGCCGACGCCTCGCGTTCGACTCGGCCAAGGGGAGACTGTGGGTCGTGTGCGCGGCGTGCCGGCAATGGAACCTCTCCCCGCTCGATGAGCGCTGGGACGCGATCGAGTCGGCGGAGCGGTCGTACCGGGACACCAAGCTGCGTGTGGCGACCGACCAGATGGGGATGGCCCGGCTGCGAGATGGGACCGAACTCATCCGGATCGGTGCGCCGCTTCGACCGGAGTTCGCAGCCTGGCGATACGGGGACCGATTCGCGCTGCGCTTGCGGCGGTACGCGGTGCGGTCGACCATCCTCGTGACGGGACTCACCGCCCTCACCGCGTTCGGGTGGACGGTCAGCGCGGGGGTCGTCGCGATCCCATGGAATCTCCACTCGCACTTCATGATCCGCGCCGGGCGGAAACGTGTCATCGCGCGATGGGAGGACACCTCCGGCCCGATGACCTTCACGCACTGGGGCGCGCGTGCGGCGCGGATCTGGTTCGATGACCGATCGCCGCACGGCTGGCGGCTCACGGTCCCGGGGCTGCGCGCGAGCGTGCCGGTGGGGAAGTTCGGGGAGAAGTCGGACGGCAACGAACCGCCGATACATCTCTGCGGTGCGGACGCGATCGAACTCGCGCGTCGCCTCCTTCCGCACATCAACGTCTCCGGCGGGCGCCGGAACACCGTCGGAGGTGCGGTCGCGCTCCTCGAGGAGTCGGGGGACGTGCACGGTACCTTCCTCCGCGCGGCCTGCGTCCGCGTGGACCCGTTCCTCGGCTCGCTCCCGGCGGAGATGCGCCTCGCGCTCGAGATGGCGACGCATGAGGACATCGAACGACGCGCGCTCGAGGGAGAGCTTGGCGCACTCGAGGCCTCGTGGCGCGAGGCGGAGGAGGTCGCCGCCATCGCCGATGCGCTCACGCTCCCCGAGTGGGTCGCGTCCCGTCTCGATCGGCTCTCGGGTCGCTGAGCGATGTACGCCACCTGCATCACGTGTCACGCCCCGCTCGGCGCCAACGAGATGCTCGAGCGCTTCCCGGTCGGGCGCAAGCTCGCGATCGATGCGGCGAAGGGGCGCCTTTGGGCCGTGTGCCGCGCGTGCAAGCAGTGGAACCTCTCGCCGCTCGATGAGCGCTGGGAGGCCATCGAGGAGGGTGAGCGCCTCTTTCGCGACTCGCGCCTGCGCGCGTCCACCGAGAACATCGGGCTGGCGCGCCTCAAGGACGGGACGGAGCTCATCCGGGTGGGCGATCCCCAGCGTCCCGAGTTCGCGGCCTGGCGCTACGGGGAGCGCTTCACGCGACGATGGGCGATCCGGGGTCCCGCCACGGCGGTCGGCGGCGGCCTGGTGATGGTGACCAAGGCCGTTGGCGTGACGGGGATGATCCAGTTCGCGACCCTCCCGCTGATCGGGCTCGTTGCCCTCACCGCGGCGCCGAGCTGGTCAACATGACCCGCAAGGTCGCCGACCTCGAGTTGCCGACGGGAGGACTTGCGCGGTTGACCCAGGAGCATGTCAACACGATGCGCATCCTCCGCGACCCGGACGAGTCGGGCGGGTGGCACCTGCGCGTTCGTCACGCGCCGCTCGTCGGCGGTCGCGCGTTCTTCAATCCGCGTGACCCCGAGCTCGTGGTGCGCGGTGCCGGTTCAAACTGGCGAGTCGGCTCGATCCCGCGAGCAAGCGGACCGAGCGCGGCGAGGCGCCGGGGGACATGCCCGTTCACGACGGCGAGGACAGATTCGCCTCGCCGTTCGCGAGGAGCGGTGCGGCGATGCGGCTTGCCGTGGAGATGGCCGCGCACGAGGAGCAGGAGCGCGCACTGCTCGCCGGGGAACTCACCGATCTCGAGGCGCAGTGGAAGGAGGCCGAGGAGATCGCGGCGATCGCCGACGGCCTCACGCTCCCGCCGGCCGTCCTGGCGCAACTCGAACGCCTCCGGCTCCGCTGAGCCATGTACTCGACCTGCACCTTCTGCCACGCCACGCTCGGCGGGAACGAGATGCTCGAGGCGTTCCCCGTCGGCCGTCGCCTCGCGTTCGACGCCGCGAAGGGGCGTCTCTGGGTCGTCTGCCCGAGCTGCCGGCAGTGGAACCTCTCGCCGCTCGACGAACGATGGGAGGCGATCGAGGCGGCGGAGCGGCTCTACCGGGACACGAAGCTGCGCGCGGCGACGGAACAGGTGGGCCTCGCGCGCCTGCGCGACGGGAGCGAGTTGATCCGCATCGGGGCGCCGTTGCGCCCCGAGTTCGCGGCCTGGCGATACGGCGAGCGCTTCACCACGCGATGGCGGCGATACACCGCGCTCTCCGCGGTCTTCGGCGGCGGTGCTCTCCTCGTCAGCCCGCTCGCGGGGCTGGGGTTCTCCATGTTGCCGTACTACGGGGTGGGCATCGTGAAGCGCGCGATCGACAAGCGGCGCGTGATCGCGCGCGCGAGCGACGAGAAGGGCGGGGTCGCCTTCACCCTCGCCGATGCGCGGCTCGCGCGGGTCTTCACCGCCCCCGACGAACCGCTGGGCTGGGCCCTCAGCGTCCCCGGGCTTCGCGTGCCGACCGCGGTGGGACGCTTCCTGCCGCTCAACCCCGACTTCGCGCCCCGCGTGACGCTACGCGGTGACGCCGCGCTCGACGTCGTCCGCCGGATCATCCCGCACGTCAACGAGGCGGGGGCGCGCCGCAACACCGTACAGGAGGCGGTACGGGTCCTCGAGGAGACCGGCGCGATGCGCGAGACCTTCGCGCGCGCCGCGCAGACGATCGGTCGGGACGGGTCGGGGGATCCGTCGCGCGATCTCCAGGCGCTCCCGCCCTCGATGCGACTCGCGCTGGAGATGGCCGCGCACGAGGACGTCGAGCGACGCGCGCTCGAGGGCGAACTCGCCGCGCTGGAGGCGGAGTGGAAGGCGGCCGAGGAGATCGCGGCGATCGCCGACACGCTGACGCTGCCGGAATGGATGGCGGATCGGTTGGGGCGATTCGGGCGGGGCTGAGGGTACCTTTCCGTATGTACACGACCTGCATCTTCTGTCATGCCCCTCTCGGGTCGAACGAGGCGCTCGAGCACTTCCCGGTCGGGCGCCGCCTGGCTTTCGATGCGGAGAAAGGCCGCCTCTGGGCCGTCTGTCGCGTCTGCAAACAGTGGAACCTCACACCGCTCGAGGAGCGCTGGGAGGCGATCGAGGACGCGGAACGGGCGTTTCGCGGGACGCCGCTCCGCGTCTCGACGGCGAACGTGGCGCTCACCCGGCTCGGCGACGGCACGGAGCTCATCCGCATCGGCGCCGCGTTGCGTCCGGAACTCGCGGCGTGGCGCTACGGGCCGCGATTCGCCACCCGGTATCGGCGCTACGTCGCGATCGGTGCCGCCGGCGTCAGCCTCTCCGTCGGCTATCTCATCGCCGGTCCCGTGCTCGGACTCGTCGCCGTTGGCGGCGCGTGGGGACTGCCGCTCAACATGTTCAACCTCGCGATGCTGGTGGATCGCGCCCGACGTGTCGTGCTGCGTTCGTCAGACGCACAGGGGACGTTCGTCGCGACGCCGTGGCACCTCGCGACCGCGCAGGTTGTGCCGCTGGCCGACGATCCACTCGGGTGGGGACTGAACCTCGCGGTGCAGCGGATCGATGCGCCGGTCGGGTCGCGGAAGGGCGCGTACTCGACGAGTGACCCGCGGGTCCTGCTCACGGGTGAGGCGGCCATCGCCGCCGCACGGATCGCCCTCCCGTCGGTGAACCATCACGGAGGGGGGCGGGCATCGGTGGATGGGGCCGTACGATTCCTCGAGGCCGCCGGCTCGCCAGAGCAGGTCTTCCGGACGGCTGCCGATGCGAGCCGCCGCCTCGGTCTGGACGACAAGGCGTCCTGGCTCTCGCGCCTGCCCGTGGAGACGCGGATCGCGCTCGAGATGGCCGCGCACGAGGAACAGGAGCGGCAGGCCGCGGAGGGCGAACTCGCCGAGCTGGAGGCGGCGTGGCGGGCGGCGGAGGAGGTCGCGGCGATCGCGGACTCCCTGACGCTCCCGGATCGGGTGCTCACGCGACTTGAACGGCTCGGTCGCCGGGTCTAACTTTAACGGGCTACGCCATTTACGCCTGACGAGCCCGATGCCGACCTACGAGTACCGCTGCCCCGACGGGCACGATTTCGAGAAGTTCACGCAGAAGATCAGCAACGCGCAGTCGGAGCTCCCGTGCCCGACCTGCGGCAAGGTCGCGCCGCGGCGCATGTCGGCTGGTGGCGGCCTGCTCTTCAAGGGGTCGGGGTTCTACATCACCGACTACGGGAAGGACGGCAAGAAGGATCAGCGCGCGGCCACCAAGACCGAGGGGGCGGCGAGCCCGCCGACGCCGGCCGCGACGACGTCCGCGACCGCGAGCACGCCGGCACCCGCCGCCGCGCCCGCCCCGAGTTCGTCGAAGCCAGGCTCCGACGCGTGACCGGCCTCGATGCCCTGCGCGACGCGCTCCAGCGCGCCGCGGTCGCCATCGGCGCGAGCGCGGACGTCCAGCCCAACCTCGAGCGTCCGCGCGATCCCGCGCACGGCGATTGGGCCACCAACGTCGCGATGACGCTCGCGAAGCCGCTCGGCAAGAAGCCGCGCGACATCGCCGACGCGCTGATCGCGGCGCTCGACACCAAGGCCGCGGGCGTCGCCGAGGCGACCGTCGCGGGACCGGGGTTCATCAACTTCCGACTGTCCACCGCCGATCTCGCGTCGGGACTCGGGCGCATCCTCGCCGCCGGTACGACGTACGGGACGGGCCAGGGTGGGGCGGGGAAGACCGCCAACGTCGAGTTCGTGTCGGCCAATCCCACCGGGCCGTTGCATGTGGGACATGGGCGCCAGGCGGCGCTCGGCGATTCCATCGCGTCGCTGCTCTCGTCGCAGGGCTGGCAGGTCACGCGCGAGTTCTACTACAACGACGCGGGCGTGCAGATCGCGAATCTGGCGAAGTCGGTGCAGGCTCGGTTGCGCGAGCGCGACGGCCTGCCGCTCGAGATCCCCGAGGGCGGCTATCACGGCCAGTACATCGCCGAGATCGCCGAGCGCTATGCGGCCGAGTTCCCGGGTGATGCCAAGGGCGACGACCTCGAGCAGGTGCGCGCGGTCGCGGTGCGCGAGTTGCGCAAGGAACAGGACCTCGACCTGCGCGCGTTCGGCGTGAAGTTCGACGTCTACTACCTCGAGAGCTCGCTGTACACCGATGGGCTCGTCGAGAAGACGGTCGGCAAGCTGGAGAAGGCCGGGCACACCTTCGAGGATGACGGCGCGCTCTACCTCCGCACCACCGAGTACGGCGACGACAAGGATCGCGTCATGCGCAAGCGCGACGGGACCTTCACCTACTTCGTGCCGGATGTCGCGTACCACGTGACCAAGTTCGAGCGGGGCTACTCCCGCGCGATCAACGTGCAGGGCGCCGACCACCACGGCACGACTGCGCGCGTGCGTGCCGGACTGCAGGCGCTCGACATGGGGGTGCCGCAAGGCTACCCCGAGTACGTGCTGCACCAGATGGTCACCGTCATGAAGGGCGGCGAGGAGGTGAAGATCTCCAAGCGTGCCGGCAGCTACGTCACGGTGCGCGATCTCATCGACGAAGTGGGTCGTGATGCGGTCCGCTACTTCTTCCTCATGCGGAAGGGTGACAGCCAGCTCGTGTTCGACGTGGACCTCGCGCGGTCGCAGAGCGAGGAGAATCCCGTCTACTATATCCAGATGGCGCATGCGCGCGTCTGCAACATCTTCCGCGTGGGCGACATCGACCCGGCGAGCGTGACGGGCGCCGGACTCGACTGGAGCGTGCTCGACACCCCCGAGGAGCGCGAACTGGTCAAGGCGCTGCTCGACTGGCCGGCGCTCGTCGCCAACGCTGCCGAGTCGCTCGAGCCGCACCGGGTCGCGAACTGGCTCCTCGAGACGGCACGCATGGTGCATACCTGGTATCACAAGTGCCACGTCCTCGGCGAACCCGAGCCGATCATGCAGGCGCGACTCGCGCTCGCGAAGGCGGCGCGGATCACGATCGCGAACGGGCTCGGACTCCTCGGCATCTCGGCGCCCGAGCGGATGTGATGAAGGCAGTAGGATGAAGGTGGAAGGATAGAACTACCCGCTCCCGCTGTTCGCATCACGTCCGCGCATCGCTGTTCAGCTTTCAGCCTCCATCCTTCAGCCTTCATCCCGATGTCAGTTCTCGTCGTTGGCTCCGTCGCGCTCGATTCCGTCGAGACCCCGTTCGGCAAGGCCGACGAGGTCCTTGGCGGCTCGGCGAACTACTTCTCCGCGTCCGCGTCGCACCAGACCGCGGTGCAGCTCGTCGGCGTGGTCGGCAGCGACTACCCGATGGCCAAGCTCGAACCACTGAAGGCGCGCGGCATCGACTTCGCCGGCCTCGAGCAGATGGAGGGGGAATCGTTCCGCTGGCGCGGCCGGTACCGCCACGACCTGAACTCCGCCGAGACGCTCGAGACGCGCCTCGGCGTGTTCTCGCACTTCAAGCCGAAGATCCCGGCGCAGTTCACCGACGCCAAGTACGTCTTCCTCGCGAACATCGACCCGCGCCTCCAGCTCGAGGTGCTCAAGCAGGTCAAGGCGCCCAAGCTCGTCGCCTGCGACACGATGAACTTCTGGATCGAGTCGCGCCGCCCCGACCTCCTCGAGCTCCTCAAGCACGTCGACCTCATCACGCTCAACGACGGCGAGGCGCGGCAGCTCACCGAGTGCGCCAACCTCGTGCAGGCGGCGCGCTGGATCATGGACAAGGGACCGCGGACCGTTCTGATCAAGAAGGGCGAGCATGGCGCGTTCATGTTCAACAAGGACGCGATCTTCCACGCCCCCGCCTATCCGCTCGAGTCGGTGTTCGACCCGACCGGTGCCGGCGACTCGTTCGCGGGCGGCTTCATGGGCTGGCTCGCCCGGACCGATGACATCTCCGAGGCGAACATGCGCCGTGCGGTGATCGTCGGGTCGGCGATGGGGTCGTTCGTCGTCGAGGGGTTCTCGATCACGCGACTCCTCGAGGTCACCCGCGCCGACATCGAGCGCCGCGTCGCCGACTTCCACCGGCTCGTGAGCTTCGACAAGGCCCTCGACGCGTGAGCGCGGAGATGCACGACGCCAAGTTGACCTACGCGAGCGCCGGCGTCGACATCGACGCGGCGGAGGACTCCAAGCACCGCATCAAGCGGCTGGTGGAGAGCACGTTCACGGCGGGCGCACGCGGGGCGTTCGGCGGGTTCGGCGGCATGTTCCGCGTCCCCGAGGGGATGCAGAAGCCGCTGCTCGTCGCCAGCGCCGACGGCGTCGGCACGAAGATCAAGATCGCCATCGAGGCCGACCGTCACGACACCATCGGGCACTGCCTGGTCAACCACTGCGTGAACGACATCCTCGTGCAGGGGGCCAAGCCGCTCTTCTTCCTCGACTACGTCGCGTTCGGGAAGCTCATCCCCGCCGTCGTCGAGGGCGTCGTGGCCGGCGTCTCCGCCGGCTGCCGCGAGAACGGGGCGTCGCTCATCGGCGGCGAGACCGCCGAGATGCCGGGCGTGTACACGCCGCCCGACTACGACCTCGCGGGCTTCATCGTCGGCGCGGTGGAGGAGGATCAGGTCATCACGAGCGCCGGCGTGCAGGATGGCGACGTGCTCGTGGGCCTCGAGAGCACCGGGTTGCACACCAACGGCTATTCGCTGGCGCGCCGCATCCTCGCCGACCGGCTCAAGCTGGGGGTCCACGATCCGTTCCCCGAGGCGGGAGGGAAGAGCGTGGCCGACGTGATGCTCGCCGTGCACCGGAGCTACCTCCCGATCCTCGGATCGGTCCTGGGTCACATCCACGCGATGGCGCACATCACCGGCGGGGGCATTCCCGGCAATCTCGACCGGGCGCTGCCGTCGCATCTCGATGCGGTCGTGGAGATGCGCGCGTGGGACATTCCGTCGACCTTCCGGGTACTGGAAGCGGCGGGCGGGGTCGACCGCGCGGAGATGTACCGTGCCTTCAACATGGGCGTCGGGATGGTTGTGATCACCGACACAGCGGGGGCCGCGCGGATCCGTGACCTTGCTTCGCAGGCCGGCGTCGGTAATTGGATCATCGGCCACACCCGTCCTGGATCGGGGCGGGTTCACCTCGTCTGACACGGAGTTCCACCACATGCGTCGTCTTCTCGCCGGTACCGCGTTGCTCGCTGCCGTCTCCGTCCCCGCGAATGCCCAGTGTGCCGCCGGGGTCACCCAGGATGCCTGCCAGAAGGCGACGGACCTGTGGGCCTACATGATGCCGCAGATCGGGACCTCGCTCGTCGGCGGCAGCCACACCCTCGGCATCGGGACCACGCTCGGCGGCCTCGGCCACTTCGCCATCGCGCTCCGCGGCAACGCGGTGATGGGCGACCTCCCCGACCTGTCGGGGCTGAACGTCAGCCTCGCGGGCGCGCAGAACTCGAACATCGCCGCGAATGAGCAGATCATCGGCCTGCCCGGCGTCGACTTCGCCGTCGGTCTCTTCAAGGGCCTCCCGCTCGGCGTGACGCGCGTCGGCGGCGTCGACCTCATCGGCAGCGTGACGTATGTGCCCGACATCGAGGGCGACGGCGTCTCCCTCGCGGCGTCCGACGGCAACACGAAGGTCGGCCTCGGCGCGCGCGTCGGGCTCCTCGAGCAGTCGCTGATCGTCCCCGGCGTTTCGGTGTCGTACCTCGTGCGCGACCTGCCGACGATGAGCGTCACGGCGGCGGCGTCGAATGCCGACTTCGCGCTCAACGACTTCTCGGTGAAGACCACCTCGTGGCGCGTCGCCGCGCAGAAGAACCTCCTTCTCTTCCAGCTCGGCGCCGGCTTCGGTCAGGACACGTATGACGCCAGCAGCGCCATCAGCGGGACGGTGACGGGCGGTGGCGGCTTCACAGCGAGCCCGTCGCAGGAACTCAAGCGGACCACGATGTACGGGTCGCTCGGCTTCAACCTCCTCATCGCGAAGGTCGTGGCCGAGGTCGGCCAGGTCAGCGGTGGCGAGGTGACGACCTTCAACACCTTCTCCGAGGCCGCGGACAAGACGCGCCTGTACGGCTCGGTGGGCATCCGCATCAGCTTCTGATCGACTCGCTCCACCCCCTCGCCCCGGCACCGGGCCCGAAGGACGGGGCCCGGATGCGTCGCGCGCTGCTGCTCGCGCGACGCGGCTGGGGACGGACGGCGCCGAACCCCATGGTCGGCGCCGTCGTCGTTCGTGACGGGGTCGTGGTCGGCGAGGGGTGGCATGACGCGTTCGGCGGGCCGCACGCCGAGGTCGCGGCGCTCGCCGCAGCGGGGGAGCGCGCGCGGGGGGCGGACGTCTACGTCACCCTCGAACCCTGCGCCCATCACGGCAAGACGCCGCCCTGCGTCGACGCGCTCATCGCCGCGGGTGTCCGCCGCGTGATCGTCGCCGTGCCTGATCCAAATCCGGTCGCCAGTGGCGGCATGGCGAGGCTGCGCGCCGCCGGGATCGCCGTCACGGACGAGGTCGAGACCGCCGCTGCGGCGGAGCTCAACGCGCCGTTCCTCTTCGCGCAGCGCGACGCCAGCCGTCCCTTCGTCACGCTGAAGCTGGCGGTCTCACTCGACGGAGGCCTCGCCCCCGGCGACCGTTCACAACGCTGGCTCACTGGCGTCGCGGCACGCCGTCACGTGCACCGCCTGCGGGCCAACGCCGATGCGGTCGCCGTCGGCATCGGGACCGCGATCGCGGACGACCCCGCGCTCACCGTCCGATACGGGCGCCGCCCCCGGGTCGCGCCGGTCCGCGTGGTGTTCGACCAGCAGGCCAGGCTCGCGCGGGACGCGCAGCTGGTCCGGACCGCCCGCAAGGTGCCGACCTGGGTCCTCGCGGACGCGCCAGGCCGGGTCGCGGTCGACGGCCTCGAGTCGAGCGGGGTACGCGTCCTCGACGCCCGCGGGCTCAACGCTCAAATGGCGACCCTCCGGGCCGAGGGCATCCGGCACCTCCTGGTGGAGGGTGGGGCGGGGCTGGCCGGGGCCCTCATGAACGGTGGTTTCGTCGACCGCCTGATTATCTTTCAGGCGCCGGTCCTGCTCGGGGCCGGGGCGCTGCCCGCATTCGGGGCCGTGCAGCCGGGTTCGGGGGCGCCGGAGCAGTGGCGCGTCACGGAGCGTCGCGAGTTCGGCGACGACCTCATGACCACCTACGCCCCCGCCGGCCGCTGATTCCACCGCCGTCGGTCACGCACGCACCACGAATGTTCACCGGATTGATCACCGCAGTCGGGGCTGTGCGCGAGGTGTCCTCCACGGACGCCGGGCGGGAGCTCGTCATCGCGGCCCCCTACGAGGGCATCACGCTCGGGGAGAGCATCGCCTGCAACGGCGCCTGCCTCACCGTGCGCGAGTACGGCCCTGGCTGGTTCCGCGTCGCGGCGGTCGTCACCACGCTCGATCGCACGACCATCGGCGGATGGACCTTGGGCACGGCGCTCAACCTCGAGCGCGCCCTCGCCGTGGGCGACCGACTCGGCGGTCATATCGTGCAGGGGCACGTCGACGGCGTGGGCACGGTACGCGCGATCGCCCGACGCGACGACGCGTGGCTCATCGACCTCGAGGTCCCGGCCGAGGTCGACGAACTGCTCGTCCCCCTGGGCTCGATCGCCGTCGACGGCGTCAGTCTCACGGTGAACGCCCTCCCCGCGCCGGGCGTGCTCCAGCTCAGCATCATCGAACACACGCTCCGCCACACGACGCTCGGGCAGCTCCGGCCCGGCGATCGGGTGCAGCTCGAGGCGGACGTGCTCGCCAAGCATCTCAAGCGCCTCGCGGCGCCCCTTCTGACCACCAAGTGACCATGTTCGGCACCATCGAGCAGGCCCTCGAGGACCTGCGCCACGGGAAGTTCATCGTCGTCGCCGACGACGAGGATCGCGAGAACGAGGGCGACCTCATCGGCGCGGCCGAGTTCATCACGCCGCAAGGCGTCAACTTCCTCATGCAGGCGAAGGGGATGATCTGCGTCGCCCTCTCGCCCGAGCGCGTGAAGCAGCTCGGGTTGCAGATGATGGGGGACGAGAACACCGACGCGCTCCGCACGGCGTACACGGTGACCATCGACGCGGCACCGAGGCACGGCGTGACGACGGGCATCAGCGCGAGCGACCAGGCGACGACGATCCGGCTCACCGCGAGCGCGACGACCCAGCCCGGTGACCTGCGGCGTCCGGGGCATGTGCATCCGCTTCGGGCGCGCGAGGGAGGCGTCCTCCAGCGCGTCGGGCACACCGAGGCGGCGGTCGACCTCATGCGGCTCGCGGGGCTCCAGCCCGCCGGCGTGATCTGCGAGATCCTCGACCACGAGGGCAGTTCGGCGCGGCGGCCGCAGCTCGAGGCGTTCTCTCGCACGCATGGGCTCACGTTCATCACCGTCGCCCAGCTCGTGGCCTACCGCCTGCAGCATGAGCGCCTCGTCCATCGCGAGGCGGACGTGCGCCTTCCCACCGAGTTCGGCGAGTTCCGGCTCGTGGGTTACCGCAACGACGTCGACAGCCGCGAGCATGTGGCGCTCGTCCACGGCGAGGTCGCGGGCGCCGAGGATGTGCTCGTCCGGATGCACTCCAAGTGCCTCACCGGCGACACCTTCCATTCGATGCGCTGCGACTGCCACTGGCAGCTGCACGAGGCCATGCGCCTCGTCGTCGAATCAGGGAAGGGCGTCATCGTCTATCTCGACCAGGAAGGGCGCGGCATCGGCCTGCTCAACAAGCTCAAGGCCTACGCGCTCCAGGACGCGGGCGCCGACACGGTCGAGGCCAACGAGAAGCTCGGATTCGCGCCCGACCTGCGGAACTACGGCATCGGGGCGCAGATCCTCCTCGACCTCGGCCTCAAGTCGATCCGCCCGATCACGAACAACCCGAAGAAGCTCGTGGGGCTCGAGGGGTATGGGCTCCGGCTCGGCGAGCGCGTGCCGATCATCTCGCCGTCCACGAAGGAGAACGCCGACTACCTCGAGACCAAGCGCACCAAGCTCGGTCATCTCCGGGCCGTCTGATGGCCGAGTTCATCGGGGAGCCGGCGGGCGCGGGCCATCGCGTGGTGATCGTCGCCGCGCGCTTCAACTCGCACGTCACGGAGAAGCTCGTCGAAGGCGCGTTCGACGCCTGCGTGCGGCACGGCGTGAAGTTCGAGGACGTTGACATCATCTGGGTGCCCGGGGCGTGGGAGCTGCCGCCGGCCGTGATGAAGGCGCTGCAGACGGACCAGTACACCGCCGTCGTCGCGCTCGGCGCGGTGGTGCGGGGCGACACGCCGCACTTCGACTTCGTGGCCGGCGAGGCCTCGCGCGGACTGGCGCTGCTGCAGGGCGAGTACGGCGTGCCCGTCGGCTTCGGTCTGCTCACCTGCGACACGATGGAGCAGGCCGAGGCGCGCGCCGGCGGCGCGCACGGCAACAAGGGCTGGGACTCCGCGCTCGCCGCGCTCGAGATGGCCGACCTCTTCGGTCGGCTCGACAACGCCGCCGGGGCGGACGAGTAATGGCCGTGCGTCTGGAGACCCGCGGGCGCTCGCGCGCCCTGCAGGCGCTGTACGCCTGGGACGTGCGAGGGACGCCGCCCGACCTCGCGCGCATCGCGATGCTCGTCTGGGACGATCTCGCGATCCAGCCCGACGAGCGATCCTTCGCGCTCGCGCTGATCCAGCTCGTCGCCGCCGAGCGGGGCGAGATCGACCGCGAGTTGAGCGACGTGACCACCAACTGGCGTCTCGACCGGCTCGGGCACATCGAGCGGTCGGTGCTCCGACTGGCCGCCGCCGAGCTGATGCAGGGCGGCACACCGCCGCGCGTCGTCATCCAGGAGTGCGTGCGGCTCGCCGAGCGCTTCGGGACGGCGCACAGCGCGCGGTTCGTCAACGGCGTGATCGATGCGCTCGCGCGACGGATGGGCCGCCTGTCGTGAGGATCTGCGCGGTCAACTGGCAGGACATCGAGAATCCCCTCGGCGGCGGCGCGGAGACGCACCTGCACGAGATCCTCGAGCGGCTCGCCGCCTGGGGACACGAGGTCGTGCTCCTCTGCGGCGGATGGCCGGACTGCCCGCCGCGCGTCACGCGGAAGGGCATCGAGATCCATCGCGTGGGGACGCGCCAGACCTTCGCGCTGCACGCGCGGCGCTACTGGGAGCGGCACCTCAAGCAGCGGCACTTCGATGTGCTCTTCGAGGACATCAACAAGATGCCGCTCTTCACCACGCGGTGGGGCGGGGCGCAGCGCGTGGTGGTCGTGGTCCCGCATCTCTTCGGCGGCGCGGCCTTCCAGGAACTGAACGCCGTGCTGGCGTCCGCGGTCTGGCTCTCCGAGCGCCCCATCCCCTGGATGTACCGCGGCGTTCCATTCCAGGCGATCAGCGAGAGCACCGGCGACGACCTCGTCGCGCGCGGCATCGCGCGCGATCGTGTGGTGGTGATCCCCCCCGGCGTGTCCCACGAGCACTACACACCGGATGCCTCGGTCCGGTCGCCCACGCCGGTCTTCTCGTATCTGGGGCGGCTCAAGAAGTACAAGGGGGTCGACCTGGTCATCCGCGCCTTCGCGCAGGTGCAGCGGCGGGATGCGGTCCTCGAGATCGCCGGGGCGGGGGACTTCCGTCCCGCGCTCGAGGCGCTCGCGCGTTCGCTTGACCTGACCGAGCGCGTGCGTTTCCTTGGCTTTGTGAGCGAGACGGAGAAGCTCGCGCTGCTGCGCCGCTCCTGGGCGGTCGCGCTCGCCTCTCCGAAGGAAGGGTGGGGCCTGACGAACGTCGAGGCGGAGGCCTGCGGGACGCCGGTCGTCGCGTCGGATTCGCCGGGCATCCGCGAGTCGGTGCGTCACGGCGAGACGGGCTTCCTCGTCCCGCACGGGGACGTCGCCGCACTCGCGGCCGCGATGGACCGCCTCGCCGGGTCCCCGGCGCTGGTGGAGGAGATGGGGGGACGCGCCCGCGCGTTCGCCGAGACGTTCACGTGGGATCGCTGCGCCCGCGAGACCGAGGCGCACCTGCTCCGCGTGCTCAACCCGGGAGGGTGACGATGGACGTGCATTTCCATGCGCATCACGCCGAGGTGTCCGCGCACATGCGCAAGCGCGCCGAGCGAGAGGTCCGGCGCGCGGCGCAGCGGATCCCGCGCGTGGTCGAGGCGATCGTCCGCTTCGAACAGGACGGGACGGTGCGACGGGTGAGCGTGACGCTCCGCGCGCCCCAGCACCACGACCTCGTCGCCAGCGGCGAGGGACGGTGGTTCGGACCGTCGCTCGCGCTCGCCCTTGCGCGCATCCGCACGCAGGCCGCGCGCGAGAAGCGGGCGCTCCCGAAGGGCCGGGCGCGCGAACTCGCGCGCGCCCGTTCCCGCGCCTGAGCCCGAACCGTCCATGGCCCCGCTGACCGTCGGCGCGTTCTACGAGCGCACCAAGGACCTGCTCGAGCTCTCCATGCTCGGCAGTCCCGAGGGCTTCACGCGCGAGGTGCCGTCGTCCGACGCGTCGGGCCCCGGCCTCGTCCTCGCCGGCTACACCGGTCGCTTCGTCCCCTCGCGCATCCAGGTGCTCGGCGAGACGGAGGTCAGCTATCTCCGGTCGCTCGACGACACCGAGCGCGCGCGGATCCTCGCCACCTTCCTTGGCTATCCCATCCCGTGCGTGATGGTGACCAAGGGGCTGGAGCTCCCGGCGGGCATGGACGAGGCGGCGAAGCAGGCGGGCGTCTCGATCCTCGTCTCGGCGCTCAAGACGGCGGAGTTCTACAACCGCATCACGCCGTTCCTCCTCGACGCGTTCGCCCCGCAGACCTCGCTGCATGGCTCGCTCGCCGACGTCTACGGCGTGGGACTCCTCTTCACCGGGGCGAGCGGCATCGGCAAGTCCGAGTGCGTGCTCGACCTCGTCGAGCGCGGCCATCGCCTCGTCGCCGACGATCTCGTGATCACGCGCCGCAAGGGGGCGGACGTCCTCATCGGCTCCGGGCACCCGCTCCAGCGCCACTACATGGAGATCCGCGGCATCGGCCTCATCGACGTGCGCTCGATCTTCGGGGTGCGGTCGGTGCGGCAGCAGAAGCGCATCGAGGTCGTGGTCGTCCTCCAGGAGTGGAAGGAGGGCATGGCGGTGGAGCGTACCGGGCTCGAGATGGAGCAGACGACGATCCTCGGGGTCGATATCCCGAAGATCACGGTGCCACTCAATCCCGGGAAGAACATCACGGTGATCGCGGAGGTGATCGCGATGAACCACCTGATGCGCTACAGCGGGCATGATCCGGCGCAGGCCTTCAACGAGCGCCTCAAGGGGCACATGCGCGAGAAGAAGGCCGATGTGCAGCGCTATCTCCTCGATGACGACGAGTGACCGATGAGTGACGGCGCCTCCGGCAGGACCCGGGCGGTCGTCGCGGGTCACGGCACCTTCGCCGAGGGGATCCGGTCCGCGGTCGAGCAGATCTCCGGGCGTGGCGACTGCTTCATCGCGGTGAGCAATGCCGGGCTCGGCCCCAGGGAGATCGAGACCGTCCTGCGCGAGGCGCTCGCGCGTTCGGGCGCGAGACTCATCTTCACCGACCTCCCCGCGGGGAGTTGCACGATGGCCGCGCGCCGACTCCAGCGCGAGGATCCGGCGTTGACCGTCGTCACCGGCGCCGCGCTCCCCACGATCCTCAGCTACGCCTGCGGCGGCGACCTCGGCAAGGCGGCCGAACAGGGCCGCGAGGCCCTCACCGTGCTCGAGGGCAAGCGTGACGCTTGAGCTCTTCCGCATCGATGACCGCCTGATCCACGGACAGGTCGTCGTCGGCTGGGGACAGCCGTGCACGCTCGGCTTCTTCGTCCTCGTGGACGATGACGTCGCCGCGTCGGAGTGGGAGCAGGAGCTCTACCGGATGGGGGTGCCGCCGGAGATGGACCTCCACTTCGAGTCGGTGGCGAGCGCCGCGGCGCGTCTGGCGGAGTACCGGCGGGATCCCCGCCCGGGCATGCTCCTCACGGGAGACATCGCGACGATGCAGCGGCTCGTCGCCGCGGCGCCCGGCATCCGGGCGGTGATGGTCGGCGGGATCCACCACAAGCCGGGACGCGCGCCGCGGCTCCGGTATGTCTTCCTGACGGCAGATGAGGAGCAGCGGCTGCGCGACCTCGCGGCCGCGGGCGTGACCGTCACCGCGCAGGACGTGCCGCAAGCCGCGGCGCTCCCGCTCGACGACCTCCTCCGCGGCGATGGGTCCGGCTGATGTCCCTCGCCGACCTCCTCCAGCTGCTGCCGCTCGCCGTCCTCGGCGCCGTGCTCGGCCTCGACGTCGTGAGCTTCCCGCAGGCGATGCTCTCGCGCCCGGTCGTCGCGGCGACGCTCGCGGGCGCGCTCATCGGCGAGCCGGGTCGGGGGCTGCTCATGGGGGTCGCGCTCGAGTTCTTCGCCCTCGAGTCGATGCCGTTCGGGGCCTCGCGCTACCCCGAGTGGGGCTCCGCCTCCGTGGTCGGCGGCGTGCTCTTCGCTCAGGTGCCTGAGGGCACCCCGTCGGCGATGAGCGTCGCCGCCCTCGCGGCGCTCGTCACCGCCGGGATCGGCGGATGGACGATGGTGATGCTGCGGCGGTGGAACGCGCACTGGGCCCGCAAACAGCAGGACCGCATCGCCCGCGGGTCGGGCAGCGCGGTCGTCGCGCTCCAGCTCTTCGGGATGTCGTCGGACCTGCTCCGCGGCGGCCTCCTCACGCTCCTCGCCCTCGTCGCGTTCGTCCCCATCCATCAGGCCGCGACCGCGACGGTGCGGGTCTCGCCGGTGCTGAGTCGGGCGGTCGTCGTCGCCATCGCCTCGGCGGTCGGACTTGCCGCGGTCTGGAAGGTCGTGCACGGGACCACCGGGGCACGCTGGTACCTGCTCGGCGGACTTGCGATCGGCTTCGGCCTCGCCGGGAGCATGCTGTGACCGCCCCCGCGAGCCCCCCAGTGGCCGGGCCGCCACCGCTCCCGTTGCGCGTCCGCGCCGCGATGCTCGTGCGGATGTTCGCGATCCAGGGCGTCTGGAACTACGAGACGATGCTCGGCAACGGCATCGCGTTCGCCCTCGAGCCCGCGCTGCGGCGCCTGCCCGGCGGGCGGAACGGCGAGCCCTATCGCCGCGCGATGGCGCGCCACAGCGGCTACTTCAACGCGCATCCGTACCTCGCCGCCGTCGCCGTAGGGGCGCTCGCGCGGGCCGAGCTCGACGGGGTCCCGGAGGCGCAGATCGAGCGATTCCGTGTCGCGGCCCCGGGCCCGCTCGGCTCCGTCGGCGATCGGCTCGTGTGGGCGGGGTGGGTCCCGCTCTGCTCCGCGATCGCGCTGCTCGCGTTCGGTCTCGGTGGCTCGCCGCTGACGGTGGTGCTGGTCTTCCTCGGCACGTACAATGCGCTGCATCTGGCCTTGCGCGTCTGGGGACTCCACGCGGGCTGGACGCACGGCCTTCGCGTGGCGCAGGCGCTGGGCAATCCGGTCCTCCGACAGGGGCCCGCGCACGTCGCGAGAGCCACCGCGCTCCTCGCCGGCGTGGCGCTCCCCGTGGCCGCGCAGGGCATCATCGGACCGGGGCGGGTGCTGTTGGGAGGCGTTCTCGCCGCGGTCGCGGCGGGAGCGGTGCTGGTGACGGTGCTGCACGGGCGGTTGGAGGGGTGGCGCCTCGCCACCCTCGCGCTGGCCGCCTTCGTCCTCTACGCGATGGTGCGCTGATGCCAGAACGTGCCGTGCAAGTGATCAATGCGAACGGGATCCATGCCCGTCCGGCCGCCGAGATCGTGAAGACCGCCGGCCGGTTCAAGGCCGACATCACCATCGCGAGCGACGACCTCGAGGTGAATGCGAAGAGCATCATGGGGGTGATGATGCTCGCCGCCGAGTGCGGGTCCACGGTCCGGCTGCGCGCCGAGGGCGCCGACGCCGAGGGTGCGCTCGAGGCGCTCGCGCTGCTCATCGCCAACAAGTTCGGGGAGCACTGAGTGGGCGCCACCACGCTGCACGGCGTCTCCGCCTCCCCCGGGATCGTGGTCGGGCCCGCCCACCTCCTGCGCTGGGAGGTGCCCGAGGTCCGGTCGCGCGTCATCGAGGATGGTGAGATCGACGCCGAGATCGCGCGTCTACGCGCGGCGATCGATGCGGCGGTGGAGCGCCTGCGCGGCGTGAAGGCCCGGGCCGAGGAGAATGCCGGCGCGGCGGAATCGATGATCTTCGAGGTGCAGATCGCCATCCTCGGCGATGTCGAACTGCGCACGCGCGTCGAGGCCCTCGTGCGGCAGAACCTCTCTGCCGAGAAGGCGTTCGACCTCGTGATGCTGGAGTGGCGCGAGCACTTCGGTCGCTCGACGAACCCGATGATGCGCGAGCGGGTCGGCGACCTGGTCGACGTGCACATCCGCCTCCTGTCGCTCCTGCTCGACCTCCCGGACCACGATCCCGTCGACCTCGAGCCGGGTTCGAACGCCATCCTCGTCACGCACGACCTGACGCCGAGTCTCACGATCCAGCTCGATCGGCGTGCGATCGCGGGGATCGCGACCGACGCCGGTACGCGCACCTCGCACGTCGCGATCCTCGCGCGATCGCTCGGCCTCCCCGCGGTGGTCGGCCTGATCGACGCGACGTCGAAGATCCAGATGGGCGATCGCGTGATCCTCGACGGGACCAACGGGACGCTCATCCCGCGTCCCACGGCGGCGGTGCTGGCCCAGTTCGCCGATCGCGCGCGCCGCGAGGCGGCGGCGCAGGCCGAGCTCGCGACGCTCGCCGACGCGGAGGCGGTGATGACCGACGGGACGCGCATCACCCTGCGGGCGAACGTCGACCTCCCCGACGAGGCGGTGAAGGCCGCCGAGAGCGGGGCGGCGGGCGTGGGGCTCATGCGCACCGAGTTCCTCGTGGTGGGGCGGACCGCGATGCCGACCGAAGAGGAGCAGGTCGAGGCGTACACGCGCGTGGTGAAGGCCTTCGCCGGCCATCCGGTGGTCATCCGCACGTACGACGTGGGAGGGGACAAGCTCCCCATCGGCGGATTCCCGCACGAGCCCAACCCGTTCCTCGGGTGGCGCGCGATCCGCATGTGCCTCGACGAGCCGGAGCTCTTCAAGGTCCAGCTGCGCGCCCTGCTGCGCGCGGCGGTCCACGGCGACGTCCGGATCATGCTCCCGTTGGTCGTCTCCGTCGACGAGGTCCGCCAGGCCCGCTACCTGTTGCAGGAGGCGGCGGAGGAGCTCGCGCGGAAGGGGATCCCGCACCGGACGGACGTCCCG
Organism: Gemmatimonadota bacterium; assembly: GCA_016714015.1. Lineage (NCBI taxonomy): Bacteria > Pseudomonadati > Gemmatimonadota > Gemmatimonadota bacterium. The sequence continues at coordinate 484,039 of JADJNZ010000004.1, forward strand.
CTCGGGGTGATGGTCGAGACCCCCGCGGCCGCGATGAGCGCCGACAGCTTCGCGAAGGACGTCGCCTTCTTCTCCATCGGCACGAACGACCTCGTGCAGTACACCCTCGCGGTCGATCGTGGCAACGCCTCGCTGGTGACGCGCTACACGCCGCTGCATCCGGCGGTGCTGCGGCTCATCGCGCGCACGGTCGCGGCGGCCCGTGCGGCGACGCTCGAAGTGAGCGTCTGTGGCGAGATGGCCTCGCAGCCGCTGATGGCATTCGCGTTGCTCGGACTCGGGGTGCACACGCTGAGCGTGTCGGCGAGCGGGATCCCGGCGGTCAAGCGGCTGGTCCGCGGCGTGAGCGCGGCGGCGGCCGCCGCTGCCGCCGACGCCGCGCTCGCGTGCGACACCGCACGTGAGGCCGAAGCGGTGCTCCGGAAAGCCCTCGGGGAACAGCTCGGCGAGGAGCTCCTCGATGGGTTGCTGGGGCTCGCCTAGTCGCGTTATCGTTCGGGGCGTGATTCTTGCGGCTGGCGTCTGGCGCCAGCCGTCTTGCTATCCCACCAACTCCTGACCCCATCTCCCGTGCTGCATCGCCATCTCTTCACGTCCGAATCGGTGACCGAAGGCCACCCGGACAAGGTCGCCGACCAGATCTCCGACGCGGTGCTCGACACGCTGCTCGCGCAGGACGCCTACTCGCGCGTCGCGTGCGAGACGATGGTCACCACCGGTCTCGCCACGATCTTCGGCGAGGTGACGACGGCGGCTTGGGCCGACCTCCGCGGCCTCGTCCGCGAGACCATCAAGAACATCGGCTACACCGAGGCGGGCATCGGCTTCGACGCGGACTCGTGTGCCGTGCTCAACTCGCTCGGCCAGCAGTCGCGCGACATCGGTCAGGGCGTCGACACCGGTGGCGCCGGCGACCAGGGCATGATGTTCGGCTTCGCCTGCGACGAGACCCCGGAGCTCATGCCGCTCCCGATCATGCTCGCCCACAAGCTCACGCATGCGCTCGCGGATCGTCGCAAGGACGGGACGCTCCCTTGGCTCCGGCCCGACGGCAAGTCGCAGGTGTCGGTCGTGTACGACAACGGGCGCCCGGTCGAGGTCGACACCGTCGTCATCTCCACGCAACACGCCGACACGGTCAAGAACAAGGCGATCCACGAGGCGGTGAAGCGCGACATCATCGAGGCCGTGATCCCCGAGGAACTCCGCGGCCGCAAGATGAAGGTCCACATCAACCCGACCGGCCGCTTCGTCGTCGGCGGCCCGCACGGCGACGCCGGCCTCACCGGTCGCAAGATCATCGTCGACACGTACGGCGGGTACGGCCGCCACGGCGGCGGCGCGTTCTCGGGCAAGGATCCGTCGAAGGTCGATCGCTCCGCCGCGTACGCCGCGCGGTGGGTCGCGAAGAACATCGTCGCCGCCAAGCTCGCGACCAAGTGCGAGGTGCAGGTCGCGTACGCCATCGGCGTCGCCAAGCCGGTCTCGGTCATGGTCGACACCTTCGGCACGAATACCGTCGACGAGGGGCGCATCATGAAGGCGGTGGAGGCGACGTTCGACCTCACGCCCAAGGCGATCATCGACGCGCTCGACCTGCGCAAGCCGATCTACGGCCCGACGGCCGCGTACGGCCACTTCGGCCGCGCGCCCGAGAAGGCGGAGCGGCTGGGCAAGAAGGTCTCCCTGTTCAGCTGGGAGCGGACCAACAAGGTGGCGGAGCTCAAGCGCGCTGTGCGCGCCTGAGCCGCCCCGGGAGGCGTCGTGGTCGAGGTGCTGGTCTCACGGCTCGGACTCGACGCCTCCTCGCAGGCGTACGTGGTGGTCCTGCAGGAGAAGGGGGGGGAGCGGGCGCTGCCGATCTGGATCGGGCGCCCGGAGGCCGAGGCGATCGCCGCGCACCTGGACGGCGTGAAGCGCGAGCGGCCCATGACGCATGACCTGGCCCAGGCCATCGTGCAGGGGCTCGGCGGCCTCCTGCGCCGCGTGCAGGTCGTCCGGGTGCACGAGGGCACCTTCTACGCCGAGTTGCACTTCACCAAGGCAGGAGCGCCCGTCGTGGTCGACGCGCGTCCCTCCGATGCCATCGCGTTGGCCCTCCGACTGGAGGCGCCGATCCTCGTCGCCGAGGCGCTCTTCCTCGACGATGACGACGAGGCCGACGGCCGCGATGAACCGCCCCCCGTCGATGACGGCGACCCGCTCTCCTCCGATGAACTCAAGCGACACCTCGCGCAGTTGCGCCCCGAGGACTTTGGCCGTTTCTCGCTGTAGCCTCGCCCTGCTGCTCGCGGGTGCCACGGCGTTCGTCGCGCCGACCGCGCCGCTCGCGGCACAGGCATCGCGCACCATCGAGGGGCGCATCTCGCTGCCAGGCCCCACCCCCGACGGCGTCGGGCTCGGCGGCGCCTGGGTGATCCTCCATCGGGTGGGGCCCGATACCGCGGGCCCGCTCGACTCGATGCGCACCGCGGCCAACGGACGCTACCGGTTCGCCTACCGCGCCTTCGGTGACACGCTCGCGGTCTACTTCGTGTCGACGAGTCGCGGCGGCGTCAACTACTTCACGCCGCCGGTCCGCGAGGCGGTGCTGCGCGGCGGCATGGCCGACCTCGTCGTCTACGACACCACCAGCGCGCCGATCCCCATCGCGGTGCGCGGGCGGCACCTCATCGTCACGGTCCCCGACTCGTCCACGCGCCGGACCCGCACCGTCGTCGAGGCGTTCGAGCTCAGCAACGACTCCTCGCTCACGCGCGTCGCCCGTGGGGACGCGGGCGTCACGTTCGATGCGGCCCTGCCGCCCGGCGTCACCGTGATCCAGTCGGGGCAGGGGGACATCTCCAGCGACGCGATCCGCGCGGTCGATGGTCGCGTGCAGGTGAACGCGCCGATCTCGCCGGGGATGCGGCAGCTGAGCTTCTCCTACGAGATCCCCGCGGACATGGATCCGTTCGAGGTGCTCATCGAGTCCCCGACGACGGTGCTCGAGGTGCTCGTCGAGGAGCCGAGTGCCGTCGTGAACGGCGCGGGGCTCGTCGCGGTCGATCCGGTCGAGATCGACGGGCGGCCGTTCAAGCGCTTCCTCGCGCAGGACGTGGACGCGGCGAAGACCTTCGCGATCACGATCCCGCCCGCTGCGGCATCGACGAGCCTCCGCGTGATGCTCGTCGTCACCGGCATCGGCGCCGCGATGCTCCTCGGGCTTGGCATGGTGATGCTGCGGCGCGGCCCCGGCCTCGCGTCGCGGCGAGAGGCCGATCCCGAGGCGCTCGCACTCGAGGCCGCGGCGCTCGACGCGGCATACGAGCAGCTCGCGGCACCGACCGAGCAGCAGAAGGCCGAGCACTATCTGGCGCGCGCGCGCATCAAGGGCCGGCTCGCGGCCGCGCTTGCCAAGCGGGACGGCCTGTCGTAGACTCCGCTCCACAACTGAAGGCGAACGCGGGACACGGAAGCCGGTGACATGCCGGCGCGGCCCCGCCACTGTATCGGGCAGCAGCAGACGTCCGCTCAACACCAGCCACTGGGTCACCGACCCGGGAAGGCGAGCGCGACGGCCCGGAGCCAGGAGACGACCCACGTTCGCGCCACATCCGGACCCTCGGGGGAGGGTCGGTGGCGTCGGCGCTCGGCCGTCCGCTGTGGGACGCGCCCCGCCACGTGCATCGAGGCTCCTTCGGCATCCCGAAGGAGCTTTTTCGTTCGATGCGTCCCAGACCCGTTCATCCTCGCCCGCGCGGCCGCGCCGCGCGCCGCGTCGTGGCAGGGTTCGCCATCGCGACCGCTGTCGCGGCCGGCTTCGTGATTGCCTGCGCGCCGGCCAAGGACGTCCATGACGACGTCGCCCGCGATGATCTCGGTGACACCATCCCGATGGCCCTCGTCGCGCAGCGCATCGTCTCGCTCAATCCGGTCACCACCGAGCTGCTCCTCGCGCTCGGCGAGGGGCGGCGGCTCGTCGGCCGCACGCACTGGGACGCCTTCAGTGATCAAGCCCGCGCGATCCCGGACGTCGGCGACGGGATGATGCCGAACGTCGAGGCGGTGCTCGGCCAGCGCCCGGATCTCGTCGTGCTGTACGCGACCGAGTCCAATCGTGCCGCCGCGACCCAACTGCGGCGCGCCGGCGTGGCGACCCTCTCCTATCGCACCGATCACGTTGCTGATCTCCCGCGGGTCGCGGCCGTGCTCGCTGCCGCGATCGGCCGTCGCGGCGAGTCGGGCGCGGTGGTCGACTCGGTGTTCGACCGTCTGGACTCGCTCCGGGCGGTTCCGGTGCCCACCGCGCGTGTCCGCGCCTTCTGGCATGTCTGGGACTCGCCGGTGATGACCATCGGGAAGGGGAGCTATCTCTCCGAGCTGCTCGTGATCGCGGGCGGCGACAACGTCTTCGCTGATCTGGAGGCCCCGTCGCCGCAGGTCTCGCTGGAGGAGATCGCGAAGCGCGATCCCGACGTCATCCTCGCGGGGCCGACCAGCGCGAGGGCCATCGCGCAGCACGAGGGCTGGCGCGCCATTCGTGCGGTGCGCGAGGGCCGCATCCTCATCATCGACACGATGATCGTCGGGCGCCCCGGCGTTCGGATGGGCGAAGCGGCGCAGCACCTGCGTGCGCTCCTCTATCCGGAGGAGACACGGTGAGCTCCGCGCCCCGCGTGCTCTGGTTCGCGCTCCTCGCCGCGCTCCTCGCGGCAGTGACGCTCGGCCTTGCCGTGGGAGCGGTGCCGCTCGCGCCCGATGACGTCTGGCGCGCACTCCTCGGCGCGGGTGATCCGGCGACCATCGCGATCGTGCGCGACCTGCGACTGCCGCGCATCGCGCTGGGCCTCGTGGTCGGCGCGGGCCTCGCCGCGAGTGGCACGGCGCTGCAGTCGACGTTGCGCAATCCGCTCGCCGAGCCATACCTGCTCGGCGTGTCCGGCGGCGCGGCGGTCGGCGCGGTCGTCGCCGTGACGCTCGACCTGTCCGCGCCCGGTCTGGTGCCGCTCGCGGCGTTCGGAGGCGCCGCGGGGGCGGTCCTCCTCGTGCTGCTCGTCGCGCGCGCCGCCGGCGGTCGTGCGGATCCGCGTCTGCTCCTCATGGCCGGCGTCGTCGTCGGCGCGTTCTGCACGTCGGCCATCATGGTGGCCCTCGCGACCGCGCCGGATGACACGGTGCGCGGGGCGCTCTGGTGGATGATGGGCTCGCTCGGCGACGCGCAGTGGGACGGCGTGCGCTGGATCGCCCTCTACGTCGCGCTCGGGATCGCGCTGCTCGCGCTCTGGGGGCGTGATCTCGACGTGCTCGCCCTGGGCGAGGAGGCGGCGGCCTCGCTGGGGCTCGACGTCGAGCGCGTCACGCGCCGGATCTACCTCACGGCGTCGCTGCTCGCCGCCGCCACCGTGGCCGGCGCGGGGCTCATCGGTTTCGTCGGTCTCATCGTCCCGGCCATCGCGCGCGCGCTCGGATGTCGCGGCGCACGGGCGACCGTGCTCGCGAGCGCGCTCGCCGGCGGCACGCTCGTCGTGCTCGCTGACCTCGGGGCGCGCACCGCGATGGCGCCGGCCGAGCTCCCGCTTGGCGCCGTGACCGCGCTCGTCGGCGTGCCGTTCTTCCTCTGGCGCCTCCGCGCGGGGGTGACACGGTGATCGTCTTCGACGAGGTCGTGCTCGGCTACGGAGGCGAGGAGCCGACAGTGCGTGGGGTGTCGTTCACGGCGGAAGCCGGACGCATCACCGCGGTCGTGGGTCCCAACGGTTCCGGCAAGAGCACGCTGGTGCGAGCGTTGCTCGGTCGGCTCGCGCCCCGTAGCGGACGCGTCCTGTTGGACGGCGCACCGATCGCCACGCTCGAACGGCGTGCCGTCGCCGCGACGATGGCCGTCGTCCCGCAGCGCGAGGAGCCGGCCTTCCCGATGGACGTGCGAGACTTCGTCGCGCTCGGGCGGTATCCGCACGGCGGCGCCTTCAGCGGACACTCGCCTGCCGACCATGCGGCGATCGCGCATGCCGTCGATCGTGCCGGCGTGCGCATCTTCCTCGACCGTCGCACCGACGAGCTCTCGGGCGGCGAGTGGCAGCGCGTGCGCATCGCGCGCGCGCTCGCGCAGGGCGGCCGCGCGCTCGTGCTGGACGAGCCCACGACCTTCCTCGACATCGCGCACGAGATGGCGGTGTTCGAACTGCTCGACGCCCTCGCGCGCGCGGGCCACGCGATCCTCCTCGTGAGTCACCAGCTGAATCTCGTGGCCCGCTTCGCGGACCACATCGTGTTGCTCCACCACGGCAGCATCGCCGCATCGGGGACGCCCGGCGAGGTGATGCGCGGGGAAGTGCTCGAACGGGTCTACGAGTGGCCACTCGTCGTCTCGCGCGATCCCGCCGTGGGGGCGCCCGTGCTCGTGCCCCTTCGGGGACGCGGCACCCGCTGACCGCATCGTACTCCTCCTCCTCTTCCATCCTGTCGTGCCGAGTCCCATGATCCTCCGTCCAGCGCGCGCGCTCCTCCTCGCCGCCGCCGTCCCGCTCCTGGTGCGCGCGCAGTCGCGCCCTGAGCCGCTCCGTCTCCCGCCCGAGGTGGTGACGGCGACGCGGCTCCCCGGCGGCGCCATCGCCGCACCCACCGCCACCGCGAGCGTGCTCGACGGTGATCAGTTGCGCGCGGAGGGAATCATGCACCTCGCGGATGCGCTGCGGCGCGTCCCGGGGCTGAGTCTCGCACGGACCTCCTCGTTCGGGTCACCGGTCGCGCTCTTCCTGCGCGGCGGGCAGTCGAACTACGTGCGCGTGCTCATCGACGGGGTGCCGGTGAACGATCCCGGCGGCGTGCTGGATCTCGGGCGCATCACGCTGGACGATGTCGAGCGGATCGAGATCGTCCGGGGACCGGCCAGCGTGCTCTACGGGTCCGAGGCCGTGACCGGCGTGATCCAGCTCTTCACCCGTCGCGGCGGGGCGAAGACCGTGCGGGCCGAGGTCGGCGGCGGATCCTTCGGCGGGCGGCGCGCCTCGCTCGGCGCCGGGGGGGCGTCGCGTCGCGCGCAGTGGACGCTGCAGGGTGATCATCACGCCTCGAACGGCGTCCTCACGTTCAACAACGCGTACCGCAACGACGGGCTCTCGGCGACCGTCTCGCTCGGCCGAACCCCGCGGAGCGACCTGCGCCTCACCACACGGTACAACGCCTCTTCGTATCGCTACCCCACGGGTTCGTCCGGCGCGATCGAGGACCGTAACGCGGAGCGCGCCGAGCACCGGCTGCTGGTCGGGCTCGACGCGGGGCATCGGTGGTCCGATCGGCTCGAGACGCGCGTGACATTCGCCGCCAACACGTTGCATCCGCGCACCAGCGACGGGGCGGACGACGCCGCCGACACGCTCGGCTTCTTCGGCTACTTCGCGCGCGGCACGGTCACGCGCCGCGTCGCCGACCTTCGGGCGAACATCCGCCTCGCAGCGGTAGCGCACCTCTCGCTCGGCGGCGAGTACGCTCGTGAAGCGGAGCGCTCGACGTCGCTCTCCCAGAGCGAGTTCGGGGAGTCGCCCGACGCGTTAGCGGCGTGGCGCGAGACGCGTGCCGGGTACGCGCAGCTCCTCGGTGACGCGGGACGGCTCTCCTACACGGTCGGCGCGCGTCTCGACGACAACAGCGCGTTCGGCACCTTCCGCACGCTGCGCCTCGGCGCGGCCTGGCGCGTGGCGTCGGGGACGCGGCTCCGTGCCTCGGTCGGCAACGCGTTCAAGGCGCCAAGCTTCTACGAGAACTTCGCGACCGGTTTCGTGATCGGGAACGCGGGGCTGCGGCCCGAGCGCACCCGCTCCGCCGAGCTCGGCGTCGAGTCGCTCATCGGTGGGCGCGCGATCGTCCGGCTGACCGGGTTCACCCAGCGGTTCCGGGACCTCATCCAATACACGTTCGCTCCACCGTCACCGACCGATCCCAACTATTACAACATCGCGCAGGCCAACGCGGGCGGTCTCGAGCTCGAGGCGACGGTGCCGGACGTCCTCGGCGTCGCGGTGACGGCGGGATACACCTGGACCGATACGCGCGTGGTCGACGCGGGCTTCGACACCGACACGTGGGCCAACTTCGTCGCGGGCGGCCGTCTGCTCCGTCGTCCCGAGCACATGGCCTCGCTCCACTTCGCAAGGACGGTGCAGGGCGTCGGCACCTTCACCGCCGCGTTCACCCGCACCGGCGTCCGAGTGGACCGTGACTTCGCCACCTATCCTCCGGCGAGCGTCGACCTCGCGCCCTTCACGCTGATCGATCTCGGCGCCGAGCTCTCCTTGCCCGAGCGATTGCTGCCGGGCGCACGCGTCCAGTTCCGCATCGAGAACCTCGCGGACGTCCGCTACCAGCAGATCGCCGGCTTCGCCGCGCCGGGGCGCACCCTGTACGCGGGACTTAAGTTGCACCGGTGATCCAGACCGAGGCGATCGTCCTCCACGGCTTCGACTATCGCGAGACCTCGCGCATCGTCCGACTGGCGACGCGCGAGGCGGGCGTGGTGAGCGTCATCGCGCGCGGCGCGAAGCGTCCGAGGAGCCGGTTCGGGCAGGGGCTCGACCTCTTCACCAGCGGGATCGCCCAGCTCTCGCTCCATCCGGCGCGGGACCTGCACCTCCTCACCGGATTCGACGCCACCCGGGCGCGCCCCGCGCTGGCGGAGTCGCTGGCGCGCTTCAACGCGGCCTCGGCGCTCGGCGAGCTGTGCATGCGATTCGGCCCGGAGGACGAGGGCTGCGCGATCCACGACGCCCTCGCCGCGGGTCTCGATGCGATCGGCTCCGCGACCGACCCCGAGGTGCCGGAGCGGACCGTGGCGGCGGCATGGCGCCTGGTCACCGAGCTCGGCTTCGCGCCGGCGCTGGAGGAGTGCGCCAGCTGTCACCGCGCGCTCGCGCCCGACGAGCCGGTCCGATTCGCGCACCGCGCGGGCGGCGCGCTCTGCCGACTCTGCGCGGCTCTCGCGCCGGGGGCGCGCGCGTTGCCGCCGGACGCGCGAGCGACCCTCATCACCTGGTCTCGAGGCGGGACGGCCGCGCTCACCGACCTTCCCACGGTGCGGGCCCATCAGCGCCTGCTGCGCGAGTTCGTCGAGGAGCACCTCGCGGACGGCCGTGCGCTCCGCGCCTGGGTGTCGTGGGAGCAGGGCGACCCATGATCCTCGGGACCGCCGGACACATCGACCACGGCAAGACGGCGCTCGTGCGTGCGCTGACGGGTGTCGATACCGATCGACTCCCGGAGGAGAAGCGCCGCGGCATCACCATCGCGCTCGGCTTCGCTCCGCTCGTGATCGAGGGACTCGGGACGCTCGGCGTGGTCGACGTGCCCGGTCACGAGGCCTTCGTGCGGACGATGCTCGCCGGCGCGACCGGCATCGACCTCGCGCTGCTCGTGATCGCCGCCGATGAGGGCGTGATGCCTCAGACGCGCGAGCATCTCGCGATCCTCAGCCTGCTCGGCGTGCGCGCAGGGGTCGTCGCGCTCACCAAGTCCGATCTCGTCGACCCCGACCTGCTCGCGCTCGCGGCGGAGGAGGTGCGCGGTGTGCTCGCGACGTCCTCGCTCGCGGACGCGGCGATCGTGCCGGTGTCGGCGCACACTGGCGCTGGCCTCGATGACCTGCGCGCCGCCATCCGGCTCGCCGCGGTCGGCGTGCCCGCGCGGCATGCGGACGAGCCCTGGCGAATGCCCGTCGACCGCGTCTTCTCCGTCGCGGGCGCCGGGACCGTCGTGACCGGCACGGCCTGGACCGGCACGATCGCCCGCGACGACATCGTGCGCATCCTGCCGCTCGACCGCACGGCGCGCGTCCGCAGCCTCGAGTCGCATGGCGAGACGGTCGAACAGGTGGGGGCGGGCACTCGGGTGGCCGTCGCGCTCGCCGGCGTCTCGCGCGACGAGGTGTCCGTGGAGGCGGTGCTGGTCCGCGCGGGCGACCCTTGGTCGACCAGTCATGTGCTCCGGGCGGATGTCTCGCTGCTCGAGCAGGCACCGGCCGTGCAGGCGCGCCGGTGGCTGCGCTTCCATCTCGGCACGGCCGACGTCGGGGCTCGGGTGATCGCGAGCGGAGGCCCCGTCGTACCGGGGCAGGTGCGCGCAGTGCGTCTCATCCTCGATGCCCCGGTCGTGGCGCGCGCCGGCGACCGCTTCGTGCTTCGCGCCGGCGGCTCGGACGGGACGATCGGCGGCGGCGTGGTCACCGACCCGCTCCCGCCGAGTGCGCGCGCCAAACCGTGGGCGCAGCCAGGCGCGACCGACCTGCAACGCGTCGGCTGGATGCTCGACGAGGCTGGTGCCGCCGGCCTGGACACCGGCTCCCTTCCGCTCCGACTCGGCCTCCGCACGGGACTGGTCGAACGACTCGTGAAGGAGCTGACGAAGGTCGTTCGCGTCGGGGATCGGCTGGTCCGGCTGGAAGTCCTCGGTGCGATGCGCGAGGTCCTCATGGCGACCATCGAGCGCATGCATGTCGAGCAGCCACTCGCGCCCGGGCTCGACCGTCAGGTCGCGCGTCAGGCGCTGACGCCCCACGCAGCCCTCGCCGACGAGGTCATCCGACGCGCCGAGCGTGCTGGGCTCATCGTGGTCGACGGCGCTCATCTCCGACGGGTCGGCTTCGCCGCCGGATCGTCCGTCGGGGCCACCTCGGCCCGTGATCGACTGTTGGAGCGGATCCGGGGTGCGGGCGTGGAGGCGCTCAGCATCCCTGAACTCGTGGCGGAACTCGGGACCGATGTGCACGCCCAGCTCAAACTGCTCGAGAAGGAGAAGCTGGTGGTGATGATCGCCCTCGACCGCCCCTTCTCGCGGGAGGCGGTGCAGGAGTTGCTCCGGCGACTGCGGAGCTACGCCAAGGCGGGGACCGTCTACGCGCCCTCGGAACTGCGCGAGGCACTGGGGATCACCCGCAAGTGGCTCATCCCGTTCCTGGAATGGTGCGATCGACAACGCATCTCGCTGCGCCGTGCGGATGGCCGCACCTTTGGGACCATCCCGGAGAATCCCTGACGTCTCCGGCGATTCGGCGGGACGGGATGCCAGACCCGACACCCATCCGGCCGAATCGGCGTAGGCGACCGGGTCTGACGATTGCATCGGGAGGGTAGGGAACGAAGCTCCGCCCCCGGAATCCCGCACGATCCGCGTCTCGCCGCAGGCAGCGCTCCCTTCATCCTCCAGCCTCACCCCCCATGCTGTCCCCCGACCGTCTGACCGTGAAGAGCCAAGAGGCCCTGACCGACGCGATCGGCCACGCGCGCCGGAACGGGAATCCGCTGGCGCACGACACGCACCTCCTTGCGGCGCTCCTCGCGCAGACGGAGGGCATCGTCGTCCCCATCCTCCAGAAGCTCGGGGTCGGTATCCCCGCGCTCAACGAGGCGCTCACGCGCGAGATCGCGCGCTATCCCAAGCAGAGCGACGCGCAGCCCAACCTCTCGCGCGAGCTGAGCGCGGTCCTCGACCAGGCGGAGAAGGACGCCAAGAACCTCGGTGACGAGTACGTCAGCACCGAGCACCTGCTCCTCGCCCTCTCCGACGTGAAGGGGGCCGAGACGGCGAACCTGCTCAAGGCACAGCGGGTGACGCGGAAGGGACTCCTCGAGGCGCTCGAGGCCGTGCGCGGCGCCCATCGCGTCACCGACCAGACGCCGGAGAACCAGTATCAGGCGTTGCAGAAGTTCACGCGCGATCTCACCGAGGACGCGCGCAAGGGGAAGCTCGACCCGGTCATCGGCCGCGACGAGGAGATCCGCCGCGTGGTGCAGGTGCTCTCGCGCCGTACCAAGAACAATCCGGTCCTCATCGGCGAACCCGGCGTGGGCAAGACCGCGATCGCCGAGGGGCTGGCCCAGCGCATCGTCAACGGCGACGTGCCCGAGTCGCTGCGCAACAAGCGCCTCGTCTCGCTCGACCTCGGGGCGCTCATCGCGGGCGCGAAGTTCCGCGGTGAGTTCGAGGAGCGGCTGAAGGCCGTGCTCAAGGAGGTCACCTCCAGCGACGGCCAGTTCGTCATGTTCATCGATGAGCTGCACACGCTCGTCGGGGCGGGGAAGGCCGAGGGGTCGATGGATGCGGGCAACATGCTCAAGCCAATGCTCGCGCGCGGCGAGCTGCGGGTGGTCGGCGCGACGACGCTCGACGAGTACCGCAAGCATGTCGAGAAGGACCCCGCCCTCGAGCGCCGCTTCCAGCCGGTGTTCGTCGGCGAACCGACCGTCGAGAACACCATCGCCATCCTGCGCGGCCTCAAGGAACGGTACGAGTCGCATCACGGCGTGCGCATCACCGATGGCGCGGTCGTCGCCGCCGCGATGCTCTCCAACCGCTACATCGGCGACCGCTTCCTGCCCGACAAGGCGATCGACCTCATGGACGAGGCCGCGTCGCGGCTCCGTATCGAGATCGACTCCCTCCCGCAGGAGATCGACGAGGTCGAGCGCCGTGTCGTCCAGCTCGAGATCGAGCGGCAGGCGCTCGCGAAGGAGCGTGATCCCGCGACGGTCGAGCGCCGGACGACCATCGAGCAGGAGCTCGCCGCCCTGCGCGAACGGTCGGGCGGGATGAAGGCGCAGTGGCAGAACGAGAAGAACGCCCTCGGCAACGTCGGCAAGCTCAAGACGCGCATCGAGGAGGCGCGCATCGAGGCCGACCGGGCGACCCGTGCCGGCGACCTCGGCAAGGCCGCCGAGATCCAGTACGGTACCGTCCCCAAGCTCGAGGCCGAGCTGAAGCAGGTGGAGGAGCAGCTCACGGCGCAGAAGACCGGCGGCGCGCAGTTCCTGAAGGAGGAGGTCACCGCCGACGACATCGCCGAGATCGTGGCGAAGTGGACCGGCATCCCGGTCACGCGGATGCTCGAGTCGGAGCGCGAGCGCCTCGCGAAGCTCGACCAGGAGCTTGCGAAGCGGGTCATCGGCCAGACCGAAGCCGTCACCGCGGTGGCGAACGCCGTCCGACGGTCGCGCGCCGGGCTGCAGGACCCGAACCGTCCCATCGGTTCGTTCATCTTCCTCGGCCCCACCGGCGTGGGCAAGACCGAGACGGCGCGCGCCTTGGCACATTTCCTGTTCGACGACGAGCAGGCGATGGTGCGCATCGACATGTCCGAGTACATGGAGAAGCACGCCGTCGCGCGGTTGATCGGCGCGCCGCCCGGATATGTCGGTTTCGAGGAGGGTGGGCAACTGACGGAGGCCATCCGGCGCCGGCCGTACAGCGTGGTCCTCTTCGACGAGATCGAGAAGGCGCATGCCGACGTCTTCAACATCCTGCTCCAGATCCTCGACGAAGGGCGGCTCACGGATTCACAAGGCCGGACCGTCGACTTCCGCAACGCGGTCATCATCATGACCTCGAACATCGGGTCGACCTGGATCCTCGAGCAGGGGACGCGTGACTGGCCCCTGGTCGAGACGCAGGTGAGCGCGGCGCTGCGGCAGCACTTCAAGCCCGAGTTCCTCAATCGCGTCGACGACATCGTCATCTTCCGACCGCTCGCCGAGGAACAGATCAGTCATATCGTCGACCTCCAGCTCACGCGGCTCGACCGCCTCCTCGCCGACCGCAAGATCACGCTCACGCTCAGCGACGAGGCGCGAGCGATCCTCGCGGCCGAGGGCTACGAGCCCGCGTTCGGCGCACGTCCGCTCAAGCGCGCGATCCAGCGGCTGTTGCAGAACCCCCTTGCGCTCGCGCTCCTCGAGGGGCGGTTCAAGGACGGGGATCACATCGTCGCGAAGGCCGACGGAGATCGCATCGAGTTCGCGACGGCGTGACGTTCCGCGCGGCGTGGAGGCGTCGGGCGCCGGGGGTCCTCGCGATCCTCGGCGCCGTCGCCTGCGCCGGCGACGGGACGCCGGGCCTGGTGCCTCCCGGACCTGCCCCGACTCCCGTCCATGATGTCGTGCCCTGGGTCTCCGCGCAGGACGGGAACATGCCGTTGGTCCTCGTTGCGCCGCACGGCGGGACGCTCGCGCCGGCGGAGTTGCCGGACCGCGACTGCCCAGCGTGCGTGACGGTGAACGACGCCAACACCCGGCTCCTCGCCCTCGCGATCGCTGATGCGTTCCAGCAACGCGCTGGCGTGCGCCCGTTCGTCGTCGCCAACCTGCTGAGCCGGCTGAAGTTCGACGCCAATCGCGACCTCGCCGAGGCGACGGACGGTTATGCGCCGCTCACGCCGCTCTGGAACCTGTTCCACACCCGAATCGACAGCGCCAAAGCACGCGCGACCCGCGTGCACCCGCGCGCCCTCCTGGTCGACCTCCATGGGCATGCCCACGCGATGCAGCGGCTGGAACTCGGCTATCGGCTCACGGCGAGCACGCTCCGACTCCCGGATCCGCAGCTCGCGCCGATGCTCGTGGCGAGCAGCATCGCGCGGCTCGACGTCGACGCGGTCTCCGGCGACGCAGGCGTGGCGCTGCTCCGCGGCGCGCGATCGCTCGGTACCCGCTTCAGCGCCGTTGGTGTCCCTGCCGTACCGTCCGCGGCCGCACCTTCCCCGCTGGTCGGGGAAGCGTACTTCGATGGCGGATACAACACCGATCGCCACGGGTCGCTCGGCGGCATCGGCGCGGTGGACGCGGTCCAGCTCGAGGCGCACTATGCCGGGATCCGCGACTCGGAGGCGGCCCGCGCGGCATTCGCCGACGTCTTCGTCACCGTGCTGCTGCAGTATCTTGCGGATCACTACGGCTGGAGCCCCCCATGAGGACAGGACCGGTGACGTTCGCGACCCGCGCCGAGGAGGATGCCTTCTGGATGCAGGAGGCGATCACCGAGGCGGAGCGCGCGGGCAAGGCAGGGGAGGTCCCGGTCGGCGCCGTCGTGGTGCACAACGGCAACGTCGTCGCGCGTGGCGGGAACGCGATGGTGGGCGGGAAGGACGCGACGCAGCACGCGGAACTGCGCGTGCTCAAGGCGGCCGCCTACGCGGTCGGCGACACGCGGCTCACCACGGCCACCCTCTACGTCACGCTGGAGCCCTGCGCGATGTGCGCCGGCGCGATCGTGCTCGCGCGCGTCGGACGGGTGGTGTTCGGCGCGTGGGACGAGAAGGCCGGCATGGCGGGCTCGGTGGGCGACATCCTCCGGCACCCGCGCCTCAATCATCGCTCCGAGGTGCAGGGCGGGGTCCGCGAGGAGGAGTGCGCCGCACTCCTCAAGGCCTTCTTCCGCGAGCGCCGGTAGGGCAGGCCTGCGGCGAGCCCCCACCGCACTCGATGCCTAGGGCGTCAGGCGCGGCAGTTCGCGGCAGCGACGCGCGCGCGTACGTCAGCGACCGACGTCGGCCGCTCCGCGGCGGTGGGCGCCCGGAAGATCATGAGATACGCGCCGTCCGCCATCGCCTCCCGGCGCACTCGAGCGTACCCGAGTGCCCCCAGTTCGCACACGAGGAGTCGCGGCGGCGTCCTGTGCCGATCGGTGGGGCCGTCCACGTCGAGCACCGCCAGACGTCCGCCGGCGCGGAATGCCGGCGCCAGCCGGTGCAGCAACGCGAAGGGCGACGTGATCTCATGGTACATGTGGATCATGAGGGCAACGTCGATGCTGCCGGGCGAGATCACCGGATCGTCTGCCGCGCCTTCGATGACCCGGACATTGGTCCATCCTGCCGTCTCGACCCGCTCGCGGAGCAGGGCGAGATAGCGCGGCTCGATGTCCTCTCCGAGCACGAGCCCCTCGGGGCCGACGCGCTCGGCCAGCCGCGCCACGTAGTAGCCGTCCCCCGCGCCGATGTCCGCCACGCGCATCCCGCGGCCGATGCTCAGCAGCGTCATCGCGCGCTCGGCCTCGCCGAACGCGTCGCGCCGGTCCTCCGCGATCCATCGCGGCGCGACGATCGCGGAGACGGGACGGTTGGGGAGGGGATACGCATCCGCGCCCTGCGCGCGCACCGTGGCCGGGTTCCCGATCGCCAGCATCACCGCGAGGCCCGCCACGATGGACGGCGCGGGCAGGGATGCGCGCGTCGGCGCGAAGCGGAGGTGGCGGCGGGTGCGGGCAGTCGGCATGCGTCACGAAAGCCGTGCGCGACCTCGCGGTTCCCGCGAAATTGCCCATCGCGCCCCGTTGACCCCCTCCCCTCCGCCTTCTAAATTCCCCTCTCTCCCTAGGACAGATGGCCGAGTGGTTGAAGGCACCGGTCTCGAAAACCGGCATACCGGCAACGGTATCGTGAGTTCGAATCTCACTCTGTCCGTGCAGCACCCGACGCGCTGGCCATGCCGGCGCGTCGTCGTTTGGAGGGGCGCCTCGCGCGCTCCGGAACTCCCCGGGACGGGTGGCCGAGTGGTTTAAGGCGCACGCCTGGAAAGTGTGTGTACGTTAATAGCGTACCGTGGGTTCGAATCCCACCCCGTCCGCTCCCGTCGTACGAAACGGCAGGCCCCCGCACTCGGGGCCTGCCGTTCCGCATTCTTGGCCCGCTCGTGACCGGTCCGAGACAGGCCGGCGAGAGTGTTCAGCGAACCCTGACGCCGCCCCCGGTGTCCAAGAGTGTGAAGCCCCACGGAGCCCCGTTCATGGAACCCCACGTGCAGCGCAACAGCGATCCCCGCCAGGTCCAGGTCCTCGACGACGAGGGCCGTGTGATCGGCGTGATCTCCCGCCCCGTCGCGGCCGAGATCCTCGGTCCTGGCCGGGAGAAGGTGTACCTCGCACGACGCCCGACGGACACGCGGACCTCGCACGCCGCCTGAGCCGAAGCGGATCCGCGGAGCCGTTCGGCTCCCGCGGACGGTGCCGTTGCCGCATATTTGAGGCGGCATGAGCGAAACACCTACCGTGGTCCTGAACGCGCGCGCCGTCGCGCGAACGATCTCCCGCATGGCGGACGAGATCCTCGAACTCAATGATGGCACCGAGCGTCTCGTGCTCGTCGGTATCCAGCGACGCGGCGTCCAGATCGCCGACCGACTCGCCGACGTCATCCGCGAGCGCGAGGGGCACGACATCCCGCGCGGCGCGCTCGACATCACGCTCTACCGCGACGACCTGCAGACCGTCGGCCCGCGGCCGGTGGTCGGCAAGACCCATCTCCCGGTCCCGCTCGACGACAAGATCGTCGTGATCGTCGATGACGTGCTGTTCACCGGGCGCACCATCCGCGCCGCGCTCGACGAGCTCGCCGATTTCGGCCGCCCGGCGCGGATCATGCTCGCCGTCCTCGTCGATCGCGGCGGGCGAGAGCTGCCCATCCAGCCCGATGTCGTCGGCAAGAAGGTCGACGTGCATCCGGGCGGACGCGTCGACGTCTTCGTGCCCACGCTCGATGACCGGGACGAGGTCGTCGTGCTGGGTGGCAGCGGCGGAGGCGGCGCGTCGTGAACGGGCTCGGCAAGGACCTGCTGGGCCTCGCGGGGATGACCCGGGAGCAGATCACCACCATCCTCGATGTCGCCGAGCCGTTGAAGGAGATCTCCGAGCGGGCGATCAAGAAGGTCCCGACGCTCCGAGGCATGACCGTGGTGAATCTCTTCTATGAGGCCTCCACGCGAACGCGCATCTCGTTCGAGTTCGCCGAGAAGCGGATGTCCGCCGACACGGTCAACATCGCCGCCTCGGCCTCGAGCATCTCCAAGGGCGAGACCCTCGTCGACACCGCGCGGAACCTCGAGGCGATGCGCATCGACATGGTCGTCGTGCGCCACCCGGGCTCCGGGGCGGCACGCTTCCTCGCGGAGCGGATCGAGTCGAACGTCATCAACGCCGGTGACGGCACGCATGAGCATCCCACCCAGGGGTTGCTCGACCTGCTCACGCTGCGCGACAAGCTGGGCTCCCTGGAGGGCAAACGCGTGTGCATCGTCGGGGACGTGTTGCACTCGCGGGTCGCACGCTCCAACATCTGGGGCCTCAAGGCGATGGGGGCAGAGGTCGCGGTCTGCGGACCGCGTTCGCTGCTCCCCGCCGGCATCGCGGAGCTCGGGGTCCAGGTCTTCGACCGCGTCGAGGCCGCCATCGAGTGGGCCGACGCCCTCAACGTCCTCCGGCTCCAGCTCGAACGCATGCAGCTCGGCTACATCCCGTCGTTGCGCGAGTACAACCGCGTCTTCGGCGTCTCGCGTGCGCGGTTGGAGAAGGCGCCGCGCGACCTCCTCATCCTGCACCCCGGCCCCATGAACCGCGGCGTCGAGATCGACTCCGACGTGGCCGATGGACCGCATTCCGTGATCCTGCACCAAGTCACCAACGGCGTCGCCGTGCGCATGGCCGTCCTCTATCTCCTCGCCGGCAACAAGGCGGCACTCGCCGACGTCGCCAAGGGTGGTGCCTGATGCCCGCGCAGCCGACGCCGCTCCTGCTCACCGGTGGCCGGATCGTCGATCCCTCGCAGGGGATGGACGCGGTCGGTGACCTCCTCCTCGTCGATGGCAAGGTCGCCGCGGTCGGCGGCACCATCGCCGGCCCTGACGGCGTGCGCCGTCTCGACTGCACGGGACAGGTCGTCGCGCCCGGCATGATCGACGTGCACGTGCACCTGCGGGAGCCCGGTCGCGAGGATGTCGAGACCGTCGCGACCGGCGCGCACTCCGCCGTCGCGGGCGGCTTCACCGCCGTCGCCGCGATGCCGAACACGAAGCCCGTCACCGACAACCAGGCGACGGTCGGCTTCGTGAAGCGGCAGGGCGAGGCCGCCGGCTTCGCGCGGGTCTACCCGTACGGCGCCATCTCCGTCGGCCAGCAGGGCGAGACCCTCGCGGAGTTCGGCGAGATGGTCGCGGCCGGCGCCGTCGCCGTCTCCGACGACGGCAAGCCCGTCGAGAACTCGCATCTCATGCGCACGGCGCTCGAGTATGCGCAGACCTTCGGCATCCCTGTCGTCGAGCACTGCGAGGTGATGGCCCTCGCGCACGGTGGCTCGATGCACGAGGGGGCGATCTCCGCCCGCCTCGGGCTCAAGGGCATCCCCGGCGAGGCAGAGGAGATCGACGTCATCCGTTGCATCCTGCTGGCGAAGCTCACGGGCGGGCATATCCACCTGTGCCACCTGAGCACCAAGGGATCGGTGGATCTCGTGCGCTGGGGCAAGGATCAGGGGGTCAACGTCACCGCCGAGGTCTGCTCCCACCACATCTCGCTGACCCACGAGGCGGTCGAGGGGTACAACACCAACGCCAAGATGAACCCGCCGCTCCGGACCCAGCGGGACGTCGAGGCGCTGCAGCAGGGACTCAAGGACGGGACGATCGACCTCCTCGTGACCGACCACGCCCCGCACCACTATGACGAGAAGGAGCGCGAGTTCGCCGATGCCCCCAACGGCATCGTCGGCCTCGAGACCGCACTCGGCGTGAACGTCACGTGGCTCCTCGAGCCGGGGATCCTGACGCTCCCGCAACTGGTCGATCGCATGGCCTGCCGCCCGGCGAAGGTGTTCCACCTGCCGGGTGGGACGCTCGCGAAGGGCAGTCTCGCGGACGTGACCGTCTTCGATCCCTCGCGCGCGTGGACGGTGGATCCGACGCAGTTCAAGTCGAAGGGGCGGAACACGCCGTACGGCGGCCGGACTTTGCGCGGACGCGCCCTCCGTACCATCGTGGGTGGTCGAATCGTCTACGATCTGGACGGGTGACCATTCTCCGGTCGCCCCATCAGTGACAAGGGAACCCGATGGCGAAGCCTGACACCTCGCGGATCGATACGCTCGAAGCCATCATGGCCGAGAAGCGCAAGCACGAGAGCTACCTCGCGAAGCTCGAGGATCGGCGCGCGAGCACGCCCGCGCACGTCTTCAATCGGCTGCGCGACGAGTACCTGACCAAGCTGACGGACCTTCAGGTCCGCGCGTCGATGGAGGCGGAGTCGCTCAGCGAGGGACTCAAGGCCGACGAGGCCGCGGTCGCCGAGATCGAGGCCAAGCTCGCGCTCGTGACGGAGGAGCGGATCGAGGGTGAGTTGCGCGCGGAGGTCGGGGAGTACGACCCCGCGGACTGGGGCAAGAAGCTCGCGACGCTCAACGAGAGCATCGCGAAGATCGAGAGGGAACGGGAGACCAAGGTCGCGGCGTTCGAGCGGACGCGGTCGTTGCTGACCGAGGCTCGCGGCGCTGCGGCGCCTGCCGAGGTGCCGGTCCCCGCGGTCGCGGCGGCGGCTTCCCCCGCGCCCGAACCGATCCCTGAAGTCGCGCCGGTGCAGGCACCGCGCGTATCCTTTCCCACGCCGCGGGGCATTGCGGAGGCGCCGTCCGCGCCGCCGCCGCCCGTCCGCCAGACCCCGATTGGTCAACCGGTCGCCACGGCTCCCGCCGCGCCGCCCGCCGCGCCGGTTCCCGCGGCCACGCCGATCGCTCCCCGATCGTCGACGCCGTCGCCTGCCGCGCCCGCGGTGCCGCCGGTCGCTGCTCCGGAACCGGTCGCCGCCCCTGCCGCGATCGTGCCGCCGCCGGCGCCCGCGCCGATGTCGGGTGGTCCGTCATTCGACGAACTGGCGTTCCTGAACTCCGTCGTCGGTCGCGCCTCCACGCCGGTGAAGGCGGATGATCCGGCCCCGGTGACCGCGCCGCGCCCGAGCGGCGCCTCACGCGCCATGCCGACCCCGACCCCGGCCGCCCCCCCGGTGACGCCGCCCGCCCGTTCGACGTCGACCACCCGGCCCGCGCCGGATGGCGACGAGACCTCATCGGGCCCGCTCGGCCGCCCCACGCCTCGCACGTCGCAGGCCATCAAGACGCTCAAGTGCCAGGAGTGCGGCACGCTGAACTATCCGACCGAGTGGTATTGCGAGCGTTGCGGCGGGGAGCTGGCGGCGCTATAGCCGCGCGGGCTCCCGGCGCCTGCCTACTGCCGTCCGAACTCGGACCTCTGGAAATGCAAAAGGCCGCGCCCGGCAGGGCGCGGCCTTTTGCGTTGACCGGCTACTTCGCCTTGGCGAGCTTCGACTTCTGGCGGGCCGCGGCGTTGCGATGGATCAGCCCCTTCCGCGCGGCGCGGTCGAGCAGCTGCGTCGCCTTGAGCTTCTCGGCGGGGGACGACGCCCCCTCCTTCGCGGTCTTCAGCGCGGTCCGGAGCGCAGCGCGCTGCGACCGGTTGCGCGCGGTCGCCGTCTTGGTCTTGCGCATGTTCTTCTTCGCGGACGCGATTCTCGGCACTGACTGATTCTCCTAAGGGTGGTCCCGGGCGCCCTGCGAACGCATGCGGCACCCGTAGCACGGGAAGCCTAGGGAGGGAAGGGGCGTAAGTCAAGTGAGCGCCGTGCTTTGACTCCCGCGCGCACGGGGTCTACTTTACGGCCCGACTGCCCGTGACGGGCCTCACTTCCAGCCGCGCCGCGCTTGCCCCCTGTTCGCCGCCTCCCCCTGTCGCCCGGCGTGGTCCTCGTGACCGCGGTCGAGCCCCAGCCGACCGACGCCGCGTTCGTCGTCGACATCGCCGGATTCAACGGCCCGCTCGACCTCCTCCTCGCGCTCATCCGCGATGAGCAGGTCGACATCTACGACATCCCCGTCGCGCGCATCTGCGAGCAGTTCCTTGCGCGCATGGGGGAACTGAAGCTCAACGAGGCGGCCGAGTACCTCGAGATGGCCGCGCGCCTCATCCGGATCAAGGCGCAGATGCTGCTGCCGCGGAAGGAAGGCGTGGAAGGCTGGGAGGATCCGCGTGCCGAACTCGTGCGTCGGCTCCTCGAGTACCAGCAGATGCGCGAGGTCGTGGACGTCCTCGAGAAGCTCGGTGAGGACCGTCGCAATCGCTTCGGCCGCTCCTTCCTCCAGCAGGCGGCCGCCCCGCCGCCGGCACCCCTCGCGCTGGCCCTCACGGATCTGCTCGTCGCTGTCGATCGCGTGCTGCGCGCGTCCCGCAAGCCGACGGTCCACGAGGTCATCCCGCGCGCGCTCGACGTCGACGGTGCCATGACCACCGTCCGCGCGGTGCTCCAGTTGCGCGCCAACGCCCGCTGGCGTGATGTCGTCCGCACCGATGCCGAACCCTGGGAGGTCCTCTCGGGCCTCCTCGCCCTGCTCGAGCTCGCGAAGCGCAGCGAGCTCCACCTGACCCAATTGCGTCCGTTCGCGGACGTGGAGATCCGCCGTGAACTCGCTGGCGAAGCTGCTTGAGGCCGCGCTCTTCGCGAGCCCTCGTCCCATCCCGACCGAGGAGCTCGCGGCGCTCGACCCGGAGTCCTCACCCGCCGCGGTGCAGTCCGCGCTCGACGAACTCCGGGAGCACTACGACGTCGACGGGCACGGCGTGGCCCTCGTCGACATGGGTGGCGGGTGGCAGATCCTGACGCGCCCCGAGTACACGGAAGCGATCGAGCGCGCCCAGATGGCGGCGCGGCCGCAGCGACTCTCAGCGGCCGCCCTCGAGACGCTCGCGATCATCGCGTATCGGCAGCCGATCGGTCGCGCCGAGGTCGCCGAGATCCGCGGCGTCGACGTGGGAGCGGTCATCAAGTCGCTCCACGAACGCGGGCTCATCGATGTCGTGGGTCGCGCCGAAGGGCTCGGCCGGCCGCTGCTCTACGGGACGACGGGATCGTTCCTCGAGCAGTTCGGATTGCGCCATCTCGAGGAGCTGCCGCGCGTCGACGAGCTCGCGATCGCGCTTCGGAAGCCGGGGTACGAGGAACCGGCGCCGGCCGCGGTCGAGCCGCCCGCGGAGGCGTCCATCGTGGAAGTGCTGGTCGAGGCGGTCGTGGAGGCTGAGGCCGCGGGGGCCGAGTGACCGACGAGGCGATGCGGATCCATCGGGCGCTCGCCCGCGCCGGGATCGCGTCGCGGCGCAAGGCGGAAGAGCTCGTCGCGGCGGGACGCGTCCGGGTGAACGGCGCCGTCGCGCGCACCGGGCAGAGCGTGGAGCCGGGCAAGGATGTCATCACGGTGGACGGAAAGACGGTGCGCATGCCCGCGTCCGCGAAGTGGTACGTCCTCCACAAGCCGGCCGGGGTAATAACCACACGCTCCGACCCGGAAGGCCGCCAGACGGTCTTCGACTTCGTGCCGCCCGATCCGGGGCTCACGTACGTGGGGCGACTCGACTACATGACGGAGGGCGTCCTGCTGCTCACGACGGATGGCGATGCCGCGCACCTGCTCACGCACCCGAGCACCGGGGTGGAGCGCCGCTACGTCGCGACGGTCCGCGGTTCGGTGAAGGCGGCGGCGGCGGAGATCCGCGCCGGCGTCGAGCTCGAGGACGGCCTCGTCGTCCCCGAGGAGGTCTCGGTCGAGCCCTCGGAGACGCCGCGTGCGTTCGATCTCCTGCTCACGATCCGCGAAGGTCGCACGCGCGAGGTGCGTCGGCTCTGCGAGGCGGTCGGGCTCGAGGTGCTCCGCCTCGTGCGCACCTCCTTCGGTCCCGTCCAGCTCGGCGCGCTCGCGTCGGGCGCGTCCCGTTCGCTCACGCCCCGCGAGCGCGACCTGCTCCTCGCCTTGACCCACTCCGAGACCCGCTGATGACGACGTCGCGTCTCCCGCAGGACATCCTCGACCAGGTCTCCCAGCGCGTCGTCGGCCAGCAGGCGATGGTCGAACGCCTCCTCATCGCGCTCTTCACCGGCGGGCACGTCCTCCTCGAGGGCGTCCCCGGCCTCGCCAAGACGCTCACCGTCCGGACCCTCGCCGAGACGGTGCGCACGAGCTTCAGCCGCATCCAGTTCACGCCGGACCTGCTCCCCGCCGACGTCATCGGCACGCAGGTGTTCGACCAGGCGACCGCGACCTTCTCCGTGAAGCGCGGGCCGATCTTCGCGAACATCGTCCTTGCCGACGAGATCAACCGAGCGCCGGCGAAGGTGCAGGCCGCGCTCCTCGAGGCGATGCAGGAGAAGCAGGTCACGATCGGCGGCACCAGCTTCCCGCTCGTCGAGCCGTTCCTCGTGCTCGCGACGCAGAACCCGATCGAGCAGGAGGGGACCTATCCGCTCCCCGAGGCGCAGGTCGACCGCTTCATGCTCAAGCTCCGTGTCGGCTACCCGACCCGGGACGAGGAGCGCGAGATCATGAAGCGCATGGCGGGTGGCGAGGCGATCGACGTGAAGGCGGTCGCCGGCCCGGAGGAACTCATGGCGGCGCGCAAGCAGATCGCGGCGCTCTTCCTCGACCCGCGACTCGGCGACTACATCGTCGATTTGATCCACGCGACGCGCGCGCCCAAGGACGCGGGCCTCGCCGATCTCGTGCCGCTCGTCGAGTACGGCGCCAGTCCGCGCGCGACGATCGCGCTCGCGCAGGCGGCGCGCGCGCACGCCTTCCTCCGCGGGCGCGACTTCGTCTCGCCCGATGACGTGAAGGCGATGGCCCCCGACGTGCTGCGCCATCGCGTGCTCCTCTCGTTCGAGGCCGAGGCCGAGAACGTCTCGAGCGACGAGGTCATCGCGCGGATCCTCGCCGCCGTTCCCGCCCCGTGAGCCCCGGCGCCGCCGCCCCCGAGCGGGCGGAGCGGCGCGGCGGCCGCGCGGTCCCCGCCGACATCCTCCGGCAGGTGAAACGCATCGAGCTGCGCACGCGCGGCCTCGTCAATTCGCGCTTCACCGGCGAGTACCACTCCGTCTTCAAGGGGATGGGGATGGAGTTCGCCGAGGTGCGCGAGTACCAGGCGGGCGACGAGGTGCGCACGATCGACTGGAACGTGTCGGCCCGGATGCGGCGGCTCTTCGTCAAGCGCTACGTCGAGGAGCGCGAGCTGACGGTGTTGCTCATCGTCGACTGCTCGGGCTCGTCGCGGGGCGGGGCGGGGGCGCGGGACAAGCAGGCCGTCGCCGCGGAACTCGCGGCGGTGCTCGCGTTGAGCGCGACGCGCAACAACGACCGCGTGGGGTTGCTCATGCACACCGACCGGGTCGAGCATGTCGTGCCGCCCAAGAAGGGGCGACGTCACGCGCTCCGCCTCGTGCGCGATTGCCTCGCCTGGCCGTCAACGTCGCGCGGGACCGATCTCGGGGCGGCGATGGACTACGCCGCACGGCTGCTCTCGCATCGCGGGATCGTCTTCGTGCTCTCGGACTTCGTCAGCCCCGCGCTCGACAAGCCGCTCACGCGCCTCTCGCAGCGGCATGATGTGGTCGCCGTGGTCCTCGACGATCCCGCCGAGCGGACGCTCCCCGACGCGGGGGTCGCCCGGCTCCGCGACGCGGAGACGGGACGGCTGGTGGAGGTCGACACGAGCGACCGGCGTGTGCGCGCCCGCTACGCCGCCCTCGTGCGCAAGGAGCAGGAGGAGCGACAGGCCCTGCTCCGTCGGCTCGCGGTGGATGAGGTGCTCGTGCCGCTCGAGGCCGGGTACGTCGAGCCGTTGCTCCGCTTCTTCCGCACGCGCGAGACGCGCGCCCGCCGCCGGTGACGATCGGCGTCCGCTGCCGCTCCGGGATCGCGGGGCTCGCCTTGGTCGCGGCGGCCGTGGCGCCCGTGCGCCTCGTGGCGCAGGTCACTGCGCGCGTGACACCGGACTCGGTCGGGGTCGGGCAGCCCATCACCGTTGAGCTCCGGGTGCGGGTCCCGGCGGGCGCCGAGATCCGTTTCCCGGCACTCCCCGATTCGAACGAGGTCGTGGAACCGCTCGATCCGCGCGCGATCCGCGATGCCTCGACTTCGTCCGTGCTCGACCGGACCGCGGTCTACCG
Source organism: Gemmatimonadota bacterium (assembly GCA_016714015.1). Taxonomy (NCBI): domain Bacteria; kingdom Pseudomonadati; phylum Gemmatimonadota; species Gemmatimonadota bacterium. The sequence goes on from JADJNZ010000004.1 coordinate 509,599, forward strand.
GCTCATCGCGTGGGATACCGGGCAGCGCGTGGTGCGCTTCGGCGACATCACCGTCCTCCGCGACGGCGCCGAGGTGCGGTATCCGGTGCGGCTCCCTGCGTTGCGCGTCTTCTCGGTCCTCCCGGCGGACAGCGCCCAGCGTGTCGCCCGTCCGCCGCGGGACCTCTTCGTGCTCGGTGGCGGGTGGTGGCGACAGGTGATCGCGCTCGTGGTCATCGCGACGCTCGGTTGGGCCGGCTGGCGCGCGTGGCGTCGGCACCGTCTCGCGCGCCGCGCCGAGGGCCCCGACGCGTCCGCTGTCGCGCACGAGGCGTTCACCCACGCGGCCCGGCTCGGGCTCCTTGAAGCGGGCGAGCACGGACGGTTCGCGCTCACGCACATCGACGTGATGCGCCGCTACCTCGCTGCGCGATTCCCGCAGGCCGACCCGTCGCGCACCGCGCGCGAGGTCGCGGACGCGCTGCGCGGTGCGGAGTTCCCGATCCTGCCGGAGCGCGTGGCCGAACTGCTGCTGCGGAGTGAACCGATCGCCTTCGCGCGCGCGCCTGTCAGCGCCGACGAGGCGAAGGGCATCGCGATCGAGGCGCGCGCGATCGTGGCGGACGTCGAGACCGCGTGGCGCGCGCGCCGGGCGAGCGAAGGGAAGATCCGTCGGAGGCCGCTGCGATGAACTGGCGCGCGCTCGACTTCACGACGCCGTGGGCCTTCGCGGCACTCGCACCGGTGCTGCTGTGGCTCGTCTGGCGTCGGCGGCGTCGTCCTCCCGCGTTGCTCCACGCGCGGGCTGAACTGCTCGCCGCCGGTCCGCGGCGCGGCCAGTGGGCCGCGCGCCTCGCGATCGCGCTCCGCCTGCTCGGGCTCGTCGCGGCCGTCACCGCGCTCGCGCGGCCGCGGACCGGCGCGCGCGCCGAGACGGTCCGCGCCGATGGCATCAGCATCGTACTCGCGCTCGACGTCTCGACGTCCATGCTCGCGGAGGACTTCCAGCCGGACAATCGGCTCGCGGTCGCCAAGCAGACCATCAAGGAGTTCATCCTCGGGCGCACGCAGGACCAGGTCGCCGTGGTCGCCTTCGCCGGGGAGGCGCTGACGCAGGTCCCGCTCACCCTCGACTACCCGGTCCTCCTCGCGGCGGTCGACAACATCCAGCCGGGACAGCTCGAGGACGGCACGGCGATCGGTACCGGGCTCATCACGTCCACGAATCGCCTGCGCGATGCCGCCGGGCGGTCGCGCGTCGTCGTGCTGCTCACCGACGGCGAGAACAACCGCGGCACGATCGACCCGCGGACCGCCGCGCAGGCAGCGGCGGCGCTCGGCGTGCGCGTGTACACCATCGGCGTCGGCACCGAGGGTGTCGCCCCGGTGCCGGTCGGGCGCGGCGTCTTCGGCCTCCGCTACGAGAACCGGCCGGTGCGGATCGACGAGGCGCTGCTCGAGGACATCGCGAAGCAGACCGGGGGCCGCTACTTTCGGGCCCGCGATGCGCAGGCATTGAAGCGGATCTACGACCAGATCGACCAGCTCGAGCGGGCGCCGATACGCTCCACGCGCTACGTGCGGTTCACCGAGCTCTACTCGTGGCCGCTCGCGCTCGCCGCTTTTGCACTCCTTGGCGAGTTGCTGCTCCTCTGGCGTCGAGGACCGCTGCCATGATGCGGGTCGTCGATCATCCCTGGATGCTCGTCGCCGCGCTGGGGGCCGCGCTGTTCGCGCTCCTCGCCGTCCTCGCCGGATTCCGCCGGCGACAGGCGCGGCTGGCGAGGTTCGGTTCGCCAGAAGCGCTCGAGCGGCTCGGACCGCCCGGCCTCGGCCGGGTGCCTCGTGCGCGCGCGGCGCGCCTCGCGACGGCCATCGCGCTGCTCGGCGTCGGGCTCGCCGCGCCGCGATGGGGGCAGGGGAGTGCCATCGTCGACACGGAGGGCCTCGACGTCGCGATCGCGATGGATGTCTCGCTCTCGATGCTCGCCGAGGACGAGCGGCCGAGCCGGCTCGAGCGGATGAAGCAGGAGGTCCGCCGCTTCCGCGCGAGCGCACCCGGCGACCGCGTCGCGATCCTCGCCTTCGCCGGACGGAGCTACATCCTCTCGCCGCTCACGAGCGATGACGGCGCCCTCGAGCTCTTCCTCGAGAACCTCGACCCGACCATCGTCGGCCAGCCGGGGAGCGCCATCGCCCCGCCGCTGCGTCAAGGGCTCGACCTGCTCTCCGTGAGCCAGGGCGGCGCCGACCGGGCACTCGTGGTGATGAGCGACGGCGAGGCCTTCGACGACAAGCCTGCCGCCCTCGCGCTCGCGCGCACCGCCAAGGAGAAGGAGATCCACCTCGTCACGGTCGGCTTCGGCACGCCCGGGGGCGGCCCCATCCCGCTCCTCGAGTCGGGCGGCACGGAGGTCAAGCGAGACGAGCAGGGCGAGATCGTCATCACGCGCTACGACGAGACCTTCCTGCGGGAACTCGCCGAGGCCGCCGACGGCGAGTTCGTGCCCGCCGACGCGAGTGACAAGGGAATGCGCGTGCGTCGCGCCCTCGCGGAACTCGAGTCGGAGCGCCGCGAAGAGGAGCAGCGCCTCGCACGTCCGCTCCAGTACCAGTGGTTCGTCGGGCTCGCCATCCTGTTGCTCCTCCTCGATGCCTGGCTCGCCGACGGCGGGCGCGTTCGACGGTTCGGCGTGACGGCGACGTTCGCGCTCTTCTTGCTCCCCGCGCCCATCGAGGCCCAGGGCGACCGGCTGCGCGAGGCGATCCGCGAGCACCAAGCCGGGCGCCTGCCAGGCGCCATCCGCGCCTACCGCGACGTCGTCGCGAGCGGCGACCGACGCCCCATCGTGCTGTACGACCTCGGCACGGCGTTGCTGGCCGCCGATTCGATCGACGCGGCGATCGACGCGTTGGAGCGTGCGACCTTCACGCCCAGCCCCGAGTTGCGCTCGCGCGCGCTGTACAACCTCGGCACGGCCTATCTGAAGCGCGGCACGCACACCGACGGGGAGCAGCGGACGGCGGCCCTCCGCAACGCCCGGCGCGCACTGCGCACCGTGCTCCTCGAGCGACCGGGCGACGCTGACGCGCAGTGGAACTACGAGCTCGCTTTGCGCGCACCGCAACAGCAGGGCGGCGGCGGTGGGGGCGGCCCGCAGCCGCCGCAACAGCAGTCGCAGCAACCGAGGCCGGAGCCGCAGGGACAGATGTCCCGCCAGCAGGCAGAGGCGTTGCTCGACGCCGCGGCGCGAGAGGAGCGCGAGACGCAGTCGCGTCGCCAGCGCGGCAGCCGCAACCAGCGGGCGAACGGGGAGAAGGACTGGTGAGCCGTCCCGGTCGTGCGCTGCTCATCGCCCAACGTGCCGCGACCGTCGCGGCGTGGGCGTTCGCGGCGTCCGTCACTGCGGCGCCGGTCGTTGCCGCGCAGGACGGCGTCGGCTTCCGCGCGTCGATCGGTCCCGATACGGTCTATGTCGGCCAGCAGGCGCTGTACTCACTGACCGTGAGCCTCCCCGCCGAGGTGCGCCAGCGCCTGCGCCGCAATCCCGTGTTCGTGCCGCCCGAAGCGCGCGCCATGCTCGCGTACGAGTTGCCGATGTCGAAGGGCGACCCGACGCGGGAAGGCAGCGAGGTCCATGTCTTCCGGCGCGCGCTCTTCCCGCTCACGCCCGGCCGCTACCAGATCGCGCCGTCGCAACTCACCTACGCGCTGCCGCAGAGTCCGAGCTTCTTCAGTCGCGAGGAGGAGCGCACCCTGCGATCGGAGTCGGTGACGCTCGTCGCGATCGATCCGCCGCTCGTCGGTCGGCCGAGTGCGTGGCTCGGCGCCGTCGGGCGGTGGCGGGTGACCGCACGGACCGACGCACGCGAGGGGCGCGTCGGCGACCCGCTCGTACTCACGCTGCGCGTGGAGGGGATCGGCAATGCGACGCTGCTGCCGCGCCCGGCTCTCGCGGTGACCTGGGCCGACGTCGTCGCGGAGGACGAACGGGTCACGCTCGACACGACGCCAAATGCGCTCGGGGGGTCGAAGGAGTTCTCGTGGCTCCTGACGCCGCGGACGGCCGGTGCGCGCGAGGTGCCGGCCGTCGAGTTCGTCTTCTTCGATCCGGGGACGCGCCGATACGAGGTCGCGCGCACCGTCCCCATCGCGCTGCGCGTTCGGGAAGGTGACTACGTGAGCATCACGCGCGCGGCAGGCGCGACCGGGCGAGACTCGGCGCTCGCCCTGCGCCCGGCGCTCGAAGGCCCGCGTCCGCTCACGCTGCCGCGCCTGGCGCTCTGGGGATGGCTCGCGCTCGCGGCTCCGCTCCCGTGGGCCTTCCTCGCGTTCCGACGTCGGCGACCCAAGCCGGTCCGCCCGCTCACGGCGGCCGAACGCCTCGCACGCCCGGGGAGCGCGGAGCAAGGGGCGCTGCGCACGCTCTTCGAGGCGGCACTGCGCGACCGGACCGGCGTCCGGTTGGACCGTGAGACCGCCCCCGGCGCGCTCAGCGCGGCGTTGCGGCGTGAAGGGGTCACCGCGGAGACGGCGAAGGACGCCGAGTACCTGCGTGATGCGCTCGATCAGGCCTCGTACGCGCGCGGGGCCCGGCCCGCGGATCACCGTGACCGCGTGCGGGCGCTGCTCGATCGCGTGGCGAAGGAGGCGCGGGCGAAGGGCGCACTGCTGCTGCTCGCCGGCGCGCTCATGCTCGGGGCGCGGCTCACAGCACAGGGCGCGAATGAGGCGCTCGCCGCGTTCAGCGAGGGCCAGACCGCGTATCTCGGTCGGGACTTCGCGCGTGCCCGGGATGCGTTCCTTCGCGCCTCGCGGGCGGCGCCCCGCGATCCCGCCGCGTGGGCGAACCTCGGCACCGCCGCCTGGCAGGCGGGGGATACGGCGAGCGCGGTCCTCGGCTGGCAACGCGCGTTGCGACTCGACCCCATGGCCGCCGACCTGCGGCCGCGACTCGCGCGGGCCCGCGCGCCGCAGGATCGCGGTGCCGCCCTGGTGCTCCCGGTGCCGCCGCTCCCGATGGCCGCACTCGCGCTCGTGCTCTGGTGCGCCGCTTGGGGCGTGCTCGCGCTACGGGCGCGGCGTGGGCCGGCGGGAGCACACTGGCTCCTCCTCATCCCCTCGGTCGCGCTTATCGCGGTCGCCGCCGTCCTGGAGGGCCGGCTCCGTGCCGACGATCTCCTCGTCGTCGCGACCGCGACACCGCTGCGCGCCCTCCCCGCGCTTGGCGCGGAGCCGGGGGCGGTCCCGCTCGTCGGCGAAGTGGTCACCGTGCGCGAGCGCCGCGGCGTGTGGGTTCGCATCTCGCTCGAGGCGGGCCGCGAAGGCTGGTATCCCGTCGAGCGCACCTATCCGTTGCAACGCGATTGACCGCCCGCATCCGCCCCGGGAGATTGCGAGCATGACCGCCGGTTCCACCACCCCGACCATCGCCGTCCTGGCGAGCGATGTCGCCGACCGCATCGCGGCCGGCGAGGTCGTCGAGCGCCCGGCCTCGGTCGTGAAGGAACTCGTCGAGAACGCGCTCGATGCCGGCGCGACGGCGATCGACCTCGACGTGCGCGAAGGCGGACGGGCGCTGATCCGCGTGAGCGATGACGGGCACGGCATGGACCGCGCCAACGCGGCACGGGCCATCGAGCGGCATGCGACGAGCAAGATCCGCGATGCGGAGGACCTCGTGGGGGTGCTCAGCTTCGGCTTCCGCGGGGAGGCGCTCCCCGCGATCGGCTCGGTCTCGCAGCTGACGATCGAGACCGCGACGGAGGACGGCGCGGGCGTGACCGTGGACGTCGCCGGCGGGAGCCTCGTCGGTGTGCGCCCGGCCGCGCGCCGGCGCGGCACCTCGGTGAGCGTCGCCTCGCTCTTCTACAACACCCCCGCGCGGCAGAAATTCCTGCGCGGAGCGCGCTCCGAGTGGCGGGCCATCGCCGACACGCTCACCACGCTCGCGCTGGTGCGACGGGACGTCCGCTTCACCGTCTCGCACGACGGCAAGGAGCAGATGCGCCTCCCGGTCGCGGACTCGCTGCGCGTGCGTGTGGCCGCGCTCTGGGGCAACGAGGTCGCCGAGCGCCTCGTCTCCGTGGATGACGTCGCGGGTCCCATCCGCGTCTCCGGTCTCGTCGAACGACCGACGGACGTCGGGACGGCGGCACGCCGCACCTTCCTCACCGTCAATGGGCGCGCCGTACGCGACACCGGGCTCGTGCGTGCGGCGGAGGCCGCCTACCGGACGACGATCCAGGCGGGCATGCGGCCGAGCGTGCTCCTTGAGGTGGAACTGCCGGGCGGTGAGGTCGACGTGAACGTGCATCCCGCCAAGGCCGAGGTGCGCTTCCGCGACCGCTGGCACGTCGAGCGCGCGGTCGAGCGTGCCGTCCGACGCGCGCTGGGCACCGAGGACTCCGCGGCCGCGGTCGGCTACGTGCGCACCTTCCTGCCGAGCGAGCCGGCGCTCGGCTCGCCGCTCGGCGTCGAGGCGCTGCGGCAGCACGGGAGCGTCGATCCCGCGCCGCTCTGGGCGCGTTCCTCCGAGGAAGTCGCGGCCGATCGCGCGCCGCGCGCGCCGGCGGACACGCCCGCCGGCGCGGATGACGTCGCGGGGAGCGCCGCCTCGCCCGCGGATGAGCAGATCCTCGTGCCGCCGCTGGTGCAGTTCCACCGGACGTACATCACGTTCGAGCGCCCCGATGCGCTCGTGCTCATCGACCAGCACTCGGCGCACGAACGCGTGCTCTTCGAGCGCTTCATGCAGGCGCTCGAGCGCGGGGAGGCCCCGTCGCAACGGCTGCTCTTCCCGCTCACCATGCACCTCGCGCCGGCCGAGGCGGAGGCCTTCGAGGTCAATCGCGATGTCTTCACCAGGATCGGCTACGAGGTGGAGGGGTTCGGCGGATCGAGCCTCGTCGTCCAGGCGGTCCCCGCACCGCACAAGCGATTCGATGCCGAGCGGTGCCTGCGCGAGTCGCTCGCGGCGCTGACCGGCGACCGGGACGCCGGGGCGATCGCGCGGCACGAACGGCTCGCCGCCACCATCGCCTGCAAGGCGGCGATCAAGGCCGGCGATCTCCTCGCGCCCGAGGAGATGCGCGCCCTCTACGTCGCGCTGGCGCGCACCACGCTCCCGGCGCACGACGTCCATGGCCGCGCGACCATCCTGCAGCTCGGCTGGGATGAGCTCGACCGACGCTTCGGTCGGCGCTGAGGGCGGCGCCGTGCCCAGCACCGCGCACGACGCGGCGGCCCCGCTCTGGATCATCGCCGGGCCCACCGGCGCCGGGAAGTCGGCGCTGGCGATGGACCTCGCCGAGCGGCTCGGCGCGCTGCTCATCAGTGCGGACAGTCGGCAGGTCTACCGCGGGTTCGACATCGGCACCTCCAAGCCGACGCCCGCGGAGCTCACCCGCGTGGCGCACCGCGGAATCGACACCGCCGACCCCACCGAGCGCTACTCCGCGGCCCGCTGGGCGCGTGAAGCGGCCGGGTGGCTCGACGAGGCGTCGGCCGACGGGAGCCCGGCGCTGGTGGTCGGCGGCACCGGGCTCTGGTTGCGCGCGCTCGTGCGGCCGCTCGCGGACGAGCCGCCGATGGATCCGGAGGCGCGGGCCGCGCTGCAGGCGGAGCTCGCGCAGCTCGGGACGCTGGCGCTGCGGGCGCGCGTGGCGGTGCTCGATCCGCCACGCGCGCATCTGGGCCGCACGCAACTGCTGCGCGCGGCCGAGGTGGCGCTGCTGACCGGCAGCCGGATCAGCGACCTTCAGGCGGCCGGACGAGCGCGACCTGGGCGCGGAGCGCGTTGGGTGATCGTCGATCCCTGCGACGCGCTGCCGGCGCGGCTGGCGTCGCGCCTCGACGGGATGTGGCGCGCCGGATGGCCGGACGAGGTGCGACGACTGATCGACGCCGTCCCCGCCGAGGCCCCGGCGTGGAACGCCTGCGGCTATCGGGAGATTCGTGCTCTCGTGGAGGGGCGTTGCACCGAGGCGGCGGCCCGCGAGGCGATCCTCGTGAGCACGCGGCAGTACGCCAAGCGGCAGCGCACCTGGTTCCGCAATCAGCTCGACGAGGAGTCGGCGGTGCTGCGACTCGACCCGCGCGCGCCCGAGGCACCGGCGCGCGCCGAACGATGGTTCCGCACGGGAGTGGACGCGTGAAGGTCGGCATCACCTGCTATCCGACGTACGGCGGCTCCGGCGCCGTCGCCACCGAACTCGGGATCGCGCTCGCGGCGCGCGGCCATGAGGTCCACTTCATCTCGTACGAGCACCCGTTCCGGCTGCCGCACTTCCTCCCTCGCGTGTACTTCCACGAGGTGAGCATCGGCAACTACCCGCTGTTCGAGTATCCGCCCTACGACCTCGCGCTCGCGGTGCGCATGCACGACGTCGTGCTCTCGCAAGGACTCGACCTCCTGCACGTCCACTACGCCATCCCGCATGCGACCAGCGCCTGGATCGCCAAGGAGATGCTGAAAGAGCAGGGCCGTCCGCTCCCCGTCGTGACCACCCTGCATGGCACCGACATCACCATCGTCGGGCAGGACCACTCGTACCAGGCGATCACCCGCTTCTCGATCGAGCGCTCCGACCGCATCACCGCCGTCTCGCAGTGGCTCAAGGACGAGACGATCAAGGCCTTCGGCTGCAGCAACCGACGCGTGGATGTCGTCCCCAACTTCGTCGACCCGACCATCTTCGAGCGCGCGCATCACGGCGCGGCGCTGCACGACGAGCTCGGCGGGGGCCGGAAGGTGCTGATGCACATCTCCAACTTCCGCCCCGTCAAGCGCGTGCGCGACGTCGTGCGCGTCTTCGCGAAGGTCCGCGAACGAGTGCCGAGCGTGCTGGTCATGGTCGGCGACGGGCCGGATCGCGGCGCTGCGGAAGAGGAAGCGCGGACGCTCGGCGTCAGCGCCGATGTGCGCTTCCTCGGGAAGATCGACGCCGTCGCACCGCTCCTCGCCGCGGCCGACCTCTACGTCTTTCCGTCGGAGAGCGAGAGCTTCGGCCTGAGCGCGCTCGAGGCGCTCGCGAGCGGCGTCCCGGTCGTCGCCGCCCGCGTCGGCGGTGTCCCCGAGGTGGTGCAGGACGGCGTCACCGGGACGCTGCACACGTTGGGCGACATCGAGGGCATGGCCGAGTCGGCGGTCCGCTTCCTCGAACCCGCCCGATGGGCCGCCGCGAGCGCTGCTGCGGCCGCCGACGCGCGGACCCGCTACGCCACGCACGACGTCGTCGGGCAGTACGAACGGATCTACCGCGAGGCGCTCGGGCAGGTCGGCTGAGGCGCCGTTAGGTTTCGCGGATGCAAGAGATGACCGTCATCCAAGCCTTCGTCCTCGGCGCGCTCCAGGGCCTGACCGAGTTCCTCCCGGTCTCGAGTTCCGCCCATCTCGCGCTCACCCCGTGGGTCATGGGGTGGACGCCGGCCGGGCTCGGGTTCGATCTCGCGCTGCACGTCGGCACGCTCGCCGCGCTCGGCTGGTACTTCCGCCATGAGTGGCGATCCCTCGTCCTCGGCGGGATCACGCTGCTACGGGAGCGGAAGCCCGTCGACGACGCGTCGCGACGCACCCTCTTCGTGATCATCGCGACCATCCCCGCGGCGGTCGCCGGGCTGCTCCTCGAGGACTATGCGGAGACGGTCTTCCGTGCGCCGATCATCACGGCGATCGCCTTGATCGTGATGGGGGCCGTGCTCTGGGTGGTCGACGCCAAGGTGCCGCCGGTGCGGGAACGGGCGTCGATGACCTGGCGCGATGCGCTGCTCGTCGGTCTCGCGCAGTGCCTCGCCCTCGTGCCCGGCGTCTCGCGGAGCGGATCGACCATCACCGCCGGCCGAGCGCTCGGGTTCGATCGCAGCGCGGCCGCCGTGTTCAGCTTCGTGATGTCGATGCCCATCACGCTCGCGGCGGCGATCCTCAAGGTCCCCGACGCGATCCGCGAGTCGGGCGTCACGCTCCCGCTCGTCGTCGGCGTGCTGACCGCGTTCGTCTCGAGCTACCTCGCGATCGCGGTCCTCCTGCGGTATGTCTCCAAGCGCGGCTACGGCATCTTCGCCGTGTATCGCTTCGTGCTCGGCGCCGTGATCATCGGCCTGATCATCACGCGAGGCGGGTGGTGACCTGGCTGGGTCTCGATGGCGTGACGCTCGCGGCGCGCCTCGGGCTACCGCGGGTCGAGGCCGTCGGCGTGCTCGGCTCGACCATGGATGCGGCGCACGAGCTGGCGGCCGGGGGGGCACCCGCCGGGACGCTCGTGGTCGCCGAGGAGCAGTCGGCCGGGCGCGGTCGTGGCGGACGCGTCTGGACCTCAGGACCGGGGGCCGGGCTCTGGATGACGCTCGTTGAGCGGCCGCGCAGCGCCGACGGCATCGACGTCCTGAGCTTGCGCGTCGGGCTGCGGCTCGCGCCGGTGCTCGAGCGCTGGACCGTCGCGCCCATCCGGCTGAAGTGGCCCAACGACCTCTACGTCGACAGGCGCAAGCTCGCTGGTGTGCTCATCGAGGCGAGATGGCGTGGTGCGCATCCCGATTGGGTCGCGATCGGACTCGGCCTCAACCTCGTCGCACCGCCGGACCTCGCCGCGGCCGCCCTCCTCGGCGCGCGAGCGGAGACCGTGCTCGCCGAGGTCGTGCCGGCGCTGCGAGCCGCGGCCTTCGCGCACGGGCCGTTGTCCACCGGGGAACTCGCCGAGTTCGCCCGGCGTGATCTGGCGATGGGGCAGCGCGTCTCCTCTCCAGCGGAAGGGCTCGTCCGCGGGATCTCGTCGGCCGGCGAACTCCTCGTCGAGACCGATTCCGGCATCACCCCGCATCGCGCGGGCTCGCTCGTCTTCGCCATCAGCTGAGGCCTTTCCCACATGCTCCTCGTCGCGGACGTCGGCAACACCGAGACCACGCTCGGCCTCTGCCATGGTGAGGTCGTCACCGACCACTGGCGCATCACCACCGACGCGCAACGGACGCCGGACGAGGTGCTTCTCGTCCTCCGCGGGCTCCTGAAGGCGAACAACGTGCCTCTCGAGCAAGTGACGGCGTCCGCCATCGGCTCCGTGGTCCCCGGTGTCACCGGCGCGCTCGTCGAGGCCGCGGCGAAGCTGACCGGCAACCAGCCGGTCGTCGTGGATGCGCGCTCCAAGCTCGGCATCACGCTCGCGGTCGACGAGCCGATGACCGTCGGGGCGGATCGGATCATCAACACGCTCGCCGCGAGCCGCATCTATCGCGTCGATTGCATCGTCGTCGACCTCGGGACAGCGACCACGTATGACTGCATCACCGCCGACGGCGTCTTCTTGGGGGGCGTGATCCAGCCTGGCGTGCGAACCTCGGCCGAGACGCTGTTCCGCCGCACGTCGAAGCTCCCAGCGACCGAGCTCGTCGCACCGCGCAAGGCGATCGGCACGCGCACCGAGGAGTGCATCCGAGCGGGGGTGGTCTTCGGGGCCGCGGATTCGCTCGACGGGATCGTGCGCCGCATCAAGCGGGACTGGCCGCGGGACCAGGTGCCGAAGGTCGTCGCGACGGGCGGTCTCGCGGCGGTGATCAAGCCCTATTGCAGCGAGATCGAACTCATCGAGCCCGATCTCACGCTGCACGGGCTGCGCATGGCGTACGACCTGCTCACGAGCCGCTGAAGAGCGCGTCCACGCGGTCGTAGCCGCAGGGCAGGGTGATGCCCTCGGCCGTCGCCCCGGCGCGGAGCAGCGCCTCGACCGACTCCGGCGTGCGCCGGTCGGTCCAGTACGAATCGGTGCAGGCCTTCACGGCGAGCATCAGGGGCGTCCGGTCACGGCCGTCGCGGGCGTTCGGGTCCGCGCCCGCGGCGAGCAACGCACGAACGGCGGCGGGACGGCTGCGCCAGGCGGCCGCGTGCAAGGCGGTGCACAGGGGCGCGAGGTCGTAGTATCCGTACCCCGGCCCGAACCGCGCGTCGACGGGCAGTCCCAGCTCCAGGAGGAGACGCAGGCCGGTGCTGTTGCCGTTGGCCGCGAACCGGACGAGTACCGCCGCGGACATCGCATGCACCGCGTCGACCGCGGCAGGCATCGTCTCGACGATGGTCCGCACCGCCGGGGCGTGGCCCCGCGCACAGGCCGCGAGCAGGGCGTCACCGCCAGTGATCCGCAACTGGATGCCGCGCCGCGCCATCGCGTCGAGCACATCACCGCGGCCGAGCCGCGCCGCGAGTGTCACAGCGTCCACGTCATGGAATGCCCGGTGGGGATCGGCGCCGTGATCGAGCAGGGATTGCACGATCTCGAGGTCGTTGTCACGGGCGAGTGCGTGGTGCAGGATGCTCGGCGACCACCGCGTCGGCCGCGTCGCATCGGCGCCGTGGTCAAGCAGCCATCGGACCCCGCGCACGTCATGCCAATCGCACTTGCGAAGCAGGAGCGTGGCCAGCGTGTCCGGGGTGCAGCGTCCGCTCTCGACGAGGGCGTGCATCGGTCCGTTCTCGTAGCCCTCGGGCGTATGGTATGCGACCTCGTCGTCGTTCGGATCGGCGCCGTGGGCGAGCAGGAGTCGCGCGAGTTCGAGGTGCCCGGCCAGGGCGGCTGCGCCGTAGAGCGCGGAACGGAAATCGGTCCCCGGGTCCGCCTTCGGGTCACGGAACCCGGTGTTGGCGTCGGCACCGGCCTCCAGCAGCGCGCTTGCGGCGTCCACGAAGTCGCGGTCCGGTCGGTCAGGCGCATCCAAGAACGTCGAGAAGCACAGATAGGTGAGCGGGTCCCACTGGAACGGCCCACCCAGCCCTGTTGGTGCCGTCGTGCCGCTGGCGAGGGCCGCGCGGACGGTGACCGCATCGCCGAGCGCCGCGGCGAGGTGGAGGGAAGCCGTCGCCTCACGCGCAGCGCGACCCAGTGCCTCCCGGGCCTTCGCCCTCGCCGCTGCGCGATCGCCGTCTCGAGGCGATGTGATCGCGCGGAGGACCAGGTCAGCGGGGCCAGCGAACGGGCGTGACGACATGACGCGCTAAGCTACGGCGCGGCGGACGCGCGGCCAAGCAGCGGCGCCGCGTGAGGCGGGGAGCGCGAGGGAAGCAGCGGCGCTGCGCCGTCCTCGCAGCGTCGGCGGCCCGTCATCTTGGCGGCAGTCTCGTCCAAGATGGCGCGAAACGGTCGGCCGGAACGGCAGGCGAGACTAGCAGTGTAACCGTATCGCATACATATACTTATGTCGTTCAGGCATTCGGGGGATCGGGGGTTGTCTGGCCCGGCGCTTGATCGTACCTTAGGATGTTGTTAGCACTCCAGCTCCGTGAGTGCCAACGTGGTTCTCATCACTCCAACCCTAGCACGAGGATCGATATCCATGGCAGCGAAGACTGCAGCCGCGAACAAGGTCGCGCCGCTCTCCGACCGTGTGGTCGTGAAGGCGATCGAGGAAACCGAGCAGATGCGCGGTGGCCTGTACATCCCCGACACGGCGAAGGAGAAGCCGCAGCAGGGTGAGGTGATCGCCGTGGGCCCGGGCCGCACCGAGGACGGCAAGCGCGTCCCGATGGAAGTGAAGGCCGGCGACAAGGTCCTCTACGGCAAGTACTCGGGCACCGAGGTCACGATCGAGGGCGAGCAGCTCCTGATCCTGCGCGAGTCCGACATCCTCGCCGTCGTCAACTAACTCCATCATCCAGAGGGATCCACACATGGCAGCGAAGGAACTCCATTTCAACGTCGACGCGCGCGCGGCACTCAAGCGCGGCGTCGATCAGCTCGCCGAGGCGGTGAAGGTCACCCTCGGTCCCAAGGGCCGCAACGTCGTCATCGACAAGAAGTTCGGCGCCCCGACCGTCACCAAGGACGGCGTGACCGTCGCGAAGGAGATCGAGCTGGCCGACCCGATCGAGAACATGGGCGCCCAGATGGTGAAGGAAGTGGCGACCAAGACGTCCGACCTCGCCGGCGACGGCACGACGACCGCGACGGTGCTCGCGCAGGCGATCTTCCGCGAAGGCCTCAAGAACGTGACGGCCGGCGCGAATCCGATGGCCATCAAGCGCGGCGTCGACAAGGCGGTCAGCGCGATCGTCGAGGAGCTCAAGAAGCTCTCCGTCCCGACGTCGGGCAAGAAGGAGATCGCGCAGGTCGGCACCATCTCGGCGAACAACGACCCCGAGATCGGCAACCTGATCAGCGAAGCGATGGAGAAGGTCGGCAAGGACGGCGTCATCACGGTCGAGGAGGCCAAAGGCCTCGAGACCACGCTCGAGACGGTCGACGGCATGCAGTTCGACCGCGGCTACCTCTCGCCGTACTTCATCACCGATCCGGAGAAGATGGAAGCCGTCCTCGAGGACGCCTACATCCTCATTCATGACAAGAAGATCGGCTCCATGAAGGACCTGCTCCCGGTGCTCGAGAAGGTCGCGCAGACCGGCAAGCCGCTCCTGATCATCGCCGAGGACATCGAGGGCGAGGCCCTCGCCACGATCGTCGTCAACAAGCTGCGCGGCACGCTCCGCGTCTGCGCCGTGAAGGCGCCGGGCTTCGGCGACCGTCGCAAGGCGATGCTCGAGGACATCGCGGTCCTCACCAAGGGCAACGTCATCTCCGAGGAAGTCGGCTTCAAGCTCGAGAACGCCGTGATCACCGACCTCGGCCGCGCCAAGCGCATCGTCGTCGACAAGGACAACACGACGGTCATCGACGGCCACGGCGACGACGACAAGATCAAGGGGCGCATCAAGGAGATCGAGGTCGCGGTCGAGAAGTCGACGAGCGACTACGACAAGGAGAAGCTCCAGGAGCGCAAGGCGAAGCTCGCGGGCGGCGTGGCGGTGATCAACGTCGGCGCGGCGACCGAGAGCGAGATGAAGGAGAAGAAGGCGCGCGTCGAGGATGCGCTCCATGCGACCCGTGCTGCGGTCGAGGAGGGCATCGTCCCGGGCGGCGGCGTGGCGCTCATCCGCGCGCAGGCCGCGCTCAAGGGCATCAAGCTCGACCATGACGAGCAGATCGGCGTCGACATCATCCGTCGCGCCGTCGAGGAGCCCATCCGCATGATCGTCCAGAACGCCGGCGGCGAGGGCTCGATCGTCGTCGAGAAGGTCCGCGCGTCGAAGGACAAGAACTTCGGCTACAACGCCTTCTCCGACACCTACGAGGACCTCGTCCTCGCCGGCGTCATCGACCCGACGAAGGTGACCCGCACGGCGCTCCAGAATGCCGCGTCGATCGCCTCGCTCCTCCTCACCACCGAGTGCCTCATCGTGGAGAAGAAGGAGAAGGAGTCCGCTGCCCCGGCCGCGCCGGGCGGTGGCATGGGCGGGATGTACTAAGGCAGAACGAAGCAGGCAGTACGAAGAGCGGCCCGACCGGATTCCGGTCGGGCCGCTCCTTGCGTTCGCGCCACGGGTCGCTGCCGTCGTGGTGCGATCAGTTCTTCGGCAGCACCGCGTTCGCCCGCTCAGCGGAGTCCACGCCCTCCACGACGCGCTCGATCAGGCCCGAGCCGATGTCGTAGACCCAGCCGTGCAGCATCGGGCGGCGACCGCGGGACCACGCGTCCTGGATGATCGACGTCCGGCTCAGCACACCCACCTGCTGCATCACGTTCAGGTGAGACAGACGGTGCAGGCGCTCCTCGTGGTCCTTCGTCGCGTCGAGTTCGGTCCGGTGCCACCGGATGATGTCACGGATGTCCGACAGCCAATGGTCGATCAGGCCGTTGGACAACGGTCCCTCGGCGGCTTTGAGGGCACCGCAGTTCGAGTGGCCGCACACGATGACATGCTCCACGTCCAGCACGTTCACCGCGAACTGCACCACCGACAGCACGTTCAGGTCCGTCTCCCACACTTGATTGCCGATGTTGCGGTGCACGAACATCTCGCCCGGGAGCGCACCCGTCATCAGTTCGAGGGGCACGCGGCTGTCCGAGCATCCGATCACGAGGTAGTGCGGCGTCTGCGCCGCCTCGCGCTTCGCGAAGAAATTCGGGTCCTCCTTCACCATCTCCTGCGCCCACTCGACGTTGTTCTGCAACAGCTTCTGGTAGTACTTCACGGGGCCTTCCGGGGTGAGGTCGGGTCAGTGTGCGCCAGCGGCGAGCGGGCGCGGCGGGATCGCCACCAAGCGGTAGTCGATGTTCCGGAGCTGCGCGGTGTCCGAGAACTGGTGCAGCACCTCGAGGGCGTCGGCGTCGAATCGGCGTACCAGTCGGCCGTCGATCTCCACGCGCGACCCGGGGGGCAACCCTTCGAGTTCGCTCAGGAGGGCCGCCTTGTTGAGGAAGTTCACGTGGTCGTGCAGCTGCCACCGCCGCAGCACGGCACCCGCCGGACTCACCACCGTGAACGGCGGGTTGAGGAGCGTGTCCCGCAGGATGATGAACACGCCCACCGTCATGCCGATCGCGATGCCCACGAGCAAGTCCGTCAGGAGGATCGCCACGATCGTAATCACGTACGGTACCCACTGCGATCGCCCGAGCCGGATCATCGACCGGAGGATCGAGGGATGTGCGAGCTTGTATCCGGTGTGCAACAGGATCGCGGCGAGCGCCGCCAGCGGGATCAGGTTCAGGAACCGGGGGATCACCACCACCGCCACGAGCAGCAACACGCCATGCAGGATCGCCGACCATCGGGTGCGCGCCCCCGCCGAGACATTCGCCGCGGACCGCACGATGACGCCGGTCAGCGGCAGCCCGCCGATCAGCCCTGACAGCGTGTTCCCGATCCCTTGCGCGAGCAGCTCCCGGTTCGGGGGAGCCTCGCGCTTGAAGGGGTCCATCTTGTCCGTCGCCTCCAGGGAGAGCAGCGTCTCCAGCGAGGCGACGATGCCCAGTGTCAGGCCGATGCGCCAGACGGCGCCCGAGGTGATCGCGCCCCACGCCGGGAAGGAGAACTGTTGCATCCACTCCGCCGCGGCGGCCGGGACGGGCAATCCCACCAGGTGCGTCGGCGCGAGCACCCACGACGGAGCGAGCGAGGCGAAGAGCGCATTCAGCCCCGTCCCCAGGACCACCACGGCGAGGGGGGCAGGGAAGAGCCGTACCTTCGCGAGCGGCGTCGCGGCCCAGCCGAAGAGCACGACGAGCGAGACGAGCGCGATGAGCACCGCCCCGGGCTCCATCGCATCGAGCGCGTGCGAGAGGCCGCTGAAGGTGTTCTCCGCATTCGCCTGCCGGAACGTCTCGTCGCCCATGCTGTCGGCGTCGTAGCCGACGGCGTGCGGCAACTGCTTCAGGATCAGCACGAGGCCGATCGCCGAGAGCATCCCCTTGATCACCGCCGAGGGGAAGTAGTAGCCGATGATGCCCGCCCGGATCGCGGCCAGCACCAGTTGCACGCCACCGCCGATCACGACCGCGAGCAGGAACGCGCGATAATCCTTCAGCTCCGTGATCGCGGCGAACACGATCGCGGTCAGGCCGGCCGCAGGGCCGCTCACCATCAGCGCGGAACCGCTCAAGGGGGCGACGACGAGGCCACCGATGATCCCCGCGAGGACGCCGGCGAATGGCGGCGCGCCGGACGCCAGCGCGACGCCCAGACAGAGCGGAAGAGCGACGAGGAACACGACGACGGACGCCGGCGCGTCGTGTCGCCACTGGATCGAATGCGGGTCGGACGGGTGCTCGGGCATGGTCCTCCTCAGACCGGTCGAACAGCTCGATCGGAGCGGGTGTGGATCACGCCTTGCTGGCGTGACGTTCGGATGCGGGGAGACTAGCGGACGGACATATCAAAGTGAAGTGCTCCCGATTGCCCACGCCTTGCGCGCGGCGACGCGCCCTTGGGGTCAGACTCCCAGGCTCAGCTGCACGCTCACCGACGGGCGTGCACCGAGCCAGAACGCCTCTTCGGGAGCGCGCCGCGCCGCCGACCGAACCGGGCCGCGATACCCGGCTCCTCGAAGCGCGGCGCCCACCGCCCGCTCGGCGAGCGCGGGCGTGTTGTTCGTCTCGCTCAGGTGCAGGAGCGTCACGGCCCTGAGCGAGGGACCGGCGAGTTCCGCCGCGAGCGACGCGGACTCCGCATTCCCGATGTGCCCCCGGCCCCCGCGGATGCGCTGCTTGAGCGACGCCGGGTAGGGACCGGCCCGGAGCATCTCGAGGTCGTGGTTCGCTTCGAGGCAAAGGGCGTCGCATCGCGCGAACACGCGCCGCAGTGCCTCCGGGACCGCCCCGAGGTCGTGCGCGACCCCCACGCGGGCACCGCTCGCGGTCGCGGTGATCGCGAATGCCAACGGTGCCGTCGCGTCATGCGGGATGGCGACGGCCTCGATCGAGAACCCGTCGATCACGAGCGTCGTCCCGGGCGCGATCGGCCGACGCCAGCGCGCCTCGATCTCGCGAAGGGTTCCCAGTGTACCGGCGGAACTGATCACCGGCCAGCGCCACTTCTTCTGCGCGCGCTCCGCGCCCTGCGCATGGTCCACGTGCTCGTGCGTGACGAGCAGGGCGCTGATCGATTCCGGTGCGACGTCGATCGCCTTGAGCCGCGTGGCGAGCGCCCGCGGGCCGAATCCGCAGTCGACGAGGATCCGGTGCGCACCGCTCTCGAGCAGCAGGGCGTTCCCGGAGCTCCCGCTGCCGAGTGTCCATCCTCTCATCGACCGCGGCCCTGGCGCGTTGTCAGGCGGACCAGCGCGCCGCGTATGCCGCGGTCAGGCAATCGCGCATCCCCTCGCCGAGCGCGACGTCGCGACGCGCCATCACGCGCTGCGTGACCTCGAGGAACTTGTCGAGCGCGAAGGTGCCCCAGGCCGGCGCCTCGCCCCAGGCGAAGGGGGCGACCGCCTTGGGCGGCATCGCGGTGCCGAAGACGTTCGCCCCGGCCCCCAGCACGCACCCGGTGGTCAGGCGGGTCCCGATGCCCGTCTTCACGTGATCGCCGATCATCGAGCCGAGGAACTGGAGGCCTGTCTCCTCGACCCCCCGAGGTGTCCACAGCTGCACGGTGCCGTACGAGTTCTTGAGGTTACTCGTCACGGTGTTCGCGCCGAGATTCGCCCACCGGCCGATCACCGAGTGGCCGACGAAACCGTCGTGCCCCTTGTTGCAGTGGCCGATCATGATGGTCGAACTGATCTCGCCATTCACCTTCACGCGCTCCCCGATGCTGCAGGCGGCCACGCGCCCGCCGCTCACCGTGGCGCCCTCGCCGATGATGCACGGACCCACGAGACGCGTGAAGGCCTGGACGGTCGCCCCGCGCCGCACGAGCACCGGCCCCGCGGTGGCATCGATCACCACCAACGGTTCGACATGGGCCGAGATGTCGATGTGGACGGGGTGCGCCCCCAGCACCGTCACGTGGGGCGGTACTTCGAGCGTCGCTGGCGACCACGCGAGCGCATCGGAAGTGAGCATGAGGTTCAGATGCCGGATGAGGTCCCACACCTGATCCACCCACCACCCATCCACGGTCGCGTCGGTGCCGGCGGTCTCGATCCCGGACGCGTGGGCGCTCGCGAGCGCGTCGAGGGTCGTGTCACCGGCCGCGATCCGCTCGAGAGGCAACGCGGCGGGCAGTCGGATGGCCGCGACGCGCCCGCCGACGCGGACCACGCGCCTGGCGGCATCGATGCGGGCCGTCAGGACGGGGGCGCACCGCGCATTCACCAGCCAGGTGCCCGGCGCCAGCGGCCCGGACACCGCCGGCGGGGCGTCCAGTTCCTCGAACCGCGCGAGGTGCGCGGCCCCGACGAAGCCCGTGGCGGTCGCGCCGAGCACCTGCTCCCAGCGGCGGCGCGTGATCTCGCCGCCGGTGCGCAACTCGCTCGCGGGGCGGGTGAGCGCGAACGGCTCGAAGGCCCGTGCGGCGCGATCGTCGTAGAGGACCAGAGACATCAGCGGAGGTCGCGCAGGTCCGGGGGGAGTCCCTCGACCAGCGCCTTCAGGTCCGTGGCACGGTCGACGGTCGTGACGAGTGTGACGCCATCGCGCACCACCACCACGAGGTCGCGCACGCCGTAGAGCACGACCGCGCTCCCCTCAGCGTGCACCACGTTCCCGTTCGCATCGCGCGTGATCACGCGCCCGTGGCTCGCGTTCCCGTCCGCGTCATGTGCGCGCACGCGCTGCAGCGCGCTCCACGTCCCCACGTCGTCCCACCCGAAGTCGCCGGCGAGCACGAGCACACGCTGGCTCCGCTCGAGCACCCCGACGTCGATGCTCACGCTCGTCGCCACGGCACCGAAGAAGGCGGCCGCTCCATCAGGGATGCGCGCGAGCGCGCCGGCCAGTTCCGGCGTCACCGCGCGCACCTCGTCGAGCAGGTCCTGGGCGCGCCACGCGAAGATCCCCGAGTTCCAGAGGAAGCCGTCGGCGACCATCTGCGCCGCGCGGGAGCGGTCGGGCTTCTCGACGAATCGCGCCACTCGCCGTGCCCCGTCGGGAAGCGTCTCGCCGGGCTGGATGTAGCCGAAGCCCGGGTCCGGGCGCGACGGGACGATGCCGACGGTCGCGAGCGCCATGCGCGACGCCGCCACCTCCGCCGCGCGAGCGAGGGTCTCGCGGAAGCGCTCGGGGTCCCGGATGGACCAGTCCGCATGTACGCAGAGCATCCGGGCATCGGGGCCGCCGAGGGCGACGACCTGCGCGGCCGCCCAGGTCAGCGCCGCCGCGGTGCCGGCGGGTCGGGGTTCGAGCAGCAGTTGCGACGACGTCAGCCCTGGGAGCGCCGCGAGGATCGGGTCGCGCAATCGCTCGCTCGTGAGGATCAGCACCCGCTCGCGTCCCACGAGCGGCACCAGCCGCTCGACCGTCTCGGAGAGCATCGACTGGGCCGTGATGAGCGGCAGGAGCTGCTTGGGGCGCTCCGGCGTGCTGAGCGGCCAGAAGCGCGAACCGACGCCGCCAGCCAGGACGACGGCGAAGAGTGGCGGCGTCACGAGGTCCCCTCTTTCGTAAGGTCGGCCGCTCGTGCGAGGAGGCGCTTCGGGCTGAACGGCTTGGTCATGAAGTCATCCGCGCCGCGACGCCGGGCTTCGGCCTCGTGGTGATCCTGCCCGGCGGCGGTCAGAATGAGGCAGGGCAGGGAGCGCCACCGCGCATCGGCGCGCACGCGCTCGAGGACCTCGAGTCCGCTCACCAGCGGCATCATCAGGTCGAGGATCAGCAGCCTGATCTGGGGATCCCGCTCGAGCTCCGATAGAGCCTCCGCGCCGTCGTAGACCAGCGTGACGGCGAAGGGACCCTGTTCGAGCTTGGTCTTGATGATCCGTCCGATGTGCGGCTCGTCATCGGCGACGAGCACACGGAGCGGCCCGGTGGCGGCGAGGGAACTCACGGCCGTCGGCGGGGAAGAAGGAACGGTCAGGCCAGCGCCGCGATGTTGGCGCGGTGGCGACGGAGGTCGAACAACAGGGCACCGACGTCCGCCGAGGGCTTGAGGAGGACCAGCAGGACCGCATCAGCGGACATCGCCGCGATCACGGCGGTCCCGCCGACGTGCTCATGGACTGCCGTCATCAGGTGGCCCTGACCGGCGGCGCCGGCCAGTTCGTCGGCGTGGGAGAGGATCGACGGCACGTGCGCCGCGATGCTCTCGGCGTCGAGGCCGGCGTCCGCCAGGTGATCGATCAACAGGCCGTCTCGTCCCAGCACGACGGCGGCATCGATGCCGTCCCGGCGTCGGATGGCCGCGACGAGGTCGCGAATGGTGGGCATCGCCGCTCCGGCAAAGGTTGCCGAAGTGTACCTACCGACAGAGTGAAGTCAAGCAGGTTTCGCTTGTCGCGTTCCCCCTCATCCCGTTAGCTTCCAGCACTGTGACGACCTTCCCGAATCACCTCGCGCGGCGCTCGCGCCGCGGCCTCATCGTCTCGACCCTCGCCCTCCTCGCGGGGGCCGTCGGCTGTGACGACCCGTTCAAGATCACGGCGCAGTACCCGAACGTGGACGTCACGTTCGAGCTGTGGGCGCTCGACGGTGCGCCCGCCAGCTACCCGACGGCTGTGCTCGTTCCGCAGGCGACGGCGGTGCGACTCGACGCGGCAGGCTCCTTCGACCTCGCCTTCGACATCGATGCGAGCGGGCGTGTGACCGTTCTCCCGGTCGGAACGGTCGTCTCGCCGATCTCCGGGACGCGCGTGATCGAGTTCCAGCGTGGTGTCGGGACATACAACACGATCGTCGAGGCGCCGAAGTCGGGGTGGCAGGCGGACAGTGCCCTCACGGTCAATGAGGGCCAGTCGTTCCTCGTGAAGGTCAACACGCTTTACTGCCAGTACGACCTCCAACAGGTCGTGTATGCCAAGTTCGTGGTCGACTCGGTCATCCCTGCCGAGCGTCGGATGAAGCTCTCTGCGCGCATCAACCCGAACTGCGGCTTCCGGTCCTTCCTGAGCGGCGTCCCGGAGTTCTGATCGTGCACGACCTGCGCCTGATCCGGGACCAGATCGAACAGCTGCGCGATGGCATGCGCCGCCGCGGCAAGCTCGCCCAGTACGCTGGGGACATCGACGAAGCCGAGCGTCTCGACAAGGCGCGCCGGGCGGCCATAACGGCCGTCGAGGAGAAGAAGGCGCGCCGAAACGCCGTGACGCAGGAGGTCGGCCGGCTCAAGAAGGCGAAGGCGGATGCCGAGGCCCAACTCGCGGAGTCGCGCGCGCTGGGCGAGGAGATCGCGCGCATCGAGGCGGAACTCGCACCGTTGCAGGCGCGCCTCGACGAACTGCTCCTCGGCATCCCCAACATCCCGCTCGGGGACGTGCCGGAGGGGGACGAGTCGCAGAACCGCGTCGTCCGCACCTGGGGGGAGCCGAGGGCCGCCGAGAGCGTTCGGCCGCACTGGGAGGTGGGCGCGCAACTCGGGCTGCTAGACCTCGAGCGTGGCGCGAAGGTCGCTGGGTCGGGCTTCATCGTCTATCGCGGCAAGGGCGCGCGGATGATCCGCAGCTTCATGAACGCGATGCTCGACCTCCACACCGGCGAGTTCGGGTACGAAGAGGTCTGGGTCCCGGTCGTCGTGAACCGTGCCTCGATGATCGGCACCGGCCAGCTCCCCAAGTTCGAGGACGACATGTACGCGCTCCGGGACGAGGAGCTGTTCCTCATCCCGACGGCCGAGGTGCCGGTCACGAATCTCTATCGCGACGAGATCCTCTCGGCGGAGGAGCTCCCCAAGGCGCTCTGCGCCTACAGCCCCTGCTTCCGTCGCGAGGCGGGCTCGGCGGGCAAGGACACGCGCGGCGTCCTCCGTGTGCACGAGTTCGACAAGGTCGAACTGGTGCGCTACGCGACGCCGGAGCAGTCCGAGGCGGAGCTCGAGAAGCTCCTCGGACACGCCGAGTCGGTGCTCCAGCGCCTTGGTCTGCCGTATCGGGTGGTGCTCCTCGCGGCCGGCGACACCGGATTCTCGAGTGCCAAGACGTACGACCTCGAGGTCTTCGCTCCCGGGGTGGGGAAGTGGCTCGAGGTCTCGAGCTGCTCGGTCTTCACCGACTTCCAGGCGCGACGCGCGAACATCCGGTATCGCCCGTCCGCGGGGGAAAAGCCGAGGTTCGTGCACACACTGAATGGCTCGGGGCTGGCCTTCCCGCGGATCTTCGCCGCGATACTCGAGCACTATCAGCAGCCGGACGGCACCATCGTCGTCCCCGAGGCGCTGCGCCCGTTGCTGGGCGTGGACCGCCTCGCGTGACGAGTCGCCTCAATCCCGCCCAGCAGGCCGCGGTCGAGCACCACGAGGGGCCGCTCCTTGTGGTTGCCGGCGCCGGTTCCGGCAAGACCCGCGTCCTGACGGCGCGCATCGCCCGCCTCATCGACGTGCACGCCGTCCCGCCGCAGGCGATCCTCGCGGTGACGTTCACCAACAAGGCGGCCGGCGAGATGCGTGAGCGCGTGGGCCGGTTCCTCGGTCGCGATCCGGCCGGCATGTGGATCGGCACCTTCCACGGCATCGGCGCGCGACTGTTGCGCATGTACGCCGACCTGGTGGGGCGCACGCCCGAGTACACCATCTACGACGAGGATGACACCCTCGCCGTCGTGAAACGCATCGTCGAGCGGCTCCGGATCGACCCCAAGCAGTTCGCGCCCAAGACCATTGTCCACGAGATCTCTTCGGCGAAGAACGCACTGGTCGAACCCGCCGAGTTCGAGGCCCTGGCGCGCACGCCGCTCGCGCAGGCCGCCGCACAGGTCTATCGCGAGCTCGAGCCGGCCATGCGCCTCGCGAACGCCGTGAGCTTCGACGACCTCCTCGTCCTGCCCGTCCGCATCCTGCGCGAGCAGGCGCACGTCCGCGAGCGGCTAGAGGGGCGCTTCCAGCACGTGCTCGTCGACGAGTATCAGGACACCAATCGCGCGCAGTACGAGTTCGTGCGCCTCATCGGCGGCCGCCATGGCAACGTCTGCGTCGTCGGCGACGACGATCAGGCGATCTACGGCTGGCGCGGGGCGGACATCCGGAACATCCTCGATTTCGAGCGCGACTTCCCGTCGGCCCAGGTGGTGCGGCTCGAGGAGAACTATCGCTCGACCGCGCCGATCCTCGAACTCGCCAACGAGGTGATCTCGCTGAACGAGGCCCGGCGCGGCAAGACGTTGCGTCCGACGCGTGCCGGCGGCGAGAAGGTCATCCTCCTCGAGGCCGCCGACGATCGCGACGAGGCCGACGCGATCGTCGAGGCCATCCAGCAGTGGCGCGGGTCGCGCGGGACGCTGCGCGACTGCGCGATCCTCTACCGCACCAACGCGCAGTCGCGGTCGATGGAAGAGGCGATGCGGAAGCAGAGCATGCCGTATCGGCTCGTCGGCGCGGTGCGCTTCTACGATCGGCGCGAGATCAAGGACCTGGTCGCCTGGCTCCGGCTCATCGCCAATCCTGCGGACGACGAGGCCTTCCGCCGCGCCCTGACCGCGCCCAGGCGCGGCGTCGGCGACACCACCATCGACCTGCTCGCGTCCGAGGCACAGGCCCACCGCCTCTCGCTGCTCGAGCAGGCACGCCGCGTCGAGTCGCTCCCCGGTGTCCGCCCCGCCGCGCGGACCGCACTGCTTGATCTCGCCGCGACCGTCGACCGCTTCCGCGCGATCGCCGTCGATGCGAGCGTCGACCAGCTGCTCCTCCAGCTCATCACCGCGGTCGGATACGACACGGCGCTCCGGAACGAGGGCCCCGAGGGGCTCGAGCGCCTCGACAACGTGCGCGAACTGGTCACCTCGGCGGCCGAGGTCATCATCGAGGATGGTGGCGAGGTGGGCCTGCGGCCTCTCGACCACTTCCTCCAGCGCGCGACACTCGTCACCGGTCTCGACCAGCTGGGGCCCGAGGCCGACGCGGTCACCATGATGACCGTCCACACGGCCAAGGGACTCGAATGGCCCATGGTCTGCGTCACCGGCCTCGAGGACGGGCTCTTCCCCCTCTCGCGGACGCTGAGTGACCCCGCGGCGCTCGAGGAGGAGCGGCGCCTACTCTACGTCGCCATCACGCGCGCCGGGGAACGACTACTGCTCGCCTGGGCGCACCAGCGCCGCCGCAACGGCGAGCTGTTGCCGAGCATCATCTCGAGCTTCCTCCGCGGGCTCGCGCCGCACCACTTCGAGCGAAGGGCGACCGTGCGTCTCCGCGGCTCTGCGCGCCTCGCCTCCCCGCATCCGTCCAGCGGAGGTGGGGAGAGCAGCCGCCCCTGGCGCGATGAGGGCGTCCAGTCGTTCGCGCGTGCCAAACGAGCCGTCTGGTCCGCGCACGAAGGGGACCGGATCTCGAGTTTCGTGCAGGACGAGGAGGCCTCGCAGGACCTCCCGAATTTCGTGAAGGGCGAGCGTGTCGCGCATGCGAAGTTCGGGTCCGGCACCATCGCGGAGGTCAGCGGTGGCGGGAAGGATGCGAAGGTCACCGTGGACTTCGACGATGAGGAGGTCGGCCGGAAGCGCCTCGTCATCGCCTTCGCCGGGCTCACGCGCGGCTTCGACTGATCAGCCGAGGGCGCCGGCCTCCGACGTCGGCCGCGGCACGTGCAGCGGTGCAGGGAGCCGGGAGGTCCACCCCAGCGGCTCGCCCTTCAAGCCGAATCGATCTGCCGCTTCGCGTCGCGCGCCGCGCTCGCCCCCGACCGCCAACGCCTCCTTTCGGAGTCGCTTCGCGTCCCGCAGTGCTTCCTCACCGCTAGGGTCGAAACCACGGGGCGCGCTCTGCTCGCCGCGAACCAGGAAATCGACCACGTAGTCGAACGCCCGATCGAGATGCGCCGCGACGGTCGCATCGCGCAACGGATACCGGCTCCGCTCCGCCGCCACCGCCATCAGTCTCTGCCAGGAGCCGAGGTCGGTCACGGTGACCATCCCGCGGAAGATCCGGCGGTTCGTGCGGGTACTGAAGATGGTCGGGCTCAGGATGCGGTCGAGGTGCTCGTCCGCGCGCTGGTGGTCGAGCAGGATCACCTCGCGCGCGCGCCGCGCCCACTGGTCACCGGTCGCCGTCTCGAACCGACTCTCCCAGTAGCTGTGGCCCGCGCCGGAGCTGCTCGTCGTGATCGCGAGCTGGTGCGGGACGAAGTGATTGTGCGCGATGACATCCGCGCTCAGGTGGGCGAGATAGCCGTAGCTGAACGCGCGCAGCGAATCGTCCCGGGCGCGGTCGAGGATGTCATAGGCGACGTTCCAGTTGTGGCAGTGGCGTCCGACGCGCGCATAGCGCTTGGCGAAGCTGGTGTCGGCCGCGATCGACCCGTAGAGGAAGTCGTAAGGGAAGGCCCTCAGGAGGGCCGCCATCCCGGCAGGGAGCAGGACGTCCGCCGATCGGAGCAGGGTCTCGCCGATGAGGATGTGCGTGCCGGGCGTCCAAGCCCAGGCGTCCGTCGGGAACAGAGCGAGGAGCAGGACCGCGGCGACGGCCGATCCGGCGAGCGGCCGCATGCCGGACCTCAGTCCCGCCGACGGAGGCGTGGGCGCTCCTCGGCGCCCGCGACGCGCGGCTTCTTCGCCTTGCGGGTCGGTTTGCCGAACCCGAGGGCGCTCGCCCCGACCTTGAGCCCCGCGATGGTCGTCGATGCGACGACCGAAATCTTCTCCGCCGACGCGTTCACGCGCCCCACCATCGCGCTCAGCTGATCGACCTCGTCGGTCAGCTTCACGACCGTCGCGCGCACCCGCTCATTCACGACCGTGACCGTCGCCCGCGACTCGGCGACCATCGCGTTCACGTTCTGCGCCACCGCGCGCACCTCGGCCGACATCTCCGTGGCGTTGCGTGCCATCGGCGAGAGCTCGGCGATGAGCGTGTCGAGCTTCCCCTGCACCTCGTCCGCCTTGGCGCGGAGCACGAGCATTCCCACGACCAGGACACAGACGAGCAGGAAGAGGAGGATCGACGTGAGGCCGGAGGTCACGAACACCAACTGCTCGAATGCCGTGCGCGCGGGCGGGACGTTCCGCACCAGGACGGTGTCGGCGGCGACGGCGAGTTGGAGGAGCAGGTTCATGTCGAATGGTCTCTCGTCGTGGCGATGGCGTCAAGCGTATATTCCCGGATATGTCATCGCCTCAGTTCATCGTCGAAGGTGGCCGGACCCTCAAGGGATCGATCACGCCCACCGGCAACAAGAACGCCGCGCTCCCGATCGTCTGCGCCGCCCTCCTCACCGAGGAGCCGGTGACACTTGAGAACGTGCCGCGCATCCGCGACATCGAGAGCCTGATCCAGCTCGTCCGCCAATCGGGGGCGACCGCCGCGTGGACGGGCCCGAACACGCTCCGGATCACGGCACGAGCCGTTCGCGGCGACACGCTCGACGCCGAGCTCTGCAAGCGCATTCGTGCCTCCATCCTGCTCGCGGCGCCCCTGCTCGCGCGCGCCGGGATGGTCACGCTCGCCCCGCCGGGCGGCGACGTGATCGGTCGCCGGCGCCTCGACACGCACTTCCTCGCGCTCGAGGCGATGGGGGCGGCGCACGAGTTCGGTGAGCGGATCACCTTCCGCACCAAGGGACTGGTCGGCGCGGACATCTTCCTCGACGAGCCGAGCGTCACCGGTACGGAGAACGCGATCATGGCCGCGGTCGCCGCGAAGGGCACCACGGTGCTCCACAACGCCGCGAGCGAGCCGCACGTCCAGGATCTCTGCCGAATGCTCGTCGCCATGGGTGCGACGATCGCCGGCATCGGCTCCAACGTCCTCACGATCGAGGGGGGCGCGCGACTCCACGGGTGCACGCACCGGATCGGCCCCGACCACATCGAGGTCGGCTCGTTCATCGGGCTCGCCGCCGTCACGCGCTCGGCGCTCACCATCGCGAACGCCGGGGTCGAGCACCTGCGGTCGGTGCGGCTCGGGTTCCAGCGGCTCGGCGTGGACACCGAGATCCGCGGCCCCGAC
Source organism: Gemmatimonadota bacterium (assembly GCA_016714015.1). Lineage (NCBI taxonomy): Bacteria > Pseudomonadati > Gemmatimonadota > Gemmatimonadota bacterium. The sequence goes on from JADJNZ010000004.1 coordinate 537,858, forward strand.
CTCTACGTACCAGACGGGCAGGAGATGCGGATCCGCTCCGACCTCGGCGGGGCCGTGCCGAAGCTCGAGGACCAGCCTTGGCCGGCGTTCCCGGCCGATGTGATGTCGATCGCCATCGTCACGGCCACGCAGTGCGACGGCATCATCCTCATGCACGAGAAGATGTTCGAATCGCGCATGTTCTTCGTCGACAAGCTCGTGGGCATGGGCGCGCGGATCGTGCTCTGCGACCCGCACCGCGCGCTGGTGAGCGGTCCCACGACGCTCCGCGGGGCGACCGTGGAGAGTCCCGATATCCGCGCCGGCATGGCGATGCTCATCGCCGCGCTCTGTGCCAAGGGCACGAGCACCATCAACAACATCGGGCAGATCGAGCGCGGCTACGAGCGCATCGATGAGCGGCTCAATGCGCTCGGGGCGTCCATCGTGCGGGTCGCCTGAACGACCGGATGTTGACGGTGCCCGCGCTGCCACCCCACCTCGCCGTGCCCTCCATGGCGGCCATCGGCGTGCACGCCTTCATCACGACGCGCGAGGCCGGGAGCTACGGCTTGCCCGAGCAGGGGGAGGACGTCGCCGCGACCGCGCGATGGCATGCATTGCAGCGCGCCCTCGCCGCGCAGGGCGCCCCGCGCCTCGCCTCCGCGCGACAGGTCCACGGCACTCGTGTGCTCGTGCATCGCGACCAGTGGGAGGGATGGGTTCGGGTCGATGGTACCGACGCCCATGTGCTCGCGGCCGGCGGCGCCGCCGCAGTCACCATCGCTGATTGCGTGCCGATCTTCGTCGCCCACCGCTCTGGGGTCGTCGCCGCGGTGCACGCCGGCTGGCGTGGGGTCGCAGGCGGGATCCTCGGCGAGACGATCGAGGCGTTCACGGCGCTCGGGCTCGCGGCTGAAGAGCTCGTGATCCACATGGGACCGTCGATCTGCGGGCGCTGCTACCAGGTCGGACCCGACGTGTACGAGCAGCTGACCGGGTGGGAGACCCGCCAGCCTCGTCATGTGGATCTGCGGGCGCTGCTCGCCGAGCAGGCCAAGGCGCTCGGGGTCCGGCAGTGGACCGCGAGCGGCGAATGCACCCGGTGCGACAACGATCGACTCTTCTCGCATCGCGCCGGAGATGCCGGTCGACAGGTCGCCGTGATCGTCGCGCCATCCTTGACGGCCCCCTAGCCGGACGGTAGGTTGCTTCTGCTGAGCCATTCCGGTCCGCAGCAATCGGAGTGTGGGGGAAGGTCTCCCCACACTTTTTTGTTCTCTACGAGTCTCTGGTCACGCCGTGGATCAAGCGATCGAAGCCATTGTCATCGCTGAACTTACGCCGCTCGGCTTCGAGTTGGTGGAGATGAGGCGGGGCGGGTCGAAAGGGCGTCCGGTCCTGGACGTGCGGATCGACCGTCTGGACGGGCAGAAGGTGCAGGTCGGCGACTGCGCGACCGCGTCACGTGCGATCGAGGCCCGGCTGGACGCGGACCCGTCGCTCATCGCGACCCGGTACGTGCTGGAAGTCTCGTCACCGGGGATGGAACGGCCGTTGAAGAAGGCGGCGGATTGGGTGCGGTTCGTGGGGCGCCGGGCGAGCGTGAACGCGCCGGCGTTGCAGGGACGGCAGGAGGTAGACATCGTCGCGGTGCAGGGGGAGGCCGGTCAGGAGCAGCTCCGGCTCCGCGACGCGAAGGGCATCGAGCACGAGATCGCGCTGGCCGACGTCACCGACGCGCGCCTCGCGTTCCACTGGAAACCGTAAGCATCTACTCGGAAGGAGAGCGGGATGGCCGGATCGGCTGAGATCCTCACTGCGCTGCGCGAGCTCGCGAACTCGAAGCAGATCGAGCGCGGCGAGCTGCACGAGTTGCTCAAGGACGGCATTCTCGCCGCCCTCGCCAAGAAGCACGGCCCGACCGTGCAGGCGGAGGTGGAGATCGATGACGCCAAGGGCGACATCCGCATCGTGATCCTCAAGAAGGTCGTCGAGGAGGTCCTTGATGGCATCATCGAGATCTCGCTCGAGGAGGCCCGCTACGAGGACCCCGACTACCAGGTCGGGGACATCATGGAGATCCCGGTCGAGTTCGCCGAGTTCGGGCGCTCCGCCGTGCAGGCCGCGAAGCAGCGCATCGTGCAGCGGGTGCGCGAGGGCGAGCGCTCCAAGATCCGCGACGAATTCTCGTCGCGCGTGGGCGACCTCCTCTCGGGCGAGATCCAGCAGATCGAGCGCGGCAAGATCGTGCTCATGCTGAACAAGTTCCGCGAGGCCGAGGCGATCATTCCGTACCGCGAGCAGAACCACCGCGAGACGTACACGCAGGGCGAGCCGGTCCGCGCGGTGCTCAAGAAGATCGAGGAGACCCCCAAGGGGCCCCGCCTCATCCTCTCGCGCGCCGACGCGATGTTCGTTCAGGCACTGTTCCGTCTCGAGGTCCCGGAGATCCAGTCGGGCATCGTCGAGATCCGCGCGGCGTCGCGCGAGGTCGGGAGCCGCACCAAGATCGCCGTCGTCTCGCGGGACGACGGGATCGATCCGGTCGGCGCGTGCGTGGGCCTCAAGGGCTCGCGGGTGCAGGCCGTCGTGCAGGAACTGGGCGGGGAGCGCATCGACATCGTGCCATGGTCGGCCGACCCGGAACGTTTCGCCAAACTCGCCCTCGCCCCGGCGAAGGTGGCCCGCGTCTTCTCCGAACCGACCACGAAGACCATCCAGGCGGTCGTCGACGAGGACCAGCTCTCCCTCGCGATCGGGCGCAACGGGCAGAACGTGCGCCTCGCGTCCGAACTCACCGGTTGGAAGATCGACCTCTACTCGAGCCGTGAGTGGCTGGAGAAGGGCGGCGACATCCCGCTCTTCGCGCCGCTGCCGGATGACGAGGCCGCCGATGTGCCGCTGTCCGACATCGAGGGGCTCGCGACCGCGACGGTCGCGGTGCTCGAGGCCGGGGGCTACCGCACGCTGAACGACATCATCGACCTCGAGCGCGAGGATCTCCTCAAGCTCCCCGGCATCGCGCCGGAAGAGGCCGACCGGATCATGGCGATCATCAACGAGCTCACCGAGGAAGGCGCCGGTGAGGGAGCCGGGACGGACTGAGTGGACGAGCCCGTTCGGCGCCGCCTGCTCGGCTTGCTCGGGCTCGGGGTGCGGGGACGGCTCGTGCTGGTCGGCGTCGATCGGGTGCGCGAGGCCGTGAAGAAGGGTGAGGTGCGGTTGGCGGTGCTGGCGGAGGACGCCTCGCATCACAGTCGCGAGAAGGTCGAAGGGCTGTTGCGCGCGAAGGAAGTACCCACGTTGTGGGTGCCCTCCGCGGCTGAGTTGGGGGAGGTCGCGGGGCGCGAATCCACCGCCGTCATCGGCGTCGTGGAGGCGCAGTTGGCGAAGGGGATCCTCGCGTTCGCCGGTCCGGCGGATGCGGTGCAGAAAGGCTCAAGGGGGAAGGTTTGACGAAGCTTCGGGTTGGTGAACTGGCAACGGAGTTCGGCGTCTCCGCCGAGGAAGTGATGGGCTTGCTTCGCTCGATGGAGATCGTCGCGCGCAATCCCGCGTCCCCGCTCACGGATGAGCAGGTGGCGCGCGCGCGCCTGCGCTGGGAGCGCGAGAAGCGCCATCGCTCGGCCCCGGTGGAGGCCGCGCCGGCGAAGAAGAAGAAGGCCCCGGTCAAGGACGCCGAGGCCGAGGCCGCGCCCGTCGCCAAGAAGCCCACCGCCAAGAAGAAGGCCCCCGAGCCCGAGCCTGCGCCCGCGCCGGTCGAGGAGGCCAAGCCGTCCACGCGCCGTCGCCGCGCGGCGGACGTTGCCCAGGCCGAGGCCGAGGCCGCCGCGGCCGCCGAGCAGGCCGCGGTCGAGGCCGCGGCCGCCGAGGCCGCTGCGCAGGCGGAGCGTGAGGCGCAGGCCCGCGTCGCCGAGGAGCGCGCGCGGGCCGAGGCGGCCGAGCGCGAACTCGCCCGCGCCCGGCACGAGGAGGCCGAGCGGCAGCGTGCGATCGCCGAAGCGGCACGCGCCGCGTCGGAGCCACCGTCGGCCCCGGCCCCGCCGTCCGTTGCGCCGGGTGCCACGCACCACGCGGCGCCCATCGCCTCCGCGGCGCCGCAGGCCCCCTCGCGTCCGCGTCCGCAGCCGATCGTGCCCGCTGCGCCGCGCCCGCGTCCGGTCACCAGTGGCATGCCGATGCCGCCGCGACCGATCGCGTCGGCCTCGCCTGGCGGCGGACTCGGCGGCGGTCGCCGGGACGATCGCGGTCGGTCGGGCGGACCGGGTGGGCCCGGACAGGGTGGGGGCCAAGGTGGCGCCCCGTCCAGCGGCGCCCCGTCCTCCGGGCCGAGGCGTGGGAAGAAGGGGAAGCGCGTCGATCAGGAAGCGGTGACGGCGAACATCTCGCGCACGATGCGCCAGATGGGCGGCGCGCCGGGCAAGCGGCGCGATCGGGCGGGTGCCGATGCGCGTGAGGAACTCGAGGCAATCCGCGCCGAGATGGCGGAGCGCGAGAAGAAGCTCGTCCGCGTGAACGAGTTCATCACCGTCAGCGAACTCGCCGAGGTCATGAAGACCCCGGCGACGCAGATCGTCGCGTTCGCGTTCAAGCATCTCGGGCTGATGGTGACGATCAACCAGCGCATGGACTTCGACCAGATCGAGCTCATCGCGAGCGAGTTCGGCTTCATCGCCACCAAGGAAGAGGACTACGCCGCCGCCCCCGAGGAGCAGGCGAAGGACGCGGCGGAGGACCTCAAGTTCCGTCCGCCCGTCGTGACCATCATGGGTCACGTCGACCACGGCAAGACTTCGTTGCTGGACTACATCCGCAAGGCGACGGTCGTCGCGGGCGAGGCCGGCGGCATCACGCAGCACATCGGCGCATATCACGTGTCGCTGCCTGATGGTCGCGCCATCACCTTCCTCGACACGCCCGGTCACGAGGCCTTCACGGCCATGCGTGCGCGCGGCGCGCAGGTCACCGACATCGTCGTCCTCGTCGTCGCTGCGGATGACGCCGTGATGCCGCAGACCATCGAGGCGATCTCGCACGCCAAGAACGCCGGCGTGCCGATCATCGTCGCGATCAACAAGATCGACCTCCCCACCGCGAATGCCATGAAGGTGCGCCAGGACCTCCTCCAGCACGGCGTCGTGCTCGAGGACTTCGGTGGCACCACGCTCGCGAGCGAGATCTCGGCCAAGAAGGGGACCGGCGTGCCGGAACTCCTCGACCAGATCCTGCTCCAGGCCGAGATCCTCGACCTGAAGGCCAACCCCGATCGCCGCGCCACCGGCTCCGTCGTCGAGGCGCAGCTCGACGCCGGCAAGGGTGCGGTCGCCACGATCCTCGTGCAGAACGGCACGCTCCGGGTCGGTGACGACTTCATCTGCGGGCTCTTCTCCGGACGCGTCCGCGCGCTGCTCGACGAGCGCGGCAAGACCGTCAAGTCCGCCGGTCCGGCCATCCCCGTGCAGGTGCTCGGCCTCACCGGTGTCCCGATGGCCGGCGACCAGTTCATCGCGGTCGCCGACGCCGCCGAAGCGCGCGAGATCGCGCAGCGGCGCGAGCGCCTCGACCGCGAAGCGCGCAGCCGGCGCACCGCGAAGGGCGCCGTCTCGCTCGAGGACTTCATGGCTTCGTCGGGCGCCGACGGCAAGCGCCAGCTCAAGCTCCTCATCAAGGCCGACCAGGGCGGTCCGTCGGAAGCGCTGGCCGACGCGCTCCAGCAACTCAGCAACGAGGAGGTGCAGGTCGAGGTCGTCGCGCGAGCGGTCGGAGCGGTGACCGAGAGCGACATCCTCCTCGCCAAGGCCTCCGGCGCGATCATCATCGGCTTCCACGTGCGCCCCGATACCAAGGCGCGCGCGATGGCCGATCGCGAAGGGGTCGAGATCAAGCTCTACCGCATCATCTACGAGGCCGTCGCCGATGTGCGCGCCGCCCTCGAGGGCATGCTGCGGCCGGAGGAGAAGGAGGTCATCGTCGGCGAGGCGGAGGTCCGCGACCTCTTCAAGGTGCCGAAGATCGGTGTCATCGCCGGTTGCTTCGTCCGCTCTGGGCTCATCAATCGCCAGGGCCGGGCGCGCGTCATCCGCGACGGCGTGGAGATCTACGAGGGGACCCTCGGCTCCCTCCGCCGCTTCAAGGACGACGTGAAGGAAGTGAAGGAAGGCTACGAGTGCGGTATCGGCGTCGACAACTTCAACGACCTCAAGGTCGGTGATCTCATCGAGGTCTACCGCAAGGAATCGGTCGCGCGCACGCTCGAGCCGTCGAAGGGCGGCTGAGCGCGCGCGGGGCAGGAGCCCACTGATGCCACCACGGGATCCACGCCGGGCCGACCGCGTCGGCGAGGCCATCCGCGAGGAGGTCGCCGCGTTCCTCGCGCGCGACGCCAAGGATCCGCGTCTCACGGGGCTCGTCACCGTGACCGCGGTCGAGATGACGCGCGACCTTCGTCACGCGAAGGTCTTCGTCAGCATCATGGGCACGGAGTCGGAACGGGCCGCCACCTTTGACGGCCTGAAGAGCACCGCGAGCTATCTTCGAAGCCGCATCGGTAAGTCGCTGCAGCTCCAGTTCGCGCCCGAGATCGCGTTCCGGGTGGACGAGTCGGTCGCCCGCGCGGCCCACATCGAGACGCTCCTCGCCGGCCTCCGCGAGCCGCCGGCCCCCGACGTCACCCCCGATGTCGCGCCGGAAGCCACCGACGGTTGATGGCCTGCTGCTCGTCGACAAGCCGGCCGGGGTCTCCTCACACGACGTCGTGAGCCTCGCGCGCCGCGCCATCGGCGAGAAGCGCATCGGCCACGCGGGCACGCTCGACCCGTTCGCCACGGGCTTGCTCGTGCTCCTCGTCGGGCGTGCCACGCGCCTCCTCCCGCACCTCCCCGGCGAGCCCAAGGTCTACGAGGCCACCATCCGCTTCGGCGCCGAGACGGACACCGAGGATCTCCACGGCGCCGTCGTCCGCGAGGCCCCGCTGCCGCAGCGCCAAGCGATCCTCGATGCGTTGCCGTCCCTCACGGGCGCGATCGACCAGGTCCCGCCCGCGTACTCCGCCAAGCGCATCGACGGTGCGCGCGCGTACGACCTCGCGCGCCAGGGTGAGGTCGTCGCACTCAAGCCGGTACGCATCCGCGTCATGCGCTGGGAGGTCCTGGCGCTCACCGACGAGCACGGCACGTCGGTCGCGCCGCACGAACCCACCGCCGACCCGCGTGTGCGCGAGGCCCGGGTGCGGATCATGTGCGGAGGCGGAACCTACGTCCGCTCGCTCGCGCGCGACCTCGCGCGTCTCGCGGGAAGTGCCGCCCACCTCACCCAGTTGCGGCGAACGCGGAGCGGGCCGTTCGACGTCGCGGACGCGCAGACCCTTGAGGAACTCCGCGACGGCCTCGCGCGCGTGCACCCAGCGCTCTCCGCGCTCGAGGGGTTCCCGGTCCAGGCGTTGCAGGAGGAGGAGGTGCAGCGCGTCGCGCGGGGCATCGACGTGCCGGCGGCGGTGGACGGCGCATGGGGGGCCCTGACGAACGGCGAGGCCGGCGTGCTCGTCGCGCTCGCGGAACGACGGGACGATCGCTGGCAGCCGCGGGTGGTGATGCGTGAGGCCTAGCATCGAGTTCGGCCTCCCGCCGCACGTCGGCGGCACTGTCTGCACGGTGGGCACGTTCGATGGAGTCCACCGCGGGCACCGCCTCGTCCTCGAGCGGCTCGCGGAGTGCGCGCGGGACCGAGGCCTCCCGGCCGTGCTCGTGACATTCGAGCCGCACCCGCTCCAGGTGGTGAATCCGGCCGCTGCCCCGCCACTGCTCACGGTCGGGGTCGAGAAGACCGAGGTGCTCGCCGAGAGCCCGATCGACTACGTCGTCGTGATTCCCTTCACGCCCACGCTCGCGACCTACGGTGCGGACGCGTTCGTCGACCTCGTGCTCCGGGAGCAGCTCGGCCTGCGGTACCTCCTCGTCGGCTACGACCACGGGTTCGGGCGCGGGCGGTCAGGCGATGCCTCGGTGCTCCAGGCACTCGGTGCATCGCGCGGATTCGGGGTCGAGGTGGTGCCCCCGGTGCTCGGGACCGACGGGCGTCCCATCTCCTCGACGACGATCCGACGCGCGGTCGCCGGGGGGGACCTCGTGCGGGCGGCGGACGGCCTCGGTCGCGCCTACAGTGCGAGCGGGACGGTGGGGCAGGGCGCGCAACGCGGTCGCACGCTCGGGTTCCGCACGATCAACATCGCGCTCCCCCCTGCGCACAAGCTGATGCCCCCCGAGGGGGTGTACGCGGTGCGGGTGCAGACGCCCCGCGGCGCCTTCGGCGGCATGATGAACCTCGGACCACGTCCGACGTTCGAGGAATCGGATCCGCGCCTCGAGGCCCACCTCTTCGACGTCGAGGGGGATTTCTACGGCATGCGCGTCCGACTCGATTTCGTGGCGCGACTGCGCGAGACGCGGAAGTTCGAATCCCCCGAGGCACTCCGCGCGCAGTTGGTCCGAGATGAAGGGGCCGCCCGTGCGGCCCTTGCCGGTCAGCCGGTCGTTGACCTGGGGTGACGCCCAACCCGTTGTATTCGATTGACTTGCCCCGTTTGCGTCGGTACTCTTCAAGGCTTCATTGGCCCAGTTCCCCCAATCCAGTTTCGCGATGCAGAATCTGAAGACGCGCCTTGCCGTGATCGCGGCGCTCGTGCTCCTGTCCGCCTGGCAGCTGTGGCCGCGGACCGTCGTCGAGCGCATCTCGCGTGACGGCGTGTTCGTGGATGACACCGTCAGCCGCGTCCCGCTCAAGCTCGGTCTGGACCTCCAGGGCGGCATGCACCTCGCGCTCGAGGTCGACCAGTCGAAGCAGACGGTCGAGAACGTGAGCGAAGCCCTCGACCTCGCGCTCAAGGTCGTCCGGACGCGCATCGACGAGTTCGGCGTCGCCGAGCCGGTAGTGCAGAAGGTCGGCGACGACCGCATCATCGTCGAGCTCCCCGGCATCTCCGACCGCGAACGCGCCTCGGCCGTGGTGCAGAAGGCGGCGTTCCTCAAGTTCCAGATCACCGACGAAACGCAGGCCCTCGAGCGCGTGATCCCGCGGCTCGACGGCATCGTGAAGGAGCAGAAGCTCGCGAATGCCGCGCCGACCGCGGCGGCCGACACCGGTGCGGGCAATGCCCTCGGCGGACTGCTCCAGAGCGCCGACTCGACCGCGAAGGCGGACACCGCCGGCACCTCGACCGACGGTCCGTTCCGCCGCGGGGTCTCGCCGGGTTCGATGCCAGGGCAGTACGTCGTGAGCAAGGCCGACTACCCGCTCATCCGGTCGCTGCTCGAGAACCCGCTGATCCAGGCCGCGCTGCCCCCGGGAAAGGATGTGCGCTGGGGCACCGATTCGCTGATGCTCGGCACGCAGTCGTACCAGACCCTCTACGTGCTCGACTCGCGCGCCATCATCGACGGCACCTACCTCCAGACGGCGACGCCGAACCAGGACCCTCTCGAGGGCGCGAAGGTCGACTTCGTGTTCAACACCGAGGGGGGTAGCCGCTTCCGCAAGGAGACGGCCCGGCACATCGGCGACAACATGGCGATCGTACTCGACGAGCGCGTGATGAGTGCGCCCGTGATCCAGAGCGCGATCGGCGCCCGCGGGCAGATCACGATGGGCGGCCGTGACCTCCAGGCGGCGCAGGACCTCGCGCTTGTGCTCCGCGCTGGCTCGCTGCCGGTGCCGCTCAAGGTGGCGGAGGCCCGCGAGATCGGCGCGTCGCTGGGACAGGATTCGATCGATTCCGGCATCCTCGCCGGCAGCATCGCGATCATCGGCGTGATCGTCGTCATGGTCGGTTACTACCGCTACTCCGGCATGCTGTCGATCGCCGCACTCGTGCTGTATGTGCTCTTCACGCTGGCCGCCCTCGCCGCGTTCGATGCGGTGCTCACGCTCCCCGGCCTCGCCGGCTTCGTGCTGTCCATCGGCATCGCGGTCGACGCGAACGTGCTGATCTTCGAGCGCATCCGCGAGGAACTCGACCACGGCAAGACGGTGCGGACCGCGATCGAGGAGGGCTTCCAGCACGCGATGAGCGCGATCGTCGACTCGAACGTCTCGACCGTCCTCACCGCCGCGGTGCTCTACCAGTACGGCACCGGACCGGTGAAGGGCTTCGCCGTCACGCTCGTCGCCGGTATCGCCGCCTCGATGATCACCTCGATCTTCGTGACCAAGACCTTCTTCTACGTCTGGCTCTCGCGCACGCGCGGTGAGCAGGCCCTGAGCATCTGATGCTGCGCATCCTCCACGACACCAAGATCGATTTCATCAAGCACTGGCGCACGGCCATCATCCTGACCGTCGCCTTCGTCGTGCTCGGTCTCGGCTCCGGCGTCTTGACGGGCTGGTTCAGCTACTCCATCGAGTTCACCGGCGGGACGCTCCTCCAGCTCGAGTTCAAGGAGGCCCCGGATGCGGCGCGCCTGCGCGCGGCGGTGGACAAGGCCGGGATCAAGGGCGCGGAGATCCAGCAGTTCGGATCGCCGACGTCGTACACGATCAAGGCACAGGACGAGGCCAGCGTGGCGGCGCAGGATGCGGGCGCCGAGGGCGTCTCGAAGACCATCACCGACGCGCTCACCGCAGAGCTCGGCGCCGGCAGCTTCGAGGTCGCCGATCGCATGGCCGTCGGGCCGCGCGTGGGCAGCGAGCTCCGTCGCGGTGCGATCGTCGCGATCCTCATCTCGTTCCTCGTCACGATGGCGTACCTCGCCATCCGCTTCGAGTGGCGCTTCGGCGTCTCGGCCGTGATCGCGACGGCACACGACATCCTCGCGACGCTCGCGTTCATCAAGCTGATCGATCTCGAGGTCTCGCTCACGGTCATCGCGGCGATCCTCACCGTGGTGGGCTATTCCCTGAACGACACGATCATCATCTTCGACCGCGTGCGCGAGAACCTGCGCAAGAAGCGGAAGGAGCCGCTGTACGACACGTTGAACCGCTCGGTGAACGAGACGCTACCGCGTTCCGTCCTCACGCACGGGACGACGCTCGCGGCGACGATGTCGCTGCTGATCTTCGGGGGCGAGGTCATCCGGCCGTTCGCCTGGGTCATGAGCTTCGGCATCTTCACCGGTACCTTCTCGTCGATCTTCGTCGCCTCGCCGATCCTGATGTGGGTCGAGGCGAAGTGGCCGCGCGAGAATGACGTGCGCGGCGCGGCGGCCCCGGCCAAGGCCTGAGCTTGCCCGCCCGGCTCGACCCGGAGCCCCGGCGCGACGAGCACGCCGGGGCTTCGTCGTCTCCGCTCCCCTTCATCGACTCGCACGCCCACATCGCCGCTGAGGGCTTTGACGAGGACCGCGAGGCCGTATTGGGCCGCCTGCATGACGCCGGTGGCCAGGGCGTGATCTGCATCGGAGAGTCGCTCGAGGCCGCCAGGCGGGCGAATACGCTCGCCGCGGGGCATCCCGGGCGCATCTGGTGGACCGCCGGCGTCCATCCGCACGATGCGGCCGGGTACGACCCCGGCACCGACGGCCCGGTGATCCGCCAGGCCATGCGCGACGGGGCGGTCGCCGTGGGCGAATGCGGACTCGACTACCACTACGACCACTCCCCGCGACCGCTCCAGCGGCGCGCGTTCGCCGACCAGCTCGCGCTCGCCAAGGAGACGGGGCGGCCCGTCGTCCTCCACACGCGCGATGCCGAGGAGGACACGACGGCGATGCTCCGCGAGGCGGGTGACGCCGGCATCCGCGGGGTGCTGCACTGCTACACTGGCTCCCTCGCCCTCGCGGAGGTCGGGCTCGCCGCCGGCTGGTCCGTCTCGTTCAGCGGGATCGTGACGTTCAAGAAGTGGGACGACCTCGACCTGCTCCGGCTCGTTCCCGCCGACCGGCTGCTCGTCGAGAGCGACAGCCCGTATCTCGCTCCGGTCCCGTTCCGCGGCAAGCGCAACGAGCCGGCCTGGTGTGCGTATACGCTTCGGCGGCTCGCCGAGGTGCGCGCCGTGGATCCCGCGGTGCTCGCGGCGCAGGTGCTGGGCAACACCCGACGGTTGTTCGCGCTGGACTGAGCTGTTCCTCGTTCCTTCCACCCCCCTCGAGGCTTAGCATTCCGGTCATGAGCGTTCCCTCCGACATCGCGATCGCGCAGGCAGCGACCCTTCGCCCCATCACCGACGTCGCGGCCGAGATCGGCCTCGGCCCCGACGACCTCGACCTCTACGGCAAGTACAAGGCGAAGGTCGCGCTCGGACTCACCACCCGGCCCGCGAAAGGCAAGCTGGTGATCGTCACGGCGATCAACCCGACCGCCGCCGGAGAGGGCAAGACGACGACCTCCGTGGGGCTCGCGCAGGCGTTGCGCAGGATCGGCACGAACGCCGTGCTCTGCATCCGCGAGCCTTCGCTCGGCCCCGTCTTCGGCGTGAAGGGTGGCGCCGCCGGCGGCGGGTACGCGCAGGTCCTGCCGATGGACGACATCAACCTGCATTTCACGGGCGACTTCCACGCCATCTCGTCGGCGCATGCGCTCCTGAGCGCGATGCTCGACAACCACCTCCAGCAGGGCAACGCGCTCAACATCGACCCGCGTCGCATCACCTGGCCGCGGACGATCGACATGAACGACCGCGCCCTCCGGAAGGTGATCATCGGCCTCGGCGGCCCCAGCGAGGGAGTGGTCCGCGAGGAGCGCTTCGTGATCATCCCCGCGTCGGAGATCATGGCGATCGTCGCGCTCGCGACCTCCGCGTCCGATCTCGAACAACGCCTCGGCAACATCATCGTCGGCTCCACGTACGGCGCCGACCGCAAGCCGGTTTACGCCCGCGACCTCAAGGCGCACGGTGCCATGGCGATGCTGCTGAAGGACGCCATCCGCCCGAACCTCGTGCAGACGCTCGAGGGTGGGCCCGCCTTCGTCCATGCCGGGCCGTTCGGCAACATCGCGCACGGCTGCAACTCCATCCTCGCCACCCGCGCCGCGCTCGCCGTCGGCGACGTCGTCGTGACCGAGGCCGGGTTCGGGTCCGACCTGGGCGCGGAGAAGTTCTTCGACATCAAGTGCCGCTTCGGGGGCATCACGCCCGAGGCCGCGGTGCTCGTCGCGACCATCCGCGCGCTCAAGATGAACGGCGGCGCGAAGAAGACCGAACTCGCCTCCGAGGACCTCGCCGCGCTCCGGAAGGGGGTCGTGAACCTCGAGCACCACATCCAGAATGTGCGCCAGTTCGGGATGGAACTCGTGGTCGCGATCAACCGCTTCGGCACCGACACCGATGCCGAACTGGCGATCGTGCGGGAGGCCGCGGAGAAGGCCGGCGCGCGCGTGGCCCTCTGCGAGGTCTTCGCCAAGGGTGGGGAAGGCGGCGAGGCGCTCGCGCGCGAGGTGCTCGACATCCTCAAGGGCGGCAAGTCGCGCTACGCGCCGCTCTACGACGCGTCGCGTCCGATCAAGGAGAAGATCGACACGATCGTGCGGAAGGTCTACGGCGGCGAGGGCGCCGACTACAGCGCCAAGGCCGACCGCGCCATCGCGTACCTCGAGAGCATCGGCCTCGCCGAGACGCCGATCTGCATGGCGAAGACGCAGTACTCGCTCTCCGACGACGCGACGAAGCTCGGCCGCCCCTCGGGGTTCCGCGTGACCGTCAACGACGTCTACCCGGTCGCCGGCGCCGGCTTCATCGTGGCGCAGTGCGGCGAGATCATGACCATGCCGGGCCTCCCGAAGGCACCGGCCGCCGAGAAGATGGCCATCCATCCGGATGGCTCGATCTCGGGCCTCTTCTAGGAGCACGCGATGCCCATCCAGACCCTCAGCACCGAGCAGGCCCCCGCCGCCATCGGCCCGTACAGCCAGGCGACCATCGCCGGCGGCTTCCTCTTCACAGCGGGACAGATCCCCCTCGACCCGAGGACCATGGACGTCGTCCCGGGCGATGTCGTGCCGCAGACGCAGCAGGTCCTCGCGAACCTGCAGCAGGTGCTGGCGAAGGCCGGCTGCACCTGGAAGGACGTCGTGAAGACGACGGTCTTCCTGCAGGACATGGCCGACTTCCCGCGGTTCAACGAGGTCTACGCCGCCGCCCTCGGCGACGCACGTCCCGCGCGCTCGACGGTGCAGGTCGCGGCGCTCCCGCGCGGCGTGAGCGTCGAGGTCGAGCTGATTGCGAAGCTGCCGTAGTCGACGGCGTCCGCCGTCGCCCGCTGTCCCACTCCCGCTCCCATGTCCCGAGAACGCCTCTTCCAGCTGACCCAGTTCGCCCGCTGCGCCGGCTGAGCGTCCAAGATGGGTCCGGGTGACCTGTCCGCCGCGCTCGCGCCGCTGCCGCGCGAAGATGATCCCCGCCTCCTCGTCGGTCGCGAGACCTTCGACGACGCGGGGGTGTTCCGGCTGTCCGACGACCTCGCGCTCGTCCAGACGGTCGACTTCTTCGCGCCCATCGTCGACGACCCGTATCGGTTCGGACGCATCGCGGCGGCGAACGCGCTGTCCGACGTCTTCGCGATGGGCGGGGAACCGCTCACGGCGATGAACATCGTCGGGTTCCCGGAGAAGGCGCTTCCGCTGAGCGTCCTCACCGAGATCCTCCGCGGCGGCCAGGACGCCGTGCACGAGGCGGGGGCGCGCATCGTGGGGGGGCACACGGTCACCGACGAAGAGCTGAAGTACGGGCTCTCCGTCACCGGGCGCGTGCATCCGGATCGGATCCTCTCCAATGCGCACGCGCGTCCCGGCGATGTGCTGCTCCTCACCAAGCCGATCGGCACCGGGATCCTCGCGACGGCCGGCAAGCGCGGGGCGCTCACGCCGGAGCAGGACGAACGGCTCTACCACACGATGAGCACGCTGAACGCCGCGGCGTCGCGCGCCGCGGTCGCCGTCGGTGCGCGTTGCGCGACGGACATCACCGGCTTCGGGCTCCTCGGGCACGCGATGCATGTCGCACGCGCAAGCGCCGTCCGACTCGTCATCGCGGTCCAAACCGTCCCGCTCCTCGACGGGGCGCGCGAGCTCCTCGCCGCCGGGCATGCGACCGGCGGCGCGAAGCGGAACGCCGAGTGGGTCGCGCCGGAGGTCGACTGGAACGACACCGGTGAGGAATGGCGCGCCCTGCTGTGCGATCCGCAGACCTCCGGCGGATTGCTCGTCGCCCTCGCGCCGGAGCGTGTCGCCGCGTATCGTGAGCGGATGAGCGACGCGGTCGTGATCGGCGCCGTCGAGGAGTGGCACGAGGGCGCACGCATCCGGCTGCACTGAGCTCGCGGGTCCGGTCGGCCGGCGCGCAGGGGGGGTGGATGGGGTCTGGTGGTCCCCGCGGTCTTCAAAACCGTAGCGGCCTGACCACGTCGGGCTGGGTGGGTTCGATTCCCACACGCTCCCGCCAGCGCGCGCTCGGCGCCCTTCTCGCCGCGGCGACGCTCTCCCTTGGCGGAAGCGCCGCGGAGGCGCAGGTGGTGCGCGGTGTCGTCCTCGCGGCCGACTCGATCGCCGTCGCCCCGTCTGTGATCGTGACTGCGAGCGATCCGCGAGGTCCGCTCCTCGGCCGGGCGGTGACCGATGCGCGGGGCGAGTTCCAGATGACGCTCGGCGCGCCGGGCCGCGTGATCGTTCGCGCGCTCCGCGTCGGCTTCCGCCCCACCGAGACCGCGGTGCACGAGCTCGGCGCGACCGATACCGTCACCGTCCGGATCGTGCTCGCTCCGGAGCCGGTGCGGCTGAGCGCCATCACCGTGCGGCGGAGCGACCCGTGCGGCGCCCGCGACGATGCCCGCGCGCGTGTCGCCGTCGTTTGGGAGGAGGCGCGCAAGGCGCTCGTGCTCACCAACACGGCCCGTATCCGCGACCCCCTCGTCGCCGAATGGACGGTCTACGATCGTCAGCTCGACTCCCTCGGCGTGCGTGTCATCGATCAGAGCGTGCAACGGACCCGTGCCCCCAGCGAGCGACCGTTCCGCAGCTGGGCGGCCGACTCGCTCGCGCGCGCCGGGTTCATCGTCGAGGACGAGGCCGGGGTCTCGTATCACGCGCCGGACGCGGACGTCCTGCTCTCCGACGCATTCGCGGCGACGCACTGCTTCCAGCTCGTCGATGGCGAGCCCGGCGATGGACGGATCGGCGTGCGCTTCCGGCCCGTCGACCAGGCGCGCACGCGACGGGAGGTGGAGGGTACGCTCTGGCTCGATCGCGAGACGGCCGAACTGCGCAACCTCGAATACGCGTATACCGGACTGCCCCAAGCCGCCGCCCCGGCCGAAGCGGGAGGGCGCGTGGAGTTCCAGCGGATCGCGGACGGCGCCTGGCTCGTCACGCGCTGGTGGATCCGCATGCCGGAGCTCGAGCGCCGCATCCCGAGTCGCGTCACTGGCGGACGCATCCGCGTCGTCGGCCCCTCCATCGTGCTCAAGGGGGTGAAGGTCGTGGGTGGCGAGGTCACCCGCGTCGAACGGGGCGCCGCCGCCGTCTATCGCGCCACCGGCGCGTCGCTCGCGGTTCGTGTCACCCTCCCCGACGGCGAGGATCCCGCGCGGCGTTCCGAGGCACGGGTGACGCTGGCGGGGACCGACTACGAGGCGGTGGTCGATTCCGCGGGCATCGCGCGCTTCCCGCTGGTGCTCCCCGGCCGCTACCGCGTGGCAGTCAACTCACCGGCCCTGATGGTCGACCACGATCCTCCGGTTCTGGCCGAGGTCGCGGTGCACGGCGATTCGTTGCACTGGCTCCCCGTGCAGTTGCCGCGGCGGCGCATGACGGCGGCCGCGCTCGGTCTTGTCCCGCGCACCAGCGTGCGCGCCGAGGTCGAGTTCACCGTCACCGATTCGCTCGGCCGGCCCATCGCCGGCGTCGAGATCGGGGCGGTGGATGCGGCGGCGCGGGAGTATCGACTCCGCTCCGACTCGCTCGGTCGCGCGGTGCTCACGGCGCTTCCCCTCGGCGAGATGCGTGTCGAGGCGCGCAGCCCCGGCTACCACCTCGCGTACGGGATGGTGACGGTCGCGGAGGGGCTGACGCCGGCTACGGTGCTCCTGGAGCGGACGCAGGGCGGCACCGTGCTCGAGGCGGTTCGGATCGAGGCGGCGGCCGACGAACGAGCGCGCTATGGTGCGTTCGAGGCGCGCCGGCGCGCCGGCGTCGCCACCGCGACGATCACGAGCGAGCAGATCCTGCGGCGGAACCCGGTCAACGCGTGGCAGATGCTGCTCAACGTGAGCGCCGTGGACCTCGTCGAGGGACCGGAAGGCGCTCAGCCCGCCTCGCGGCGCGCGAAGACGCCGGGTTGGATGAACGTCCAGCCCTGCTGGATGCGCATGGCGATCGATGGCGTGCTCCTGCCGGACGTGCCGGTCAACCTCAGGGACCGGATGCCACCGGTCTCGGAGATCCACGGCATCGAGGTGTTCGCCGGCCCCGCTTCGATCCCGAGCGAGTACGTCGGGGACCAGCGGAACATGTTCTGCGGACTCATCGTCGTCTGGACGCGTTGAGGACCCTCGGACGCGATATCTTTCGCGCGGCTGTTCTCCACCGGAACCCTCGTCGCCCTCAGGGGTCGCACGTTGCACCGATGCCCGTGATCCGTTCCCCCCTCATGCGCGTCCTGTTCGCCGCAGCCGCCCTGCTGCTCGTGGTGCGCACGGGGGACGCGCAGCAACTCGACAGCGTGCGCGCCGGCGTCACGCGCCCGTCCGTCATCGCGGCGCCCGACTCCGTCGTGCGCGAGCGCACCCTCCCTGCGGACACGCTCCGGCCGCCGATCTCGCCGGGCCGGGCCTTCCTCCTCTCCTTCCTCGTGCCCGGGGCAGGGCAGGCCAAGCTCGATCGCGGGTACGCGGGCGGGATGTTCTTCCTCATCGAGGTCACCGCGCTCGCGCTGGCCCACCGCTCCGCAGAGGACCTTCGTATCGCGCGGCGGTTCGCCGGCGACTCCATCCCGCTCCGGTATCAGGTGAACGCCACGACCGGCCTCCCGACGCGCGACGGGAACGGCGATCCCGTGGTCGCGGCCTGGAGCGTGCCACGCTACGACGCGGCGTACGTCCGCACGCGCCGACTGCACTACGAGGATTGGCTTGCGGTGATGGCGTTCAACCATCTGTTCGCCGGGGCCGACGCGTTGGTCGCGGCGCACCTCTGGGACCTCCCGGGACGCGTCGGCCTGCGGCAGACGCCGTTCGGTCCGCTGCTCCAAGCCTCGTTCGCGTTCCGCTGAACGCAGCGGGGATCGCGCGCGGCGCGACCCGGCGCTATGCGTCGCGCGCGAGTGTCGCCTCGACGACCCGCGCGGTGCCGGTCCAGCGACAGAGCTCCACCTGCTCGGGAACTACCCGAAGGAAACGGGGGACGTCCATCCAGGCGCCGGGATTCGCGAACGCTCGCCCCTGCAGGCGCTCGAGCGTCGTGACATGCGAGTGTCCGAAGATCAGGAGCGCCGGAGCCGCCGGGGCCGCCAGCCGTTGATCGGCGACCAGCCGCAGGCCCTCGCCCCCGTCTCGCGGGCGCATGTTGCGGCTCGTATGCGAACTGCGGAGCGCCACCCAGGTGCCGACGTCCGGGTGCAGGAGGCGGAACGCCTTGACGCTCAGCGGGTGGCGGAGCACGGCGCGCAGCCGACGGTACGGCGCGTCCTCGTTCACGCGAAGTCCGTCGCCGTGCTCGATGAGCGTGTCCCATCCACCCGCGACGCCGCGCCAGGGCCCGACGTGATAGTCCAGACCCAGGTCCTCGCGGAGCACCTCGCCGCCCCAACAGTCGTGATTGCCGGCGACCCACAGCACCGGGATGCCCGACTCGCGGATGCGGGCGAGCTCGCCGAGCACCCGCACGCCGGCGCGCGGCACGGCGTGCCGCCACTCGAACCAGAAGTCGAACAGGTCCCCGTTGATGACGAGCGACTTCGCGTCCCCCGGCAGGGCCCGCAGGAACGAGAGCAGGTCACGCTCGGTCTCCGCGGGGGCGGCACCCAGGTGCGCGTCGGAGAGTACATAGCAGGGGGCGGGGAGCATCGCTGGATGATACCGCCCGCTCGCTCCCTTTACAAAGGCCGCCCGTGTCCGGTAGACTCGCCCCGATGATCACCGCGTCAGAGGTACGCGTCCGCTACGGCGAGACCGACCAGATGGGCGTCGCCTATCACGCCAACTACCTCGTCTGGTGCGAGGTCGGCCGCACCGACTTCATCCGCGCGCTGGGTTTCACCTACGCCGAGATGGAGCGGCAGGGCATCATGCTCGCCGTCGCGGAGGCGACGCTCCGCTATCATGCCAGTGCGAGGTACGACGACCTCGTCCGGATCGAGACGCGGCTCGAGAGCGTGCAGTCCCGGAGCATGACCTTCCGCTACGACATCACGCGCATCGCCGCCCCCGGCGACGACACGGGGGAGCGCCTCGTGACCGCCTCGACGATGCTCGTGTCCGTCGCGCCGGGGGGAAAGCTCGTGGCCCTCCCGGCCCACATCCGCCAGCTGCTCTCTGGCGCGCGCGGTACCGACGATTGACCCGCGCCCCCTCGCCCGAGAGACTTCCTGACGTGGACCACTCCCCGTTTCGACGGCGCCTGATCGGCGCGCTCTGCCTGCTGCCGCTCGTCGGCGGCTGCCTGTACGGCTTCGCCGGCGGGGGCCTGCCGCCGCACGTGCGCACCGTCGCCGTCCTGCCCTTCGAGAACGAGACCTCGTCCCCGGAACTGCCCCTCGAGATGCAGGCGGCCATGCGGCAGGGCCTGCAGTCGCGCCTCGGGCTGCGCGATGCGCCCGAGGACCGGGCGAACGCGGTCGTACGGGGTCGCATCACGCGATTCGAGCTCGACGCTGCCGCCGGATTCTCCGCCAACCCGAACCAGTCCACCTCGGCGCGCCGCCGCCTGCGTGTCCAAGTGGACGTGGAGATCGTCGATCAGGTGACCGGGAAGGTGCTCTGGACGCGGACCGGCATGCAGGCGGACGGTGAGTACTCCGACCGCGGCGAGGCGCAGGGGCGCAAGCAGGCGATCGACCGGATCGTCAACGACGTGATCGAGGGAGCGCAATCGCAATGGTGAGAGCGAGACCGGGCAAGGGCGGGCTCGGCGGGCTGCTGACGCTCGTCGTCTTCGGCTTCGTCATCTACTTCGGCACGCATATCGGGACGAAGTACTGGCACTTCTACCAGTACCAGGACCGGATGCGCCAGGAAGCGCGCTTCGCGCAGCACCGCAGCGACCTGCTCATCCAGCGCCGCCTCCGGACGTTCGCCGACTCGCTCAAGCTTCCCGAAGCGGCGCAGAAGGTCACCGTGCGCCGGCGGCAGGGCACGATCCACATCTGGGCCGAGTACTACGAGGTCATCGAGTTCCCCGGCTTCGTGCGCGAGGTCCACTTCCACCCTGAAGTGGTCGCGACCTTCTGAGCCCCCTCGTCGACCCGCAGCGCAAGGTGATGACACGCGCCGAGGCGGCGCGGTGGCGCGCCGCCCAGTCGGGCGCGGTCGTCTTCACGAACGGCGTCTTCGACCTCCTGCACCCCGGCCACATCGACGTGCTCACGGGCGCGCGCGCGCAGGGCGATCTCCTCATCGTCGGCGTCAACAGCGATGCGTCCGTGCGGCGACTCGGGAAGGGGCCGGAGCGTCCGGTGCGGTCGGAAGCCGAACGCGCGTACGTGCTCGCCGGGCTCGCCGCCGTCGATGCCGTGGTCGTGTTCGACGAGGACACCCCGCTCGAACTCGTGCGTGCGCTCGAGCCCGACGTCATCGTCAAGGGCGGTGACTATGCGCCCGAGAGCGTCGTCGGCGCCGACCTGGTCCGGGCGCGCGGCGGCCGCGTCGTCATCATCCCGCTCACCCCGGGACAGTCCACCACCTCGATCATCCACCGACTCCGTGCCTGAGACTCTCGTACGTCCCGGCGGCCGTGCGCCGCATGCGCTCCGCCCCATCTCGCTGCAGCGCGGCGCCGTGCCCAACGCCGAGGGCTCCTGTCTCGTCGCCTTCGGCAGCACCCGCGTGCTCTGCGCCGTCAGCGTCGAGGATGGCGTACCCGGCTGGAAGAAGGGGAAGGGCGAGGGCTGGCTGACCGCCGAGTACTCGATGCTGCCGCGGGCGACGCACACGCGCTCTCCGCGAGAGCGCGGCCAGGTCGGCGGACGCACGCACGAGATCCAGCGACTGATCGGCCGGAGCGTCCGCGCGATGCTGGATGACTTCAAGTTCGGCGAGTTCACGCTCAAGGTCGATTGTGATGTGCTGCAGGCGGATGGCGGCACGCGCACCGCGGCCATCACCGGCGCCGCGGTCGCGGTCGTCGACGCGTTCGACTGGATGGTGCGCACCGAGCGCATCGCGGCGTCGCCGGTGCGGCGGCTCGTGGCCGCAGTGAGCGTCGGCCTCGTCGACGGCACGCCGATCGTGGACCTCGAGTACTCCGAGGACGTGCGCGCCGAGGTCGACGCGAACGTCGTGATGAGCAGCGAGGGGCGGTTCGTCGAGGTGCAGGGGACCGGTGAGCACGGCACCTTCGCGCGTGGCGACCTCGATCAACTGCTCGATCTCGCGTCCGCAGGCATCCTGGCGCTCGACGGGGCGCAGCGCGCCGCCCTCGGCTTCACTTGACCGTGACGCCGCGCGTGTGGGCGCGCGTGGTGCTCGCGACGCGCAATCCAGGGAAGGCACGCGAGCTGCACGCGCTCTTCGCCTCCATCGGCGTGACGCTCGAGGACCTCGACGCGGCCGGTCTCGGCGCCGTGGACGCGGCCGGTCTCGGCGCCGTGGACGCGGCCGAGGAGACGCTCGAGTCGTATCCGACCTTCGAGGAGAATGCGCGCGCCAAGGCGCGGTGGTTCGCCGCGCGACTGCCCGGGTGCCTCGTCATCGCCGATGACTCTGGGCTCGAGGTCGATGCGCTGGGCGGTGCCCCCGGCGTACACAGCAAACGGTGGTCGGGTAGCACGGTCGCGGGAGCGGCCCTCGAGGCGGCGAACAACGTCGCGCTGCAGCGCGCGCTGGAGGGGAAGGCGACGCGCAGTGCGCGTTACGTGTCGGTGGTCGTCGCGACGGACGGGACGCGGGAGTATGTCGCGCGCGGCGAGTGCCGGGGGCGCATCCTCGACGCGGCCGAGGGGACGAACGGATTCGGCTACGATCCGTTCTTCTTCAGCGATGACCTCGGCGAATCGTTCGGCGCCGCATCGCGCGAGGAGAAATCGGCGGTGAGTCACCGCGGTCGCGCGTTCCGGGCCTTGGTCGAGCAACTCGTCGCCTAGCGACCGTCGCCGCGCCGTGGCGCGCCGTTGCTTCGGGCGGGAACGTGTCGCGATACGCGCGCCGGGACGCGCGCGTCGGTGATTCGCGCGGGGCGGTTGACCTTGGCACCGATCCTGACTACTATCCGTGCTCGGTTCACGGGGCGTAGCGTAGCCCGGTATCGCGCCTGCTTTGGGAGCAGGAGGTCGCCGGTTCGAATCCGGCCGCCCCGATCGGACGCGAGAGAACGAAGCGGCAGGAGAGACACGGCACGAGTGAAGCGCCAGTAGCTCAGGTGGATAGAGCAACAGCCTTCTAAGCTGTGGGTCGGGGGTTCGATTCCCTCCTGGCGCGCCTCGCGTGAAAGCAGTGAACAGCGCGCCCTTAGCTCAATTGGCAGAGCAAGTGACTCTTAATCACTAGGTTGTAGGTTCGATTCCTACAGGGCGCATCGCGGGGCTCCGATGCAGATCGGGGCCCTTCGCATCTCGGGCTTCGCGCCGTCACATCGACGGCCGGGCCGACAGGGATGGGCAGGGCGAGTGGAGTGTGAGGGAAACCGTGCATGAGTGGTCATCGAAGACCCCCTTGCGGACGTGAATCCGGACCACTACTATTCGCGTCCTTCCCCGGAAACGGGTGAGGTCAGGAAGCGGAGTGGCGCAGCGATGTGCCGACGCGGTAAGGGTTGAGTAAAGAGATTGAAAATCACCCCTTGACACCGCCTTTCTTTCTGAGTATTCTTGGAGGCTCCCGCGGAAAGCGGGCAGCGCAGGACCAAAGAGAGCTTATTGAAAATCGATTCGAGAGAGATCGCAAACTGTGCGAGGCGAACTCAATGATCCTGGTCCCGTTCGGGGGCCAGATGAGAGTTCAGACCTGAACAATTTTTGTGATTCCGAATAACGCTGTCATGCGATGACAGCGTGACAGCGATTCGGGTAGAGCTGATTGAACATCCTATTGGAGAGTTTGATCCTGGCTCAGGACGAACGCTGGCGGCGTGCTTAACACATGCAAGTCAAGGGGGCCCGCAAGGGCAACCGGCGAACGGGTGCGTAACACGTGAGCAAGTTTCCTATTAGTGGGGGATAGCCGGCCCAACGGCCGGGTAATACCGCATATCTTGATCGGGTGGCATCGCCTGGTCAGGAAACCTCCGGGGCTAATAGAGGCGCTCGCGGCCTATCAGCTAGTTGGTGAGGTAATGGCTCACCAAGGCTATGACGGGTAGCTGGTCTGAGAGGATGGCCAGCCACATTGGGACTGCGACACGGCCCAGACTCCTACGGGAGGCAGCAGTGGGGAATATTGCGCAATGGACGAAAGTCTGACGCAGCGACGCCGCGTGTGGGATGAAGCCTTTCGGGGCGTAAACCACTGTTGCCCGGGACGAACATCCCCTTTCGAGGGGACTGACGGTACCGGGTGAGGAAGCACCGGCTAACTCTGTGCCAGCAGCCGCGGTAATACAGAGGGTGCGAGCGTTGTCCGGAATCACTGGGCGTAAAGGGCGCGTAGGTGGCTTGGTAAGCGTGTGGTGAAAGTCCGGGGCTCAACCCCGGATCTGCCGTGCGAACTGCTGAGCTCGAGCAATGTAGAGGCAGGTGGAATTTCGGGTGTAGCGGTGGAATGCGTAGATATCCGAAAGAACACCAGTGGCGAAGGCGGCCTGCTGGGCATTTGCTGACACTGAGGCGCGACAGCGTGGGGAGCAAACAGGATTAGATACCCTGGTAGTCCACGCCGTAAACGATGGGTACTAGGTGTCTGGGGGAGCGACCCCCTGGGTGCCGGCGCTAACGCATGAAGTACCCCGCCTGGGGAGTACGGCCGCAAGGCTGAAACTCAAAGGAATTGACGGGGGCCCGCACAAGCGGTGGAGCATGTGGTTTAATTCGACGCAACGCGAAGAACCTTACCTGGGCTTGACATGCTGGAGAAAGCTTGCGGAAACGTGAGCCCCTCTTCGGAGTTCCAGCACAGATGCTGCATGGCTGTCGTCAGCTCGTGTCGTGAGATGTTGGGTTAAGTCCCGCAACGAGCGCAACCCTCACTCTTAGTTACCAGCGGGTAATGCCGGGGACTCTAGGGGGACTGCCGGTGCCAAACCGGAGGAAGGTGGGGATGACGTCAAGTCATCATGGCTCTTACGTCCAGGGCTACACACGTGCTACAATGGGCCAGACAGAGGGTCGCCAACTCGCGAGAGTGAGCCAATCCCCAAACTGGTCCTCAGTTCGGATTGCAGTCTGCAACTCGACTGCATGAAGCTGGAATCGCTAGTAATCGTGGATCAGCTACGCCACGGTGAATACGTTCCCGGGCCTTGTACACACCGCCCGTCACGCCATGGAAGTTGTGAGCGCCCGAAGTCGGTGTCGGAACCCGCAAGGGACCAAGCCGCCTAAGGCGAGCGCAATGACTGGGGCGAAGTCGTAACAAGGTAGCCGTAGGGGAACCTGCGGCTGGATCACCTCCTTAACGGAGCAGCGAGTAGGCCGGTCCTCGGACTCGGCACGAAAGCGCTACCGGATAGTCGCTCGCTTCGTACAGCGCGCGATCTCTCTCGAATCGACTCTATAGCAGTCTGGCGGCCGCCCAGCAGGGGGGCCGCGCATGACCCGCTGTTTGACAACGGAAGATGGTAGTGTTCGTGGGATAACGAATCACACTAGTGACACGATATTTCGACGTAGAACCCGTGGAGCGATCCATGGGCAGCATCGATATCTGACACTCGTTGTAGATCGCGCGTGCTCTGCTGGATCACATTTTGTGGTCAAGCGAGCGAATGCAAGTCGAGGATGCCTTGGCACACGAAGGCGATGAAGGGCGCGGTAAGCTGCGATAAGCCCAGGGGAGCGGCACACACGCTTTGATCCTGGGATGCCCGAATGGGGAAACCCGGCCGTCAGGAATGGCGGTCACGGCGAAAGCCGAGCTAACCCAGGGAACTGAAACATCTAAGTACCTGGTGGAAAGAGAAATCAACCGAGATGCCCCAAGTAGCGGCGAGCGAACGGGGTAGAGCCCAAACCGAGGTCCTTGTGGCCGCGGGGTTGTAGGACCCACATACGCGTCAGGCGACGTCAGCTGAAGTGCAACTGGAACGTTCCGCCATAGACGGTGAAAGCCCGGTAAGCGAAGACCATGCACCTGGCGTAGTGGAGTTCCTGAGTAACGCCCGACTCGAGTAATCGGGCGTGAAACCGGGGGGACCACCCTCCAAGGCTAAAGACTCTCGTGTGACCGATAGTGAACGAGTACCGTGAGGGAAAGGTGAAAAGCACCCCAGTGCGGGGAGTGAAAGAGATCCTGAAACGACTTGCATACAAGCGGTAGGAGGTTGGGCAGGGGCTTGCCTCTGTCACGACTGACTGCGTGCCTTTTGCATTATGATCCGGCGAGTTACTCCTCAGGAGCGAGGCTAAGCTGTTCAGCAGCGGAGCCACAGCGAAAGCGAGTCCTGTAACGAGGGCGACTGAGTTCCTGGGGGTACGACCCGAAGCCAGGGCGATCTACCCATGAGCAGGGTGAAGCTGCGGTAACACGCAGTGGAGGCCCGAACCGGTATGGGTTGAAAACCGTTCGGATGACTTGTGGGTAGGGGTGAAAGGCCAATCAAGCCTGGAGATAGCTGGTTCTCCCCGAAATCTATTGAGGTAGAGCCTCGAGCAATTGTGTACAGGAGGTAGAGCGACTGGATGGGCGCGGGCTGGCGTAGCTGGTACCAACCCCAACCAAACTCCGAATGCCTGTTACATGTATCTCGGGAGGCAGTCGCTGAGCGATAATGTCCAGCGGCGAGAGGGAAAGAACCCAGAACCACAGCTAAGGCCCCAAAGTGGCCGCTGAGTATAGCGAAGGATGTGTCCCTACACTGACAACTGGGAGGTTGGCTTAGAAGCAGCCACTCCTTTAAAGAGTGCGTAATAGCTCACCAGTCCAGTGGGGATGCGCCGAGAATGGTCGGGATTAAGCGGCCCGCCGAAGCTTGGTCTTCATACTATGTATGAGGGGTAGGGGAGCGTTCTGTCCGCCTTGAAGCGACCGTGGAAACGAGTCGTGGAGCGTTCAGAAGTGAGGATGCCGGATTGAGTACGCGCAAATGCGGGTGAGAACCCCGCACACCGTAAGCCCAAGGATTCCTGCGCCATGGCAATCAGCGCAGGGTGAGGCGGACCCTAAGGCGAGGCCCCAGAGGCGTAGCCGATGGACAATCGGTCAATATTCCGATCCCGTCTGTAGTGTGTTAGCAACCCCAGGGGGACCCTGGAACGAAATGTCAGCGGCTTTGTGGATGGCCGTGAAAGGGTGTAGGGAAACCGAGACCTGAGACGAGAGTGCGGGGCAACCCAAGCTCAAGTGATGTGGAGTCGACAGGCAAGAAAAGCCCTGGTGGGGAATGCTGCAGACGTCCGTACCGTAAACCGACACAGGTGGGCAAGGCGAGTAGCCTAAGGTGAACGAGTGAAACCGGGTCAAGGAACTCGGCATAATGATCCCGTAACTTCGGAAGAAGGGATGCCGAAATGGGTTGGCGACCTCGCGTCGCAGGCTCTTTTCGGTCGCAGATAATCGACTCAAGCGACTGTTTAGCAAAAACACAGGTGAGTGCCAAGCCGCACAAGGCGCCGTATACTCACTGACGCCTGCCCGGTGCCGGAAGGTTAAGGGGAGATGTTAGCCGCAAGGCGAAGCATTGAGCCGAAGCCCCGGTAAACGGCGGCCGTAACTATAACGGTCCTAAGGTAGCGAAATTCCTTGTCGGGTAAGTTCCGACCTGCACGAATGGCGTAACGACTTGAGTACTGTCTCGACCCGGTGCTCGGCGAAATAGCAGTCTCGGTGAGGATTCCGAGTCCCCGCAGCAGGACAAAAAGACCCCATGCACCTTTACTGCAGCTTGTCATTGGACGTCGCATTAGACTGTGTAGCATAGCTGGGAGCCTACGAGGCTCGGGCGCTAGCTCGGGCGGAGGCAACAGTGAAATACCAGCCTGGCTTGTGTAACGTCCTCACCACGCTCGAGCAAACCTCGGCTGGGACCGTGGCAGGTGGGCAGTTTGACTGGGGCGGTCGCCTCCGAAAAAGTAACGGAGGC
Source organism: Gemmatimonadota bacterium (assembly GCA_016714015.1). NCBI lineage: Bacteria > Pseudomonadati > Gemmatimonadota > Gemmatimonadota bacterium. Next base: position 565,143 of record JADJNZ010000004.1, read on the forward strand.
GCGCGCATGGTCCCCTCAGCGCGGTCGGTACTCGCGCTCTAGAGTGTAACGGCACAAGGGGGCCTGACGGTGAGACCGACGGGTCGAGCCGCCACGAAAGTGGGCCGTAGTGATCCGGTAGCCCGGTGTGGATCGGCTATCGCGCAACGGATAAAAGGTACGCTGGGGATAACAGGCTTATCGCGCCCGAGAGTTCACATCGACGGCGCGGTTTGGCACCTCGATGTCGGCTTATCACATCCTGGGGCTGGAGAAGGTCCCAAGGGTCCGGCTGTTCGCCGGTTAAAGTGGTACATGAGCTGGGTTCAGAACGTCGTGAGACAGTTCGGTCTGTATCCGCTGTGGGCGTTGGAGAGTTGAGGGGTGCGGACTCTAGTACGAGAGGACCGAGTCGGACGATCCGCTCGTGTCCCGGCTGTCACGCCAGTGGCACCGCCGGGTAGCGATGATCGGCACGGATAACCGCTGAAAGCATCTAAGTGGGAAGCCGTCCCCAAGATGAACTCTCCCTGGGACCTTGAGTCCCCTGAAGGGCCGTGGGAGACCACCACGTCGATAGGTGGGGAGTGGAAAGGCAGCAATGCCCTCCGAGCTAACCCATCCTAATCGCCCGTGCGGCTTGACTACTCCCCCTGTTTTCGAACAGGGGCAGGAAAAACAACCGCAGAGCAATCGCACGATTTACACGCGATTCGCCATATAACACGAACACTACCATCACTCCGTTGTCACCATATCGCTGGCGACTAGAGCGTAGGGGCCACACTCGTTCCCATCCCGAACACGATCGTTAAGCCCTACAGCGCCGATGGTACTCCGTCCGAGAGGACGCGGGAGAGTAGGCCGTCGCCGGCACCCCTGAAGGCCCCAGTCGTTCACTCGGCTGGGGCCTTCTTCTTTGTCCCTATTTCCGCCATCGTCCTGCATGACCAAGGCCGGGTTCGTCACCATCGTCGGCAAGCCAAACGCCGGGAAGTCGACGCTCCTCAATCGACTCGTCGGCGAACGCCTCGCGATCGTCTCGCCCAAGCCGCAGTCCACCCGCGATCGCGTCGTCGGCATCCTCTCGGACGCCGATTCGCAGATCGTTCTCTTCGACACCCCGGGGCTGCTCGAGCCGCGCTACGCGCTGCACCGTGCCATGCAGCACGCTGCCCAGAAGGCGATTGCGGATGCCGACGTCATCGTGCACCTCGTCGATGCCGCCGAGGATCTCCCGACCGACCTCACTGCGCTCGCGCAGCTGCCCGCGCCCCCCAAGGCCCCCATCCTTCTCGCCCTCAACAAGAGCGATCGGCTGGACCCCCTCCGCCAAAGCGAACTCGCGGCCCGCTTCCCCCAGGCGATCTTCCTCGCCGGCGGGGCGGGGGTCGGCGTCGACGCCCTCCTCGCGGCGATCCGGGACCGCCTCCCGGAGAGCCCGTTCCTCTACGACGCCGAGGATGTCTCGACGCAGCAGATGCGCTTCTTCGTCAGCGAGTTCCTTCGGGAGGCCGTCCTGGAGCAGCTCGACGAGGAGGTGCCCTACGGGATCGCCGTCGAGATCGAGGAGTATCGGGAAGGAACCTCCCCCGTGTACATTCGAGCGGTGCTCCATGTGGAGCGCGACAGTCAGAAGCGGATCCTCATCGGCGCGGGCGGCAGTCGCATCAAGGAGCTGGGCAAGGCCGCCCGCGCGAAGATCGAGCCGCTGGTCGGAGGCCCGGTCTATCTGGACCTGTGGGTGAAGGTGCTCCACAACTGGCGGAAGAACGCCGCCTCGCTCTCCCGCCTCGGCTATCGGCTGCCGGAGCACGATGTGACATAGCGTGTTTCCTAACTGCTTGTCGCATCGTCCTTTGACACCGCTGTTGGGCGCCCGTAATTTGAGCTTCTCCTCGACCCGCTGACGGAATTGTCGCAATCGAACGCCCTCATCTACGCGCCTGACGGACAGCCCCTCCCGGAGACGGTGAGGCAGTGGCTGGAGGATCGTCACATCCCCACGCGCGGGGTCGCCAACGGGGACGAGGTCATGTCGGCCGCGCTCCGTGCGCGCCCGCGACTCGTCATCTGCGACGCGCGGCATCACCCGGTGGCTGCCCTCAAGGCCTGTCGTCGGCTGAAGGCGGATTCATTCACCGGCATCGTACCGGTGGCGCTGACGACGCGGGGCGAGGATGCGGCCTTCGCCGCCGCGTTCGACGCGGGCGCGGACGAGGTGCTTCGCGAGGGGATCAGCGAGCACGAGATGCAGCTGCGGCTGGATGCGATGCTGCGGCGCAGCGACCGCGACACCTTCGTGCATCCCTCCACGCGGTTGCCCGGCACGATCGAGATCGAGACTGAGATCCTGCGGCGCATCGAGGGGAAGATGCGCTTCGCGGTCTGCTATGCGGACCTCGACCACTTCAAGGAGTTCAACGATCGCTACAGCTATTATGACGGCGATCGCGTCATCCGCATCCTCTCGAAGATCCTGCACGACGTCGTGAAGGGCATCGGCGGCGAGGAGGGATTCGTCGGGCACATCGGCGGCGACGACTTCATCTTCGTCATCCCGATCGACATGGTGCAGGATACCTGCTCCGAGGTCGTCTCGGTCTTCGATACGCTGATCCCGTACCAGTACAGCGAGCAGGACAGGCGCGCCGGCTACTACTTCGGAAAGGACCGCCGCGGGCAGCTGCACAAGGTGCCGCTGATGACCGTCTCGATCGGCGTCGTGACGAACGAGCGTCGGCAATTCACGCACGCAGGGCAGGTGAGCGAGCTCGCGACGGAGATGAAGAGCTACGCCAAGACCCTCTACGGGTCGGTATTCTCGGTCGATCGGCGCGGTGATGGCCCCGCAGGGGCGACACCGGTCACGCCAGTGTCCACGGCACGGGCCAGGGAGGAGCGTTGAACGTCACGTGTGCGGAGTGCCAGTCGGTCTTCCGCGTCGATCCGGCGAAGGTCCCGCCGGGCGGCGTGCGCGCGAGGTGCTCCGTCTGCGGCGCGGTGATCCGCGTCGGTATGGAGGAGACGGTCCCCGCCGCCGCGACGCGCGGCTGGGATGCGACGTCCCGAGCGGCGATGGAGTCGGACGCAGAGGCCGCACCTGAAGCATTCGAGGCGCCGAAGCCGCGCCCGTCGATGCCCACCGCGGCGGTGCCGGCGGACCAGGCCGGCGGCCCACCGCCGCCGCGCCCGTCGCTGCCGTTCTCGACGCCGTTCGCTCCGCCCCCGCAGTCGCGCAAGCCGACGCCGACGTTCACGCCTGGTGTCGTCGCGCGCGCACGGACCTCGGGCGAGGTGCCGGCGTTGCCGGAGATCCGACGGTCGACGCCGCTCGCCACCCCGGTCGTCCAAGCCCCCGCGGCGACGCCGGCGGCGAGCGTTCCGGTGCCTCCGGCGGCACCGCGGGTAACGCCACCGGTCGAACCGGCGGTCGCGGTTCCTCCGACGCCGGTCCGTCCGGCCCCGCAGGTTCCGCCGGTCATCCCGCCGACGCCGGTCTCCAGCGCGCCGGTGGCGCCGCCGGCGCGCCCTGCGCCGACCTTCCCGACGCCCCAGGCCACTCGCCCGGTCGCGCCGCCGCCGGTCGCGCCCCCGGTGACGCCTCCGCGCCCCGCAGCCGGCTTCACGCCGCCGATGCCGCCCGGGCGTGCCCCCGAGCCCCGCTCGACGGTCGCCCGGCCCCCGCTGATCCCGCCTGCACCCCCGGCTCCGACGCCGAGCGCGGGCAACATGGTCACGCCCCCGCGCCCGGCCGTTCCGCCGCCGCCGCGTCCTGCCATGCCGACCCCTGTCCGGCCGCCGATTCGCCCGGCCGCGGTCTCTCCCGTGGCCACCGTCGCGCCGCCGCCGCCCGCGGTGCCGACGCCGCGAGCGTCCGCGCAGGTCCCGGCCCCGGTCGCACCTGCCGCCCCCCCGCCACCTGCGCCGCGTGCCGCGACTCCCTCAGGCGCGATGCCGGAGCCGCCGCGCCCGACGGCCGGCACGCCGGCCACCGGCATCCGTCGGGGTATCAACCCGTTCCTGAATAACGATCCGAACCAGAAGGGCCGCCGGCTCGCGCGCGCGCTCGTGTCGGACATGATCGCCTACCAGCCGGGGAAGCGCGAGGAAGGGCTCGCGAACGGCACGCTCAAGGACATCTTCCGCGAGGAGATCAAGAAGAGCTACGAGGAGTACGTCGACCAGATCGGCAAGGAGTTCGCCGAGAGCACGACGCACTTCGCGGATGCGCTGAACGATCTGTTGGCGGGTGGGGCGAAGATGTTCTGAGGCAGAAGGTGGAAGGCGGATGGGTGCCACGGAGCTGCTCCGGACGCTAACTTCCTACAACGCTTGCCGAGCCGGTTCCGCGTGCGGGACCGGCTCGGATCGCATCCGACCCAGACGACTCCATGGCTGACAGCGCACACCTCACCTCCCTCCGCCACGACGAGACGCGTCTCGACGAGCTGCGGAGGTACCTTTGACCTGGGTCGCAAGCGCGAGCGCCTGAACGCCCTCGAGAGCGACATGGCGGACCCTGCCTTCTGGAATGCGCAGGAGCGGGCCCGCGAGGTGGTGCAGGAGGTGAAGCAGCTGAAGGGCTGGCTCGACCCCTTCGACAAGCTCGTCGGTCGGATCAAGAGCGCGGTCGAGCTCGTCGAGCTCCTGTCGCTCGAGCCCGATGCGGAGATGGAGGCCGAGGTCGAGCGTGAGGCGACGGCGATCCGGGATGACGTGGAGGCGTTCGAGTTGCGCTCGTTGCTCCAGGGCCGGGACGACTTCCGCGATGCGCAGCTCGAGATCAGCGCCGGGGCGGGCGGCACGGAAGCGCAGGATTGGGCGCAGATGCTGATGCGCATGTACACGCGCTGGGCCGAACGGAAGGGGTTCGGCGTCGACATCATCGACCTGTCCGAGGGCGAAGAGGCCGGCATCAAGGGGGCGGTCCTCGAGATCAAGGGCGAGTACGCGTACGGCTTCCTTCGCCCCGAATCCGGGGTACACCGCCTGGTGCGCATCTCGCCGTTCGACTCGCAGGCGCGGCGCCACACGAGCTTCGCCTCGGTCTTCGTCTATCCGGTCGTCAACGAGGAGATCAACATCGAGATCCGCGAGGAGGACCTGCGGATCGACGTCTACCGGGCGTCGGGTGCCGGCGGCCAGCACGTCAACAAGACGAGCTCGGCGGTGCGCATCACCCACATCCCGACCGGGATCGTCTGCGCGTCGCAGGCCGAGCGTTCGCAGTTCAAGAACAAGGCGACGGCAATGAAGCAGCTCAAGAACAAGCTCTACCAGCGCGAGGCGGACAAGCTCGCCGCGGTGAAGGCGGCGATGGATGCGAACAAGCAGGACGTGTCGTTCGGCAGCCAGATCCGCAGCTACGTGTTCCAGCCGTACACGATGGTGAACGACCACCGGACGGAGCTGAAGCTGACGGACGTCCACAAGGTCATGGACGGGGCGATCGATCCGTTCATCCGCGAGTACCTCAAGCAGAACGGCGCGCCCGGCGCCGGCGCCCAGGGGGCGTAGGACGATGAGCGACGAACTGAACTTCGTGATGCAGGCACGGCGCGAGAAGCTCGCGGCCCTCCAGGCCGCGGGGGTGGCGCCGTTCGCTTACGGCTTCGACCGGACGCACGGGTGCGGGCCGGCGAGCACCCTGCTTCCCGAGGGAGCGGAGGAGGGCCCGGCGGTGCGGATCGCCGGCCGCATCGTGGCGTGGCGCGGTCATGGCAAGACCATCTTCGCGCACCTCGCCGACGACACCGGGCGCATCCAGCTCTACTTCCGCAAGGACGCGCTGGGGGATGAGGTCTTCGCGATGCTCGCCCACTTCGACCTCGGCGACGTGATCGGCGTGCACGGACCGCTGTTCCGCACGCGCACGGGCGAGGTGACCGTGCGCGTGGACCGGGTGGAGCTCCTCGCGAAGTCGCTCCGGCCGCTCCCGTATGGCAAGGAGGAGCAGGTCGACGGACGGACCGTTCGGCACTCGGGCTTCTCCGACGGCGAACAACGATCGCGGCAGCGCTACGCGGACCTCGCGGTGCATCCGGAGGTCCGGCGTCACTTCGCGGCCCGGTCGCGGATGACGACGGCGATCCGCCGCGCGCTCGACGAGTTGCAGTACCTCGAGGTCGAGACGCCGGTGCTTCAGCCGCTCTACGGCGGCGCGGCGGCGAAGCCGTTCACGACGCATCACAACGCGCTCGACATGCCGCTCTTCCTGCGCATCGCGGACGAGCTGTATCTCAAGCGGCTCGTGGTCGGGGGCTTCGACCGCGTCTACGAGATCGGCCACGATTTCCGCAACGAGGGCATCGACCGGACGCACAATCCGGAGTTCACGATGCTGGAGTTCTACGAGGCGTACGCGGACTACACGGTCATGATGGGTCGGGTGGAACAGCTGCTGATCACCGCCGCGGCGGCGGTGCGCGACGTGCTTGGCACGGAGCCGCGCACCCGCATGGATGGGAGCGAGGCGGCCCCCGTGCCGTTCTTCCAGACGCCGTTCCCGCGGATCGAATGGCTCCCTTCGCTCTCCCAGGCGCTCGGAGTGGCGGACGTCACGCAGCTCTCGGACGACGAGCTGCGCAAGGCGGCGGAGCGGGCGGGAGTGCACGACAGCCGGAAGCTCTCGCGACCGAAGCTCATGGACGAGTTGTTCCAGTTCCATGTCGAGTCGCGGATCGAGACGCCGACGTTCGTCGTGGACTACCCGGTCGAGCTGTCGCCGCTCGCGAAGCCGCATCGGACCAAGCCCGGGCTCACCGAGCGGTTCGAGCTCTTCGCGAAGGGGAAGGAGGTCGCGAACGCCTTCTCGGAGCTCAACGACCCGCTTGACCAGCGGGCGCGGTTCGAGGCACAGGCCCGGCTGAAGGCGGCGGGCGACGAGGAGGCAACGAGCGTGGACGAAGACTATCTCCGCGCGATGGAGTACGGCATGCCGCCGATGGGCGGGGTTGGGATCGGCCTCGACCGTCTCTTCATGTACCTCACGGACACGCCGCACATCCGCGACGTGATCCTCTTCCCGCTCATGCGCCCCGAGTGATGGCCGTCTCGCGGCTCGAGCTGTCGATCGCCTGGCGCTACCTGCGGAGTCGACGCGGGTCGCGCCTGCTGTCGTTCATCTCGGTGATCGCGGTCGCGGGCGTGGTGGTGGGAGTGAGTGCGCTCGTGGTCATCATGGGCGTGATGAACGGTCTGCAGAACGACCTGCGCGAGAAGATCCTCGTGGGGAGCCCCGACATCCGCGTCCACACGTACGGCCCGGAGCTCCGGATGCTGGAGTGGGAAACGGCGCTCGCGCGCGTGCGAGCCGTCCCTGGCGTCCTCGACGCCGCGCCGTTCGTGGTGCACCAGGGGCTCGCGACGAGCGGGACCACCTACACCGAGGCGGTCACCGTCGCCGGGGTCATCCCCGGCGACTCGGGGTCGCCGCAGGTGACCACGATCCGCGACCACGCGAAGGTCGGGGACTTCTCCTTCGACACGCCCGACGGCCAGCGGCGCGGGGCGGTGCTCGGTGCGCTCCTGGCCAGCCGACTGAACGCCGTGCCCGGGCAGACGCTTCGACTCGTGACGGCATCCGGCGGCGAGGTGAATCCGCTGCTCGGCGCGATCATCCCGCGCTTCTACGAGTTCGAGATCACCGGGATCTTCGAGACGGGGATGTTCGAGTACGACAACGCCTACGTCTACGTCGACCTCGAGCTCGCGCGCGAGTTCGCCGGTCTCGGCGATGGGGTGACGGGGATCGAGGTGCGCACGGCGGACCGGTGGGCGGCGCCCGCCGTGGCCGCACGGATCGACTCCGCGATGGGGCCGTCGTACTGGACGCGGGACTGGCAGCAGCAGAACAGCTCGCTTTTCCGCGCGCTCAAGCTGGAGAAGCTCGGGATGTCCGTGATCCTCGGCCTCATCATCATGGTGGCCGCGTTCAACATCGTGAGCACGCTGACGATGGTCGTGCGCGACAAGACGCGCGAGATCGGGATCCTCAAGGCGATGGGGCTCCGCGCCGAATCGGTGCGCGCGATCTTCCTGCTGCAGGGGCTCTTCATCGGTGTCCTCGGTACCGGCCTCGGTCTCGCGCTCGGCGTGACGACCGGCCTGGCGATCGAGAAGGGTCGGCTGATCTATCTCGACCCCTCGGTGTACTTCATCGACCATCTGCCGGTCCTGCTCGACGCGGGCGACATCGCGCTCATCGCGGTGCTCAGCGTCGCGGTGGCGGTGCTGGCGACGCTGCATCCCGCGGCGTCGGCGGCCAAGCTTTACCCGATCGAGGCGATCCGCAGCGAATGACCGGCGCCCCGATCCCCCCGGCGGTGGCGGAGTCGACCGCGGCACCGGCGCTCCCACCCGTCCTCGAGGCCGTGGGCGTCGAGAAGGCCTACCGTGGCGGCGACGGCGCGCGGATCCAGGTCCTCGCGGGCGTGGACCTGACGGTCTCCCGAGGCGAGATGGTCGCGGTCGTCGGCGCGAGCGGTGCGGGGAAGAGCACCTTCCTCCACGTGCTGGGCGCGCTCGACCGGCCGGACGCGGGCGAGGTGCGTCTGGGTGGCCTGGCCACGCGGTCCGCGACCGACGAGGCCCTCGCGGAACTTCGGAACCGCACGGTGGGATTCGTCTTCCAGTTCCACCATCTCCTGAAGGAGTTCTCGGCGCTGGAGAACGTGATGATGCCGCTGCGGATCGCGGCGATGCCGATCGACGAGGCCCGGGCGCGCGCCGAAGCATTGTTGGTGCGCGTGGGGCTCGGCGCGCGCATGCAGCACCGTCCGGCGGAGCTCTCGGGCGGCGAGCAGCAGCGCGCCGCGGTCGCGCGCGCGCTCGCGGCGCGGCCGCCACTGCTGCTGGCCGATGAGCCCTCGGGGAACCTGGACCACCAGAACGCCGAGCGCCTGCATGACCTCTTCGCGGAGCTGACGGCGGAGATGTCGGTCGGGCTCGTGGTGGTGACGCACAATCGCTCGCTCGCGGCGCGCGCGTCGCGCGTGCTCCACCTCGAGGATGGGCGCCTCGCGCCCGCGCTCGCGTCGGCGGGGGGCGTCTGATGATCTGCGAGCAGTGCAAGGAGCTCGAGGCGCGGGTGCACCTCACGCAGATCGTCGAGAACGCGGTGACGCACGTGCATCTGTGCGAGCGCTGCGCGGCGGAGCGCGGGATCGAGACGGCGGCGCCGGAGCCGAAGCACCCCTTGGGGGATTTCCTGCACGCGGTCCAGCAGCAGGCGGCGCAGATGCCCGGGGATGCGGCGCGGTGCGCCTACTGCGGCACGTCGCTGCGCGACTTCCGCGCGAGCGGGCGGCTCGGCTGCGCCCACTGCTACGGCGCCTTCGAGCAGAGCCTGCGCGAGCTGCTGCGGCGGGTGCACGGGTCGACGCGGCACCAGGGCTGGGAGTACGCCCCGCGCGATCCGGGGATCATGACGCGCGACCTCAAGCTGCAGGACCTCCGGGTCCGGCTGCAGAAGGCAGTGGCGGACGAGGCGTTCGAGGCGGCGGCGACGTTGCGGGACGAGATCCGGGGGCTCGAGTGACGCTCGACCTGAGCCTCATCCCGGATGGCGGCCTGCACTGGCTCACCGCGTCGGGGGAGCATGCCGGGATCGTACTCTCGTCGCGGATCCGGCTCGCGCGGAACATCGCCGGCTTCGCGTTCCCGACGCGCGCGCGCGAGGGGGAGCGGTTGCGGGTCCTGCACCAGCTGCGCGATGCCGCGTCGCGGTCGGCGTCCCTGCGATCAGCGGCGCTCGTGCGCGTGGACGAGTGCACCGCGCAGGAGCGGCTGCTGCTGCACGAGCGACATCTCGTCAGCCGCGAGTTGGCCGGGCTGGACCGGCAGCAGGGGGTGATGGCGACCGGGGCCGGGGCCGTGCTGCTCACGGGCGAGGCGGGCCTGATGGTGAACGAGGAGGACCATCTGCGACTGCAGGTGTTCCGATCCGGGTTCGACATCCCCGGGGCGCTGCGCGAGGCGGAGCGGATCGATCAGGAGCTCGGTGCCGAGTTGCCCTATGCCTGGCACAAGGAGTTCGGCTTCCTGACCGCGTGCCCGACGAACACGGGAACGGGGATGCGGGCGTCGGTGCTCATCCACCTGCCGGGGCTCGTGCTCACGCAGGAGATCGGCAAGGTGCTGCAGGGGCTGCAGCACATGGGGCTGACCTATCGCGGGCTCTACGGTGAGGGGAGCGACGTCCTCGGCAACTTCTTCCAGATCTCGAACCAGACGACGCTCGGGCGCGCCGAGGCGGATCTCGCGGACCAGCTGGTCCGAGTCGTGCGGCGCGTGATCGAGCGGGAGGAGGAGGCCCGTCGTGTCCTGTTGCGCGACGCGGGTTATATTATCGAGGACAAGTTGTGGCGGGCGTTCGGGACGCTCCGGCACGCGCGCAACCTGCCAGCGGACGAGGCGATGAACCTGCTGAGCGGGGTACGGCTGGCCGCTGGGCTGAACCTGATCCCCGGGCTCAGTGTATACACGCTCAACAAGCTCCTGATCTTCAGCCAGTCGGCGCATCTCGCCCAGGCAGAGGGGCGCGCGCTCACCGACGGCGAGGCGAACCTGGCGCGGGCCAAGTACGTGCGCACGGTGCTCGCCAACGAAGCGAAGCTGCCCGGCTGACCCGCCGGGCGAGGAATCGAGGCCAGCGATGAACGGGTACAACTTCACGGAGCGGGTGCGGAAGGTCCTGGCGATGGCGCGCGAGGAAGCCGCACGGCTGCATCACGAGTACGTCGGCACCGAGCACATCCTGCTCGGCCTCATCCGCGAGGGCGAGGGGGTGGCGGCCGCGGTGCTGAACAACCTCAGCGTCGACCTCGAGGAGATCCAGCAGAAGATCGAGGACACGGTGAAGAAGGGGAAGGCGGCGCAGGCCTCCGGCCCGGACCTCCCGTACACGTCGCGGGCGAAGAAGGTGCTCGAGCTCGCCATGGGCGAAGCGCGTGAGTTGAACCACTCGTACGTCGGCACGGAGCACCTGCTGCTCGGGCTGCTGCGCGAGGAGAAGGGGATCGCCGCGCAGGTGCTGACGGAGGCGGGGGTGAACCTCGAGGCGGCGCGTGCGGAGACGCTGCGCCTGCTCGGTACCGAGATGCCGCAGGGCGGGACGCCGGCCGCGCCCGGCACTCCGCCCGCGCCGGCGGTCGCGAAGGGCGAGAAGAAGTCCAAGACGCCCGCGCTCGACCATTTCTGCCGTGACCTGACGACACTCGCGTCCGAGGGGCAGCTCGATCCGACGATCGGGCGCTTCAAGGAGATCGAGCGCGTGATGGAGGTGCTCTCGCGCCGGAAGAAGAACAATCCGGTCCTCATCGGCGAGCCTGGCGTGGGCAAGACGGCGATCGTCGAGGGCCTTGCCCAGATGATCGCGAACAACACCTGCCCGGACTCGTTGCGCGACCATCGGGTGCTGTCGCTCGACATGGCGGCGGTGATCGCGGGGACCAAGTACCGCGGCCAGTTCGAGGAGCGGCTCAAGGCGGTGATGAACGAGATCGCGCAGAACAAGCAGATCATCCTCTTCATCGACGAGTTGCACACGCTGGTCGGCGCGGGCGCGGCCGAAGGCGCGATCGACGCGAGCAACATGCTCAAGCCGGCGCTTGCGCGCGGCGAACTGCAGTGCGTCGGTGCCTCGACGCTCAATGAGTACCGCAAGTACATCGAGAAGGACGGGGCGCTCGAGCGCCGCTTCCAGACGGTCGTCGTGGATCCGCCCTCGATCGACGAGACGGTGGAGATCCTGAAGGGCCTGCGCGCGAAGTACGAGGACCACCATCGCGTGACGATCCCGGACGAGACGCTCGCCATCGCGGCGAAGCTCTCCGAGCGCTACATCACCGACCGGTTCCTGCCCGACAAGGCGATCGACGTGATCGACGAGGCGGGGGCGCGAGCGCGGCTCGCGGCACAGGTGCCGCCGCCGGAGGTGGCCGACCTCAAGACGCAGTTGGAGAAGGTGAACGCCGAGAAGGACGCGGCGGTTCGGGACCAGAACTTCGAGCGCGCGGCGGCGCTGCGCGATACGGAGCGCGAGCTCCAGGGCCAGATCCGCGCGCGCCAGGAGGAGTGGGAGCAGAAGCGGCTCTCGCTGCGCCCGGTGCTCGGGGAGGAGGAGATCGCGTTCATCGTCAGCCGCTGGACGGGGATCCCGGTGACGCGACTGCAGGAGGCGGAGACGGCGCGCCTGCTGCGGATGGAGGAGGAGCTCCACACGCAGGTGGTGGCGCAGGAGGACGCGATCAAGGCGATCGCCAAGGCGATCCGCCGCAGCCGCGCCGGGCTCAAGGACCCGCGGCGACCGATCGGCTCGTTCATCTTCTCGGGGCCCACCGGCGTCGGCAAGACCGAACTCGCTCGTGCGCTCGCGAAGTTCCTCTTCGCCGACGCCTCGGCGCTCATCCGCGTGGACATGAGCGAGTACATGGAGAAGTTCTCGGTCTCGCGGCTCATCGGCGCACCGCCGGGGTACGTGGGTTACGAGGACTCGGGCACGCTCACCAAGGCGGTGCGCCGCAAGCCGTACAGCGTGATCCTGCTCGACGAGATCGAGAAGGCGCACCCGGATGTCTTCAACATCCTGCTCCAGGTGCTGGATGAGGGGCACCTGACCGACAACTACGGCCGCGTGATCGACTTCAAGAACACGGTCGTGATCATGACGTCGAACGTCGGCGCCAAGGACATCACGAAGAACCGCACCCTCGGGTTCGGCAACACGCTGGACGTGACGCAGAACTTCGACCGGATCGCGGACAAGGTGAAGGAGGAGTTGCAGCACGCCTTCAACCCCGAGTTCCTGAACCGGTTGGATGATGTGATCGTGTTCCACCCGCTCGACCGCCAGCACATCGCGCAGATCGTCTCGATCCTGCTGAAGGACGTGCAGAAGCGGCTGGGTGACGAAGAGCTGACGCTGCGGCTGACCGACCCGGCCGTGGACTTCCTGGTGAAGCACGGGTATGACGTGAGTTACGGCGCGCGGCCCCTCAAGCGGGCCATCCAGCGCTGGATCGAGGACCCCCTCTCGGAGAAGATCCTCCTCGCGGAGTTCAGCCGCGGCGATGAGATCACGGTGGACGTCGCAGCGGACGGCGCCAAGCTCGAGTTCCGGGTCCCGGCCAGCTCCCCCAAGGCCTGAGCCGCGCGTAGACCCTCCCTGCGGCCACCGGGGCCGGACTGAACCGTCCGGCCCCGACCGTGTATATTCCAAGGATGCTTCGACTTCCGAGCCTCGCGCTCGCCGCCCTCGTGGTGGCCGCGCCCCTGGCCGCGCAGGACCAATCCGGCATCACGGGCCGCTGCCTCACCCCGGACTCGCTCGACGTCCGGGGGCAGGTGCGCGTCTCCCGTGAGGCCATCGTCGCGTCCTCCGGGATCGTGACGGGAACCACCTTGAACTTCCCCTCCATCCAGCGGGCGATCCGCGACCTGTTCGCGACGGGGGATTTCGACGAGGTCGACATCACGTGCGATGTCGTCGGGCCGACCGGCGCGACCCTCGTCATCGGGGTGAAGGAGCGCCCCCTGCTGGCCTCGGTGGACGTGCAGGGGCCGCAGCGGATCAGCAACCGGTCCGTGCAGGACCGTGTGGAACTGCTCCTTGGCCGTCCGGTGGACCCGGCCAAGGTCGCCCTCGCGATGAAGCGCATTGACTCGCTCTATCAGGCGAACGGCTACTATCTGGCGCGCGTGACGCCGGAGACCACCGTCGTCGCGGACCGGATCGGGATCGTCTTCCGCGTGGACGAGGGGCGGCGCCTTGCCATCTCCGGCATCCGGGTCGAGGGCAACCGCGCGGTCTCGGACGGACAGGTGGTCGGAGCGATGAAGACCCGCCCCGAGGGATTCCTCTTCTTCCGGAAGGGGGAGTTCGACGAGGACAAGTACGCGACCGACCTCGGCGAGCGGATCCCGAAGCTCTTCGCCGAGCGCGGCTACGTCGACTTCCAGCTCGATCGCGACACCCTGATGGTGGATCGCGAGCGCGGAAAGGCCATGATCCAGCTCGACATCCGCGAGGGGGAGCAGTACCGGGTGAAGCAGTTCGAGGTGGTGGGGAACCGTCGCTTCACCAGCGAGCAGATCGCGGCGCTCTATCCGTTCACCGATCGCGCGCCCTCGCTCACCGAGCGTGCGCAGGCGCTCGTGAAGCGCCGGCCGCCGGCGACCAACGTGTTCGACCGGACCCGCTGGGAGGAGGCGACCCAGGCGGTCAGCACGCTCTACAACAACGAAGGCTACATCTACGCGCAGATCCGCCCGGTGGTCGAGCGCGATCCCACCGACTCGGCCGGATACGTGCGGCTCCGCTGGGACATCGTCGAGAACACGCCGGCGATCATCAATCGGGTCGAGATCCTCGGGAACGACTACACGGTCGAGAACTGCATCCGCGACCAGCTCGTCATCATCCCGGGCGACGTCTTCAACCAGGAGCGGATGATCCGCAGCTGGCGCAGTATCTCGAATCTCGGCTTCTTCGAGAGCCCGTTGCCGTTCCCCGACGTCCGTCCGGCGAACGAGGCTGGCGACGTCGACATCATCTTCCGCGTGAAGGAGAAGCGGACGGGCAACGTGAACTTCGGCGCGTCGGTCGGGCAGGGGACGGGGCTCGGCGGCTTCATCGGCCTCGAGCAGCCGAACCTGTTCGGCAAGTGCAAGCGCGGGTCGCTGCAGTGGCAGTTCGGGCAGTTCATCAACGACTTCAACGCCTCGTACACCGACCCGCAGGTGCGCGGGTCTCTGATCTCGACGCAGGTGACGGGCTATCGCTCGCAGGCACGATTCCGCATCGCGGACCTCGGACGCACGACGCGCACCGGCGGCAATGTGCGGGTGGGGTTCCCGTTCCCGCAGAGCCGCTTCACGCGCGTCTTCGTCTCCTACGGCATGGAGGCGGTGCGATACGGGCAGGACGGTCTGCTCGGCACCATCTCGACCAACTCATGCGCCGGTTGCATCCGCAGCACGGTCGGCCTCGACGTGAGCCGCGACACGCGCCTCGATATGCCCTTCGCGACCGAGGGCCAGCTGCAGAGCCTGAGTGCGCAGTTCAACGGCGGACCGCTGGGCGGCTCGGCGACCTATCAGCGCTACACCTCGGAGTTCCGCTCGTACACCGTGCTGGCGCGCCTCGGCGGCAAGAAGCCGGGTTCGCAGCCGCTGCGCCTGACCTTCGGACTCACGTCGCGGGCCGGCGCGGTCTTCGGCGACCCCGGGGACTTCTTCTGGTCGCAGCAGTTCTCGCTCGGCGGTGTGCAGTTCGGCGAGATGCTGCGCGGCTACCCCGAGTTCTCGATCACGCCGACGGGGTATCTCGCCGGCACCGGGACTTTCAACGCGCAACGCGCGTCGTTCGGCAATGCCTTCTTCGCGTCGACGGCGGAGGTGGGCCTGCGGTTCAACCAGTCGGTGTACGTGAATGTGTTCTACGATGCGGGCAACCTCTGGGCGCGCGCGCGGGACTTCGATCCCACGCGCCTGTTCCGCGGTTCCGGCATCGGTGTGTCCACCGTCACGCCGCTCGGTCCACTGGGGATCGACTACGCGTACGGTTTCGATCGCCGCGACGTGAACGGCCTGCCGGCTCCCCGGTGGCAGCTGCACTTCCGGCTTGGCCAGATCTTCTAATCCCTCGGAGCACCACATGAACGTCCGTTCGCGCGGCATCCTTGCCGCCCTCGTCGTCCTCGTCGCCGCCGCGCCGCTCTCGGCCCAGGCGCGCTTCGGCTTCGTCGACACGCGCAAGATCCTCCAGGAGATGCCGGCTCGCGCGGCGGTCGAGGCGCGACTGCGCACCGAGATCGAGGCGCTGGGCGCGCGCGAGAAGAAGATGATCGACTCGCTCAACGTCATGGTCGCCGCCTTCGAGAAGGACTCCGCGACGCTGACGCAGGAGGATCGCACGAAGCGCTTCACGGCGCTCCAGGCGTATGACGCCCAGTACCGCGACACGCTCCAGGCGCTCCAGACGGAAGCGCAGGAGAAGCAGGCGGCCGCGATGCAGCCGCTGTTCGACCAGGTGAAGCTGGCGCTCGACGAGGTGCGGGCCGCGGACGGCCTCGCGTTCATCTTCGACATCAGCGCGCAGGGCAACTCCATCGTCGCGATGGACAAGAACCTCGATGTCTCGGACAAGGTGATCGCGCGGCTCCGGACGCAGACGGCGGCCCCGGCGGCGCGCCCGGCCCCCCAGCCCGCCCCGCAGCGTCCCGCGCCGGCGGGTCCGGTCTCGCAGCCGGCAGGGGTCCGCAAGCCGTAACCGGCGCTGCATCGGTCCCCACCCCCGATGTCCGCCGCGCCTCCCGCCGCCCTCCGCCTCGCCGACGTCGCCCGCGCCGTCGGCGGGACGGTCGTCGGTGACGGCGAGGCGCTCGTCGGGGCGATCGCCTCGCTCGACCGGGCCGGGCCGGGCGCGCTGAGCTTCCTCGCCTCGAGCAAGTACGCGGCGCTGTTCACGGACACGCGCGCGACGGCGGTGCTCGTCACGCCGGAGCTCGCCGAGACGCCCTCGGCCTGCGGCAATCGCATCATCGTCGCGCGACCGCAAGAGGCGATCCTCGCGCTCCTGCCCCGTTTCTACAAGATGCCCGCGCGCCCGTTCACCGGCGTGCATCCGACCGCGCTCGTCGACCCGACCGCGAGCGTCGATCCGGATGTCTGCATCGAGCCCTACGTCGTCGTCGGGCCAGGGGCCTCCATCGCCAAGGGCTGCTGGATCGGTCCGCACTGCGTCATCGGCGAGGACGTGACGGTCGGTGCCGATACCCGCCTCGTGAGCCAGGTGACGCTGTATCATGGCGCGCGGATCGGGGCCCGGGTCCTGCTGCATGCCGGTGTGCGCATCGGCAGCGACGGGTTCGGCTTCGTCTTCCACGAGGGCGCGCACCAGAAGCTCCCGCACGTGGGGCGGTGCATCATCGGTGACGACGTGGAGATCGGGGCGAACAGCACGATCGACCGCGGCAGCATCGACGACACCGAGATCGGGGCGGGGAGCAAGCTCGACAACCTCGTCCATGTCGCGCACAACTGCCGGATCGGGCGCCTGTGCCTCTTCGCCGCGGGGGTCGGGATCGCGGGCAGCTCGCGCATCGGCGATGGCGTGATGCTCGCGGGCCAGGTGGGGGTGGCCGGCCACCTCACGATCGGCGACCGGGCGATCATCACGGCGCAGTCGGGCGTGCTCAAGAGCGTGCCCGCGGGCGAGACCTGGGGCGGGTTCCCGTCGCGGCCGCAGCGGGAGACGCTGCGCGGCTACGCGGCGCTGACGAAGCTCCCGGACCTGATCAAGCGGCTCGAGGCGTTGCTGGCGCGCGAGGAGGGCTCGTGAGCGCCCGCCGGACGATCCGCCGTGCGGTGACGGTCTCGGGCGTGGGCCTCCACCTCGGCCGCCCCTGCACGCTCACGTTCGCTCCGGCCGCCTCCGGCACGGGCATCCGCTTCCGCCGCACCGACCTCGCCGGCGCGCCGGAGACGCCCGCCTCGGTGTCGGTGGCGATCGCGGCCGAACGGCGCACGCAGCTCGGCACGGGGGAGGGCGCGCTGCACACGGTCGAGCATGTGCTCGCCGCGGTCGCGGGCCTCGCGATCGACGATCTCGTGATCGAGATGGATGCGGCCGAGCCGCCGATCATGGACGGCTCGGCCGAGCCGTTCCGCCAGGCGCTGCTCGGCGCGGAGCCGTTGGAGCATGCCGGCGAGGCGCCGGTGCTCCGGCTGCGCGAGGCGGTGCGCGTGGTGGATGGGGAATCCGTCTACGTCGCGCACCCGGCGGAGGCGCTGGAGCTCGAGGTGTCGATCGATTTCCCGCATCCGGCGATCGGTGCCCAGCGCGGCCACTGGAAGGTCTCGCCCGACGTCTTCTCGCGCGAACTCGCGCCCGCGCGCACATTCGGGATGCTGAGCTGGGTGGAGGAGCTGCGCGGGAAGGGGCTCATCCAGGGAGCGTCGGCGGAGAACACGATCGTGCTCGATGAGCGCGCGGTGGTGGGTACGACGCTGCGGTGGCCGGACGAGTTCGTCCGGCACAAGGCGATGGATGTGGTGGGCGATCTGGCCCTTGCAGGGATGCGCGTCGCGGCGCGCATCACGGCGACCAAGCCGAGTCACCGCGGAACCGTGACGCTGGTGCGCGAGATGCTCGCGCATGCGTTGCCACAACGATCGGAGGCACGAGTGCTGGGCATCGAGGACATCATGAAGATCCTTCCTCACCGTTATCCGTTCCTGCTGGTGGACCGGATCGTGGAGATGGAGGAGAAGAAGCGGATCGTCGGCATCAAGAACGTGACGATCAACGAACCCTTCTTCCAGGGCCACTTCCCGGGGCATCCGATCATGCCCGGCGTGCTCATCGTCGAGGCGATGGCGCAGGTCGGGGGCGTGCTGCTCATGGGGACGGTCGATGACCCGGAGACGAAGGTCGTCTACTTCATGTCGCTCGACAACGTGAAGTTCCGGAAGCCGGTGAAGCCCGGTGACCAGGTGCGCATCGAGGTCGACATCGTCCAGCTGCGCAACACGGTCTGCCGCATCAAGGGCGTCGCGAAGGTCGACGACGGCGTGGTGTGCGAGGCCGAGATGGCGGCCGTGGTGCGCGACCGATGAGCGCGCGCATCCATCCCACCGCGGTCGTCCACCCGGACGCCCAGCTCGCGGACGACGTCGAGGTCGGGCCGTGGGCGTACGTCGGTCCGCACTGCACGGTCGGTGCGGGCACCGTCATCCAGATGCGCGCGACGCTCGAGGAGCACGTGCACCTCGGGGCGAAGGTGACGGTCGGTGTCGGCAGCGTGCTCGGCGGCCGGCCACAGGACCTCAAGTTCAAGGGCGAGGTCAC
This sequence comes from Gemmatimonadota bacterium, assembly GCA_016714015.1. Taxonomy (NCBI): domain Bacteria; kingdom Pseudomonadati; phylum Gemmatimonadota; species Gemmatimonadota bacterium. The sequence goes on from JADJNZ010000004.1 coordinate 583,975, forward strand.
CACGGTCGAGGTCGGCGAGGGGACGACGATCCGCGAGTACGCGACGATCAACCGGGGCACGAGCGAGTCGTTCAAGACGACGGTCGGGAAGGGGTGCTTCCTGATGTCGTACGTGCACCTCGCACACGACTGCCACATCGGCGACGGCGTGATCATCTCGAACGGGACGCAGCTCGCGGGCCACGTGAAGATCGACGACCGGGCGATCATCTCGGGACTCTGCGCGGTGCACCAGTTCGCGAAGATCGGGCGCCATGCGTTCGTCGGCGGCATGAGCCGCGTGGCGAAGGACATCCCGCCCTACGTGAAGGCCGTCGGTAACCCGGTGAAGCTCTACGGGCTCAACTCGGTCGGCCTCCAGCGCAGCGGCTTCCCCGACCCGGTCGTCTCGGAGCTCAAGAAGGCCTACCGGCTCTTCTTCCGGTCGGACATGAACATCTCGCAGGCGATGGAGAAGGCGACCACGGAACTCAAGGACTTCCCCGAGGTGAAGGCCTTCATCGCCTTCGTCGAGGCGAGCGGCCGGGGGATCGTGATATGAACCAGCCCCTCCGCATCGGCGTGGTGGGCACGGGCAGCCTCGGCTACCACCACGCGCGTATCCTGCGCGAGATCCCGGGCGTGGCGTTCCGGGGATTCTACGAGGCCAACCCGGAGCGCGCGGGCGCCGTGCAGCGCGAACTCGGCGTGCGGGCGTATCCGTCGCTCGACGCGCTGCTCGACGAGGTCGATGCGGTCTCCATCGTCGTGCCGACGTCGAAGCATCACGAGGTCGCGATGGCGGCGCTCGCCAAGGGCAAGCACCTGCTCATCGAGAAGCCGATCACGGTGACGCTCGCCGAGGCCGACGAGCTGCTCGCGCTCGCGGAGCGGAACGGCCTGCGGATCCAGATCGGGCACATCGAGCGGTTCAACCGCGCCATCCGCGCCGCGCTGCCGCACGTGAAGGACCCGCTCTTCATCGACAGCGACCGGCTCGCGCCGTTCAACCCGCGCGGTTCCGATGTCGCCGTCGTGCTCGACCTCATGATCCACGACATCGACCTGGTGCTGACCCTCACCGGCGCGCCGGTGAAGGACGTCTCGGCGGCCGGTCTCGGCGTGCTCACGCCGTCGATCGACATCGCCGATGCGCGCATCACCTTCGCGACGGGTGCCGTGGCGACGATCACGTCGAGCCGTGTCTCGAAGGATCGGATGCGGAAGCTCCGCATCTTCCAGCGGAACGGCTACCTCTCCCTCGATCTCGCCGCCGGCACCGGGGAGATGTACCGCCTGCGCGGCGACGTGGACCTCGCGGTGCTCGCGAAGACCGCGCAGCCGCTCGAGGCGTTCGTCGAGCGAGTCGCGATCGACGCCCCGGAAGGGGAGCCGTTGCGGCTGGAGCTCGAGAGCTTCGTGGCCGCGCTGCGGGGCGAGCAGGAAGTGGCGGTGAGCGGCCGCGCGGGGCGCGATGCGCTCGCCGTCGCGCTCCGGATCGTCGCCGACATCGAGCGGTCCCGCCCCGCGGTGGGCGCGTTGCAGCCCGGCCGCGGTGCGTGAGATCCTGATCCTCGCCGGCGAGGCCTCGGGCGACCTGCACGGGTCGATCCTGGCCGAGCGGCTGCACGGCCTGCGTCCGGATCTCGCGCTCGTCGGAACGGGCGGCACGCGGATGCGCGCCGCCGGCGTGGAGATGCTCGTCGAGCACGAGGGCGTGGTCGGGTTCGTGGAGGTCATCAAGCACATCCCGGCCCATCTGCGTCTGCTGCGCCGGATCAAGGCGCGCCTCGACACCGGTCGGGTCGCGCTCGTGCTGTGCATCGACTATCCGGGCTTCAACATGCGCGTCGCGGCTGCGGCGCACGAGCGCGGCATTCCGGTGCTGTATTACATCACGCCGCAGGTCTGGGCGTGGCGCGCGGGTCGCATGCGGACGATGGCGCGCATCTTCACCAAGGCCGCGGTGATCCTCCCCTTCGAGGAGGCGTTGCTCCGCGGGGCCGGCGTGAACGCGACCTTCGTCGGCCATCCGCTGCTCGACCGGGCGGTCGCGATGCCGTCCCGCGCCTCCGCCCGCGCCTCGCTCGGGCTTCCGGCGGAAGGTGGGGTACTCGCGCTCTTCCCGGGGAGCCGAGCGGAGGAGATCCGGCGGCACCTCGCCGACTTCGTCGCCGTCGCGCGCGAACTGCAGCGACGCCGCCCTGGCCTGCGTGTCGTGCTGAGCGTGGCGCCGACGATCCAGCTGCGGGACGACGAGGTACCGTTCCCGCTCGTCCGGTCGCAGTCGTTCGACGTGCTGCGCGCCGCCGACGTCGCCCTCTGCAAGAGCGGGACGACGACGCTCGAAGCGGCCGTGGCCGGCACGCCCTGCGCCATCGTCTATCGTACCAGTCCCATCTCGTACGCCATCGCGCGGCGACTCGTGCGCATCCCGCACATCGGCCTGCTCAACATCGTCGCCGGCCGCGCGGTGGCACCGGAGTTCGTCCAGGACGCGTTCCAGCCCGTGCCGGTCGCCGATGCGCTCGACCCGCTCTTCGATCCCACGAGCGCGGCGCGCCGCGCGATGGTCGACGGCCTCGCGGAGGTCCGGCGTCGGCTCGGCGAGCCGGGGGCGACGATGCGTGTCGCCGAGATGGCGGCCGGGATGGTGGGATGAGCGACGCGAGAGCCGAGGCGGCGAAGGCCGAGGCGCGCGCCAAGCGGGACGCGCGGAAGGTGCGCTGGGGTCCGCTCATCGGGTTCCCCCTCATCACGATGCTCGGCAACACCTGGCGCGTGCGCGAGGACCGGCACCCGGCCTTCGAGGCGCTCTTCTCCTCAGGCAAGCCGTACATCCTCTCGAGCTGGCACGGGCAGCTCATCACGCACATATGGGCGAACCGCTTTCGCGGCGTCTGCGCGATGGTGAGCCAGCACGGTGACGGCGAGATCATCACGCGCATCATGCAGCGGTGGGGGTACCGGCATGTGCGCGGGTCGAGCTCGCGCGGGGGCAAGGAGGCGCTCATCGCGATGATCCGTGAGCTGGAGCAGGGCAGCGCCTTCGCGCTGACCCCGGACGGCCCGCGTGGGCCGGCGGGGATCCCCCAGAGCGGCATCCTGATCGCGTCGCAGCGGTCCGGGGTTCCCATCATCCCCATGCGCACGGAGAGCTCGCGCGCGTGGCACTTCCGAAGCTGGGACCGCTTCCAGCTCCCCAAGCCATTCGCGCGCGTGCGGGTGATCTACGGCGAGCCTTGGGTGGCGACAGGGACCGACGAGGCGGCCAAGCAGGAGCTGATCGCGCGCATGGGCCCGGCGCCGGCGCCGCCGACCGGGGCCCCGTGAGCCACGCGGTCGAGCGCATCTGGGCGCGCGATGGGCTCGGCGCGCGCGCGCTGCTGCCCTTGGCTTGGCTCTACGGCGCGGTGACGGCGATCCGGAACCTGGCGTACGACCATGGCGTGTTCAGGGCACACGCGCTGGGATTGCCGTCCATCAGCATCGGCAACCTGACGGTCGGCGGCACGGGCAAGACGCCGGTCGCCTCGTGGGTCGCGCAGCGGCTCCTCGCGCGCGGGCTGCGTCCCGCCATCGTGCTACGCGGCTATGGGAACGACGAGCCGCTGGTGCACGCCCGGCTCACACCGGGCGCGGTGGTCGTGGTCGACCCCGACCGCGTGCGTGGCGCCGCGACGGCGCGTGCGCAGGGGGCGCAGGTGCTGGTGCTCGACGACGCCTTCCAGCACCGACGGGCTCGGCGCGACGTGGACCTCGTGCTCGTCGCGGCGGAGCAGGGCGGGCCGACGCGCCTGCTCCCTGCGGGCCCGTCCCGCGAGGGGCCCCGGTCGCTACGGCGCGCGCAGGCCGTCGTCGTGACGCGGAAGACCGCTGACCTCGCGACCGCGGAGTCGGTGCTGCGCGTGCATGTGCGCGAGGCCCCGGCGGCGGTCCAGGCGGTGGTCGCACTCGCGCCGGACGGCCTCGTGCGCGTCGCCGGTGCGGGGTTCGCCGGAGCGGATGACGCGCCGGCGGTGCTCCCCTTGGGCGCCCTCGACGGCGCGCGCGTGCTCGCGATCTCGGCCATCGGCGCGCCGGCGGCGTTCGAGGCTCAGATGGTCGCACTCGGCGCCCGCGTCACCTCGGCCGATTTCGACGACCACCACGCGTTCACCGCGGCCGATGTGACGGGGCTCACGTCCCGCGCGGCGGGGCAGGACCTGCTCGTCTGCACGCTCAAGGACGCCGTCAAGCTGGCCCCGCGCTGGCCTCGCGGCGGTGTGGCGTTGTGGTATCTTTCCCAAGCGGTCACGGTCGAGCGAGGGGCGGAGGCGCTGGACGCCCTCCTCGAGCGGCTGGTGACCGCGTCTCGTTCCTGACCCGGTCCAGCTCCATCGACCCCAATCGCCGGCCCCCCGCCGGTTCAGTGCCCGAATCCCATGGCAGACCTCCGCCTTCCGACCAACCAGATCGTCCGTCCCGACAAGGACCGTTTCCTCAACGAGGAGAACCCCTTCGAGGCGATGATGTCGCGCCTCGACCGGGCCGCCTCGCTGCTCGACCTCGAGCCGGGCATCTACAAGGTCCTGCGCAGCCCCGAGAAGGAGATCACCGTGTCGATCCCGGTGATGATGGACAACGGCGAGGTGGAGGTCTTCACCGGCATCCGTGTCCTGCACAACACGTCGCGTGGCCCGGCCAAGGGCGGCATCCGCTTCGACATGAACGTCACGCTGGACGAGGTGAAGGCGCTCGCCGCGTGGATGACCTGGAAGTGCGCGGTGGTGAACATCCCGTTCGGCGGGGCGAAGGGCGGCGTGATCTGCGACCCGCTCAAGATGTCGGTCGGCGAGCTCGAGCGCGTGACGCGCCGCTACACGTCGGGCATCATCCAGACGCTGGGTCCCGACTCGGACGTGCCGGCGCCGGACGTCAACACGAACGAGCGCGTGATGGCGTGGCTCATGGACACCTACTCGATGCATGTCGGTCACACGGTCAACGCCGTGACGACGGGCAAGCCGGTGGAGATGGGCGGGTCACTCGGGCGGCGCGAGGCCACGGGCCGCGGCGTGATGTTCTGCGTCCTCCAGTCGCTCGAGCACCTCAAGATGGACGTGAAGGGCGCGACCGTCGCGGTGCAGGGCTTCGGGAACGTCGGCTCCATCGGCGCGCAGCTGATCCAGCAGGCGGGTTGCAAGATCGTCGCGATCAGCGACCGCACCGGCGGGTGGCACGACCCGAAGGGCTTCGATGTCGACGACGCCATGGCGTACGTCAAGAAGAACAAGACGCTCGACGGCTACAACAAGGGCACGGCCATCACGAACGAGCAACTCCTCGAGCTCGAGGTGGACGTGCTCGTGCCGGCCGCGCTCGAGAACGTGATCACGTCGAAGAACGCCAAGAACATCAAGGCGAAGGTGATCTGCGAGGGCGCCAACGGCCCCACGACGGCGGCCGCCGACGCGATCCTCGACGAGAAGGGCATCTTCGTCGTGCCGGACATCCTCGCGAACGCGGGCGGCGTCACGGTCAGCTACTTCGAGTGGGTGCAGAACCGGGGCGGCTACTACTGGACCGAGCAGGTGGTGAACGACCGCCTGCGCGACATCATGGTGAACAGCTTCCGCGACGTGCTCAAGCTCTCGATGCAGCACAAGGTGAACATGCGGACCGCGGCATACATGGTCGCGATCAGTCGCGTCGCGACGGTGCACCGCCTGCGCGGCATCTATGCGTGATGCGGGCGTCGCCCCGCGCATGACGGGGCGGCGGTGAAGGTCTGGCTGGCCGCCGTCGGGAAGCCGCGCGATGCGGCGCTGGCGGCGGCCATTCGCGAGTACGAGACCCGGGCGGCGCGCTATTGGCCGCTCGAGGTGGTGGAAGTGAAGGAGGAGTCGGCCCGCACGGCGAGCGAGGCCGTGGTGATGCGGAAGGAGGGGGAACGCCTGCTCGAGCGGCTCCCGAACACCGCGCGCCTCGTGCTCTGCGACCCGGGCGGGGAGACGATGGACTCCCGCGCCTTCGCCGCGATGCTCCGGCAGCAGCGCGAGCGGGCGCAGGACGTGGCGTTCGTGATCGGCGGCGCGCATGGGCTGGGCGACGTCGTGCGCGCGCGGCCCCATCGCCGGCTCGCGATCGCCCCCTGGACGCTCCCGCACGAACTGGCGCGCCTCGTGCTCGCCGAACAGCTCTACCGCGCCGGCACCATCGGCCGGAACGAACCCTACCACAAGTGACGCGCCCACCCGTGCTGTCCTGCTCCTGCCTCCGCCTGGCGCGCCGCGCCGAGTCCTGTCGATGAGCGCGCCGCGCGTCGTCACCGAGTCGCTGGGCGGCGGACCGCTCTCGCGCGCCGCGCAGGACGGCCAGGCGCCGCGCGAGTGGTACCGGGAGCGCCCCGAGGCGCAGACGCGTGGAAGGAGCACGCGGAGCAGGTCCGCGGCGAGTTCGCCGCCAGCCGGTGGCTGGCCGGGTTGCGGCCCGCCTTCGACGCGTCGGGCGCGGCGGCCGAGCGGCTCGAACGTGTCGCCGCGGCGAACGGGATCGTCGTCACCACCGGCCAGCAGCCCGGCCTCTTCGGCGGCCCCACCTATACGCTGCTCAAGGCCTTCAGTGCGCTCGCGCTCGCCGACCGCATCGAGCGCGAGACAGGGATCCCGACGGCGCCGGTGTTCTGGGCCGCGACCGATGACGCCGACTTCGCCGAAGCCTCCTGGACCGCCATCGCGGAGGACGGCGTCGTGAAGCGGCTCTCGGTCCAGCGGGCGGGCAAGGACGGACTCGTCATGGCCGAGATGCCCATAGGCGACACGTCTGAGCAGTACGCGGCACTGGTCGCCGCGGCGGGCTCGGCGCCGCACGCCGGTGTGCTCGAGGCGCTCAAGGCCGCGTACGACCCGGAGGCGACCGTCGGGTCGGCGTACGTGCGGTTCCTGCGCGCCCTGCTCGAACCGCACGGCATCGCCGTGCTCGATGCGTGGCATCCGGCGACGCGGGCCGCGGCGCGACCCACGCTCGTGCAGGCGCTGCGCCGCGCGCCGGTCGTGGACGAGGCCCTCGCGCTCCGCACCGTGGCCATCGAACGCGCCGGCTTCCGCGCGCAGGTCGCGCGCGTGCCGCGCCTCTCCCTCGTCTTCCGCGGCGTCGTGGGCGTGAAGGAGCGCGTGCCGATCCTGCAGGCGACCGACGTCGCCGACCGCGCCGACGCCGTCCTCTCGCCCAATGTGCTGCTCCGCCCCATCGTCGAACGGCGCATCCTCCCCACGGTCGCCTATGTGGCCGGGCCCGGCGAGATCGCGTACTTCGCGCAGGTGGGCGCCGTCGCCGAGGCGCTCGGCACCGCGGTGCCGCTCGTCGTCCCGCGCTGGGCCGCGACGATCGTCGAGCCCGCCGTCGACCGGCGGCTCGGTCGCCTCGGGATGGTGATCGAGGACGTGCGCGCCCCGCACGACGCGGAGCGGCGGTTGGGCGACCGGGCCGTGCCGGCGGACATCCGTGCCGGGCTCGAAGGGCTGCGCGAGGATCTCGCGAAACGCCTCGGCGCGCTGCGCGAGTCATCCGCCGCGATCGACGATCTCGTGCCCGAGCGCGTGATCGAGGGCGCGCGGCACCAGCTCCTCCATCGCGTCGATCGGCTGGAGCGCCGCTTGCGGGCCGCCGCGCGCGCCCGGCAGACCGAGGCGGTGCAGGACCTCGCCGCCGTCCGCGCCGCGCTCATGCCCGAGGGGCAGCGTCAGGAGCGCCGCCTCAACCCGGTGCCGATGCTCGCACGACATGGCGACCTGCTCGTCGCGCAGCTCAAGGCGGGCGCCGCGATGCACGCGGGGACGCTGGTCGGCGCGTGAGCCGCCCGTGAGCACCTGGGGCGGCGCCCGCCTGATCGCCGCGGGGATCCTGCTCAGCCGCATCTTCGGGCTCGTGCGCCAGAAGGTGTTGGCGTTCTTCCTTGGCGACGGGATGGCGGCCGACGTGCTCACCGCCGCCTTCCGCATCCCGAACTTCCTGCAGAACCTGTTCGGTGAAGGCGTGCTCTCGGCGTCGTTCATCCCGGTCTACTCACGGCTCCTCGCCGACGGGAAGCGCGAGGAGGCGGGGCGCGTCGCCGGCGCGGTCTTCGCACTGCTCGCGCTCACGACCGCCGTGCTCGTCCTCGGCGGCATGGCGGCGACGCCGCTGCTCGTCGACCTGATCGCGCCGGGCTTCGCCGGCGATGCTCGCGCCCTCGCGGTGCGGCTCGTCCGCCTGATCTTCCCCGGTGTGGGCATGCTCGTGCTCTCCGCCTGGTGCCTCGGCGTGCTCAACTCGCACCGCCGCTTCTTCCTGTCGTACGCGTCGCCGGTGCTGTTCAACCTCACGGTGATCGTCGCGCTGCTCGCGCAGGGGAACGGGGAGACGGCCGACCGCATCGCGTGGATCGCGGCGGTGGCGAGCGTCGCGGGGAGCGCGCTGCAGTTCGCGGTCCAGCTGCCGCTCGTGCTTCGAAGCGAGCCAGGGCTGCGCTTCACGCCCGACCTCTCGTCGCCGTTGGTGCGCAGCGTGGCGACACGGTTCGGCACGGTCGTGTTCGGCCGCGGCGTGGTGCAGGTGAGCGCCTTCGTCGACACCGCGATCGCGTCGTTCATCAGCGTGGGGTCGGTGGCGACGCTCGGGTACGCTCAGGCCATCTCGATGCTGCCCGTTTCGCTCTTCGGCATGTCGGTGTCGGCCGCCGAGCTGCCGGCGATGTCCGGCGAGGTGGGGGACGAGGCGCAGGTCGCCGCGGCGATCCGCACGCGCCTCGACCGCGGGCTCGCGCGGATCGCCTTCTTTGTCGTGCCGTCGGCCGCGGCCTTCCTGCTCATCGGCGACGTGCTCGCCGCGGGGCTGTACCGCGGCGGCGCGTTCACGGTGCAGAGCGGGCTCTGGGTGTGGATGGCGCTCGCGGGGAGCGCGATCGGCCTCGTGGCGGGGACGATGGGGCGGCTCTACTCCTCGGCGAGTTACGCGATGGGCGATGCGACGACCCCGCTGCGCTACGCGCTCATCCGCGTGGTGCTCGGCGCCTGCCTCGGTGCAACGGGAGTCCTGCTCATCACGCGGGCCACCACGCTCGATCCGCGCTACGCGATCTTCGCGCTCACCGCCGGCTCGGGCATCGCCGCCTGGGTGGAGTACCAGCTGCTGCGCCGCGCCATCGGACGGCGGGTGGGCCCGACCGGCGTGCCGGGCCGCCGCTTGGCGACGCTGTGGGCGCTCGCGCTCGTCGCGGGACTCCTCGCATTCGGTACGCGGCTCCCGCTCCAGGCCGAGGGCGTCAATGCGATCGTGCAGGCGACGGCGGCCGTCGCGGTGTTCGGCGCCGCGTACCTCGGCGGGGCCCGGCTCCTCAAGGTGGACGATGCGCGACGCGCCTGAGGCCGTCGTCCTCAAGCTCGCGCACCTGCCCGAGTCGCCAGGGGTCTACCTCTGGATGGACGCGGCAGGGGAGATCCTCTACGTCGGCAAGGCGAAGCGGCTGCGGCCCCGCGTCCGCAGCTACTTCGCGAGCGACCATTGGGACAATCCCAAGACCCAGCGCCTCGTCGAGCGGATCGCCGACGTCGAGACGATCGTGGTGCCCGACGAGGCGCACGCGCTCGTCCTCGAACAGAACCTCATCAAGGAGCACCGGCCCAAGTACAACGTGATGCTGCGGGACGACAAGTCGTACCCGTACATCAAGGTGACGGTGCAGGAACCGTATCCGCGCGTCCTCGTCACCCGGCAGCTCAAGGGCGAGGGGGCCCGCTACTTCGGGCCGTACACCGACGTGGCCGCGATGCGCCGCGCGCTCGATGTGGTGAAGCGCGTCTTCACCGTCCGCTCGTGTCGCTACGACATGCCGCGCGAGATGCCGGATCGTGCCTGTCTCGACCATCACATCGGGCTCTGCAAGGCGCCCTGCATCGGCCTCCAGTCGCAGGCGGAGTATCGCGCGATGATCGACGAGGTGGTCGACTTCCTCGACGGGCGGACCGACGACGTCGTGAAGCGCGTGAAGGCGCGGATGGAGCAGGCGGCCGAGGCGCTCGAGTTCGAGCGCGCGGCGGAGCTGCGCGACGCGATCGCCCGGCTGCAGCGGCTGGAGGAGCCGACCGTGGTGATGGAGGTCGAGGGAGGTGACCGCGATGTGGTCGGGTACGCGCGCGACGGCGATGACGCCGCGGCCACGCTCCTCCGCATCCGCCAGGGGAAGCTCGTCGCACGCGAGCATCGCTTCCTCGAGGGCGTGGAGGGCGAGACCGACGGCAATGTGCTCTCGGCGTACCTCGTCGGCTCGTACCTGAAGGCGCCGGCTCGCGCGCGCGAACTGCTCATCCCCTTCGACTTCGAGGACCGCGAGCTCTTCGAGCAGGCGCTGGCCGGCGAGGCGAAGGTGCTCTACCCGCAGCGCGGCCCCAAGCGCGAGCTGCTCGACCTCGCCGAACAGAACGCCCGGCACCTGTTGGAGGAGTTCAAGCTCGCCGACCAGGAGATCGACCAGCGCGCTGCGGATCCCGTGTACGAGCTCGGCCAGCAGCTCGGGCTCGAGAAGCTCCCGCGCTCGCTCGTCTGCTTCGACAACTCCACGGCGCAGGGCAAGGACAGCGTCGGGAGCATCGTCTGGTTCGAGAACGGCCGGCCGCGTCGCGCGGAGTATCGCACGATGAAGGTGAAGACCGTCGACGAGGCCGCGGGGCCGGATGACTTCCAGTCGATGCGCGAGGTGGTCGGCCGGTACTTCCGTCGCCGACTCGAGGAGCGGAAGCCGCTCCCCGACCTGGTGGTGGTGGACGGCGGGAAGGGGCAGCTCAGCGCCGCCGACGAGGCGCTCCAGGCGCTCGGCCTCGGCGCCTTGCCACTCGTGAGCCTCGCGAAGCGCGAGGAGGAGATCTTCGTGCGCGGTCGCTCGGAGCCACTGCGGCTCTCGAGACGCTCGCCCGCATTGCGGCTCATGCAGCAGGCGCGCGACGAGGCGCACCGCACCGCGGTCGGCTACAACCGGAAGCGCCGCTCCATGCGGACGCTCACGAGCGAGCTCCTCAGCATCCCGGGCGTGGGCCCGAAGAAGCGCAGCATGCTCCTCGCCACCTTCGGCTCGCTCCAGGGCGTGAAGGAGGCGAGTCTCGAGCAGATCGCCGGCGTGGAGGGGTTCAGCGAAACGAGTGCGAAGCGGGTATTGCAGGCACTGGGCGTGCTGCCCGCGACCGGACCGGTCGAGCCGATCCCCCCGGCGGCCACGGAACCGACCTCCGAGTGAGGCGCCCCGCATCGCGTATCAGTCCTTCCTCCTTCATCCTTCAGCCTTCCTCGCCGCATGACCTGGTCGCTCCAGTGTTCCGCCTGCGCCTACACCCAGCCTGACGGCCTCAAGCTCGCGTCGCTCTGCCCCGACTGCGGCCAGCCCCTGCTCGCGCGCTACGCGACCGCGGTGCCGCGCAGCGCGATCACGGGCGACGCGAGCCTCTGGCGCTACCGCGCGGCGCTGCCGCTCGCGGCGCACGAGGCCGCGGTGACGCTGGGCGAGGGGATGACGCCGATGATCGAGCTGCCACATCTCGCGGCCGACGTCGGCGTGCGGCGGCTCTGGGTGAAGGACGAGGGGATCAACCCCACCGCGAGCTTCAAGGCGCGTGGCCTCATGATGGCGGTGACCCGCGCCAAGGCGTTGCGCCTGCCCGGCGTGTGCGTGCCCACGGCCGGGAACGCGGGGATCGCGCTGGCCGCGTACGCCGCCGCGGCCGGGATTCCCTGTCGCATCTTCGCACCCGAGACCACGCCGCCCCCGATCCTCGGATCGATCCGCGCGTTCGGCGCCGAGCTCGTCCTCGTCGCGGGGCACATCGGCGATGCGGGGAAGGCCACGATGGCCTTCGCGAAGGAGAGCGGCCACTTCAACGTCGCCACCGTGCGCGAGCCGTATCGCGTGGAGGGCATGAAGACGATGGGCTACGAGGTCGCCGAGCAGCTCGGCTGGCGGCTGCCCGACGCGATCGTCTATCCGACCGGCGGCGGCGAGGGGACGATCGGGATCTGGAAGGCGATGGCCGAGATGGTCGCGTGGGGCTGGCTGCCCGCTGACGCACCGCTGCCGCGCATGATCATCGCGCAGGCGTCCGGTTGCGCGCCTCTCGTGCGCGCCTTCCACGCCGGTGAGGGGAAGGCCACGCCGTGGGAGTCCCCCGCGACGCACGCGAGCGGCCTGCGCGTGCCCGGCCCGCTCGGCGACCGCATGACCCTGCGCACGCTCCGCGAGAGCCGCGGCGAGGCCGAGGCGGTGAGCGAGGAGCGGATCCGGCACGGCACGTTCCTGCTCGCGTCGAAGAGCGGCATCGATGCGGCGCCGGAGGGCGGGGCCGCGCTCGAGGCGACCCGTCAGCTCGTCGCGGCCGGACGGCTCTCGAAGGACGCCGAGGTCGTGGTCTTCAACACCGGTTCCGGGGCCAGCTATCGCTGGTGAGCGCGGGCCGCGCCCGACGGAGCGCGGGACTCACGCGCCGTCGGAGAGGAGCCAGGCGGCCGCTTCGGTCTCGTCGGTGAAGATCCGGCAACGCATCAGGTCGCCGGCGAGCAGTTGCAGTTGGCGCGCGATCCCCATCTCGATCGGTCGGGACACGACGACCGCGACCTGCCACCCGCCCGGCGGCGTCTGCGGCGCCATGACCCCGCGGAGCGCCGCGGCGAGGTCGGTGCCGATGAACGTGAGTTCCACGTCGCGGATGTCCGCCAGCGAGCGACCGCAGGCCCGGACGAACGGATCCGCGAGCACGACGCGCCAGTGCGCGGTGAGCTCGTCGATCGCCACGGGACCGGCGTATCGGTCCCGGATGAATCCGTTGTCGTGAGTGTAGCTGGCCGGCATCCGGGCGCTCCGCTTGGTGACACGAACGGTCAAGGATAATAGATTCCCCTACATGACGCGCATCGCCATCCTCGACCCGTTCTCCGGCATCTCGGGCGACATGTTCCTCGGCGCCCTGCTCGACGCGGGCCTCGACGAGGCGTTCATCACCGGGTTGCCGGCGACGCTCGGCCTCGACGGCGTGACGGCGCAGGTGACCCGCGTCCTGCGCGGGCAGATCTCCTGCCGCAAGGTCGACTTCACCATCCCGCCGCAGCCCCACGGGCGGCACCTGAAGCACATCAAGGCCATCGTCGAGGCGACCCCGGCGCCGGAGTCGGTCAAGACGAAGGCGATGCAGGCCTTCACGCTCATCACCGAGTGCGAGGCCGCCATCCACGGCACCACCGTCGAGCGCGTCCACCTGCATGAGGTCGGGAGCGTCGATGCGATCCTCGACATCGTCGGCAGCATCTGGGGACTCGAGCGACTCGGGGTCGAAGCCGTGCACTGCGGGACGCTCTCGGTCGGCGACGGGTTCGTGGACACGCAGCACGGGCGCATGGCGGTCCCCACCGCGGCGACGCTGCGGCTGCTCGAAGGGCTCCCGGTCCGCCCGGGTCCGGAGGGCGCGGGCGAGCTCGTCACGCCCACCGGCGCGGCGCTCGTGCGTGTGCTGAGCGTCGGGCCGCCCCCTGCGGAGTACGTCCCGCGCGCGAGCGGGTTCGGGGCGGGGACCAAGGACTTCAAGGACCGCGCGAATGCGCTGCGCATCGTCATCGCCGATCGCGACGATGCCGGCCGCACGGCCCCGGGTACCGCCGCGGAGACGTTGGTGCTGCTCGCGGCTGACATCGACGACGCGACCGGCGAGCAGATCGCGGCGGCCGCGGACGCGCTGCGCGACGCGGGGGCGCTCGACGTGACCGTGCTCACGACCCTCATGAAGAAGGGACGGCCCGGGACGCGGATCGAGGTGCTCGCGGTCCCGGGAGCGGCCGAGGGGTTGGAGCGACTGCTGTTCACCGCGAGCACCACCATCGGCGTGCGGCGGCAGCTCGTCACGCGCCGCGCGTTGCCGCGCACCTTCCGCGACGTGACGGTGCACGGCGAAAGCATCCGGGTGAAGGTCGTGACCCTCCCCGACGGTACGACCCGGTCGAAGCCCGAGTTCGACGATGTGCAGCGCGTCGCGGCAGCGACCGCCCGCACGGTCCTGGAGATCGCCGACGCGGCGTGGCGTGCAGCCGGAGCCTGAGGCCCGGCCCGTCCTGATCCCGGGCCGCTTCATCGCGGCCCTCGTGCTCGCGCGGATCCTGCTTCCGCTCGTCCTGCTCGCGCCGCCCTGGGATTTCCACCGCGACGAGTTGCTCTACTTCGCGATGGGCGACCATCTCGAGTGGCGGATGCAATTCCCGCCCTTCATCGCGGCCGTGGCGCGCGCCTCGTCGGCGCTCCTCGGCGACACCGTCTGGGCCGCCCGCGTGCCGGCGGCGCTCGGCGGGGGTGCGCTCACCCTCGTGGTCCTCCTGCTCGTGCGTCGGCTCGGCGGCGGGCGCTACGCCGCGCTCACGGCATGGTTGGGTCTCATTGCAGCGCCCGTCTTCGTTCGGCCGAGCGTCCTCTTCCAACCGGTGATCTTCGACCAGCTGTGGACCGCCATCGCGGTCGCGGCGCTCGCCCTCGCCGCGCGCGACGCCAAACCGCAGCGATGGGTCTGGGTCGGTGTGGCGCTCGGTCTCGGCCTGCTCACCAAGGCATCGGCGGTGATGTACGGCGCGGTCATCCTCGGCGTCACGCTCCTGCACCCGCGGCTTCGTGGCCAGCTCGGGACCCGCTGGCCCTGGATCGCCGCCGCGACAGCGCTCGTGATCGGTGCCCCCTCGGTGCTGGGGCAAGTGCGATACGGCTGGCCGTTCCTCGCGCAGCTCCGGGTCCTCGAGGAAGGACAGCTCCAGCACACCTCGACCCTGGGCACGATCGGTGGGCAGGGCTTGCTGCTCGGGGCGGCGACCCTGCTCGCGGTCGCGGCTCTCTGGGCCGCCGGACGCAGCGCGTTCACCGGACGCGACGAGGGGAGCGCCGAGCTGCAGACCGAAGGGCTTGGCGTCGCATCGCAGGTGGCCGCGCTCTTCGCCCTCGGACTGCTCGCGACCGTGCTCTGGCGGGAAGGGAAGGACTACTACGCGGCACCGGGGCATCCCGCGCTGCTCGCGGTCGGCGCGGTCTGGCTCACCGAGCGACTCGGCCGCGTCGGCCGCGCGGGCCTCCTGCTCGGTCTGGGCGCAGGGGCCCTCATCCTCCTGCCGTTGGGCATCCCGCTGCTTCGCCCCGAGACGATGGCGCGCTACAGCGCGTGGATCGGTGCGGGGAACCGGACGAACCAGGGCGGCACCCTCGCCCTCCCGCAGGACTACGCCGACATGCTCGGCTGGCATGCAGAGGCGGAGGCGGTCGCCGAGGTCTATCGCGGCCTCTCCCCGGCCGACCAGCTCGTGGCGACGATCGCCGGCGGCAACTACGGACAGACCGGGGCGCTCGCGATCTACCGGCACCGGTTCCACTTGCCGTACCCGGTCAGCTCGTCGGGCGACTTCCACGCGTGGGGTGCGGGAGAGCGGCGCGGCGACGTGCTGATCGTGGCCGCCTCCCCCGACGCCCGCCCGGACCTCGAACGGCTCTATGCGGAGGTGGAGGTCGTGCGCCGGCTCACCGACGAACGCCGCGTCTTCGAAGAGCGGGAAGTGCACATCTTCCTCTGCCGTCGTCCGCGCGCGCCGCTCGCGGAGGTGTGGCCGTCCATCGGTCCGGAATGGGATTGAGAGTCGCGTGAACGAGACGGTGCAAGTGTCTGTCCTGCATTGTGTTCGGTTCGCCCGTCTGATACATTGAATGAGCCGCGCGTCGCGGCCTTTTTTTGTCCCCAGACTAGCCTTCGCATGGTCCGCGTCCTTCGCGTCCAACCTGACAGCATCGCCGCCGAGCTCGGGATCGTCCCGGGCACGGAGCTGCTGTCCGTGGACGGACGGGCGCTCGAGGATTTCCTCGATTGGGAGTTCCTCACCGCGGACGACGCGTTCGAGCTCGAAGCGAAGCTCCCCGACGGGGAGCACGTGATCTACGAGATCGAGCGCGAGGGCGGGGACCCGATGGGGGTCGAGCTCGAGCCGCCGAATGTCCGGCGCTGCGCCAACCGCTGCGAGTTCTGCTTCATCGAGGGCCTGCCGAAGGGCCTCCGGAAGCCGCTCTACGTCCGCGACGACGACTACCGGCTCTCGTTCGCCTACGGCAACTTCGCGACGCTCTCGAACCTGAAGGACAAGGACTTCGCGCGGATCCTCGAGTACCGGCTCTCGCCGCTCTACGTCTCGGTGCACGCGACCCCTTGGGAGGCGCGCAAGAAGCTCCTCAACAATCCGCGCGTCCCGAACATCGTCGAGCAGCTCACGCGGCTCACCGAGGGCGGCATCCAGTTCCACGGCCAGATGGTGGTGGTGCCGGGGCTCAACGACGGCGACGTGCTCGAACAGTCGCTCGCCGACCTCTACGCGTTCGGCGACGCCTGCCTCAGCGTCGCGCTCGTCCCGGTGGGTCTCACGCAGTTCTCGCACATCTACACCGGCGAGTCGATGGACGCCGCGAACGCCAACCGGATCCTCGAGGCGGCGGAGCGCTGGGCCGCGAAGGCCGAGGCGGAACGCGGTGACCCGTGGGTCTACGGGTCGGACGAGCTGTACCTGCTGGCCGGCCGCGAACTCCCCGCGGCCGCGCACTACCGCGATTTCGCGCAGATCGAGAACGGCGTGGGTGCCGTGACCTCGCTCCGCGATCGCGTCCGTTCCGGCGTTGCGCGTCTCCCGCGACTCGATGGTAAGCGCATCGGTGTCGTGACGGGTTCAGCGATGGCGGCCCTCATGCCCGAGCTGATCCATCAGCTGACCGCCGCGACCGGCGCGCACTTCGAACTCATCCCCACCGTGAACTCCCTCTTCGGCCCGACGGTCACGACCGCCGGCCTCCTCGTGGGCGCCGACATCACCTCGGCCCTCGCGCACCGCACCGACCTCGACCTCGCGCTCATCCCCGCCGAGACGATCAACGACGCCGGGCTCTTCCTCGACGACCAGACGTTCGTCGCCGTCCGCGAGGCGCTGCCGATGCCGGTCTACCCGTCCTACGACTTCATCGACGTGCTCGAGCACGAGGGGAGCCCTGCGCTCGCCGGGAGCGCGCGCAATGGCTGATATCCCGGTCGTCGCGCTCGTCGGCCGCCCCAACGTGGGCAAGTCGGCGCTCTTCAACCGCATCATCGGGGACGACACCGCCATCGTCAGCGAGGAGGCGGGCACCACGCGTGACCGCCACTTCGCGCTCGCCGAGTGGCAGGGGCGCCCCTTCTGGCTCGTGGACACCGGCGGCCTCGTGGAGGACTCCGACCTTCCGATGGACGTCGCGATCAAGCGCCAGGTGAAGGAGGCGATCGCCGAGGCCGACTTGATGCTGCTCATCGTCGACGCCAAGGCCGGCGTGCATCCGAGCGATTCGCGGATCATCGACCTGCTGCGCAATGCGCGGAAGCCCTGGGTCCTCGTCGCCAACAAGGTCGACGACCCGCAGAAGTCCGACTACTTCGAGTTCTTCAACCTCGGGGCGGGGGACGTCGTCCCCGTCTCGGCGGCGAACGGCAAGAACTCCGGCGACCTGCTCGACATCGTCGTGAAGCAGCTGCCGAACACCGACGGCGACGGACGCGTCGAGGCCCTCCGGGTCGCCGTCGTGGGGCGTCCGAACGTCGGGAAGTCGTCGTTCATCAACAAGCTCCTCGGCGAGGAGCGGCTCGTCGTCTCGGACATCGCGGGCACCACGCGCGATTCGATCGACACGCCGTTCACCTACCACGGCAGGCAGTTCATCTTCGTCGACACGGCGGGCCTGCGCCGCCAGAGCAAGGTGGACGATGGCGTCGAGTTCTACTCGTCGCTCCGCACGCGCCGCGCGATCGACCGCGCCGACATCTGCATCCTGATGATCGACGCGACCGAGGGCCTGCACAACCAGGACCTGAAGATCGCGACGCTCGCGTGGGAGGCGGGGCGCGGCCTCATCGTCGTCGTGAACAAGTGGGACCTCAAGGAGAAGGACGACAAGACCTCGGCGAAGTTCGTGAAGGACGCCGGTGAGAAGGTGCCGTACCTCAAGTGGGTGCCGTTCCTCTTCACGTCCGCCATCAGCGGCCAGCGCGTGAACAAGGTGCTGGAGC
This sequence comes from Gemmatimonadota bacterium, assembly GCA_016714015.1. NCBI lineage: Bacteria > Pseudomonadati > Gemmatimonadota > Gemmatimonadota bacterium. The sequence continues at coordinate 602,043 of JADJNZ010000004.1, forward strand.
TCATCGTCGAGGTCGAGGCCGAGCGCGACAAGCGCATCTCCACGAGCGACGTGAACGACGCGCTGCAGGAGCTCCTCGCGCGCCGGCAGCCGCCGCAGGCGGCGGGGCACGAGATCAAGCTCAACTACGCCACGCAGGTGGAGACCGCGCCGCCGCAGATCCTCGTCTTCGGCAACAACCCGGACCTCGTCGCGGAGCACTACATCCGCTACCTGCACAACGGCTTCCGCGAGAAGTGGGGCTTCATCGGCAACCCGCTCAACATCGTCATGCGCCGCAAGGGCGGGCGCGACTGATGCACCCGGCGCTCGCGGTCGGCATCGCGTACCTCGCGGGCTCGATCCCGTTCGCCTATCTGGCCGGACGCGCCCTCAAGGGCGTGGACCTCCGGACCATCGGGTCGGGGAACCTCGGCGCCACGAACGTCTATCGGAACCTCGGGGGCGAGGCCGCCGCCGTCGTGCTGCTGCTCGACGCGCTCAAGGGGGGGCTGCCCGTGGCGCTCCTGCCCGCGCGACTCGACCCCGCGTACGCGGGTGACCCGACCACCGCGCTCTGGTGGGGGCTCGCCTTCGGCATCGCCGCCATCGCCGGCCACGCGAAGCCCATCTTCCTCCTCTGGAAGGGCGGCGGGAAGGGCGTCGCGACCGCGGCCGGTGTCTTCGCGGCGCTCGCCCCGGCCGCGCTCGGCATCGCGCTCGTCGCGTTCATCGCGGTGGTGTGGCGGTCGCGGATCGTCTCGCTCGCGTCCATCAGCGCCGCCCTGCTGCTGCCGCTCGCCGTCGCGTTCACGATCGGCGCCACGTCGCCCGTCTTCGCGGTGGCGTGCGCCATCGGGCTCTTCGTCGTCTGGTCGCACCGCACGAACATCCAGCGGCTCCGCGCGGGGACCGAACCGCGCATCACGCGGGCACCCAAGGAGGGCACGCGATGAAGTGCACCGTCGTCGGCGCGGGCGCGTGGGGTACCGCACTCGCCAACCTGCTGGCCGAGAACGGCCACCAGACCACGCTGTGGGCGTTCGAGCCCGACGTCTCCGAGTCCGTCAGCGCCCACCGCGAGAACCGCCGCTTCCTGCCCGGCATCCCGTTGCATCCCGAGCTGCGCGCGAGCTCGGCCCTCGATCTGGCCTGCGAGGGCGCCGAGCTGGTGCTCTTCGCGCCGCCGAGCCACGTGCTGCGGCAGGTGGCCGCCCAGGCCGCGCGCTGGATCCCGGAGTCCGCACGCCTCGTCGTCGCCACCAAGGGCATCGAGCGCGACCGGCTCGCGCTCATGACCGATGTGGTGGGCGAGGAGATCCCGGGTCGCGCGATCGTCGCGCTCTCCGGTCCCAGCTTCGCGATCGAGGTCGCGCAGCACCTGCCCACGGCGATCGTCGCCGCGTCGGCCGATGCCGCGGCGGCGCTCCACACCCAGCAGGCGCTCAGCACCTCGGCCTTCCGCGTCTACACGCAGACCGACGTCATCGGCGTCGAGCTCGGGGGCGCCCTCAAGAACGTGATGGCGGTCGCGACGGGGATCGCGGACGGCCTGCAGCTGGGGTTCAACGCCCGCGCCGCCCTCATCACGCGCGGGCTCGCCGAGATGACGCGCCTCGGTGTGAAGCTCGGCGCCGAGCCGGCCACCTTCGCTGGCCTCGCGGGCGTCGGCGACCTCGTGCTCACCTGCACGGGGTCGCTCTCGCGCAACCGCTCGGTCGGCATCGAGATCGGTCGCGGCGCCACGCTCTCGGAGGTGTTGCAGGGGCGTGAGACCGTCGCCGAGGGCGTGACGACCACCGAGAGCGCGAAGGCCCTCGCCGCGCGCGAGGGGATCGAGATGCCCATCGTGAACGCCGTCCACCGCGTGCTCTTCGAGAAGCAGCCGGCGCGCTGGGCGCTCGTCGAGCTCATGACGCGCGACCTGAAGGGAGAGCACGAGTGACCACGCCCAAGGGCGAGCCGGTCCGCGAGTTCTTCTCCATCGGCGACGTCTGCGAGCTCACCGAGCTCAAGCCGCACGTGCTGCGGTACTGGGAGAGCCAGTTCCGCGTGCTCAGCCCGGCCAAGAACCGCTCCGGCAATCGCGTCTACACCAGGCGCGAGGTCGAGTTCGTGCACCTGATCAAGCACCTGCTCTACACGGAGAAGTACACGATCGAGGGTGCGAAGCAGAAGATCGACGAGCACCGGAAGGGCGGGGGCGTGAAGCCCGCGGCGCGGATGGGACTCGACGCCGAGACCGTGCAGCTGCTCGAGCAGGACCTCAGGGGGATCCTCGCGATCCTCGAAGCACGCGACTGACCGCGGGCCTTCCTCCTTCATCCTTCAGCCTTGATCCTGGAATGCGCCTCCTGCTCAGCAACGACGACGGCATCCTCGCCCGCGGCCTCGAGACCCTCGAGAAGGCCGCCGCCCCGCTCGGCGACGTCTGGGTCGTCGCACCCGATCGCGAGCAGAGCGCGACCAGCCACTCGCTCACCCTGCATCACCCGTTGCGCCCCGTGCAGCTCGGGCCGCAGCGCTGGCAGATCGACGGCACGCCCACCGACTGCGTGATGGTCGCCATCGAGGCGCTGCTCCCGCATCGCCCCGACTTCGTGCTGAGCGGCATCAACCATGGCCCCAACATGGGCGAGGACGTGCTCTACTCGGGCACCGTGGCCGCCGCGATGGAAGGGCTCGCCCTCGGCGTGCCGAGCATCGCCGTGTCGTTCGCCGGACGGATCCTGCGCTCCGACGATCACCTGCTCGAGGATCACATCCCCACGCTCACGCGCCTGCTCCAGCACCTCACGAGCCTCAACGCGTTCCCCGCAGACACGCTGCTGAACGTGAACATCCCGGCGGTCCCGGCCAACGAGGTGAAGGGCATCAAGCTCACGCGCCTCGGGCGTCGCGTCTTCTCCGACTCGCTCACGAAGATGAAGGACCCGTGGGGGCGCGAGATCGTCTGGATCGGCGGCGGCTCCGTCGCCTGGAGCGGCAGCGACGATTCCGACTTCCGCGCCGTGCGCGACGGCTACGTCTCGGTCACGCCGCTGCACCTCGACCTCACCGCCAAGGACCGGCTCGACGACGCGGAGCGCTGGTGGCGTCCCCTCTGATCCGGCAGTTCGGCGGGGCGCGCCGGCGCCTCATCGAGGAGCTGCAGGCGAAGGGGATCCGCGACCTCGCGGTGCTGAAGGCCTTCGACGAGGTGCCGCGCCACCTCTTCGTGCCCACCGGCGTGCAGCATCGCGCGTACGAGGATGCGCCGCTCCCCATCGGCCACGCACAGACCATCTCGCAACCGTGGGTGCACGCCAAGTACCTCGAGCTGCTGCAGCTCACCGGCGAGGAGCGCGTGCTCGAGATCGGGACCGGCTCCGGGTTCCAGACGGCGCTCCTCACCAAGCTCGCCGGACAGGTGTTCACCATCGAGCGGATCGCGGCGCTCGCCGAGGAGGCGCGCGTCGCGCTCAAGGCGTGCGGCATCGAGCACGTGGTGCAGCGCGTCGGCGATGGCACGCTCGGCTGGAAGGAGTTCGCCCCCTTCGATGCGATCCTCGTCGGGGCCGCGTCGCCCGACGTGCCGGCGCCGCTCCTCGAGCAGTTGGCGGTCGGCGGCCAGCTGCTGGTCCCCGTCGGCGGCCGCGAGGAGCAGGTCCTCGTCCGCGTGCGACGGACCGAGTCGGGCTTCGAGCGGACCCGGCTCGACGCGATGCGATTCGTGCCCCTCATCGGCGCCCACGGCTTCGAGAACTGACCTCATGACCCAGCACGCACCGGACCTCGCGGCGGCGCTCTCGGCGGCCATCCTCCACGTGCCCGACTTCCCCAAGCCGGGCGTCGGATTCAAGGACATCACCCCGGTCCTGCACGACCCCGCGCTCTTCCGGCGCGTCACCGACGCCATCGCCGCGCACTGGCGGCCGGCCGGCATCACCCACGTGCTGGCCATCGAGAGCCGGGGCTTCCTCTTCGGCGCGCCGGTCGCCCAGGCGCTCGGCGCGGCGCTCGTGCCGCTCCGGAAACCGGGGAAGCTCCCGCGCGAGCGTGTGTCGGAACGCTACGCGCTCGAGTACGGGACCGACGCCCTCGAAATCCATGCCGACGCCGTGGGCGCGGGGGCTCGCACCCTGATCGTCGACGACGTGCTGGCGACCGGTGGGACCGCGGCGGCCGCGGTGCGTCTCGCCGAGCGGTGCGGCGCGGATGTCGCCGGGGTGGCGGTCGTGATCGACCTCAGCTTCCTCCCGTGGCGCGAGGCGCTGGAAGGACGTATCGTGCAGGCATTGGTCCGGTACTGACCGCTGCCGGAACGTTCCGCGGGAGGCACGAGTAGTATGGTGCATACCCCTACCGAGGGCCGGGCAATGTCCATCGGCACGCCCGCACGAACCGCAGGACTGTTGGTGTTGTCGCTCGTCGCCGCGCCGCTCGCGGCGCAGCAGGGGGCCGGCGACGGCTTCCTCTTCCGGCCCCCGCCGGGATCGCTCACGCTCTTCGGCGGCTTCGCCGCCCCGTTCGCCAGCGGCGGTGTGCACGAGCTGGCCACGCGCGAGCTCACGCTCGATCGCGGTGACTTCGGTGTCGGATCGTGGGGCGGGGAACTCGCGATCGGGATCCGGCCGCGCTACGACCTCGTGCTCGCCGCCGAGCGCTCCCGGAGCGTGACGCCGTCCGAGTACCGCGACTGGGTCGACAACCTCGACCAGCCCATCCGCCAGACGACCCGCTTCGATCGCGTCCCGCTCAGCGCCTCGGTGCGCTACTACCTGCGGGACCGCGGTCGCCAGATCGGCTCGGTGGCGTGGATCCCCGCGCAGTTCGTGCCCTTCGTCCAGGCCGGGGCCGGCGTCACCCGCTATCGCTTCGAGCAGCAGGGCGATTTCATCGACCAGCAGACGCTCAACGTCTTCACCGACCGGCTCACCTCCACCGGCTGGGCGCGCACCTTCTCGCTCGGGGCGGGGGCGCAGTGGAATCTCAACCAGCGGTACCTCGTCACCGCGCAGGCGCGCTATCTGAACGCGTCCGGTGACGGCGATGCCCCGAACGGCGAGTTCGCCGGTTACCGGGTGGACCTCTCGGGGGTCAGCACCGTGATCGGCTTCACCGTACGTTTCTGAAGAGGCCATGACCATGCGAATCCAGGTTCTGATCGCCGCCGGGCTGCTGAGCGCCTCGCTCGCCGCACCGGCGTCCGCGCAGACGCGTCCCGCCGGACTCGCCTTCGCCGGCTGCTGGGCGCCGGCCGATGGCCTCTCCGCGCGCAACCGCATCTGCCTCACGCCGACCGCCTCGGCGATCGTCGAGTTCACCTCGATCACCGCCGACGGCAAGGCGACGGTCTCCATGCTCAGCCTCGACGGCAAGCGCATCGAGGTGCGCGGCGAGTCCTGCAGCGGCTGGGAGGAGGGGCGGCTGACCTCGGATGGCGAGCGCCTGCTCGTCAACGCCGAGATCACCTGCGGCACCGACCCCAAGCAGCTCCGCACCACGGCCTTCACCATCGCGCCGAGCGGTCATCTGCTCCAGATGACGGGGTCGGGGCTCTCGCAGGTCGCGACGACGCAGTTGCGCATCTTCGCGCCCGTGGAGTCCTACGCGGAGATCCCGCCCGCGACGCGTGAGCAGCTGATGCCGTACCTCGTCGACGCGGAACGCACCCGACTGGACGTGCGGGCGCACACCGTCTCCGCCACGGACCTCGTCGAGTTCGAGCGGCTGGGCGTCGCGACGCCGATCATCGACCTGCTCGTCGCCGCGTCGTATCCGCAGAGCTTCGTGATCGACGGGGTGAGCGGCGGGGTCACCGGAACGGTGGACCAGGGCCAGACGGCCCGGCAGGCCGCCTTCGCCGCGAACCCGTTCGGTTACATGAACGGCTACCCGATGCTCACGATGTACGACTGGCAGATGATGTACGAGTGCTCGCGTATCGGCATCGGTTGCCCGCTCGGCTACAACATGTACGGCTCGTCCATGTACGGGTACGGCGGCCGCTATGGCTGGGGCGCGTTCGGCGGCTGGGGAGGCTATGGCGTCCCGGGCTACGGGATCCCCGTGGTCGTCCGTCCGGTCACGCCGCCGTCCGAGACGGCCGGTACCTCCGGCGGCCGCGCCGTGCGCGGGCGCGGATACACGCAGTCGGGCAGCGGCGGCACCGGCGGTGGCACCGCGACCCCGCGGACGAGCGTCGGGACCACCAGCAGCACGTCCACGGTTCAGGGTTCGGGTGGCTCCAGTGGTTCGAGCGGCTCGGCCGGCGCGTCGAGCGGCGCCGCCGCACCCAGGACGGCCAAGCCGCGCCCCTGACCGCGCCTCACCGGCGCGCATGAGGGGGCCCATCCACAGGCGATGGGCCCCCTCATTACTTTCCGGTGCTTCGCCCCCGTAGCTCAGGTGGATAGAGCGACGGTTTCCTAAACCGCAGGTCGGCAGTTCGAGTCTGCCCGGGGGCACTGCTGGCACGTCGCGCGCGGCTTCTCTTCTATAGGAGGCCGTGTACGACTACCTTTCACGGCTGCCGCGCGGCGCAGGGCCTGCCGCGGCCATCACCACCGACGAACACCCCATGACGAACACCGGAGAGGCGGCGCGCCCCACGCCGACCATCGAAGCCGAGTCCCTCGGCGAGCTGTGGATCATCCACCAGAAGAAGATCCTCGTCGGCGCGATCGTCGTCGCCGCCAGCGCGGGTGGGTTCTGGCTGTACCAGCGCTCCGGCCAGATCAAGGAAGAGAAGGGCGGCCTGGCCTACGCGGCCGCCGAAGCCTCCTTCATGGGTGGCAACCAGGCGATCGCGATCCCGGAGCTCGAGAAGGTCGTGAGCCGGTACCAGGGCACGACGGCCGGCACCCAGGCGGCGATGCTCATCGCCCAGTCGCTCATGGACCAGGGCAAGGGTCCGGAAGCCGTCACGGTCCTCGAGTCCGCCCTCCGGTCGGCGCCCAAGGCGCTCACGGCCGGGGTCCAGAGCCTGATCGGCGCGGCCTACGAGTCGCAGGGCAAGCCGACGGAAGCAGCCGCGGCGTACGCTCGGGCGGCCGCCGCATCGGCCTTCGTTCAGGACCGCGACATGCACCTGATCGAGCAGGCCCGGAATCTGGTCGCGGCGAACGACCTGGCCGGCGCCGAGAAGATCTACGCCGAGATGGCGCGTCGCGAGGACTCGCCCTTCGCCGGCGAGGCTCGGGTCCGCTTGGGTGAAGTGATCGGCAAGAAGTAGAGCACCTCACGTAACACTTGAGGTCCGGGGCCCGGCAGAAATGCCGGGCCCTTCGCGTTTTCGGGGGACCAGTGCGCCGTTGGTGGCGCGCTATCTGGACAGGCTCAGGCCAGCCCTGCCAGATCTGCGGCTCGCCGAACCAAATGGCTAATATGTATTATGTAACCTAAGGCGCTGGATAAGCTGTGGAAATCAGAGTTCCCGCAGCTTGCCCTCGAAAACGATCCGCCCCTCGCCTGCCAAGGACGGCGTTTCGCCGCCCGGACCTGGGCGCAGCGTGACCGTCAGCGTCCGGCCGGATCGAGTCCGGAGCCGGGTCACGCCGCCGGCCTCGCCCCACGATCCCAACAGGACCGCGCTGGCGACCGCGCCGGTCCCGCACGCCAGCGTCTCCGCCTCGACCCCACGCTCGTAGGTCCGGATCCGCCAGCTGCCATCCGAGTCCGGGGATACCCAGTTCACGTTGGCGCCCGCACGAAGGCTCTCGTGGTACCGGAGCTCCGGCCCTCGGACCGAAAGCTCCGCCAGGTCCGACGAGGTCGTCCGCACCACCAAGTGCGGCACGCCGACCTCCACGAATCCCATCCGGATCTCCCCATGAAGGCGGCTGATGCCGGCATCAGTCCGCGCGTTCTGGGGCGGTTGCAGGTCGATCTCCGGCTGCCCTTCGCGGATCCGGCCGCGGATCGTTCCGGCGTCCGTAGCGAAGGTCAGGGCCTGCGGGCTCGCGAGCTCGAGTTCCACTGCAAGCCGAGTGGCGCAGAGTGAGGCGTTGCCGCACAACTCGCCGAAGCTCCCGTCCCGGTTGAGGTACGTGAGCCTAAAGTCATGCGCGTGAGCGTCTTGGATGATGGCAACTCCATCAGCACCTACACCCGTGTGGGGTGTGCAGACGGCGCGCACGAAGTCCGGATCGGAGGCCCGCTTGGCCAGCAGGTCGTCCCCGCGGGCGTCGAGGAAGACGAAATCGTTCCCCGACCCCGACATCTTCCAGAACTTCATAGCCGCCCCGTGAGCGCCCACAACCGGAGCCGCCAGACCATGAAGATGGCCTCCCGGACGATGTGGCCGCTCATCTTGCTCTCCCCTTCGGTCCGGTCCGCGAAGACGATGGGGATCTCCACCGGCTTGAACCCCTTCCGCATCGCCCGGAACGACATCTCGATCTGGAAGGCGTAGCCATTGGACCGGACGTCGCCGAGGTCGATCGCCGCGAGGACGCGCCGGTGGAAGCACTTGAAGCCCCCGGTCGCGTCCCACAGCTGCATCCCCGTCACCCACCGGGCGTAGATGTTCGCCCCGTAGCTCAGCATGAGCCGGGTGATCGGCCAGTTGACCACCGTCACCTTGGCGTTCAGGTACCGCGATCCCAGCACGAAGTCCGCGGTCTCGGCCGCCGCCAGGAACTGCGGCAGGTGCGCCGGGTCGTGGCTGAAATCGGCGTCCATCTCGAAGATGAGCTCGTAGTCCCGAGCCAGCGCCCACCGGAACCCGTCGAGGTAGGCGGTGCCCAGGCCGAGCTTCCCTGCCCTCCGCAGCAGGTGCACCCGCGGATTGTCGGCCGCGATCCCCGCGATCAGGTCGCCGGTCCCGTCGGGCGAGTTGTCGTCCACGAACAGCATCTCGAGCCGCGGATCCTGGGCGAGGACGCGCTCGACGAGCGTCGGGACATTGGCCTTCTCATTGTAGGTGGGGGTCACCACGAGGGCGCGGAACCCCTCCTCGGACTGCGACATGGCACTCACGGGGCGATCGGTCGGACGGCGTTCGGGACGGGAGCGGGCGCGGCGAGCTCCCGCGCCCGGAGGAATTCCGCCGGGACACCGGCCTCCTCGCACACGCGCAGGAGCGCGAGGAGGTTGGTGCGGACGCTCGGCAGGTCGTACAGGGAGCTGCGGTTGGGCAGCAGCTCGTCCGGGTGGAAATATGTCGCGAAGACCAATGGCTGATCGTCCCGCCGCACGAGCGCGCGGCGGAGCGATGCGACCAGCGGCCCGAACAGATTCGGGCGGGCGGTCAGGTTGATCCAGTAGGTCGGACGCTTCAAGGCATCCATGAACGGCGCCGTCCGGCGCGTCTTCCGCGCCAGCTGCAGCCCGGACGCCAAGCTCCAGACGCGGGACCCGGAGACGAAGGTCGGCACTTCGAGCATCGCGAAGGCCGGCTCGCCGGCGCCCGCGCGGCGCCGATGATCCGTCCGCGCGGCGTGGTACGGGAGCCGAGGGGCGGACACCCAGTCGAACAGATTCTCGCGGTGCGCGGGCGGGTCGGCGAAGAGGGTCCGCATCCCCGGCAGCGCCGAGAACTCGACCTGGATCCCGAGCGCATCGAGGGCGGCGAAGGTGCGGAGGTTGTGGTAGTTCCACCCCATGCGCACGCTGCGGACGCCGTTGGGCAGCGCGGGATGGAGCGCCGCATGCGCCGACCGCAGCATCTCCAGCTGCCACTCGACGTCCTCGAGCTCCTGCATCCAGCTCCCGTCGCGGCCGGTCCGCCGCCAGAAGTGCGGATGCCAGCCGAGCTCGTCGCCGGAGGCCTCGAGGCTCTTCAGCAGCGCGCCATGCGCCCCGACCACCCAGGCGTACTCGCCGCAGAGCTCCCGCACCTGCTCGTCCGCCCGCAGGAGCCAGGTGAACACCGGCTCGCGCCCGCGGGCATCATGGATCCCGTGCAGCAGCGACTTGAGCGCGGGGATCCCTTCCTCCACGCCGCGCCACTGGAGCCGACCCGCCGGGATCGGTCCGACGAGCCCCTCGCGATCCGGGTCCGTGTCGCAGCCGATCACGATCCGCACGGACCGTGGTGGTGCCGTCCGGTCACCAGAGGTCATCGAGATCCGAATCGAAGAACGAGACGCGCATCTTCCCCGGCACACCGGCGGCGACGACGACCGGATACGGCTGCGCGACGAACAGCCCGGCCCGCTTGAGCAGCGGCGCATCCACGGCGGCGCTCAGCGCGACGATGCCGTACGTGCCACGGGCCTCCGTTCGCGCGAACGCCACCGCCGTCGCGAAGAGGTCCTGCAGGCTCTCCGCGGTGCCGGCGAAGTCGCAGATCTTCACGAGGTCCATGTCCCGTGTGCGATGCCGGGCGCGCCGGAAGACCACGTACCCGTCCACCGCGCCATCGCGCCCACGATGGACATACGCGTGGTAGTCCCGGCTCGGCTGCGCGAGCTTGTAGTTCAGGTACTCGGCGTCGCGCTGGCCGTAGAGCTCGTAGCGCGCGGAGAGGAGCCGGTCCCAGGTCGCGTCCCACGCGGGATCGAAGCGCGTGATCCGCTCCACGCTCCCGTGCCGGACGCGCGTCTCGGGCTGGAACACGAGGTTCGCCGCATGCACCGCCGGCGCGAGCCAGGTGGCCTTCTTCCAGTACGCGAGCGCCTTCGAGGGCGCGAAGAAGCGCGCGAAGTAGCTGCTCGCGTCGCGCGTGAGCTGGTGCCCGCGGCGGAGGTAGGCCGGCTCGATCGCGGGGACGACGCCCACCGCCGCGTACTTGAGCCCGGGCGCCTCCTCGCACGTCGCGAGCAGCTGCCGCCCGGCCGCCTTCCGCGTCGCATCGTCGGACATGTCGAGCACGAGCGTGATGCCCCACCCGATCCGCACCGGCGCGCTCCCCGCGTTCGTGCCGCTCCCGTAGCGGAACTCATGCGAGACCTGGCAGATCTGCCCCACCACCGTCTCGTCCTTGAGCGCGACGTAGCGCGCGCACCGCTGCCACTCGACGAGCGCGCGCTCCCCGAGCTCGGGGTGCTCCGGGCTCCACTGCCGCATCATCGCGAGCGTGGCGTCCAGGTGCCGCGCCTCGAACGGCACGACCCGGACGTCGCTCACGCCGTCGCCTCCGATGCGTCGGCTCCCGTCGGTGCGCGCCGCTTGAGGAGTCCGCTCAGTGCGAGGAGCACGAGCGCGCCGGCGCCGAACAGCGACGCCTGCAGGCCGCGCGCATCGCCGCGCGAGTCGAGATGCAGCCGCACCTCGCGTGCGCCGGCGGGGACCTCGATCCCGAGGAAGGCGCCGTTGGCGCGCGCGACCGGTGCCGCCGTGCCGTCCACCGTCGCCGTCCACCACGGCATCCAGTTCTCGCTCACCACGAGCACGCCCGCCTGCGCGAGGCCGGTGATCGCGAGCGTGTAGTCGCCCGGTGCGCCCTCGGTGACACGGATATCCGGCTGTGCCGCGAGCGGCTCCGGCATGGCCGCGGGCGGCACGGTCGAGCCGAACGGCGCGTCGCCCGAGACGAGCACCAGCCGGTCCGGCGAGAAACTCGGCGCCTTGGTCACGAGCTGCACCACCTGCGCCTCATCCGGCACCTTCACCGCGACCGGCGCGACCCACGCCCACGGCGTCGGGTTCGGCACGCGATAGACCCACGCCGGCTCACCGAGCCAGGTGCGGACGTTCTGCGCGATCGGCACGAAGCCCGGGGCCTCGATCGCCTGGTCCACCACGAGGTACCGCACGCCGAGCAGGCGCCAGGTGCGCTGGTCGGAGAGGTTGGACCACTGCCCCTTCCCGCCGAGCAGCTCGTCGTAGTGGTGCGGTTCGTTGCCGTGATACCCGAGCACATTGCGGACGCGGTGCTCGATGAGATAGTCGTCCGAGAACGCGCGCCCGAACGGGAGCACGCGCCACGGCTGCGTGGTCTCCTTCGCGTCGGCCTGCATCGCGACGACGGCCGGATCCGCGGCGAAGTACTCGTCGCCACGCGGCTCGATCACCACGAAGCGGCGACCCTGCGTGCCCAGGTCGGCGAGGAGCAGCACCGCCGCGGCGATCGCGAGCCAACGCGGCTGGCGCGCCGCGATGATGAGGAACGCGAGCACGGTGCCCGCGCCGAGCAGCAAGCCCACCCGCGCGCCGTACACCGCCTCGAACGCGGCCCCCTGACGGGCCGAGTCGGCGAGCGCCGGCAGCAGGTTCCCGCTCGCGAGCACGAAGAAGGCCGCACCGATGCCGACCACCAGTCCGGCGCGCTTCGCGAACCGAACGCGCGCCTCGGCGCCCATCGCCTCGAGCTGCCCCACGCCGTACGCGGCGAGCACCGCGACGCACATCGACACCTGGCCCCACATCATCGACGCGGCGCGCGTCTTGGAGATGCCCGGCAGCAGCGTGTACGGGATCCGGTAGAACGGCGTGTGCGCCGCGAGCGACCAGAGCGCCCCGAACACCACGGCGCCGCTCCAGAACCAGACGCGCGTCCGGTCGCCGCCCTTCGGCACGGTCAGCAGCGCCGTGATGGCGAGGACGCCCGTGAGCAGGCCGAGGTAGTCGGAGTGGAGCTTGAACGGATTGGCGCCCCAGTAGGTCGAGTGCCATCCGTCGAACCCGCCCCACAGCGACCCGATCATCTCGAGCCCGGACATCGCCCAGCTCGTCGCGAACTCCCAGCCGGTGGACGTCCCACCCGCCGCGCTGCGCGGACTGAACGGCAGGTACTCGGCGAACGGCATCAGCTGCGCGCCCGCGAGCGCGACCGCGAAGACGCTCGCCACCGCCATCATCACGAGCACCTTCAGCCGGGCCGACTTCGCCGTCTCGGTGACGAGGCTGAGGATGAGGAACGCGCCCATCAGCATCGACGCGTAGTACGTCATCTGGAAGTGCGGCGAGAGCAGCATCAGCCCGACGATCGCGCCCCACAGCGCGAACCAGAGCGGGCGCAGTGTGCGCGTCGCCTGCGTGAGCGCGATCAGCCCCCACGGCAGCAGGCCGAGCACGTAGATCTTGCCGTCATGCCCGGGATAGAACAGTCCGATGAACGGTCCACCGATCCCGTACGCGGTCGCGCCCACCACCGCCGCCGTCCAGGTGAGCCGCTGGGTCCGGAGGAACACGAGCAGGCCCACCGCGCCGAGCCACAGGTGCAGCACCATGCCCAGGCCGATGCCGAGCGCCGGCGAGAAGATCGCGCGCAGCGCGACGGAGAACGGATAGACCTGGTCGCCGTGCATCGCGCCGAGGAACGGCAGGCCACCGAAGATGTACGGGTTCCACCGCGGAACCTCGCCCCACTGCCGGATCACCTCGGCGGCGAAGTGGCGCGTCACGTAGCCGTCCTTGCCGTCGCTCATCGGGTTCATGATCACGCCGCCGGCCAGCAGCGGGGCGAAGAAGATCCCGAGGATCACGGCCCAGACCACGCCGAAGACGAGGACCGGATGCGCGTACCAGCGGCGGGCGGATGTGGACGTCACGGGTCGGTGCTGAAGAGGGGAACGGGCGCGACGGGCGCTGCCACGGACGAGGGGAAACTTACCCGGCCGCCGGAGGACTGTCACCTCTCGCGACACCGGCCCGCTCCCCTACCGCGTGCCAGCTCAGGACGATGAGCAGGCCGTACGTCACCGCGGTCACCGCACTGTACACCGCAACGGCCGCGATGGCGTCCATCCCCGACCGGTGGGCCCACCAGAACCCGCCCACCGTGAGCGCGAATCGCGCGACGTCCCAGCCGAGTTGGCGACGCTGGTGCTGCAGGACCAGCAACGTGTGCGCGAGCGGGATCGCCACCAGCTGCGCCAGGAGCGCGAGCGACTGCCACTGCACCATCACCCCCGCGTCGGTCCACTCCGCGCCGAACACCAACCGGAACACCACCGGCGACAGTGTCGCCATCGCGAGCATCGGCACGAGGCCCACCAGCAGCAGTGCGCGTGCGGTCTTCGCGAAGAGCGCCGGCATCGTCTCGCGCGAGGTCCGTGACCGCGCCGCGAGCTCGCTGATGTACACCTGCCCCGCCGAGTCGCCCAGCAGCCCGATCGGCACGCCGATCACGCGCTGTCCCACCACGAAGAGCCCGCTCGCGACCGGTCCCCACCAGTACGTCAGCAGGAACACCGGCGCCCAGAGGCCGATCGCATTGATCATCGTCGAGGGCGCCGAGACGAACGGGTACTCGCGGTAGCGCCAGAGCGCCGCCTTGGTGGCGGCCCAGGTGAACCGTCCGCCCCGCGCCCGCTCGGCGCGGCGCACGACGATGCCCATCTCCACCGCGCTGTAGACCCGTCCCGCTGCGTCGCCGAGGGCCAGTCCCACCGCCGAGGCGCGCGTGAGGAACGCGGTGACCACCTGTCCCGCCGCGATCCCCACCGAACGCGACACGCGCAGCCGCACGAGCGCATCGAACGAGCGGTGCCGCAGGCACCACCCGGAGAGCACGTCGGCCACGCCCGCGCCGAACATCCCCAGTGGCACGAGCCAGAGCGTGGCGTACGCGGCCGGGGCGCGCAGCAGGTCGCCGGCGATCCACCGGCCGGCCACGGCGAGCACCACCACTGCCACGAGCGCCGAGACGAGCGACGCGAAGAGCCCGGCGCCCACCACCGCGACCGCCTCGTCATCCGACTCCGGCAATGCCACCGCGATCCCCAGCCGCCACGACGCCGCGGTGCTCAGTGAGCCGAGCGCGGCGAGATACACCCCGAAGATGCCCCACGCCGCGGGCGGGAAGAGGCGCGTGAGGAGCGGCGAGACCGCGAGCGAGATCGCCTGCCCCGCCGCGACGGCGAGCATGAGGCGCGCGGTGCGTGCCCGCGCCGAGTCCGGGTCGCCGCGGCCGCGCGCCATCGCCCACGCTTCTCGCAGGTCAGGCAGTCGCATCACGCACCGCCTGTTCGTACAGCGCGAGATAGCGCGACGCCACTTCGCGCGGGGCGAACCGCTCCAGCATCCGCGCGCGCGCCGCGCCGGCGGAGGCATCCACGCCACCCGCCGCGCTCCGCGCGACGAGTCGCGCCCGCATCGCCGCCGCGAGTCCCGTCAGGTCACCCGGCTCGACGAGCGTCCCGCCCCACGCGGCGTCCACCACGTCCGGCAGGCCGCCGGACCGATACGCGATCACCGGCGTGCCGCAGAGCTGCGCCTCCACGCCCACGAGCCCGAGCCCTTCGTCGCGCGACGGCATGACCACCGCGATCGCGCTCCGATACGCATCCCCGAGCGCCGACCGGTCGATGTGCCCGATCCACCGCACGCGCCCGGCGACGCCGAGGCTCGCGGCGCGCGCATGCAGCGCCGCGCGATCATCGCCATCGCCCACCACGTCGAGCGTCGCGTCGGCCGGCAACTGCGCGAACGCGTCGAGCAGGTCGGCGACCCCCTTCTGCGCGTTCAGCCGCCCGACGAACAGGAACCGCCCCGCCACCGGCGTCCCCTCCGGCGCGAAGGCCGCCGTGTCCGCCGGCATCGGCGCGACGACGATCCGCGCCTCCGGAGCCATCGCGCGCGCCTCGTCCGCGAGCCAGCTCGAGACCGACGTCACCGCGCGCGACCGCCGGAGCACCGCGCGCATCAACGGGTGCACCACCGAGACCTTCCGCGCGAGGCGCACATCGGAGCCGTGCATGGTCGTGATCAACGGCTTGCCGCCGCCCCCCGCGAGCGCGAGCAGCCCGGCCGGGAACCACCAGTGCGCATGCACCACGTCGGGCGCGAAGCGCGCGAGCTCGCGGCGCAGCGCCCAGCTCCCGGCGGCGAGGAACCCGGCGAGCGCGGCCTTGCCACCGAGCGACCCGAGCACCTGCTCGGCCATCGTCCCCGTGTAGGCGAGCGTCTCCAGCCCGCGCGGCGCGTAGCGGAAGCGGCGCACCGGGACGCCGTCGATCGTCTCCCGCTCGGCGAGGCCCGCGCCGGCGGGCGCGAGCACCTCCACCACCGCCCCTTCGGCCTCGCAGCGCCAGCGCCAGGCGGTGCAGGAAGGAGCCCGCCGCGTCCGCCGGGAATCGCGGATACGCGTGCGCCACGAAGAGCACGCGCATCGCGGTCACCGCGCGCGGCGGTCCAGCAAGACCTCGTCGAGGATCCGCCGCAGTTCCCGCTGTTCGGCGCGCATCACCGCGATCTGCTCGCCGAGCAGGCCCGTCGCGAAGAAGACCGAGCCCAGCAGCAGGCAGGTCTGGATGAGCGTCCACACCCAGCGCAGGCCGATGTCGCGCGTGAAGAGCAGCACGAGGGCGACGAGCCCGGCGAGCAGTCCGAGCGCGAAGAGCCCCGCGCCGAGCATGCCGAACGCGAGCAGCGGCTTCTGCCCGAAGCGCAGCTCGAACCAGACCGCCAGCATGTCGAGCACCCCGATGGGGATGCGGCTGAGCCCGAACTTCGACTTCCCCGCATGGCGCGGGTAGAGCGGGATCGGCACCTCGGTGACGGTGTAGCCCTTGGCGTGCGCGAGCACGATCATGTAGCGGTGCCAGTCCGGCCGCACCGGCTGCTCCTCCATGATCACGCGGCGGTACGCCTTCACGTTGTTGAGGTCGCGCACCGGCACGTCGAACAGCGAGCGCGAGAGCCGGTTGTAGATCCCCGAGACGAACGCCTTCTCGTACACGCCCTGCTTGTAGCCGGTGACCATGTCCGACCGGTCCTCGAGGATCGGCTGCACGAGGCTCGGGATGTCCTCGGGCTTGAACTGCAGGTCGGCCGGATAGAAGACGAGGATGTCGCCGCTCGCGTGCAGGAAGCCGGTGCGCAGCGCGTCGGCGATCCCCCGCTGGGCGCGATGATGCACCACGCGCAGGAACGGATGCTGCGCCTCGAGCGCCGCGAGCACCCGCACGGTGTCGTCCCGTGAGCCGTCGTTCACCACCACCACCTCGTAGCCGACCGACTGCCGCGCGATCATCTCGGCGCAGAGCTGCACGAAGAGCGGGAGGTTCTCGGCCTCGTCCTTCGCCGGGACGAGGATCGACACGCGCGGCAACGGGGCGTCGACGGCGGGCACGGACGGTGCGGGACGGGCGGTCGCGGTCATGGGGGAGCGAAAGACGGTGCGAGAGGCGGTACTAGAGGCGCTTGCGCATGCGCGCCGGGAGCACGCCGAGCTGGTCGCGGTACTTCGCCACCGTGCGCCGGGCGATCTGCACGCCGTCGCGCTCCAGGAGCTCCACGAGCGCCTGGTCGGTGAGCGGACTCTTCGGATCCTCGTCGGCCACGAGCTTCTCGATCGTCGAGCGGATGGCGCGCGCCGACACGTCCTCGCCGTCGGAGCTCTTGAGCGCCGACGAGAAGAAGTACTTGAGCGGGAGCACGCCGCGCGGCGTCTGCGCGAACTTCTCGTTCGTCACGCGCGACACCGTCGACTCGTGCATCCCGATCGCCTCGGCCACCTCGCGCAGCGTCAGCGGCCGCAGCGCCTGCTCCCCCTTCTCGAAGAACTCGCGCTGCCGGTCCACGATGAAGTGCATCACCTTCAGCATCGTCTGCCGCCGCTGCTCGATCGCCTGGATCAGCCACTGCGCCGCGCTCAGCCGGCTCGTGATGAACTCCTTGCTCTCGCCGTCGAACTTCTTCTTGTCCCGCGCGATCTCCTGGTACGACTTGCTCAGCTTGAGCCGCGGCAGGTTCGCGTCGTTGATGAAGACGAGGTATTCCCCTTCGACCTTCTCCACGATCAGGTCCGGCACGACGTAGTTGTCCCCGCCCTCGGCGTAGGCGCGCCCCGGCTTGGGGTTCAGCTTCGCGATCGCGTCGGCGGCGGTCTGCACCTCGCCGGGCGGGATCCCGAGCTTGCGACCGATCTCCACCCAGCGGTGCGCGATGAGCTCCGGGAAGTGCTCGCGCACGAGCGTCTCCGACAGCGTCCCGACCAGCCCCGAGTCCTTGAGCTGCAGCACGAGGCACTCGTGCAGGTCCCGCGCCCCGATGCCGGCCGGATCGAGCGCCTGGATCGTGCGCAGCATCCGCTCCGCCTCGGGCATCGTGAACAGCGGCAGTTCGCGCTCCACGTCGGCCGCCTCGGCGGCGCGCTTGAGCTCGTTGTTGATCCCCGTGAGGATCTCGTCCAGCGACGCCGCGAGCCAGCCGTCCTCGTTGATGTTCCCGATGAACTCGTCGGCCAGCAGCTCCTCGCGCTCCGAGAGGTCGAGCAGCCGCACCTGGTCGCGCAGGTGGTCGTCGAGGCCGCGCGTCGCGATCGTCACCGGCTCGTAGTGCTCGCGGTCGTCGCGTTCCTCGCGCACCCCGCCCACCTCGAAGCCGTTGAGGAGGATCTCCTCCCACTGCGACTCGTCGTCGCTGTCGGCCGGCGCCGGCGTCTCGGGCTGCTCCGCCTCGGCGGTCGCGTCCGCTTCCGCCGCCGTCTCCTCCTCCTGCTCCGCCTCGTCGTCCTCGGGCTCCACGAGGTCGAGGAACGGGTTCACCATCAGTTCCTGCTTCAGGTGCTGCTGCAGGTCGAGGAGCGGCATGTAGAGCATGTCCATCGCCTGGTACAGGCGTGGATTGACCTTCAGCTCCTGGCCGAGCCTCGCCGACTGCTGCAGCCCTGCCTTCACGGTGCCTCTCCGGTCGAGGGAGGTTCCGTCTCCGGATGCTCGGAGCGGAACCGCTCGCGCAGGCGCGCCGTGAGCGTCGGGCCGAAGTAGACCTTCGACACCGTGTCGTCGAAGATCAGTTCGCGCACCGGGCCGGACACCTTCACCGTCCCGTCGAACATGATGTACGCCCGGTCCACGATGTCGAGCGTCTGCTCCACGTTGTGGTCCGAGATGAGCACGCCGATGCCGCGGTCCTTCAGCGACGCGACGATCTGCTGGATGTCGTGCACCGCGATCGGGTCCACGCCCGCGAACGGCTCGTCGAGCATCATGAACTTCGGCTCGGTCACGAGCGCGCGCGTGATCTCCAGCCGGCGGCGCTCGCCGCCCGAGAGCGCGTACGCCTTGCTCGCCCGCAGGTGCTTGATGCTCAGCTCGTCGAGCAGCCCCTCGAGCCGGCGCTCCCGCTCCTGCCGGTCGATCGGCAGCGTCTCGAGGATCGCCATGATGTTCTCCTCGACCGACAGCTTCCGGAAGATCGAGGGTTCCTGCGACAGGTAGCCGATGCCGCGCCGCGCGCGCTGGAACATCGGCATCCGCGTGATGTCGTCGCCGTCCAGCCGGATCGTGCCCGCGGCCGGCGGGATCAACCCGGCGATCATGTAGAACGTCGTCGTCTTGCCCGCGCCGTTGGGACCCAGCAGGCCGACGATCTCGCCCTGCCGCAGCTCCAGCTGGACGTTGTTCACCACGTTCCGCTTCTTGTACGTCTTCACCAGGCCGTGCGCCGAGAGGACGCTGGCCTTCCCCACCGCGGCCTGCGCCAGGGGCGGCGTCCGCCGCGCAGGGGCCGGGTGCTCGCCGGTGAGCCGGAGCTGCGCCTGCAGCGCCTCCGGCTCGGCGCCGTGCCGCGCCCGGAGCTCGTCCCCCAGTCGGATCCGCAACTCGGCGTCCGCGCGGGAGAAGTCCACCGCAGCGAGCGCACCCGAGGCCACCAGCCGCGGCAGCGCCACGCGCCGCAGGTGGTCCCGCACCTCGTCCACCGACAGGCGGCCCGCTTCGGCCTCCACGTCGCGGCCCTCGGCGCGCATCGCATTGAGGTGGTCGTCGCGGTACGCGATCGCCACCTCATGGAACGGCGCCACGCCCTCGGCGTCCGCGCGCTGGCAGATCGCGAGGAGGCAGAGCGCGGTCGACCGGTCCCCGCCGGTGAGGCGGAGGATCAGGGCGCGGTCAGGGCCGCCGGAGGCGGTGGGATCGGTCACGGACGCTCGGGGGCTGGCTTCGGGACGGGCTTGGCGGAGGGCTTCGGGTCCGGCTTCGCGGTGGGACCGCGGACGGTGTCGCTGGGGGCGGGGGCCGCCACGGGCTCCAGGTAGAGCCCACGCGCCCCGTCCTTCACGTCCACCTTCGAGACCTCACCGGCCTCAAAGGAGACGACGATCAGCCGCCCCGTGTTATAACTGATGTTCGGCGGCCCCTTCACCCCGGATGAGGGGGCGAGCTGGTAGTAGGCCCGCGCCGTCCCCGTCGCCGTCACCTGCTTCATCCGCGCCGAGGCGGTGTCGTCCACCGCCGCGCTGTCGAACAGGGCGACGATCGTGTCCCCGCGGATCCAGTCCCGCTCCGTCGATTCGATCCGGAGCGAGTCGGTCACGGTGAAGGCCACCGCCCGGCCGAGGGCGTGCAACTCCCGGATCTTCTGGCCGGGCATCCGGATGTCGAGCGAGTCGGCCTCCATCTCCTGCTGCGGCGTGATCGCGATCGCACGGCCACCCCACGTGTACACCCGCTGCATGAGCTGGTCGGCGAACCGGAGGTCGATCGTGTCCCCCTTCAGGTTGAGCGAGTCGCTCACCACCTGCGCCTCGCCCGACGACCGCACCCGCTCGAGCTTCTGCTCCTGCGACCAGATGTCGATCTCGATCCCGTCCATCGTGAAGGGGCGCTGGCCATGTCCCACCACCTTCGGGTCCTCGAGCAACCGGGCGAAGCCGGTCCCCTGGTCGAGCGTCGCCGAGTCGCCGGTGGCGCGCATGTCGGTCCGCTCGATCACCACCGTCCCCGACATCCACACCAGCGAGTCATTCTCCGAGATCACCAGGTCGGCGGTGATGTCGGTGGAGTCGCCTCGGGTGGAGCTGTCGCGCGGCGCCCCCGTCGACGGGGCGGCAGCGGCCCGCGCCGGTCGCGACGCGGCGGAGTCCTGCGGCGCCATCCGAACGAACGGACGCCCCGGCGCCCGCCACGACGGCGTCGCGCGCAGGCCCGGCTTGGCCCGGAAGTACTCCATCAACGGACCGGTGAACCGCGTCCCGGTGTTCGTCTTGCCCCGCACGTTCCCCGTCGCGATCAGCCGCTCGTCGCGCGTGAAGTACACCATCCGGTCCGACTGCATGTTCATCCGCGGCTCGGTGTACCGCACGCGGTTGATCAGGATCAGCTCGCCCCGGTCCTCATAGTGCTCGGCGCTGTCGGCGAGCAACCGGTTCCCCTGCCCGATGCAGATCGCGTCCACGCCGCCGCCGAAGAAGGTGCGGCTCGTGCCGTCGGGCATCTTGGAGCGGTTCATCGTCGTCACCAGCACCCCGCCCCGCACCACGCCCCGGATCTCCACCTCGCACACCCCGCGCGACTCCTGCGCCGCCGCCGCGGCGGGCAGCAGCGCGAGCGCGACGAGCGCGGCCAGGGAGGCGAGGCGCGAACGGCTCACGCACCGTCCGGAAGGCGCACGGCACCACCGCGCCCACGCTCCACCTGCAGCACCTGCACCGCGTTCAGGCTCGGGTCCGTCCGGAAGCCGATCCCGCGCATCTCCTTCTCCCCCGGCTCGGTGAGCACGAAGGCCGAGTCGGACATCACCAGGTTCTGCGACTGGATGTAGCGGATCATCGAGGTCTTCAGCACGCGGCCGTCCACCGACGTGATCACCACGTTCCCCCACGCCTCCAGCACGTTCGCCCGCGTGTTGATCGAACCGAGCCGCCCCGTCATCGTCGCCTCCTTCGAGCCCGTGGCCCCGAAGAAGTCGCCGTGCACGTTGCGCAGCGAGGCGCGCGTGTTCTGGTCGAGGAAGAGCGCCGTGTCGGCGAACACCTCGGCGCGCAGCAGGCCGCCGTCGGTCACGAGGGTCCGGAAGCCGAACGCCACCTGGTCGGCCGAGTCGAGGATCGCGAGCTCGTCCGTGCCGACAGCCGGCTCCCCGCCGGGACTCGAACAGGCGCCCGCACTCGCGGCGGCGGCCAGCGCCAGCACCGCGACGAGGCGCGGCATGCCATGCAGGTGACGCCGCATCAGACCGCTCCCGCGCGCATGAGGTCGTGCAGGTGCACCACCCCCACCACGCGCTCCGCGTCGTCGAGCACCGGCAGGGCGATGATGCCCTTCGTCTCCATCAGGTGCACCGCGGCGCTGCCGAGCTCGTCGGCGCGGATCGACTTGGGCGTGCGCGTCATGACGCGTTCGACGGGGATGGGGAAGATCTCCTGTTCCTGCTCCATGAGGCGCGAGAGGTCTCCGGTGGTGATGACGCCGAGCAACCGGCCATCCGGCGCGGCGATCACGCAGATACCCCGCCGCTCGGCGAGTTGCACCACCGCCTCGCGCATGGTCGCCGTGCCGGGCAGGATCGGGAGGGCGTCGCTCACCATCACGTCGCGCACGCGGAGCAGCAGCTTCCGTCCCAGCGACCCGCCCGGATGGAACCGCGCGAAGTCCTCCCGCCGGAACCCCTTCTCCTCCAGCAACGCCACCGCGAGCGCGTCCCCGAGGGCGAGGGCCAGCGTCGTGCTCGTCGTGGGGGCGAGGTCGTGCGGGCACGCCTCCTCGCGCACCCAGCCGTCGAGCGAGACCGTGCAGGTGCGCGCCAGCGTCGAGGCCGCGTCGCCGGTGATCGCGATGCAGGGCACGCCGAGCCGCGTCAGCTGCTCCAGCAGCGGCAGCAGCTCCACCGTCTCGCCGCTCTTGGAGAGCAGGATCGCGATGTCCTTGTCCGTCACGATGCCCAGGTCGCCGTGCACGCTCTCGGTCGGATGCAGGAAGTACGCGGGCGTCCCGGTAGAGGTCATCGTCGCGGCGATCTTCCGGCCGATCAGCCCCGACTTCCCGATCCCCGACACGATCACGCGCCCGCTCGATCCCTTGATGAGCTCCACCGCCCGCGCGAACGACGGGCCCAGCCGCTCCACGGCCACGCCGATCGCTTCCTGCTCCAGCCGCAGCACGCGACGCCCGCGCTCGACGATCCGTTCCTGGCTCACAGTTCCTCCATCCGCGCCGCGACGTACGCTTCCACCTGCGTGTCCCACTCGCCGCGCGCGCGCAGCAGCGCCTCGCAGAACTCGCGCACCGCCCCCGCCCCGCCGCTCTTCGTCAGCTGCACCGTCGCCGTCCGCCGCGCCTCGGCCGTCGCGTTCGCCACGCACACCGGCATCCCCACGCGCCGCAGCACGCCCAGGTCGGGCAGGTCGTCGCCGACGAACGCGACCTCCTCCCACTGGAGCCCGCGCCGCTCGAGCAGCTGCCGCAGCGCCGAGACCTTCCGCGCCTTGTTGTCCTGGATGCAGTCGTCCACGCCCAGCTCGATCCCGCGCAGCCGCACGCTCTCCGACTCGCGCCCGGTGATGATCGCGGTGAGGATCCCCGCCTGCTTGAGCATCACGATCCCCAGCCCGTCCTGGATGTCGTAGCGCTTGAGCTCCACGCGCTGCCCCGCCGCGTCGCCGAGGATCACCCCGCCGTCGGTGAGCACGCCGTCCACGTCGAAACAGACGAGGCGGATGCGCCGCGCCTGCGCCGGATCGATCGTGACCCCGCTCGTGCCGAGGATCATCCGCGCACCAGCTCCCAGGTGGCCACGCACTTCTCGATCAGCGCGTCGAGCTCGTGCAGCGGCACCATGTTCGGCCCGTCGCTCGGCGCATGGTCCGGGTCGGGGTGCGTCTCCATGAAGAGCCCGTCGGCACCGGCGGCGATGGCCGCGAGCGCGAGCGGCGGGATGAACTCGCGCGCCCCGCCCGAGGCGCCGCCCTGTCCCTGCCCCGGCCGCTGCACCGAGTGCGTCGCGTCGAAGATCACCGGCGCCGAGGTCGCCTCGCGCATCCGCATGAAGCTCCGCATGTCCACCACGAGGTCCCCGTACCCGAAGAACGAGCCGCGCTCCGTGACCGCGATCTCGCAGGGTCCCTCGGCCGCCTGCGGCGAGGTCGCGTACGCGGCGCGCACCTTCGCGACCGCACCCGCCATGCCCTCGGGGTGCAGGAACTGCCCCTTCTTCACGTTCACCGGCTTCCCCGTCGCGCCGGCCGCCTCGAGCAGGTCCGTCTGGCGGCAGAGGAACGCCGGGATCTGCAGCACGTCCACCGCCTGCGCCGCCATCGCGCACTGCTCGGGGAGATGCACGTCGGTCACCACCGGCAGCCCGCTCCGCTCGCGCACCCGCACGAGCGACGCCAGCCCCGCCTCGATCCCCGGGCCGCGCATCGCGCCCGCGTTGGAGCGGTTGGCCTTGTCGAAGCTCGCCTTGAAGATGATCCCGCCCGGCACCTTCTCCGCGAGCCGCGCGAGGTGGTCGGCGACGCGGAACATCAGCTCGTCGCCCTCCACCTGGCAGGGCCCCGCGATCAGGAAGAGCCGGTCGGTCGGGAAGGTCGCCGGCATCAGTTCGCCTCGGCGAGCTGGGCGGGACCGCGCGCGGCGCCGGCGGCGCTCGCCTTCTGCGCCGCCGCGGCGACGAACGCCGAGAAGAGCGGATGCGGGCGCGTCGGCCGCGACTTCAGCTCCGGATGGAACTGGCAGGCCACGAAGTGCGGATGGTCCGGCAGCTCGATCATCTCCACGAGCGACCCGTCGGGCGAGAGCCCCGAGAGCCGCATCCCGTGCTGCTGGAAGGTCTCGCGATACTGGTTGGAGACCTCGTAGCGATGCCGGTGCCGCTCGCTGATCTCCGGCTGGCCGTAGATCTCCGCCGCCTTGGAGCCGGGCTTGAGGCGGCAGGCGTACGAGCCCAGCCGCATCGTGCCGCCCATGTCCTTCACGTTCTGCTGGCTCTCCAGCAGCGAGATCACCGGGTTGCTGCACTCCGGCGCGAACTCGCTCGAGTTGGAGTCGTCGATCCCGCAGACGTGCCGCGCGAACTCGATGATCGCCACCTGCATCCCGAGGCAGATGCCGAAGAACGGCGTCTGCGTCTCGCGGCAGGCGCGGATGCACTCGACCATCCCTTCCACGCCGCGCACGCCGAAGCCGCCCGGCACCAGCACACCGTCGAACCCGAGCACGATCTCGCGCGCCTTCGCCGCGTCGGTGAACAGGTCGCTCGACGTCCAGGCGATCTCCACCCCCACGTCGTTCGCGATCCCGCCGTGGATGAGCGACTCCTGCACGCTCTTGTACGAGTCCACGTAGTCGGTGTACTTGCCCACCACCGCGATCCGCACCTTCCGGCTCGGCGCGATCACCCGGTCCACCAGCGCCTTCCACGCCGTCATGTCCGGCTGCTTCGTCTCGAGCCCCAGCTTGCGGCACACCAGATCATCGAAGTTCTGCTCGCGGAACACCAGCGGGATCTGGTAGATCGTCTTCACGTCGCGGCTCTCGATCACCGCCCCGAACTCCACGTTGCAGAAGAGCGCGATCTTCCGCTTCACGTCCTCCGCCAGCGGCCGCTCGCTGCGGCAGATGAGGATGTCCGGCTGGATGCCGATCTCCATCAGGTCGCGCACCGAGTGCTGCGTCGGCTTCGTCTTCACCTCGCCCGCCGCGGCGATCCACGGCACGAGCGTGAGGTGGATGAACAGCGTGTTCTCGCGCCCCACGTCATGGCGGAACTGGCGGATCGCCTCGAGGAACGGCAGCGACTCGATGTCGCCCACCGTGCCGCCCACCTCGACGAGCACCACGTCGTTCTCCGGCGCCACGCGGCGCACCGCGCTCTTGATCTCGTCGGTGATGTGCGGGATCACCTGCACCGTCGAGCCGAGGTACTCGCCGCGACGCTCCTTCGTGATCACGTTGGAGTAGATGCGCCCCGTCGTGATGTTGTTCGCCTGCGTCAGCGGCCGGTCGATGAACCGCTCGTAGTGCCCCAGGTCGAGGTCCGTCTCGGCGCCGTCGTCCGTCACGAACACCTCGCCGTGCTGGAACGGCGACATCGTCCCCGGGTCCACGTTGAGGTACGGGTCGAGCTTCATCATCGTGACGCGCAGGCCGCGCTCCACGAGCAGCCGCGCGAGCGAGGCCGCCGCGATGCCCTTGCCGAGCGACGAGACCACGCCGCCGGTGACGAAGATGTACTTGGGGGAGGAATGCGGGGTGGTCGGCGTCATCGGGTGGGTCCGGTGGCGGAGGTTGCCCAGTGCGCGTTCGCGCGCACGAGGTCGTCCTCGGTGTTCACTTCGCCCCACGACGGGGCATCGACGATCGCCACGCCCATCGCCAGGCCGGCGGCGAGGGCGCGGAGCTGCTCGAGCTTCTCGACGAGCTCGAGCGGGTGCGGCGGGAGCGAGACCCACTTGGCGAGCGCCTCGCGGCGGGCGGCGTAGATCCCCATGTGCTGCAGCACGAGCGCGTCGCGCGTGGGCGCGTCCGACTCGTCGCGGAGGAACGGGATGGGCGCGCGCGAGAAGTAGAGCGCGCGCCCGTCGTCGGCGCGCACGACCTTCACGCAGTTCGGGTCGTCCATGATCGCCGCGGTGCGCTTCCCGGCAGCGGTCCCCAGGTCGAACCCATGGTCGCGCACCATCGCGATCGAGCCGGCCATCGCGTCGCCGCGCATGAAGGGCTCGTCCCCCTGCACGTTCACGATCACGTCATGCCGCAGGAAGTCCGGATGCATCGCCACCTCGGCCACGCGATCCGTCCCTGACGGGTGCTGGTCGGAGGTGATCATCGCGCGGCCGCCGGCACGGCGGACCACGTCGGCGACCTCCTCGGCCTCGGTCGCCACGACGACCTCGTCGGCCAATCCGAGCGACTGGACGCGCTCGAGGACTCGGACCACGAGGGGGGCGCCGCCGAGTTCGCGGAGCGGTTTGCGGGGGAGCCGGGTGGCCCCGAGTCTGGCGGGGATGACGGCGAGCGTGGTCATTCGGAGCTCACCGGAAGGGGTCGCGCGTACGCAAAATCCACGCCAGTCGAATCTATGGGGGGCACGGCGGTGGACAAGTGGGGCTCACAAAGCTGTTCGCATGAAAGGCTTTCCACTCGTGCGGAGCGCTGCTGGCGGCCTGTCTCGGTGTCCACGGACGATACAGTGACAACGGGTCATGTTCGGGCCTCGTCCGCCGACACTGGGGGTGTCAGCACCTCTGCCCCAGACCCTCCCACGGAGTTCGTCATGTCCCTCCTCACCGGAAAGTCGCTTGGGCGGCTTTTGGCCGTCCTGGCCTTCATCGTCCCCATGGCCGCACAGGCTCAGGACGCGACCGTTTATAGCCCCTCGGAGCTCGACTCGCCCGCCAAGCTCTCCTCGCAGGAGATGACCGCGCGGCTCCTCGCCCGCTCCTACCCCGCCGCCCTCCAGCGCGCCGGCGTCACCGGGACCGTCCAGGTCCAGTTCGTCGTCGACCAGACCGGCAAGGTCGATCCGGCCACCATCCAGGTCCTCAGCAGCACCGTCCCGGCGCTCGCCGAGGCCGCCAAGGGTGTCGTCCCCGAGATCCGCTTCAAGCCGGGTCAGCTCAACGGCCAGCCGGTGAAGTCGGTGGTCCTCCTTCCCATCGTCTACCGCTGACCGGGATGTCGCGCTTCCTGAACACCATCAGCCGCAAGCTGCAGGCGGCGCTGCTCGTCGCGGCCCTCGTGCCGCTCGTGCTGTCGCTCGCGCTCGCCGTGAGCAACTCCCGTCGCGCCGTCGCCGAGCAGGTGGGCGCGGCCCGGGCGGATGCTGCCGGTCAGGTCGCGCGCTATCTCGACCGTGTCCTCTACGAGCGGGCCCTCGAGCTGCGCGCCAGCGCGGCCACGGGCGAGGTCGTCGCCGCGGCGATGGGGTTCGGGGATCCGACCGCCACCCGCAACACGCTCGACGCCTTCCGGGCCCGCTCGGGGCTCGTGAACGCGGCGCGCATCTATGGGCTCGACGGTTCCCTCATCGCCGAGAGCGGTCAGGCGGATCCGGCCGCGGCCAAGGGCAGCGCCTGGTTCACTTCGTCCGTTGCCCCGTCAGCCCCCGCCTTCGTCGGTGAGCCTGAGCGCACCGCGGATGGCACCCTCCGCGTTCGCCTGGCCGAAGGGGTCGAGTCGGCCACCGGCATCTCCGGCGTCATGGTCGTCGACCTCGACTGGCAGGCCCTCACCGCCGCCGCGCTCCACATGGTCGAGCGCACGTCGCAGGACGGCACCACCGTCGCCGCCTTCGTGCTCGATGCCGACGGACGCATCGTCGCGGCGAGCGACCCGACGCATCTCTTCACCTCCGCCTTCGACGATCCCGCACTGAAGGACGCCATCGGCACCCACGCGGTCGGCTCCACCACCGCCGACTTCCGCGGTACCGCCTCCCTCGCCGGCTTCGCGCCCATCCAGCCGTCGGGCAACAATCCCGGCATCTACACCGGCTTCGGCGACGGCAAGGCGAGC
Organism: Gemmatimonadota bacterium; assembly: GCA_016714015.1. Lineage (NCBI taxonomy): Bacteria > Pseudomonadati > Gemmatimonadota > Gemmatimonadota bacterium. The sequence goes on from JADJNZ010000004.1 coordinate 630,070, forward strand.
GTCCTCATCGTCGAGCCGTCGCGGTCCGCCTTCGCGGCCGCGACGAGCCTCGCCAACCTCCTCATCCTCGTCGCCTTCGGCGTCACCATCGTCGTCGCCTGGGTGGCACGCCTCATCGCCGGCAGGCTCGCCGCGCCGATCGTCGACGCCGCCCACCTCGCCGAGCGGCTCGCCGTCGGCGACACGCGCACCGATGTCGCGCCGGTCCCGGGCGAGGACGAGGTCGCGCAGCTCAGCGGATCGCTCCGCCATCTCCTCGCCTACCTCCGCGGCCTCACCGCCGCGTCGCAGGAGGTCGCGCGCGGCAACATGCACATCGTCGTCGAGCCCAAGTCCGAGCACGACTCGCTCTCGCGCGCCTTCGCCACCGTCGTCCGTGTCAACGCCGACCTCACCAAGGAGCTCGGCGTCATCACCGAGCAGGCCGCGGCCGGCCATCTCGAGGCCCGCGCCGACGCGTCGCGCTTCGAGGGCGACTACCGCGACATCATCACCGGCGTGAACGACACGCTCGACGCGATCCTCGCGCCCATCAACGAGGCGTCGGTCGTGCTCGAGCGCCTCGCCCAGCGCGACCTCACGGCCCGCGTGGACGGCGACTATCAGGGCGACCACGCGCGCATCAAGGACGCCGTGAACATGGCCGCCGAGAACCTCGACGGCGCGCTCTCCGCGGTCGCGAGCACCTCCGAGCAGGTCGCGAGTGCCTCCGGCCAGATCGGCTCCGGCAGCGAGGCGCTCGCCTCGCGCGCCTCGCAGCAGGCCGCGGCGCTCGAAGAGGTCTCGGCCTCGCTCAACGAACTCGCCAGCGGCACGCGCACCACCGCCACCAACGCCGCGCAGGTCCGCGACCTCGCCGGAGAGGCCCGCGCCAGCGCCGAGAACGGCGCCGCCTCCATGCACCGGCTCTCCGAGGCGATCGGGCGCATCAAGGCCTCCAGCGACGCGACCGCGAAGATCGTGAAGACGATCGACGAGATCGCCTTCCAGACCAACCTCCTCGCGCTCAACGCCGCCGTCGAGGCCGCGCGCGCCGGAGACGCCGGCAAGGGCTTCGCCGTCGTGGCCGAGGAGGTCCGCAACCTCGCCATCCGCTCCGCCGACGCCGCCCGCAACACCTCGAACCTCATCGAGGAGTCGGTGCAGAACGCCGACAGCGGCGTGAGCATCAACCACGAGGTCACGCAGCAGCTCGCCGAGATCAACGAGCGCGTCGGCAAGGTCGGCGAGGTCATCGCCGCCATCGCCGAGGCCGCCACGCAGCAGCGGCTCGGCGTCGACCAGATCAACGGCGCCATCGACCGGATGAACACGACCACCCAGGAGGTCGCGGCCAACTCCGAGGAGTCGGCGAGCGCGGCGGTCGAGATGGCGTCACAGGCGGAGCAGTTGTCGGACCTCGTGTCCGGCTTCGAACTCACCGCCCGCAGCTCGAGCGGCGCGCCCGGGCGCGCCGGCGCGACCGTTCCCCGCTCCATGCACCGCGGCCCCGCCCGACAGGCTCGGCGCGATCCCGCCCATTCCTCGCAGGACGCCGGGCCGGTCAGCGCGGCAGCGACGGCTCCAGGCGATAGCGCACCACGTACTCCACGTCCGACGAGTCGCGCCGCACCGCGTACACCGCATCCCCCGCGGCATCGTAGAGCGTGACGCGACGCGGCAACGCCACGCGCCCGAGCAGTCGCCCGTCGGCGGAGAACACGTCGTACACGGTCGGCGTGCGCGTCGACCGCCGCGGCCGCGCCTCGTCCCCTTCGCGCACCGGCGCGCGTTCCGCCTCGGGGATCGGTTCCGCCGGCGTGCTCAGCTCCACCCACACCCGACCGTCGCGGTCGATCTTGAGCTGCTCGTACGCCGGCTTGTTCGCCGGGATGTCCGCGACGGTCCAGGTCCACTTGGGGTCGAGGCGCCGCAGCCCGAACTCCACCATCGCGCGCTCCTCGCTCCGCTCCGTCGCCGACACCGGCACTGGCGCGGTCACGCGCTCCACGCGGACCGGCTTCGCGCCCGCGCGCCCCGTGAAGTACAGCACGTATGGATCGCCCGGCCCCGACACGAACCCGCCCATCGGCGATACCGCCGCCACGCTCGTCGGCCAGAACGGGAAGCTGTACGCCGATGCGCTGCGGCCATCCGCGCTGCGCGCGATGAGCGACGGCGGATCCTCGCCCCACTTGGGCCACGGCACCGAGTCGAGTACCGTCCCCGCGCTGTCGTAGACGATCACGCCGCGCACACCCTTCGTGAAGTCCACCGAGTCGCGCTCGAGGATCGCCCAGCTGTAGGTGCGCCCCGCGCGATCCGTCCAGAGCATGTTCTGCCCGAAGTGGCTCGTGAACGGCACGCGCCAGATCGTCTCGAATGCGCCGGTGTCGGAGTAGACGTTGATCCGCCCACCCGTCGCGTCCCACACGAGGAAGCGCCCGTCGTACATCCGCGTGAGCCCGTTCACCTGCCCGAACTCCCCCGGGCCCCCGCCCTTCCGCCCGATGTTCCGCACGAACGTCCCGCTCGAATCGAACTGCCGGATCGCGCTCGCCTGGTCGTCGTACACGTACACGCCGCCGTCCGCCGCCGGCACCATCGTCGGGATCCAGCCGAACGTCTCCTCCTCCGTCCCGTCCTCCGCGCCGATCTCCATCGCCGACACGAGCGTGTGCACCTTCGCCGCGGGGATCTCGCCGGTGATCCGGATCCGCACGGTGTCGCCGGTCGAATCGACCTGCGTGACCCACGGGACGTCGCCGCCGCTCGCGGCATCGCCGCCACCGCAGGCGGTCGCGGTACCGAACAGGAAGAGCGCGAGCGCGAACGAGAGCGGGACGATGGGGCGCATCAGGCCGAGCTCCGGGCGAGGGTGAGGAAGTTCTCGAGCAGCCGCCGTCCCTCGGGCGTGCCGATGGACTCGGGGTGGAACTGTACGCCATGGACCGGATGCACGCGATGCTTGAGCGCGTGGATCTCCGTCGCATCGTCCGTCGCCACCGCCGTCGCCTCGAGCACCGACGGCAGCGTGCCGTGCTCCACCACCAGCGAGTGGTACCGCATCACCTCCAGCGGGTTCGACACCCCCTCGAACAGTCCCGTTGCGTCATGCCGGATGCGGGAAGTCTTGCCATGCATCACCCCGCGCGGCGCGCGGATCACGCGACCCCCGTACGCCTCCCCGATCGCCTGATGCCCCAGGCACACCCCGAGGATCGGCACGGTCGCCCCGAAGCGTTGGATGACGGGAATCGTGATCCCCGCATCGGCCGGCTCCCCAGGCCCCGGCCCCAGCACGATCGCCTCGGGCGAGAGCGCGGCGATCGCGTCCAACGTGAGCGCATCGTTCCGGACGACGAGCGGATCCTCACCCAACTCCCCGAAGTACTGCACGAGGTTGTAGGTGAAGGAGTCGTAGTTGTCGATGACGAGAAGCATCGCGGAAATGTAGAGGAGGAGCGGGATACGGAGGGAACCCCGATGCGGGGTGCACGGGCGGTACGGGGTACGGGACTGGGACGGGATACGGGGACCATCGACATCAGCCCGGCTCAGCGGGGTTCTCGGATGCGGGGCGCCTTCCCCCTTCTCTCTCTCACTCGCCCCTCACCCTTCTCTTCACCCCTTCCCCTTCCCCTCGCTCCTCGCTCCTTCGTTCACCGACTCACCCGCGCGGATGGAACTGCTTGTGCACCTGCCTGAGGTGCTCCCGATCCACATGCGTATAGATCTGCGTCGTCGAGATGTCCGCATGCCCGAGCATCTCCTGCACGGCTCTGAGATCAGCGCCGCCTTCCAGCAGGTGCGTGGCGAACGAATGCCGGAGCGTGTGCGGGGACACCGGCTTCGTCACCCCCGACATCTCCACGTACTTCCGCAGGATCTTCCACGCCCCCATCCGGCTCAGCGGCTCGCCGCGCGCGTTCAGGAAGAGCCGGCCCTGGCCCTTTCCCTTCTCCAGCCGCGGCCGCAGCTCCCGCGCGTACATCGCCAGCGCGCCCGCCGCCTTTCGCCCGATCGGCACCAGCCGCTCCTTCTGGCCCTTGCCGAAGACCCGCACGACGAGATCCTCCAGCAGCACGTCCTTCGACTCGATGCCGATCCACTCGCTCACGCGCAGCCCCGCCGCGTACGCGAGCTCCAGCATCGCCCGGTCACGGAACGCCAGCGGCTCGTCGAGCGTGATCGCCCCGATGATCCGGTCCACCTCCTCGGGGGTGAGCACCTCCGGCAGCACCCGCCACTTCTTCGGCGTCTCCAGCTGCTCGCTCGGGTCCTTCGTCACCACGCCCTCGGCCAGCAGGAACCGGTACCAGGTCCGCACCGCGCTGATGCCGCGCCGGATGCTGCTCGGGGCCAGGCCGAGGTCCTTCAGGTGATAGACGTACTCGCGCAGGTGCGCCGGCAGCAGTCCCGCCGGCTCGCGGACGCCCTTCACCACCGCCCACGTCGCGAGGCGCGCGAGGTCGCGCCCGTACGCTTCGTTCGTGCGCGCGCTGCTCCCCTGTTCCAGCGAGAGGAACTCGTCGAAGCGCTCCAGCAGGAACGCGCGGGCGATGTCGATCGGCGCGGGATCACTCACGCGCGGAATCTACTGCGGCGTCTGCGTGTCCTGCGGCTTCTGCGTGTCCTGCGGTTGCCGCGTCTGCATCTGGGCGCGGCGCCGCTTCCAGAGCTTCCAGCCGAAGTAGCCGAGCACGATCGCCGCCGCCACCGCGCCCAGCCCCACGTCGCGCGCGAGCACCTCCATCTGGTGCCGCACCGCCGCCCAGTCCTCGCCCACGCGGAACGCGATCCACGAGATCGCGCCGTACCAGAGCCCCGACGCCACGCTGAAGATCAGCGTCACTTCCCAGAACGGGATCTTGAGGGCCCCCGCCGCCGCCGGCACGATCGCCCGGATGCCGGGGAGGAAGCGGCTCACGAAGAGCGCCACCCAGCCGTACTGCTGGTACGCGTCCTCCACCCGATGCTCGGCCGCCTCGATCTTCTCCTCGCCGCCCGCGAACTTGAACTTGCCGATCCGCTTGGCCACCCACTCCGCGCCGAACTTCCGGCCGATCGACCACATGATGAGCGCGCCCAGCACGCTCCCCGCCGTCACCGCGAGGATCGTCGGCGCGAGCTGGCCCCCCGAGCGCGCGGCGTAGAACGCCAGCAGCGCCGCCGCGAGGTCGCCCGGCATGATCGGCACCACGCCCTCGATGAGCGAGGCGAGGAAGATCAGCGCGTACAGCGATCCGGTCGAGGCGTCCGACAGCCAGCCGAGGAGCGTCTCCACCTCACCCCTGCCGAATGCGCTGCAGCGTGGCCACCGCGATGCAGGCGAGTCCCTCGCCGTGCCCGATCCACCCCATCCCCTCGTTCGTCTTCCCCTTCACCATCACCGCGTCCGGCGTCACGCCGAGCGCCGCGGCGAGCCGCTCGCGGATCGCCGGGCGGTGCGGTCCGATCTTCGGCGTCTCCGCGATCACCGTGATGTCCGCCTGCGCCGGTGCCCACCCGGCGGCCTTGAGGCGCGCCACGGCGAGCACGAGCATCTCGATGCTGTCGCGCCCCGCGTTCTCGGCCTTGGTGTCGGGGAACATCTCGCCGATGTCCCCGATCCCCGCGCCGCCCAGCAGCGCGTCGGTGAGCGCGTGGCAGACGGCATCGGCGTCGCTGTGCCCGGTGCACCGCACCGCGGCCGGGATCAGCACGCCGCCGAGGATCACCCCATGCCCTTCGGCGAAGCGGTGCGAGTCGTAGCCGATGCCGACGCGGAGGTCGAGGGTCACGCGCGCCTCACGCCGCGGCCGACGAGGCCGGGGCGATGATGCTGTAGTCCTGGCGACGGCGCATGGGAGTGAAACCGGCTTCGCGGATCAACTGTTCCATCTCCTCGATCGACGTCCGGTGCGTCGTGTTCGCCGCCGACACCACGTTCTCCTCGAGCATCAGCGAGCCGAAGTCGTTGCACCCGTAGTGCAGCGCCGTCTGCCCCACCTTCATCCCCATCGTCACCCAGCTCGCCTGGATGTTCGGGATGCTGTCGAGCACCGTCCGCGCGAAGGCCGTCGTGCGGAGGTACTCCACCGCGTCGGTCTTCTGCATGTGGCTCATCTCCGGCGTGTTCTCCGGCTGCAGCGGCCAGCAGATGAACGCCGTGAACCCCTTCGTGCGGTCCTGCACCGCCTTCAGCCGCAGCAGGTGCTCCACCCGCTCCGCCATCGTCTCGCCGATCCCGTACATCATGGTGCACGAGGTCTTGAGCCCCTCGTTGTGCGCCATCTCCATGATCTCCAGCCAGCGGTCCGCGCCGGCCTTCTTCTTGGCCACGATGTCGCGCACCCGCTGCACGAGGATCTCCCCGCCGCCGCCCGGGATCGAGTCGAGCCCCGCCTTCACCAGCTCCTGGATCACCGTCCGCGCGTCCATCCGGTACAGCGTCGCCCAGAAGTCCACCTCCGACGGCGAGAAGCCGTGGATGTGGATCGGGTGATGCCGCTTGATGTACTTGAGCAGCTCGAGGTACCACTCGAACGGGATGTACGGGTTGTGGCCGCCCTGGATGAGGATCTGCACCCCGCCCAGCGCCTTCACCTCGTCGATCTTCTGCCCGATCTGCTCGTAGCTCAGCGTCCACCCTTCGCCGTCCTTCGGGCGCCGATAGAACGCGCAGAAGCCGCAGTCGGCCACGCAGACGTTCGTGTAGTTGATGTTGCGGTCGACGATGTACGTGACCACCGGCTCCGGGTGGAGCTGGCGGCGGATGGTGTCGGCGGCGGCGCCCAGCTCCAGCAAGGGGGCCTTGGTGTAGTACTCGAGGAGGTCGGACTCGTACGACATCGGGATGAAGGCTGAATGATGAAGGATGAAAGCGAACTACTTCCCGCGGCTGCCGGCGGATGCGGGCAGGAACGCCAGCTTGCCCCTCGGAACGCGACCCGCCAACTCGAGCCGGCGGAAGAACTCCGTCAGCCCCTCCAGCTCGGCGAGGCCCAGCCGCCAGTCGAGTCCGTCGAAATAGTGTCGGCATTCGGTCACCGGCACCCCCGTCGCGCGCGAGGCCTGCGCCGAGAGTTCCGGCAGGTGCTGCAGCCCCCAGTCCCGCGAGGCGATGAGCTTCGCATGCAGGCGCAGCGCCTCGTCCACCGGCGTCGTCCGCTGCGCCACCCAGACCGCGAAGACGAACGGCAGGCCCGTCCACGCCTTCCACTCCGCACCCAGGTCGTACACGTGCTGGTAGAACCCGCCATGCGCCTGCGCGAGCGGATGCTCCGCGCTCTGCAGCATGAGCGCCGCGTCGCCGATCACCAGTCGCGCCGCGACCTCCGACGGGTCGTCCTTCCCGATCGAGTCCGCCTCGGCGTCGCCCGGCACGAACTCCGGCTGCGCATGCCAGACATGCTCGAAGAGCAGTTCCAGCAGGTGCACCGACGTCATCGACGAGCGGCTCACGAGCACCCGCTTCCCCCCGAGCTGCTCGGCCGGCAGGTGCGAGAAGAGCATCACGCTCCGCACCGGCCCGTCGCAGCTGATCGCGAGGTCGGGGAGCAGCAGGTACCGCGCACTGTCCCGCGCATACTCCACCGCCGACACCACCGACACGTCGAGCGCCCCCTCGGCCATCATGCGATTGAGCGCGGTGGGCACCCCATCCACCAGCTCCGCATCGATCGGCACGATCCCCCGGTCCACCGCCCCGTACACGGGGAAGCAGTTGATGTAGGGGATCCGGCCGAGGCGCATGGGCTAGGCGACGAGGGAGGAAGCAGAGGCGGCGGCATCTTTCATCCTTCCTCCTTCAGCCTTCATCCCGTCCCCGTCAAACGCCCGAATGGTCTGGTAAAATGAATCTCGCTCCACCGGGATCTTCCCCGCGCCCCTGATCAGCCGAAGGAGGTCATCGAGCGTCATCGCCTGCGGCGTATGCGCCCCCACCGCATGGTAGATCTTCTCCCGCACCACCGTCCCTTCGAGGTCGTTCGCCCCGTAGTGCAGCGCGACCTGCGAGATCGCCGGCGTCACCATGATCCAGTGGCTCTTCACGTGCGCCACGTTGTCGAGGAACAGCCGTCCCACCGCGATGTTCTTCAGATCGTCCACGCCCGACGTCGCGATCCCCTGCCGCCCGAGCTTCTTCCCCAGCTCGTTGTCGTCGGGGTGGTAGGCGAGCGGGATGTAGGCGAGGAAGCCCCCCGTCTCGTCCTGGAGGTCGCGCAGCATCTGCAGGTGCTCCATCCGGTCGGCGAACGACTCCACATGCCCGTAGAGCATCGTGGTGTTGGTCCGGATGCCGAGCCCGTGCGCCGTGCGGTGCACGCCCACATAGTCGCCGGCGCCGAGCTTCTTGCGCGCGATCTCCTCGCGCACCGCCGCGCTGAACGTCTCCGCGCCGCCGCCGGGCATCGTGTCGAGCCCCGCCTCGCGCAGCGCCGTCAGCACCTCGGCCCAGCTCAGCTTCTCGATCCGCGCGATGTGCGCGATCTCCACCGCCGTGAGCGCCTTGATGTGGATGTTCGGCAGCTCCGCCTTCAGCGCCCGGAACATCGTCGTGTAGTACTCCAGCCCCGCCTGCATGTCGAGGCCGCCCACGATGTGGAACTCGCGCGTCATCCCGTTGTTGCCGCTCCGCGCCTCGGCCATCACCTGCTCGAGCGTGTAGCGGTAGGCGCCCGCTTCCTTGGGCAGCCGCGCATACCCGCAGAACACGCAGGTCGTGCGCAGCGTGCAGATGTTCGTCGGGTTGATGTGCTGGTTGGACGCGAACGTGACCACGTCCCCGTGCTTCGCCCGGTTCACCGCGTCGGCCAGGAGGCCGACGCCCGTGAGGTCCGGCGAGGCGAAGAGGGTGACACCGTCCGCCTGCGTGAGGCGGGTGCCCGCGGCCACCTGCTCCGCGATACGGCGCACCGCGGGGTCGGCGATGCGCTCGAAGGGGATCGTCAGCGCGGTCGCCATGATCCCGTCAGTCCGTCAGCCGTCGCAACGCGATCGAGACGTTGTGCCCGCCGAACCCGGAGGAGTTGGAGAGCACCGCATGCACCTCCCGCTTCACCGGCACGTTCGCCGTGCAGTCCAGGTCGCACTCGGGATCCGGCGTCGTGAGGTTGATCGTCGGCGGGATGATGCCGTGCCGGATCGCCATCGCCGAGAAGATCGCCTCCACCGCGCCGGCGGCGCCGAGCATGTGCCCGGTGGACGACTTCGTGGAGCTCACGTTGAGCCCCGTCGCCTGCGGGCCGAAGACCTTCTTGATCGCGCGGATCTCGTTCGGGTCGTTCAGCGGCGTGGACGTGCCGTGCGCGTTCACGTACTGCACGTCCGCCGGCGTGAGACCGCCGTCCTGGAGGGCGCGGCGCATCGCGCGCTGCAGCCCCTCATGGTCCTCCGGCTGGCCCGTGAGGTGGTATGCGTCGCCGGTCGCGCCGTAGCCCACGATCTCGCAGTAGATGTTGGCGCCGCGCGCCTTCGCGTGCTCGTACTCCTCGAGGATGACGCTCGCCGCCCCCTCGCCCAGCACGAACCCGTCGCGCGTCTGGTCGAACGGCCGCGACGCCGTCTCCGGCGACTCGTTCCGCGTCGACAGCGCCTGCATGTTCGCGAAGCCGCCGATCGACACCGGCGACACCGCCGCCTCCGACCCGCCGGCGATGATCACGTCCGCGTCGCCGTACGCGATCATCCGGAACGCATCCCCGATCGCGTGCGCCGACGTCGCGCACGCCGACTGCGTCGCGTAGTTCGGCCCCTTCGCGCCGAACTTCATCGACACCACCCCCGCCGCGATGTCGCCGATGAACATCGGGATGAAGAACGGCGAGATCCGGTTCGGGCCGTCCCGCTCGCAGATCCGGCACTGCTCCTCGAACGTCGCGATCCCGCCGATGCCCGAGCCGATGATCACGCCCGTGCGCTCCGGGTCGTATCCCGTCTTGTCGCCGAACCCCGCGTCCCGCATCGCCTGCACCGACGCCGCCATCGCGTACTGGGTGTACAGGTCGCTGCGCTTCGCTTCCTTCTTCTCCATGTACTGCGTCACGTCGAAGCCCTTCACCTCATGGGCGAAGCGCACCTTGAACGCCGTGGCGTCGAATCGCGTGATCGGTCCGCCGCCCGACTTCCCGTCGAGCAGCGCCTGCCACGTGGAGGCCACGTCGTTGCCCACCGACGTGACGCACCCGGCTCCCGTGATGACCACCCGGCGCTTCAAGGACCCCATCTCAGCTTCCGATCTTGGCGTTCAGGTACGTGATCGCGTCGCCGACCGTGCGGAGCTTCTCCGCATCCTCGTCGGGGATGTCGATGTTGAACTCCTTCTCGAACTCCATGACCAGCTCGACGATGTCGAGCGAGTCGGCGCCCAGGTCCTCGATGAAGCTCGCGCCATCGGTCAGCTTCTCACGCTCGACGCCCAGCTCCTTCTCGATGATGTCCTTGACCTTCGCGGTATGGTCGGCCATGCGAAAACGCTCCGAATTGGGTGGGATTGCCAACGCCTAAATATAGGTGGACGAAGGAGCGAGGAGCGAGGGGAAAGACCGAGGGTCAAGGGGAAGCGGGAGGGCCGAGGGGGGAACCTCGAGGGAGAGGCCGCCCTCCCCGCTGGGCCCTCCCGCTGGGCCCTCCCCCTTCCTCTCGCCCCTTCCCCTTCCCCTCGCTCCTCGCTCCTTCTCACATCACCATGCCGCCATCACAGGCGATGACCTGTCCTGTGATATAGGCAGCCCGGTCCGACGCCAGGAACGCCACCAACCCCGCAATGTCCTCGGGAGTTCCGAACCGCTCGAGCGGGATCTGCGCCGAGAGCGCCTTCACCGCCTCCTCCGTCATCGCGTCGGTCATGTCCGTCTTGATGAACCCCGGCGCCACCACGTTGCAGAGGATGTTCCGGCTCGACAGCTCCTTCGCCACCGACTTGCTCAGCCCGATCAGTCCGGCCTTCGAGGCGGCGTAGTTCGCCTGCCCCTTGTTCCCGATCAGCCCCACCACCGACGCGATGTTGATGATCCGGCCCCAGCGCCGCTTCATCATCCCGCGCTGGACCGCCCGGATCGCGATGAACGCCGACCGCAGGTTCGTGTCCAGCACCGCGTCCCAGTCCTCGTCCTTCATCCGCAGCATCAGGTTGTCCTTCGTGATGCCCGCGTTGTTCACGAGGATGTCGCACGAGCCGAACGCGTCCTCCACGGTCTGGACGAGCATCGTGACATCCGCCGGCACGCTGATGTCGCACGCGAAGCCGCGCGCCTCGCCGAGCTGCTCGGCCACCTGCTCGGCCTTGGCAAGGTCACGCCCGACCACCGCGACCTTCGCGCCGCAGCCGACCAGCTCCGCCGCGATGGCGCGGCCGATGCCGCGGGTGGAGCCGGTGACGAGGGCGACTTTGCCGGTGAGGTCGACTTTCATGGGGATGAAGGCTGAAGGATGAAGGTGGAAAGTGCGACGGACGATGCGAAGCGAGGGGAGGAACGCGGTTCAACTTTCATCCTTCAACCTTCAGCCTTCATCGCCATCAGGCTCTCAACCTCGGAAACCGTCCCACAGGTCATGGTGCGACAATCCGGCGCCAGTCGCTTCACCAGCCCGCTCAGCACCGCGCCCGGGCCCATCTCGACGAACGTCGTGCCGGGGAAGCGGGCGGCCACGTTGCGCACCACTTCCACCCACCGCACCGGCGACGTCAGCTGCTTGAGCAGCAGGTCGCGCGCCGTCGCGGCGTCGCCGACCGCCTCGGCGGTCACGTTGCTCCAGACGGGCATGTTCGGGTCGCGCCACTGGGCCGCCTGCAGCGCCTCGCCGAGTCCGGCCTGCGCCGGCTGCATCAGCGGGCTGTGGAAGGCGCCGCTCACCGGGAGGCGCATCGCGCGCTTGGCGCCGGCCGCCTTCGCCAGCTCCATCGCCGCCTCCACCGACGCGACCTCGCCCGAGATCACGATCTGCTCGGTGTTGTTGTAGTTCGCCGGCACGCAGACGCCCTTCGCGCTCGCCTCGCCGCAGATCTCCTCGATCGGCCGCTGCAGCTCGCCGAGGATCGCCGCCATCGCGCCGGGGACCTTCACCCCCGTCTCGTACATGAGCTCCCCGCGCCGCCGCACCAGCCGCAGCGCATCCTCGAGCGGGAGCGCGCCGGCGGCATGATACGCCGAGAACTCCCCGAGCGAGTGCCCCGCCGCCCCCTGCGCCTTCGCCGAGAGCTGGTCCTTCACCACCGCCCACACCGCCGCGCCATGCGCCAGGAGCGCCGGCTGCGCGTTGTGCGTGAGCGTCAGCTCCTCGGCCGGCCCCTCGAAGCAGAGCGTGCTGAGCGGAGCGCCGAGCGCCTCATCCGCCCGCGCGAAGACGTCAGCGGCGGCGGGAAAGGCGGCGGCGAGGTCCTTCGCCATACCCGGCTTCTGCGAGCCTTGGCCCGGAAAGAGCAAGAACATGACGGCGCGGTGAGTTGTGAGTGGTGAGCCATGAGAAACTGCGACGGAATGCGGGGCCGGAGAGCGGCAGAAACTTACAGCTCATAGCTCACAGCTCACATCGCCGTGGCAGTGAAGCCCCTAGAACCTCACCACCATCGATCCCCAGGTGAACCCCGCCCCGAACGCCACGAACATCACCGTCGACCCGTCCTTGATCAGCCCCTTCTCCTGCGCCTCGCTCAGCGCGATCGGGATCGAGGCCGCCGACGTGTTGCCGAACCGGTCCACGTTCACGTAGACCTTGTCCATCGAGATCCCGGCGTGCTTCGCCGTCGCCTCGATGATGCGGATGTTCGCCTGGTGCGGGATCATCAGGTCGATGTCGCCCGCCGAGAGCTTCGCGCCGTCGAGGGCGCGGTCGGAGGCGTCGGCCATCGAGCGGACGGCGTTCTTGAACACCTCGCGCCCCGCCATCTGGATCCAGTGCGACCCTTCGAGGATGATCTCGGGGGTGATCGGCGCCGCGCCAGCGCCCTTGGGGCGATGCAGCAGGTCGGCCAGCGTGCCGTCGGAGCGCATGTACGCCGAGAGGATCCCGCGCCCCTTGGTGCTCCGCTTGATGATCGTCGCGCCGGCGCCGTCGCCGAAGAGGACGCAGGTGTTGCGGTCCTTCCAGTTGATGATCCGCGACAGCACTTCGCCGCCGATCACGAGGATCGTCTCGTACGCACCCGTCGCGATGAGCCCTTCGGCCACCTGGATGCTGTAGAGCCAGCCCGAGCAGGCCGCATCGAGGTCGAACGCGACGGCGCGCGTGGCGCCGAGCGCCGCCTGCACTTCCACCGCCGTGCTCGGCAGCAGCCGGTCCGGGCTCGCGGTGCCGAGGATGATGCAGTCGAGCTCGCTCGCGGTCACGCCGGCGCGCTGCATCGCGAGGCGCGCGGCCTCGGTGCTGATCGACGTGAGCGTCTCGCCCTCGCCCGCGATGTGCCGCTGGCCGATGCCCGTCCGTTCACGGATCCACTCGTCCGACGTGTCGATCCCCATCGCCGGGAACTCGGCGTTGGTCAGGATCCGCTTGGGCACGGCGTGCCCGGTGGCGGCGAGCATGGCGACGGGACGCTTCACTTGGCGAGCTGCTCCCCGATGTGCTGGCTCATGCGCGTCTCGACCGCGCGCAGGCCGGCGAACACACCGTTCTTGATCGCCTCGGGGCTCGACTTCCCGTGGCAGATGATGCTCACGCCCTTCAGGCCCAGCAGGGGCGCGCCGCCGTACTTGGCGTAGTCGAGCGCATGGACGATGGCGCCGATCTGCTCCTTCGTGACGCCGTTCTTCATCAGCATCCCGAAGAGCATCGGCCCCACCGCCTCGTAGAACTTGAGGAGGACGTTGCCGGTGAAGCCGTCGCAGACCACCACGTCGATCGGGCCGCGGTCGCACGCGCCCATCGGCACGTCACGCCCTTCGACGTTGCCGATGAAGTTGAGCCCGGCGCCGAGGAGGAGCTGGTGCGCCTCCTTCACGGCGGCGTTCCCCTTCTCCGCCTCCTCGCCGATCGACAGCAGCCCGACGGCAGGGTTCTCGCGGCCGAGGATGTCGCGGGCGTACACATGCCCGAGGCGGGCGAACTGGACGAGCTCGGCGGCGGAGCAATCGACATTGGCGCCCGAGTCGAGCACGACGACAGGCTGCTTGGCGGTCGGGAAGACGGTGCCGATGGCGGGGCGCGAGAGCCCGTCGTGCAGGCGCAGGATGAACGTCGACGCGGCCATCTGCGCGCCGGTGTTCCCGGCGGAGACGAACGCGTCGGACTTCCCTTCGGCCTGGAGCTTGATGCCCACGGCCATGGAGGAGTTGGGCTTCCCCCGGATGGCGACCGAGGGCTTGTCGGTCATCTCGATGACGTCCGGCGCGTCGATGATCTCGAAACGCGTAGCCGCCTCCACCAGGATGGCGGGGGCGGCAGCGAGCTGGGCGTTCAGTTGCTCCCGGATGACGCTCTCGCGCCCGACGAGCTGGATCGTGTGCTCAGGACCCAGCTCCTGGATGGCGAGCAGCGCGGCGGCGATCGGCGCGGAGGGCGCATGATCGCCCCCCATGACGTCCAGCGCGATGCGCGCCATGGCTACGCTTCGCGCGCCGCGACCCGCTGCTCGCCGGCGTAGAAGCCGCAGTTCTCGCAGACATGGTGCGGGCGCTTGCTCTCGCCGCACTTCGGGCACGCCTGCGTGACGATCTTGGGAGCGACCTTGTGCGTGTTACGCGCGCGCTTCTTGCGCTTGGAGGTGCGGCGCTTCGGGACGGCCATCGGGAACTCGTCGGAAAGGGAATGTCAGGACGGGGACTTGTCGCAGACGTGCAGTCCTGCGCTGTTGAGGTCCACGCCGCACGTCGGGCACAACCCGAGACAGTCGGGCCGGCACAACGGGAGCTGCGGGACCTCGAGGAGCCACTGCTCACGGATCGCGGGCTTCAGGTCGAGCATCGTTCCCAGTTCACCGATCGGGAAGACATCCGGCTCGTCCGCGTTCTCGTCATCGGCATCGGCGAAGAGGAGATGGGCGTCGCCGCTCACCGCGCTCTCCACCGGCACCAGGCACCGACGGCACTCCCCATTCGCGGTGCCGGTGAAGGCCCCGCTGAAGTAGTACCGACCGCTGCCAGCCCCGCTCAAACGTCCGGTGACATGGACGTTCCCCACGGGGCGGATATCGTGTTCCAGCCACACCGAATCGTCGGCGTGCAGGTCCCCTTCGACCTGGACGGCGCCTTGGGACAGGGTGCGGATGTCAAACGACAGCATAGCACTGAAACCTAGTCCGCCCCGCCTACCCGTTCAAGGGGGCAAGTTGCGGTCTGTCCGGGACTTAGGCGGGGGCGGGATCCGGGGGGAACCCCGATGCGGGGCGCACGGGCGGTACGGGGTACGGACCTGGGACCGGATGCGGGGACCATCGACTTTTGCCCGTACCCCCGGCTTCTCGGATGCGGGGGTCACTTTCCCCCTTCATCCTTGAGCCTTCATCCGCGCTTACAGCGCGTCCGCCTCGGCAAAGAAGAACCGCGCTTCCCGCGTGGCGTTCTCATCCGAGTCCGACGCATGGATCGCGTTCTTGCCCTTCGACTCGGCGTAGAGCTTCCGCACCGTGCCCGCGGCCGCCTCGGCCGGGTCCGTCGCCCCGATCGCCTCGCGCAGCGCCGAGACGGCGTTGTCCTTCTGGAGCACGAACGGCATGCAGGGGGCCGAGCTCATGAACTCCACGAGCTCCCCGTAGAACGGGCGCCCGCGGTGCACGGCGTAGAACTCCTCCGCCTGCTTCTTCGTGAGCTGCATGACCCGCGCGCTCTTGAGCGTGAACCCCTGGGCTTCGAGGTGCGCGATGATCTTCCCCGCCTTCCCGGCGTTGAAGGCGTCCGGCTTGATGATCGAGAACGTATAGTTGAGAGCCATCGGTTGATTACAGGTAAGTGTGAGTGGAGCCAACGACGTTCACCACAGAGGCCACAGAGGACACAGAGACCAGCGGAGAGGCGCTGTTGAAAAAAAAGGCAGTGCTCCGCCCTTCTCTGTGCCCTCTGTGCCCTCTGTGGTGAAAGCGGTTGCCGTTACGCCAGCCGAGCCTTGATGAGCTCGACGAAATCCATGGGCCGCGCCGCGACCCCCATCCCAGCCGCCTTGAACGCATCGATCTTCTCGGCGGCGGTACCGGCAGACCCGGAGATGATCGCCCCGGCATGCCCCATCCGACGCCCCGGCGGAGCCGTCTGCCCGGCGATGAAGCCCACCACCGGCTTCTTCATGTGCTTCTTGACGTACTCGGCCGCTTCCTGCTCGTCCGTGCCGCCGATCTCGCCCATCATCGCGATCGCCTTCGTCTTCGGGTCCTTCTCGAACGCCGCGAGGCAGTCGATGAAGTTCGTCCCGTTGATCGGGTCGCCGCCGATGCCGACGCAGGTCGTCTGGCCGATCCCCGCGCGCGTGAGCTGGTAGACCACTTCGTACGTCAGCGTCCCCGAGCGCGAGACCACGCCCACCGGGCCCGGCAGGCAGATCCGCCCCGGGATGATGCCGACCTTCGACTCGCCCGGCGTGATGAGCCCCGGGCAGTTCGGCCCGAGCAGCCGCACGCCCTTCTCCTTCACGAACGGATAGACCTTCGTCATGTCCAGCACCGGCACGCCTTCGGTGATGCAGACCACGAGCTCCACGCCCGCGGCGGCCGCTTCCATGATCGCGTCGGCGGCGAACGGCGGCGGCACGTAGATCACGCTCGTGTTCGCGCCCGTCGCCTTCACGGCGTCCATCACCGTGTTGAAGATCGGCACCGTCCCCTCGAACTTCTGGCCGCCCTTGCCCGGCGTCACGCCGGCCACGACCTGCGTGCCGTACTCCATCATCTGCTTGGCATGGAACGAGCCGTCACGGCCCGTGATGCCCTGGATGACGAGCTTGGTGTTCTTGTCGATGAAGATGCTCATCTCACTTCCCTCCCTTGGCGAGCTTCACCGCTTCCTGCACCGCGGTGTCCATGTCGCTCGAGGCGGTGAAGCCGTTGTCCTTGAGGATCTGCATCGCGATCTCTTCGTTGGTGCCGGTGAGGCGGATGACGATCGGCACCTTCAGCGGGTTCGCCTTGGTCGCCGTCACGATGCCGTTGGCCACGTCATCGGTGCGCGTGATGCCGCCGAAGATGTTGAACAGGATCGCCTTCACGTTCGGGTCCGCGGTGATGATCCGCAGCGCGTTCACGACCTTCTCCGGGTTCGACGACCCGCCGATGTCCAGGAAGTTCGCCGGCTCGCCGCCGTAGTACTTCACCAGGTCCATCGTCGCCATCGCCAGGCCCGCGCCGTTCACCACGCAGCCCACGTTGCCGTCGAGCTTGATGAACGTGAGGTTCGCGTTGCGCGCGTCCACCTCGGACGGCTCCTCGCTCGACTCGTCGCGCAGCGCCGCGATCGCGGGCAGGCGGTCGAGCTCGTTGTCGTCGATCACCATCTTCCCGTCCACCGCCACCAGCTCGCCCTGCGGCGTCACCACCAGCGGGTTGATCTCCGCCAGCGAGCACCCGCTCGCCATGAAGGCGGCGTAGAGCTGCTGCATGATCTTCGCCGCGCCGCGCGCCAGCTTCACGTCCTCGTAGAGGAAGAAGCCCATGCGCATCGCGTCGTACGTCGGCAGCCCGTAGCGCGGATCGACCGGCAGGTAGAGGATCTTCTCCGGCGTCTCCGCCGCGACCTGCTCGATGTCGATGCCGCCCGCGGCGGACACCATGAACACCGGCTTCTTGGTCGCGCGATCGACGATGATCCCCACGTACGCCTCGCTGCCGATGTCGGCGGCGACGGTCACGAGGACCTTCTCGACCGTGAGGTCCTTGATCTTCATGCCGAGGATGGCGGTCGCCTTCTCCTTGGCGTCCGCGGGCGTCTTGCAGAACTTCACGCCGCCGGCCTTGCCGCGGCCGCCCGCATGCACCTGCGCCTTCACCATCACGGCGGTGCCGTATTCCTTCGCGATCGACTCGGCCTCGGCCGGCGTGGTGGCGATCTTGCCCGGCGGGATGTTCACGCCGTAGCCGCGGAGGATGTCCTTCGCTTGGTATTCGTGGAGGTTCACTGGAGCTCCAGGGGGGTGATGTTCTCAGCCTAGCACCCAAAGATAGCGGAGCTCGCTTCCTCCGGGCAGGCTCGAAAGGCGATGCGGGGGGAACCGCGATGCGGGGTGCACGGGCGGTACGGGGGGGGGGGGGGGGGGGGGGGGACCTCAACATCCGCCCTTTCATCGGGCCTCGGATGGGGACTGCCGTCCTTCCAGTCGCGGCCGTTCTCTCTGCGCCCCGTCGGGCCTGGAGGCCCTCGCATCCGAGAACTCCGAAGGGCGGGCAGAAGTCGATGGTCCGCGCATCCCGTCCCAATTCCGTACTCCGTACCGCCCGTGCACCCCGCATCGGGGTTGCCGTCGGCCCTGGCGAAGGGTCCGCCCGAGCCAGCGACGGGGTGGCGGCATCGTCCGAGCGGCTGCCCTACGCCCGCTTCTGACGGCCAGCTCAGCTCAACCGGTCGAGCGCCGTCGCGAGGATCGCCCGAATCTCCGGAATCTCATCCAATGCGGTGTCCCAGACGATCTGGGGGTCGACGGCCCAGTACTGATGCGTGATCCGGTCGCGCATCTTCGCCAAGGCGGACCACTCGACCTCCGAGAGTTCCTTCGCGAGACTGGGATCTCGCTGCACGACAGCCTTGGCGGCCTCGCCGATCACCACGATGCGGAACAGGATCGCGTCGCGGACGGCGGGGTCGGCATCGTACACTCGCCGACCCCGTGTCACATATTCGGCGATCGCGTCCGCGGCCTCGACCATGTGCTGCATCCGCTCGAGGACGATCTCGCGCGCCTCAGACATCGATGGCGTCCCGGAGCACCGAGGACCGGAACGGCTCCCGCAGCCCCGACTCCGGGACCACGTCCACGATGCGGTTCAGGAGCCGCTCGAGCCGGGCCTCGAGCCGAGCGAGGTCCATCAGCGTCCGCCCCGGTTCGAGGGTCACGAGGAGGTCGACGTCGCTCTCCCCGGTCTCCTGGCCGCGCGCGGCAGAACCGAAGAGCCGGATCCGACGCGCGCCATTGGCCTCAGCGGCATCCAGGATCTCGCGGCGGAGCAGGCGGACTTGCTCGCGGACGGTCATGGGGGAAAGGTAGCACCCCCCCCCCCCCCCCCGCAACCCAATGCGGGCAAGTCAGGTCCCCCCGCCACCCCCCCGCCCGTGCACCCCGCATCGCGGTTCCCCCCGCATCGCCGCGGTTCCCCCCGCACTCCGCACCCCTATCTAGGCGGCCGCCCCAGCAACCGCCCCAGCCCCGCCCAAGCCTCCCCATACGCCTTCCAGTCCCCAGCCCGCAGCGCCGCCCCCATCGCATCGTACAGCTTCCCCGCCTGCGCCCGAAACGCCTCCGGCGACCGCACCGCCCCCGCCCCCGCATTCGCCTGCCCCAGCGCCTCCGCGAGCGTCCGCCCCACCCGCACCTGCGACCCCCGGATCGTCACGACCCCCGCCAGCCTCGGCGGCCCGTCCTGTGGCCACTCGTAGAAGCTCTGCACGAACAGCGCCCCCTTGGCCGTCGGGATCGCCTGCACCCTCCCCCGGCGCGCGTCCTTGAGCCCGCGCCCCACCCCGGCCCCGTCCGCCGCCTCCTGCAGGTCCTCCAGCAACTCCTTCCAGTTGAGCCCCACCCCCGGCTCGAGCATCGTCGTCCGCGGCCAGAGCCCGCCGCGCGCCACCAGCAGCCCCACCAGCCGGTCCGAGTCCGGCACCCCCACCAGCCGCTGCGCATTCGCCACCGGCACACCCCAGCCCGGCGTGCCGAGCGAGTCGAGCACGAAGAAGGTCGGCGGTCCCGTCGCGAGGTCCGGGTCAGCGTCATCGATCCGCGCCAGCTGGCTCACCGGCAGCGTGTCCCCGTTCACTCCCGTCCGCCCGATCAGCGCCCCCTGCACCAGCGCCCAGTCCACCGCCGGCGGCAGCGCGTTCGCCATCCACCGCGGCGCCCGCTCGCGCGGCGTGAACAACGTGGGGAAGCGCGACATCCAGGTCCGCATCACCGGGTCCGGGCGCTCCACCGGCAGCAGCAGCACCGCCCCGGTCTGCGCCTGCACCACCGCCGTCGCCGCATGCTGCGCGTAGTGCACCGCCCCGCCGTCCACCAGCAGCCGCTCGCTCAGCGGATACTCCTCCGCCGTCGCGAACAGCTCCACCACCCAGAACAGCGAGTCGCCGCGCACGAGCGGCGTCACGCGCTCCCCCTGCCCGAGGAACGGCGTCAGCCGCGCCACGCGCGCCATCGCATCGCGCTCGGTCAGCAGCCGCGGCCGTGGCTGCGGCGCCTCGGCCGTCAGCAGGCGCGGGTTCTGCTGGTCCCACGCGAGCAGCAGCCGTTCGATCGGATGCTCGTACGACGGCGCCGCGAGGCGGCCCAGCGTATCCGCCACCAGCGCGTAGCGCGGCGCCCCGGGATGCACGAGCACGCCGTCGATCCCCGCCACGCCCGCCTCGCCCGGGACGGGATACCCGGACACATCGGCCGCGTCGGCGCGAAGGCGGTCCGACGGCCACCGCGTCCCCGGCAGCGCATCACTCGGCGCGCGCCGCAGCAGCTGCGCCTCGAGCCCGCTCTCGCCCATCGTCCACGAGAGCGCGACCACGTCCTCGCCGCGGCGTTCCCGTTCCAATGAGCGCGTGAGCGCCGCCGGATCCCACGTGCTCACCCACCGCGCCGCCTCCGCCTCGCTCAATGGCGCGAGCGGCATCGTGTCCGGCCACGCGACCTGGTCCACGCCGTACGCCCGCCGCGTGAACAGCATCCGCGTCCGCGCGTACGGCCGCAGCGCCGCCGCCGACCGCCGCTCCTCCGACAGCGTCCACAGCATCGTCGGCAGCAGCACCCGCGCCAACGGCCCGAACACGAACAGCGCCGTGAGCAGCCCCACCGCGATGCGCAGGTGCCCGCGCCACACCGCCAGCGCGAACACCACCGCCAGCGGCACCGCCACGAAGCTCAGCACCGTCAGGTACGGCATCATCACGCGATGGTCGAAGGGGCTGAACGTCGGCACCTCCATCGCGAACATGCTGTCCCCGGTCCCCGCCATCAGCAGCGCGAACTTGTCGAGCCGCCACTCCCACGCGATGCACGCGATCCCCACCGCGCC
This sequence comes from Gemmatimonadota bacterium, assembly GCA_016714015.1. Classification (NCBI taxonomy): domain Bacteria; kingdom Pseudomonadati; phylum Gemmatimonadota; species Gemmatimonadota bacterium. The sequence continues at coordinate 651,161 of JADJNZ010000004.1, forward strand.
GAGGATCCCGAGATGCCGGCGCACCCACGTCGAGACGTACAGCCCCTGCGCGTCCCACCGCACGCTCGGCGTCACCACATAACTCGCCACCACCACCGCCGCCGTGACGGCCACGAGCACGGCCACGAGCTGCGCGAGGTAGCGCTCGAACGGCAGCCAGTGCACGTAGAAGCCGAGGTCGCGGTCGAGGTACGGATCGAACTCGACGAACGGCACGCCGTGGATCGCCTGCCCCAGCAGCGTCCAGTCCTGCTCGGTGAGCGCGAACAGCACCGCCAGCAACACCGAAACGGCGAGCGCGAGGAGCGTCAGCCGTCGCGTGGGGATCGCCTCGCCGAACTCCACGCCCCCCACCACGCGCGGCAGCACGAGCGCGACGATGCTCTGCCGCACCGCGAAGAGGTTCGCGAACGCGAACCCGAACACCAGCGCGAAGGTCCCCACGCGCATGAGCGCCGTGAGGGCCACGCGCTCGCGCCAGAGCGCGTCCGCGCCCAGCGCATGATGGAACGCCCAGTCGCCGTACAGCCCGGCGACCCAGCGCCCGAAGAGAAGGGTGAGCGCGAGCCCCGCGACGAGCCAGAGGAGCCCGCGCCGCCCCGTCATCTCAGTGCCCGGTGCCCGGCGTGGTGTCGATGCCCTTGGCGTGCATCCACGCCTCCACCTCGCCCTGGATCTCCGCGAGCCGCTTCGCCGTGTCGGCCTCGAACCGCATCACGAGGATCGGCTGCGTGTTGCTGCTCCGGATCAAGCCCCACCCGCCGTCGAACAGGATCCGCACGCCGTCCACGTCCGACACCTGGTACTTCGCGCGGAAGTGCGCGAGCGCGTCGCGCACGATCCCTTCCTTCTGGTCGTCCGGGCAGTCGATGCGCAGCTCGGGCGTCGACACGAACCGCGGCACGTCGGCGAGGTACTGCTTCACCGTCTGCTTGGCGTCGGCGAGGATGCGCAGCAGGCGCGCCGCGCCGTAGAGCGCGTCGTCATGCCCGTAGAACCCTTCGCCGAAGAACATGTGCCCCGACATCTCGCCGGCGAGCGGCGCGTGCATCTCCTTCATCTTGTCCTTGATGAGCGAGTGCCCCGTCTTCCACATCACCGCTTGGCCGCCCGCCTTCTCGATCCCGTCCGGCAGCGCCTGCGAGCACTTCACGTCGAAGATGATCGCCTGCCCCGCCCCCGTCCGCTTCAGCACGTCGCGGGCGTAGAGCAGCAGCAGATAATCACCCCAGATGATCGTCCCGTCGCCATCCACGATCCCGATGCGGTCGGCGTCGCCGTCGAAGCCGATGCCCACTTCGCTTCCGGTCTCACGCACGGCCTTGATCAGGTCCTGGAGATTCTCCACGACCGTCGGGTCCGGATGATGGTTCGGGAACGTCCCGTCGCTCTCGGCGAACAGCATCGTCGCGTTGGGGCCGAGCGCCTTGAAGAGCTGCGGCGCGACCACCGCGCCCGCGCCGTTGCCGCAGTCGATCACGACCTTCATCTCCTTCGGGAGCGGACCGATGCGCTGCACCACGTCCGCCACGTAGCGGTCGATCACCGCCTCGTGCGCCACGGTGCCTGCGCCCGTCGGGAAGATCCCCTTCGCGATGATGTCGCGCAGGTGGAGGATCCCCTCGCCATGCAGCGAGCCCGTCCCCACGCAGCACTTGAAGCCGTTGTACTGCGGCGGATTGTGCGACCCCGTGATCTGGATCCCCGCCACCACCGGCAGGTTGTGCAGCGCCCAGTAGAGCAGCGGCGTCGGCACGATCCCGATGTCGATCACGTCGAGGCCGGTGGACGTGAGCCCCTTCACCAGCGCGTCGCGCAACGCCGCACCGCTCGGCCGGTTGTCGCGCCCCACCGCCACCGCCCCCTTCAGCCCATGCTCGGCCAGGATGATCGCATACCCGCGGCCGATCGCCTCGGCGGCCTCCACGGTGAGGTCCTTGCCATAGATGCCGCGGATGTCGTACTGGCGGAAGATGCCGGGCTGGATCATCGGAATGGTGCGGTGGGTGTGAGCGGGTGTGGTCACGTCTGGATGCGACACGGGGCGCCGTTTCCGACGCCCCGTGGAACCTGCGAGATTGTCACGCGGAACGCTACGGGTTCGCCCGGCTCAACGCCCCGGACCGAACGGCGTGCCGATCTGCAGCGCCGGCGAGAAGGGGTACGGCCGGAAGCCGCTCGCGGACGAGATCCCCACCAGCCTGGACGGGAAGAGCCCGAGCCCGAGGATGAGCACGACGGTCACGGCCATCACCGCCCGCGACAGCGGCCCCACCGGCCCCGGCGCCGCCGCCCCGTCGGGGCGCGGCTTCATGAACATCGCTCGGACCACCGACAGGTAGTAGCCCGCGGAGATCACCGACGTCACCACGAGGATCACCGCCAGCCGCGTGAGCCCGGCCGGCGACGCCAGCGCCGCCTGCACCAGGTACCACTTCGCGAAGAACCCGATGCCGCCGAACACCGGGAAGCCGAGGAGCGCGAGCAGGTACACCCCCATCGCCGTCGCCAGCCAGGGGCGCACATGCCAGAGCCCCTCGTAGTCGGCGATCCGCGCGTCCGTCTCGCCCGCCGGCTGCATCGCCGCGACCACGGCGAACGCGCCGAAGGTCGCCAGCGTGTACGCCAGCACGTAGAACGTGAAGGCCGTGCTCGCCAGCGCCGACGAGGCCACCACCGCGACGAGCAGGTATCCCGAATGCACGATGCTCGAGTAGGCGAGCATCCGCTTGATGTTCTTCTGCTGCAGCGCCACCACGTTGCCCACGATCATCGTGAGCACCGCGAGCGCCGCGACGACGTTCGCCCAGCCGTTGAAGGCGTAGTAGAACGACTCGTACCAGATGCGCAGGAAGGTCGCGAACGCCGCCGCCTTCACCGTCGCCGCCATGAAGGCGGTGATCGGCGTCGGCGCGCCGTCGTACACGTCCGGCGCCCACATGTGGAACGGCGCCGCCGCCACCTTGAACCCGAGCCCGATGAGCAGCAGGCCGCACCCGATGAGGAACATCGGGTCGCTCACCAGCTCGAGCCGCTGCACCTGCGCGCCGATCTCGTTCAGCTGCGTCTGCCCCGTCGCGCCGTAGATCAGCGCGATCCCGTACAGCAGGAACCCGGTCGCGAACGCGCCCAGCAGGAAGTACTTCAACGATGCCTCGGCCGACCGCACGCTCCGGCGGTTCATCCCCGCCAGCACGTAGATCGCGACCGACATGATCTCGATGCCGAGGAAGACGACCATCAGGTCGCGCGCCGCGGCGAGGATCATCATCCCCGAGGCGGCGAAGAGCACCAGCACATGCGACTCGGGCTGCGTGATCGAGTCCTTCCCGTTGTGCTCGATGGCCAGCGCGATCGTCCCGGCGGCGCCGAGCAGGATCACGAGGTCCACCAGCCAGCGGTAGCCGTCGATGGCGATCACCCCGCCCTTCTCGGCGGTCGCGCCGCTCAGGCCCATGTAGACCACGGCGACCATCGTCAGGAGCACGAGCCCGAGCGAGCCGTAGCCCACCGCGCGCTGGTGCTCGTCCGAGTCGGGGCGCCAGGCGGCGAAGAGCATGAGGACCATCGCGCCGGCCATGAGGAGCAGGTCGGGCATGAGCGCGGCCGAGAGCTGCGCGGGGATGCTGAGATCGTAGGTCATGTCAGCGCTCTCCCTCGCGCGGCGCGGGCAACGTGCTCAACCGCGTGGCCTCCACGCGCCGCACGAGTCGGTCGGCGGCGGCCTCGGTCTTGTGCAGCACCGGCTTGGGATACACGCCCAGCCAGACGATCGCGATGAGCAGCGGCGTCAGCAGGCCGATCTCGCGCCAGTTCAGGTCATGCCCCTTGAGGGCTTCGTTCTCGGGCTTCACGAGCGGGTTGTAGATGATGCGCTGCACCGCCCACAGCATGTACGCGGCGGCGAAGATCACGCTCGTCGCGGCCACCACGCTGTACCAGGGCTGCGTGGGGAACGAGCCGAGCAGGACGAGGAACTCGCCCACGAACCCGTTCGTCCCGGGGACGCCGATCGAGCTGAGGGCGACGACCGTGAGGCAGAGGGCGAAGATCGGCATCACCTTCGCGATGCCGCCGAAGTCCTCGATCTGCCGCGTGTGCCGCCGCTCGTAGATCATGCCGATCAGCAGGAAGAGCGCGCCGGTGGAGACGCCGTGGCTGATCGTCACCATCAGCGCCCCCTGCATCGACTCCACCGTCATGGCGAAGATGCCGAGCATCACGAAGCCGAGGTGCGAGACCGACGAGTAGGCGACGAGCTTCTTGAAGTCCGGCTGCACCAGCGCCACCAGCGCGCCGTACACGATGCCGATCACCGCGAGCACGAGCATCACCATCCGCACCGTGGGGTGCATGGCGACCTCGGGGAAGAGCGGCACCGCGAACCGCACGAAGCCGAACGTGCCCATCTTGAGCATGATCGCCGCCAGGATCACCGACCCGGCGGTCGGCGCCTCGACGTGCGCGTCGGGCAGCCACGTATGGAAGGGGAACATCGGCACCTTCACCGCGAAGGCCACCGCGAACGCGCCGAAGAGCCAGAAGGCCCCGGGCACGCTCCCCGCCTGCACCGCCACGAGGATCGCGTCGTAGCCGAACACCGGCGGGCCGCCCTGTCCCGCGTAGAGCCCGAGCTTCACGATCGCCACCAGCATCAGCAGCGAGCCGATCATCGTGTAGAGGAAGAACTTGAGCGACGCATAGAGCCGGCGCTGGCCGCCCCAGATGCCGATGATCAGGTACATCGGGACGAGCATCACTTCCCACATCACGTAGAACAGCACCAGGTCGAGCGACATGAACACGCCGAGCATGCCCGTGGTGAGCACGAGCAGCAGCGCGTAGTACGCGTGCGTCTTCTCGCGGATGCTCGTCCACCCGCCGAGCACGGCGAGCGGCATGATGATCGTGGTGAGCAGGATCAGCATCTGCGCGATCCCGTCGATGCCGATCGTGAAGCGCACCCCCCACTCGGGGATCCACGCGAGGTCGATCCGCCCCGTCCAGTCCGGGCTGGAGGCATCCACCGACCACCAGAGCCCGAGGGAGAGCAGCGCCTCAATGCCGAATATCCAAAGCGCCAGCGAGCGGGAGGAAGCCATCGCCTTTCCCGCATCGTTGTTGCTTTCATCCTTCATCATTGAGCCTTGCATCACCATCAGCAAAGCTCCGACCAGAGGAAGGCCGAGCAAAGCGGGCAGGATCCATCCGTTGTAGCCGATTCCGTCGAGGAGCGATGTCACGTTCTATGGCCTCAGCGGAAGGAGAAGGCGGAGAGCACGGACAGCACGCCCAGCAGCAGCACCCAGGCGTACGTCCCCACGCGGCCGGACTGCAGCTGCGATCCGCACCAACCGGCGAAGCGGGTCACCACCGCGCTGCCATTCACGAGCAGCCCGTCGATGATGCCGGTGTCGATCCCCTTCCAGAGCAGGTTGCGGGAGATGCCGAGCGTCGGCTTCACCACCGTGGTGGCATAGGCCTCGTCGACGTACCACTTGTTGAGCAGGGTCTTCTCGATCCCCGCTTCGGCCGGCGAATCCTTCGCCGGCACCAGCACCTCGGGCTTGAGGCGCGTCCACGCGAAGGCGATGCCCGCCACCGCGATCGCGATCGCCGTCCCGATCAACGCGTACTCGGTGCTGTGCGACAGGTGCGCCGCCTCCTCACCGTGCAGCACCAGCTTCGTCCCTTCGCCCACCACCGGCTCCAGCCAGTGGTGCAGGATCTCCGCCGACCCGCCGCCGAAGAGCGCCGGGAGGTTGAAGAACCCGCCGAGCGCCGAGAGCACGCCGAGCACGACCAGCGGACCGGTCATCACCCAGGGCGCTTCCTTCAGGTGCGGCTGCTCCTTCTCGCCGGTCCGGTTGGGGCCGTGGAAGGTGTAGAGCATCATGCGCGTCATGTAGACCGCCGTCATGAGCGCCGCCGCGAGCCCGAGCACGTAGACGATCATCAGCACCGCCGACCCCGGCACGCCCAGCAGGCTCGCCTCGGCCAGCGTCGAGCCGTGCGTCCGCGCGAAGACCGACGCGAGGATCTCGTCCTTGGAGAAGAACCCCGAGAACGGCGGGATGCCCGCGATCGCGAGCGTCGCGATCCACATCAGCGTGAACGTGATGGGCATGTAGGCCTTGAGCCCGCCCATGTTCCGCATGTCCTGCGCATCCTCGTGGTTGTGCGTCGCGTGATACGCCTGGTGCATGGCGTAGATCACCGAGCCCGACCCGAGGAACAGGAGCGCCTTGAAGAACGCGTGCGTCATGAGATGGAACACGCCCGCCGTGTACGCCCCGACGCCCACGCCCACGAACATGTAGCCGAGCTGCGAGACCGTGGAGTACGCGAGCACCTTCTTGATGTCCCACTGCTTGAGCCCGATCGTCGCCGCGAACACCGCCGTGAGCGCCCCGATCACCGCGACCGTGAGCTGCGCCGTCGGCGCCATCGAGAAGAGGATCGCGCTGCGGGCGATGAGGTACACGCCCGCCGTCACCATCGTCGCCGCATGGATGAGCGCCGAGACCGGCGTCGGACCCGCCATCGCGTCCGGCAGCCAGATGAAGAGCGGGATCTGCGCCGACTTGCCCGTGGCACCCAGGAACAGGAAGAGGCAGATCGCCGTGATCAGCGCCCCGCCGAACGCAGCCTCAGGCGCCGCCGCCCCGACCCCGGCGTACGTGAGCGACCCGAAGTTCGCGAACATCAGGAACATCGCCACCAGGAACCCGAAGTCACCGATGCGATTGACGATGAACGCCTTCTTCCCCGCATCCGCATTCGCCTTCTCGGAGAACCAGAACCCGATCAGCAGGTAGGAGCACAGCCCGACCCCTTCCCACCCCACGAACATCAGCGGATAGCTCGACCCCATGACCAGCAGGAGCATGAAGAACACGAAGAGATTGAGGTACGCGAAATACCGCGGATACCCCGGATCCTCCTGCATGTACCCAACGGAGAAGATGTGGATGAGCGTCCCGATCCCCGTGATGATCAGCATCATCACCATCGAGAGCTGATCCAACTGGAACGCGACATCAACCGACAACTTCCCAGTCGGCATCCACTCAAAGAGCGTAAGGACGTAGGGCACATGCATCCCTTCGCCAGCCCCACGCATCGCAAAGAAGATGGCCAGAGTCAGCGCAAAACTGAGCGCCAGCACGGAAGGCCCAATGATCGAAACCAACCCAGCCGCCGCATGCCGCACCGGATGATCATGCATGGGCCATGGTCATCATGCCCCCCATGCCCCCCTCCGCCGTTCTCTGTGCCCTCTGTGTCCCCTCTGTGGTGACCGCCGTTGCCGTGCCCATGCCCGCCCGCACTCGGATCAGAAGGCCCAGGCCGCCCAGCCGCACGCAGAGAAAGCCACCCATTGAGCACGAACCCCAGCAGCGGCAACACCGGCACCACCCAAGCGAACCGAGCAACGGTATCAGCCAGGGGATGCCCCGTAGAAGCGTGTTCGACTTGCATCATCCCTTCAGCAAGTTGATGTCCTCGAGATTCACCGACTGCCGGTGACGGAAGATCGCGATGATGATCGCGAGCCCCACCGCGGCCTCGGCAGCAGCGACCGTCATCACGAAGATGACGAACACCTGCCCCGTGGCCCCGTAGAGCTTGGACAGCGCGACGAAGGACAGGTTCACCGCGTTGAGCATCAGCTCCACGCACATGAACAGGATGATGGCGTTCCGGCGCGTCAGCACGCCCACCACGCCGATGGTGAACAGCACCGCCGAGAGCGCCAGCGACTCAGCGAGCATCATTCGCTCCCTTCTTCTTGCCGATGACCACCGCGCCCACGATCGCCGTGAGCAGGAGCATCGAGGTGAGTTCGAACGCCAGCAGGTGTTCCCGGAACAGCGGCGCCGCGATCGGCCCGATCACCCCACCCGGCCCGTCGATCGCCATCGCCGTCTCCGCCGCCTTCAGCTTCAGCGTCGCCGGGAAGCTCGACCGCGCCAGCACCATGATCTCCGCCAGCATCGCCAGCCCCACCGCGCCCGCCGCCAGCCGCCCCGCGTTCCCGCGGATGTCCGTCACCGCGTCCGCGCTGCCCAGGTTGAGCAGCATGACCACGAAGAGGAACACCACCATGATCGCGCCGGCATACACCAGCACCTGGATCGCGCCGATGAACTGCGCATCGAGCAGCATGTACAGCGCCGCCAGGCAGAACATCACGTTCACCAGCCACATCGCCGCCGCCACCGGGCTCTTCCGCGTCACGAACAGGATCGCCGAGGCGATCGCGATCAGCCCGAAGAGATAGAAGTGGAAGCTGTAGAACAGCGTGAAGAAGTCGTTGCCCAAGGGGGTCACTCCCCCTTGGGGTGCATGGGATCCCACAGCTCGCTCACCGGGTGCGTCTGCGCCGTGAGCCGCTCCAGGTCATAGACGAATTTCTGCCTATTAAACTCCGCGTTCTCGTAGTGCCGCCCCAGGTGGATCGCTTCCTCCGGGCACACTTCCTGGCAATAGCCGCAGAAGATGCACCGGAACTCGTCGATCTCGAACACGAGCGGGTAGCGGTTCCCTTCCTCGTCCTCGCCCGGCACCAGCTTGATGCAGTTCGCCGGACAGACCGTCGGACAGAGACCGCAGGCCACGCACTTCGCCTTGCCGTCCTCCGTGGTCAGCATCCGGTGCGTCCCGCGCCACCGCGGCGAGAGGTCCCACTTCTCTTCCGGGTACTGGATCGTCACCCGGTGCGGGTCCACGAGGTGCTTCAGGGTGAGGGCCAGCCCCTTGAGCGTGGCGCGCACGTAGCTCACCTCGCCCACCGGCCGTTCCATCACCTTCACGTTGATCGCCATCAGCGGGTCTCCCCCTGCACGAGCGTGGTGCGATCGGTCGCCGTCTGGCGCAGCCGCGCCACCTTCTCACGGTCCAGACGCGACGACGCCGGGCTGATGATCCGCCCGCGGTCGATGATCACGAAGAGCAGGATGGCGATCGCGATGTTCATCACGCCCATCACCATCCAGAAGGTCGCGCTCGTCCGCGCCACGCCGGCCGCATCCAGCCCCAGCACCGCGCTCGCGACGATCACGATGTACGCCAGCGCCACCGGGAGCATGAACTTCCACCCGAGCGACATCAGCTGGTCATACCGGAACCGCGGCAGCGTCCAGCGGATCCAGATGTAGAAGAAGACGAAGAAGTACAGCTTGAGCGCGAACGCCCCGAACGTCACCAGCGACTTGAGCACCGTCGCCGGCCCGCTGTTGTCCCACTGCGTGAACGGGATGTCCCAGCCGCCGAAGAACAGCGTCACGAACATCGCGCTCGCCGTGATCATGTTCGCGTACTCGGCGATGAAGAACATCGAGAACTTCATCCCGCTGTACTCGGCGTGGTACCCGGCGACCAGCTCCGACTCCGCTTCCGGCAGGTCGAACGGCACGCGGTTCGTCTCGGCGAAGGCACTCACGATGAACAGGAACCCCGCGATCGAGAGCAGCACGATGTTCCACGCGCTCGCCTGCTGCTGCGCGATGATCCCGTTCAGCGAGACGTTCCCCGACATGAGCAGGACGCAGACGAGGCTCATCCCCATCGCGATCTCGTAGCTCACCATCTGCGCCGAGGAGCGGAGGCCGCCGAGGAGCGAGTACTTGTTGTTCGAGGACCAGCCCGCGAGCACGATCCCGTACACGCCCAGCGAGGTGATCGCGAGCACGTAGAGGAACCCGATCGGCAGGTCGGCGACCACGAGGTCGATCTTCCCCCAGGGCGTCGGCAGCGGCGCCCCGAAGGGGATCACCGCCCACGCGATCATCGCCGTGGTGAACGCCAGCGCCGGCGCGAGGATGAACAGCGGCTTGTTCACCTCCCCCGGCATCGTCTCTTCCTTCATGAAGTTCTTCACGCCGTCGGCCGCCACCTGCAGCAGGCCCCACGGACCGACGCGGTTGGGACCATGACGGTCCTGGATCCACGCCGACACCTTCCGCTCCGCGAGCGTCGTGTACGCCACGACGACCATGTAGAGCGTGAAGATCGCGAGCATCTTGATCACCGTGAAGACGAGGAACGCCAGCGTCTGCGGTGGGAGCTGCGAGATCTCTTGCATCAGTGGGCCCCTGCGGTGGAACCGGCCGTGGCGCCCGCGACGGTCGCGCCGCGCAGCCCCAGCTGGTCGTAGGAGAGGCCGGCGAAGGCGGGCACCTCGCCCGCGAGCTTCGCGAAGACCGTCTGCGGCAGGCTGCAGTCGTCGGAGTCCGCCCCGACGGCCGTGGCGAGGTCCGCCAGCGCATACCAGCTCGGCCGCGCCATCCCCGGCGCCGCCTTCGCCTGCAGGAACCGCTGCACCCGTCCGCGGAGGTTGGTGAAGGTCCCCTCTTCCTCCGCGACGTTCGCGATCGGCAGCACCACCGCCGGCGTGCCGACGGTCATGGGGAGCACCGTCCCAACCACGATCACCGCGCTCGCCTTCGCCACCGCCTTCGCATCCATCCCGTCCAGCGCATCGTCCGCGAGCACGAGCACATCGCCGTCCTTGAGCCCGGCGAGCACATCGGCATCGCGCCGCGCGAAGCCGAGCAGCTCGGCCCCGTTCACGTTCGGCGCGCGGTCCGCGCGGAGCGAGAGATCCTTCACCCCCGGCAGCGGCGCCTCAGGCCCGGTGGCGCAGCGGAACACGCCCTCGCCCCCGGTCGCCTTGATGATGCGACGCAGGAGGAACAGGGCCTCGTTGGAAAGCTTGGGGCTCGCCACGACATACGCGCGCCTCCCCTTCATCCTTGAGCCTACTTCCCTCAAGGCTACCTCCCAATCCACCGGCTTGAGCTCATCGTGCACGCGGATCTGGGGCACTTCGATCCGGTCAGCACGACTCATCCAGCGATAGTCGAGTCGTCCCGCATCGCAGAGATAGAACTTGTTCACGTCGTCGTTCGACCGCGGCTTCATGCGCACCACGACGTTGTCGCGCGTCTCGAGCACGCTGTTGCACCCCTGCGAGCAGCCGGTGCACACCGACGCCGTGCGATCGAGCTCCCACGCGCGCGCCTTGTTCAGGAAGTCCTTCGAGACCAGCGCGCCCACGGGGCAAAGGTCGATCACGTTCGCCGCCCACGGCTGCACCAGGTCGGCGTCCGGCGCCTTCGAGATCATCGCCCGGTCGCCGCGCTCGCTCACGCAGAGCACCGGCTCGTGGTGCACGTCGTCCATGAACCGCACGCAGCGCGTGCAGAGGATGCAGCGGTTGGTGACGTACAGGACGTCGCCGCCGAAGTCCTCCACCGGGTTGAAGCGCTTCGGCTCCTGGTACCGCGAGTCCGCGCGCCCTTCCTGGAAGGTGTAGTCCTGCAGCTCGCACTCCCCGGCCTGGTCGCAGATCGGGCAGTCGAGCGGATGATTGATGAGCAGCAGCTCCAGCACGCCCTTGCGCGCCTCGAGCGCCTTCTCGGAGTAGACATGCACCACCTGCCCCTCGCCCACCGCCGTGGCGCAGGACGGGGCCAGCTTCGGCATCTTCTCCACCTCGACGAGGCACATGCGGCACACGCCGGCGACCGGGAGCCCCGGGTGATAGCAGTAGTGGGGAATGAGCACCCCCGCATGCTTCGCCGCCTCGAGGATCGTGGTGCCCTCCGGCACCGAGACTCCACGCCCCTCGATGACGAGGTTCACCATCTTTCCCCCTTCATCCTTCAGCGTCATCGAGCCCCCGCCATCGCCACGGTGGAAGATCGGCGTCCCTTTATCAATGCTTCAAACTCCCCGCGGAACTTCTTGATCCCGCTCACCACCGGCGCACCGCAGGAGTCAGAAAGCACACAAATCGTCTTGCCGGTCATGGACTCGGAGAGCTCGAAGATCGTATCGAGATCCTCGAACGTCCCCTGACCCGCCACGATCCGCTCCAGGATCTTCGTCATCCACGCCGTCCCTTCACGGCACTGCGTGCACTGCGCACAGCTCTCGTGCGCGTAGAACCGCGCCAGCCGCGCCAACTGCCTCGGCATCGATTGCGCATCGTCGAAGATGATCACGCCGCCGGACCCCAGCATCGTCCCGACTTCCATGAACCCTTCGTAGTCCATCTTCACCTGCTCGGCTTCCTCGATCGTGATCACCGGCACCGAACTCCCGCCGGGGATGAGCGCCTTGAACTTCCGGCCCGCCGGCGGTCCGCCGCACAGGTCGTACAGGAACTCCTTGAACGAGAAGCCCATCACCACTTCGTAGTTGCCCGGCTTCGCCACGTTGCCGCACACCGAGAAGAGCTTCGACCCCATGCTCTTCGGGCTCGACAGGCACATCGCCTTGTACCACTCGGCGCCGTTGTTCATGATGTGCGGCACCGCCGCCAGCGTCTCGACGTTGTTGATCGTCGTCGGCATGCCGAAGAGCCCCGCGACGGCCGGGAACGGCGGCTTGATCCGCGGGTTCCCGCGCTTCCCTTCGATCGAGTTCATCAGGGCCGTCTCTTCGCCGCAGATGTACGCGCCGGCGCCCTTGTGCACCCAGATCTCCACGTCCTTCCCCGAGCCCATCGCGTTCTTCCCGATGATCCCGGCCGCCCGCGCCTCGGCGAGCGCCTTCTCCATCACCTGGATCGGCTCCGAGAACTCGCCGCGGATGTAGATGTAGGCCTTCGTCGCGCCGATCGCGTACGCCCCGATCGCCACCCCCTCGATGAGGGCGTGCGGCGTCCAGCGCATGATCTCCCGGTCCTTGAACGTCCCCGGCTCCGACTCGTCGGCGTTGCAGCAGAGGTAATGCTGCTTCCCGTCGCCCGGCTTCATGAACGACCACTTGAGCCCGGTCGGGAACCCCGCCCCGCCGCGCCCACGCAGCCCCGAAGCCTTCACGATGTCGACGATGGCCGTCGGCTCCATATGGAGCGCCTGCGCGAGCGCCTTGTACCCGCCACGCGCCTTCCACCCATCAAGCGTCCGCGCTTCGGGGTCGCCGAAGTGCTTGCTGAGGATCGGAGTCTCGCGAGGGTGCGACTTATGGGGATAACCCATGGGAATGCTCTTGGGACTGGCTGTGATTGCTGCTGAGCAGGGAGGAAGGCTCAGAGGCCACAGAGGACAAGAGAACCGGGCAGCCCTGTTGGAAAGGCATCGCCGGTCCGCCTTTCGCCCCTTATCCCTCTGCCTTGATCGCCTTTAACGAGTCCGCCAGTATCTCCGGCACTTTTGCCGGCGTCACATTCTCGACATAGTCCTCATTGATCTGCACCGGCGTCGCGAACCCGCACGCCCCGAGGCACTCGACCTCGATCACCGTGTACTTCCCATCCGGCGACGTCAGCCCCAGCTCCCGGCACCCCGTGAGCTCGAGGAACGCCTTCACCACGTCATCGGCCCCGGCACAGAGGCAGGGCGACGTCGTGCACACCTGGATGAAGTTCCGCCCCACCGGATGCTGGTGGTACATCGTGTAGAAGGTGACGACGCCCTTCACGTACGCCGCCGTACACCCTAGCTGTTCTCCTACTTCCTTCATCGAGTCTTCAGAGATCCACCCCCGCTCCTGCTGGATCATCCAAAGGGCCGGCAACAAGGCCGCCCGCTTCTCGGGATACCGCGAGATGATGTCATCCAGCTCCTTGCGCCGCGCCGACCCGGCCGTGAACACCGGCTCGTACGGCTCATGCCCATGCGAAGGAGCGGCGTGCCCGTGCCCGGGCGCCGAAGGTCCGTGGCTCACCGGTCGATCTCTCCCATGACGATGTCGATGGAGGCGTTGATCGCGATGACGTCGGAGAGCAGGTGCCCCTCCACCATCTTCGGGATCGCCGAGAGGTTCACATAGCTCGGCGGCCGGATGCGCCAGCGCACCGGCTTCGACGTCCCGTCCGAGACGAAGTAGTAGCCCTTCTCCCCCTTCGGCGACTCGATCGGCACGTACGTCTCGCCGATCGGCGGCCGGGGGCCTTCCATGACGAGCTTGAAGTGATGGATCATGCTCTCCATCTCGCTCGTCGCCTTGTGCTTGTGCGGCAGGATCACGCGCGGGTCGTCCACGTTCACCGGCCCGTCCGGCAGCCGCTTCACCGCCTGCTCCAGGATGCGCACCGACTGCTTGAGCTCCTCCGAGCGCACCAGGAAGCGGTCATAGACGTCGCCGTTCGTCCCCACCGGCACGTCGAAGTCGTAGGTCTCGTAGTCGAGGTACGGGAAGTCCTTGCGGACGTCGTACGCCACGCCCGAGGCGCGGAGCATCGGACCCGAGAGGCCGTAGTTCAGCGCCTCCTGCGGCGACATCACGCCCAGGCCCACCGTGCGCCCCACCCAGATCGCGTTGCGCGTGAGCATCCGATCGACCTGGTCCAGCGTCTTGGGGAAGCGCTCCAGGAAGCCCTTGAGCCCGTCCACCCAGCCGTCCGGCACGTCGGCGATCATGCCGCCCACGCGGGTGCCGCTCGTCGTGAGCCGCGCGCCCGTCCACCCTTCGAGCAGCTTGTAGACGTTCTCGCGCTCCTGGAAGCTCCACAGGAAGGGCGTGAACGCGCCGATGTCGATGCAGGTCGTCCCCAGCCAGACCAGGTGCGAGATGATGCGCGACAGCTCCATCGCGATCACCCGCAGGACCGTGCACCGCTCCGTGATCTCGATCCCGAAGAGCCGCTCGGCGCCCAGCACGAAGGCGACGTTGTTGCCCATCGAGTTGAGGTAGTCCTCGCGGTCCGTCCACGGGATGATCTGGTTGTACTGCCGGTACTCGCCGATCTTCTCGAAGCCGCAGTGCAGGTAGCCCACGTGCGGGATGCAGCGGACCACCGTCTCGCCATCGAGCTCCAGCACCAGCCGGAGCACGCCGTGCGTCGCCGGGTGCTGCGGGCCGATGTTGATGAGCATGTGCTCGCCTTCGAGCTCCGGCCCGAAGGCCTCCTCGGGCGTGCGGTGCTTGATCTCCATCTCCACCATGCGGGTGGCCATCGCTATTCCCCCACCTTCTCGCCGCCGGCGAGCCGCTTGCGCATGTCCGCCGGGAGGTGACCGAACGCCTCGGCCACGCTGAGTTCTTCCATGGAGTACTTCGCCTCGGGGTCCTGGCTGAGCGCGTTCTTGAGCTGCTCCGAGCGCGAGAACCGGCCGCGCAGCGGGAAATCCTTCCGGAGGGGGAACCCTTCCTTGTACTGCTCCCAGAGCAGGATCCGGCGCAGGTCCGGGTGCCCCGCGAAGGTGATGCCGAACATGTCGTAGCACTCGCGCTCGAGCCAATCCGCGCCCTTCCACACCGGCCACACCGACGGCACTTCGAGCGGCGTCTTCCCGTCCTTCGGGATCTCCGCCTTGAGGCGCAGGAAGCGCCGGTACTTGATGGAGCGGATGTGCCAGACCACTTCGATGGGACGCACGTGGTCGCGATACTCGACCGCAGTGACGTCCGAGAGGTACTCGTAGGACTGCGACGGGTCCGACTGCAGCCAGGCGCAGATCTCCCCGACCTTCGTCCGCTCGACGAACACGGTGGTCTCCCCCCACCCCACTTCGGAGCGCCCGATGGCTCCGCCGAACTTCGCTCGCAAGGCCGCGACGGAAGGGTTGGCCGGACCGCCTTTGTAGGCCACTTTCTTCGGCGTCACCGGCTGATCCCCGCCCGGCATGACGATCTCGAACGTAGGCTCCGACAGAGCCTTCATCCTTTCTCCACTCATGGCGTCGACCGCGTCTGATGCACGGAGTTACCGAAGGGCTCAGAGAGCTCGTCGATCCTCGACGGCGGGATGTAGAGCTGCGACGTGGGGTCCGGCATCAGCTCGTCACGGATGGCTTCGTTGCCCATGCGCTCTTCCCTGACCTTCTTCTGCAGCATCATGATGCCGTAGATGAGGCCTTCCGGGCGCGGCGGGCATCCCGGGACGTAGACGTCCACCGGGATGATCGTGTCGATCCCCTGCACCACCGCGTAGGAGTCGAACATGCCGCCCGAGGAGGCGCAGGCGCCCATGGAGATGACCCACTTGGGCTGCGGCATCTGCTGGTAGATGCGGCGGATGACCGGGGCGAGCTTGAACGGGACGCGGCCGGCGCAGATGAGGACGTCCGACTGGCGCGGCGAGAAGGACATGCGCTCCATGCCGAAGCGCGCGAGGTCGAAGTGGGAGGCCGCCGAGGCCATGAACTCGATGGCGCAGCAGGCGGTGCCGAAGGGCATGGGCCAGAGGGAGTTGGCGCGTCCCCAGTTGACCACGAAGTCGAGCGACGTGGTGACGAAGGGCTGGTCGCCTGCGGCGTCGTACTCGTACTTGAGCTTGCCGTCGGGATTGGACCCCGAGGCCATCCACTGCTTCAATCCCATTGGAGGGCTCCCTTCTTCCAGATGTAGACGTAGCCGGCGAGGAGGATGGTCATGAAGACCAGCATCTCGCCGAGGCCGAAGAACGAGATGGAGCCTGCCGGGCAGGCGCCGCCCACGAGGGCCACCGAGCAGGAGAGTTGGCGGAAGTAGGCGCCCCAGGGGATCATGAACACCGTCTCGATGTCGAAGACGATGAAGAGCATGGCCACCATGTAGAACTTCACGGAGAACCGTTCCCGCGCGTCGTTGATGACGGGGATGCCGGACTCGTAGGGCTGCTGCTTGACCGGGGTCGGGCGGCTGCGCGTGATGAGGTGCGCGAGGCCGAGGATGAGGACCGCGTTGACGGCGACGAAGCCGACGAGGAGCAGGACGGGCAGGTACGTCCGTTCCATAGGGGGGGAGAGCGGGCGTTGGGGTTCGTGAATTATTTCACGAGCTTCATACTTTCGGGTGGGAAAGTAGCCGCGGGGGGTGCGGGAGGCAACCCAAGTTGAAGCGGGTGAAGGGGATGGGTGGAAAATCCCGAGCGGTGGGTTCGGAATGCCCCGGGACTGATTGACGGGGGGAGGTCGCGGGGCGAGGATTAGCCCAGTATCGGCAGGCAGTTCCCCACCCCACACCCCAAAGGGCACGTGTCAATCAAGAACGACCGCTGGATCACGGAGATGGCGACGAAGCACGGGATGATCGAGCCGTTCGAGTCGTCGCAGCAGCGCGACGGGGTGGTGTCCTATGGCGTGTCGGCGTACGGGTACGACATGCGGGTGGCGCCGGAGTACAAGATCTTCACGAATGTGCTGAGCTCGATCGTGGATCCGAAGCATTTCGATCCGAAGAGCTTCGTGGAGTTCGAGGGGCCGGTTTGCATCGTGCCGCCGAACTCGTTCGCGCTCGCGCGGTCCGTTGAGTACTTCCGGATTCCGCGGAATGTCATGACGATCACGGTCGGGAAGTCGACGTATGCGCGGTGCGGGATCATTACGAACGTGACGCCCTTTGAGCCCGAGTGGGAAGGTTACGTCACGCTCGAGATCTCGAATACCACTCCCCTGCCGGCCAAGATCTATTCGAATGAAGGGATTGCGCAGGTGCTCTTCTTCGAGGGGGATGAGGGGCCGCTGGTTTCCTACCGCGACAAGAAGGGGAAGTATCAGGGGCACAGACTGCCTCGAGCGCGAAAAGACTGTCCTCGATCTTTGAGCGTGCGGCCGCAGCGATTGCTGCGATGTCGCCGGAGCATAGAATCCAGGCTCGATCTCCAGCACGCAACCGGGCGAAGGCATGCGCGAAGAGGTCCTGTTCTCCGCGGTCGAGTCCTACGGCGGCTGGATCGGCTAGCAGATACTCCGCGCGTTCAGCCTCTGCGACTCGATGAACGGCGTCGAGTCGTGAAAGGTCAGAGTCTGTGACGACAACATACCCCGAGGCTCCGGAATCGCCCCGCAGAGACTCCGCTCGACACTCCTCCACCGTCTGCACGAGCAATGCGCCTGACAGAGCGTTCCAGGTGCCTGTTCGCACTGCTTCTATGATGACGTTCGTATCGACGAGCACAACGGTTCTGCTCAGCGGAATGTCGTCAATCAGCAAAGCTCTCTCCGTACTTTCGCCTAAGAATCGAAGGAGAGAGGCCTGCCATACGATCGGCAGAGGTCCGCGAGGTCCGACGGAGTCAGTCCGAGGAGGCTAGAAGCACGTCTCACAGACAGACGTCCCGCCTCGAGCGCGCCATGGACACGTTCGACAAAGGCCGCGCTGAAGAGTGGCGGCGGCCCACCTGAGAGCTCAGCCGAGAGGCCCGTCACAGACACCATCTCGGATTTCGAGAGGAGGCCAAGGTTCACGCAGCGGTACTGTAGCGCGCTGGCGCTTACGCGCAGCGAACGTGCGTTGAAAGAAAGCCAATCACGAAGGTTGGCTCCGGCGCGGTTCGCAAAACGAGCGCACTGACTTCTCCGGCATGAGCAGGGAAGCGGCGAAGACATTCGCTAACTGTTCCACGCGATTGCCTTTGGTCGCAGCAGGTTCCCATGACTCCACGCGTCCCGGAGGCATCGCATCCCAGGTCAGCACATGGAACAGTTCGTGAGCGAGGTCAAAGGCTCGGCGGCTGGGCACCTCGCTGCGATTCACAAGGATCGTCTGGAGCCCCGGGAGATGCGACGCCGCCCCCGAAAGGCCGTGCGGAGCATCCACGTAGAGCACCAGCACTCCAAGCTCGCGCTCGATTGCGTGCTGTAGTGACTCAGCAGGAGATTCGCCCAGCCTCCATCGCTCTCGAATTCCCTCGGCGCTGGCAGCCGCATCCTCGAAAGACGAATACTTGCTTAGTTCGAGCTTTTGGCCCAGAAACGTCGGCTCAATCCCCGCCTGTCGTCCGAGCTCACGGTACGTGGCAATCCACGACCCCGCGCGCTCGGCGAACTCATCGACGGCACTCGGGGATAGCGCCTCAACTCGGAAGTTGAAACAGCCCTCACCAACGAGCTTAAAGGGATCGAGGAGAGCCTCGACGGGAACGTGGAAGAGCCTCGAGAGGGAGACCAGCTCCTCCGCGTCAACGCGACGCTTACCGTTCTCGATGTCGGAGACCGACTGGCGGTCCTTGAGCTGAAGCGCAGTTGCCAGCTCATCCTGTGTCATCTTCGCCTGCTCTCGAAACCACTTCACGCGGCGAGCCAACAGGAGCTGCGATGCATCGGGCATAACACACAATATGAGCTTGCATTTCACTATTTGCAAGACCACACGGGCTGTGCCACGTAAGGGTTTCCCTTGTCGCGCGACTCGCGCGACCGGCAAGGACAATGAAGTGCGCCTGCTTCGGCTCGAGCGAACGCGGCCAAATTACCTCGCAGTGGGGCCGAGCCCGCCAAGCCGAACTTCTGGGGTGGGAGCTGCGGCTGGGCGCAGTCCTTACGCGTCGAGGGGAGCCAGCATGCGCATCTCGAGCAGTCCGCGAAACTGCTGCCGGAGTTGCCTGGCGAACAAATGATCGTTCACCAGAACGCCCGCCTCGATATTCCGATACTGTGCGGCCTCCGTGAGGTTCGCCGACGTT
The DNA here is from genome assembly GCA_016714015.1 of Gemmatimonadota bacterium. Taxonomy (NCBI): domain Bacteria; kingdom Pseudomonadati; phylum Gemmatimonadota; species Gemmatimonadota bacterium. The sequence continues at coordinate 670,503 of JADJNZ010000004.1, forward strand.
ACCAAGGCGCACTGTTCGTCAACGATGACGCACTTGGCGTGCAGAACGGCCCTGGTCTCCGGATCTGAATCGAGGGATCGCGGGTCATAGTAGACCTCCGGGCGCCGCTCCCACGGCCAGTGCCGTTGGAAGAAGCGCTGCCGGTACTGCTCGACGATCGACCCTGCATCCCCTCGGATCGCCTGTCGGTCGGTGGACATTGATGAACAAGCGAACAGACAACTCAGGTATGTCGCGCATCCGCTGAGCTAGCTCGGCAAAGATGTTCTCGCCGTCATGAACGGCGTAGCCCGAGACATCAACCGAACGGTGTGCCGATCTGAACAGCTCGCGCACGAGAGCTGCCGTGTCTCGCGATCCTGCCCCTCTCTCTCGGGTCCGGACCAGACGAGCTCAAGCCGCTTGTCTGCCTTCGACTCAGCTTGCTTGCGCTCCGCAGCCACCGCGTCGAGCAATGCCGCTGTGCCATCTCTACCGAGCTGCGCAACGAACTGGCGCAGTTCCGGCGGAGCGCTTTGGCCCGCACGGACACGCGCAGCGAGCTCGAGGAGGGCTGCGTACGAGTGCTCGGGAAGGATTCGCATTCGCCTAACCGAAGAACTCGCAGCCAAGCTGCTCAACGGTCGACACAACGAGCGAACGATCGAGCAACTCATTGCGCCGCTCGCAGCTCGTCTCCGCGATCAAGAGGCACCCGTGACAGGCAGCTCCAAGGGTGTATTTCTCCTCGAGCAACTGATCGGGAGAGTGCTGCGCACAGATGGGGTCGTTCGAGCAGAGCCTCGCCAGCTCCAAGGCCATCGCAAGGTACTTCTCGATTCGCCGACCGGCGGCGACCAGCCCTCCGAGCGTGCCTTCCGCGTCCGTGGTGCCCGTATAAATGAGGATTCCACATCCCTGTGGCGTCACATACACGCGTTCTCGCAGTGAGCTGGCATTGTATCCGCAGTCGAGCGAGACGGCGGTGATGAGCAGATGCGCCAGCGAATGGAGGAAGACGTACCTGGCGTCGAAGTTGATCGGAAGCGCGTCAGCCTTCGGCGTCCTTCGGAACGCGGCCTCGCGGCGCTGAACCTCTGGTCGTTGACGCCACGCTTCCAGGACATCGTCCTTGAAGGACAGGAAGAACCCCTCGCCGCGCGCCTCCATTGCCGGCAGCCAGGATACCTCAGTAGCAAGCGCCGCGCGGCGGACTGCCAAGTCCAACTCGCCTTGGAGGTCAGGGACGACGGGTTCGAATCGCGTGAATCCCAGCTGCGCCGTGACCTCTCGCAGCCGATGCACGAGGACGACGTGGTCCACCGCTGCGAGCACCGTGGGTGTCGGAGACGGCATGGGATGACGCCGCGCGAAGAAGATCCCTTCTGGCCGGTCCTCTCCGAGGCTCTCCCCTGCTCCGTTAAGCGCTTCAAACTCTTCGATCTTGATCTTCCGGCGAGGAGGCCGCTCTCCGCTCCGGACTGCGTGGATGTGCTGCAGCACGATCTCATCGCTGAAATCAGCCAGCGCCTCTTTCACCTTCGGGATGTTCCTGAAGGCGCCGAGCGTCGCTGCATCCTCAACCGCCACCAGTACGTCCCACACTGACTGCACGGCGTTGCGGGCTCGGTCGCCGGACTCAGGGAGTGAGAGGACCGAAAGCTTTTGCGGGTAGTACGCATTCGACGCCGTGCGAATGAGCAAGCGCATCATTTGCCCACCTGCACCGCCGGCGCCACATTGCTCGCCTCGCGGCAGCCACGGGCGCTGCCCCTTGCACACACCGAGGACGTCGGGGCGGGTCGCCAGCACGAGCGCACGCTCTTTCCCACACTCACAGCGCACCTGTTGATCGGTCAGGTCGCCACTGGTCCCGACCTCATCCAGCCACAGCTGCCGACGGCAGCTAGTGGGACCACCATGCGTGAAATCGAACCACTCGATATCGGCGATGTGACCATTCAGGCACGCCTGCACGAAGCGCACCGGCGTCACCGGGACTTTGACGCCTCGTGCGACTTCGTACTTGCCGTCGGTCAGGTGATTCCGGTGCGCCAGCGGTCGACTCCGCCCCGCTCCTCGCTTCACGACATGCTCGGCGACGAACCAGAGTGGGAAGATCTCGACACCAACCCCAACAGGCGAGCTTCCCGGCTTGTCATCGTCCGCCGGAGGCGATCGCAAGTCGACCCGTGGAATGCTGAGAGCGCGCGCCAACACCTCTTCGAGCCGTGGCTCGACGATACGCTCGCACCGATGAGCCGGCCACCAATCCAAGCCACCGATGATGACCGAATGATCAGGGAGGTCGATCGTCGCCCCAGGACCAAAGCTCGTTACCATCTGGCTGCGTCGAAGCGCGCCGATGCCTCTGGTCATCAGTTGCCTCCTCGCTTGAGCAGAAGCACTTCGGGCTCGACGTCACGCATCGAACGAGCTGCCTTGAAAGCACGCTCGTAGCGCTGAAGTGCAGGGAGCTCGAGATCAAGCGGATCCCGCAGCAGCGGCTTCGCTCGTTCCACCTTCTCGAACTCCTGATACTTGAGCCCCGCGCCCACGGCACTCTGCTGATGGGCGAACTCCGCCCACTGATCGAGTAGCTCGTTGACCAAGCCTTGGATCTTCGTCCTCAGCGCATCGCGTGCGGGCTGCTCCAGGTACGGATCGTGCTCGGTCACGCGAGCGGCCAGTACCTCCGCAATGAATCCCATGCGATGTCGCATCGCACCGATGTCGATCGCCTTCGCCGCCGGTGTCATTTCCGCGATACTGTGCCGCGCCATCGCAACGACGATCGCCGGCAGTACGCGATCGATCGCTCGCGGCGCGAATGGCGTCACGCTAGTGGCTCGACGGAGCGGTAGAACGTCTTGTGATAGAACGCGAAGCGTTCGAAGTGCGAGCGGTCGCGCGGCTTGTTGAGCGTCAGGAGCGTCACCACGAGTCCGGGCCGCTCCGGATCACGACCGACACGGCTCGTCGACTGGATATACTCGGCGCTCCCCTTTGGCTGGCCGAGCACGGCCATCAACCCAAGCCGCGTGATGTCGAGGCCAACTGAGATCATGTTGGTCGCGAGGGCGACATCGACACTGCGGCCGTTGTCCGCCTTTCGCCAGGTCTGCTCCAGACGTCGTTTGGCCGTCGCGATCGCGCTAGTATCAACGCGGGAGGTGAGTTCCCAGACTTCATACGCCACCGCGCGGTCAGCGAAGAGCCCCTCTGCCTCTCCGACTCGCTTGCGCTCCGAGTAGCTCCGTACACGGTCGACGACCTCGCCCTCCACGATTCGGCGGGCACCACCAAGCTCACGAAGCGCATTGAAGTAACCGAGCAGCGACAGGTACGGATCGGCCGGATTGCCAGCCGGGCTCTCGGCCTGAGCGTCGCCACCGTTCCGTAGGTATGCCTTCAGCGCAGAGGACAGCAGCGCCACGTAAGCCCGGAGCATCACGACCCGTAGGCTTCGGCCGGGAGCAGCTACACCCACGTATTGGCGTGGTGCCTGCGCGGTGACATCGGCGGTACGCGCAAAGAAGGAGTCGGCCCGATCAGGTGAGGCCGGAGGAAATAGCTCAACGCCTGGACGCGCGAACAGGGCTCGGCTTTGCGACTCAGCTCGACGAACGGTCGCGGTGGACGCGATGATCTTCGGCCTGATGCGCTGACCGTCCAGCGTACGTGATGCGAAGTGGTCGATCGCCGTCTCGTAGAGACCAGCGATCGTGCCAAGCGGCCCCGAGATGAGGTGCAACTCGTCTTGGATGATCAGATCCATGGGCGGCAGGCACCCGCCAGCGATCGGCCCGCCGATTCCGGGGTCCGCCGCTCCGTAGAAGCCCTCGGCATCGTGTCGGCTGACATGCCCGAAGAGGGTTCCAGCCCGCGCCTCGAAGGGCAGGCTCGCGAACTTGTCGACCGTGGCGATCACGAAGCACGGAAGGCGACGATACAGCGGCTCGTCGACAGCCACGATCGGTAGGGGCCGGTCACCGGGAAAGTCGCAACTCGCGCCTCGCAGGTCAGCACGAGATTCGTCGGCCTGTTGGCGTTCGGCGTCAGGCGGAAGGAGTCTCTGGAGAACGGCGTACCGCACCACGGACAGCTCTCGAGCGGAATCGGGCTCCCGTTCCTCGGGTTGCTCTGAAAGCGCTGTACCCGTTTGCGAGCCGTGCTTTGGTCCTGGTCCCCGGATGCGCCCATCCGGTTCGGGGTAGCCGCACGTCCGACCCAGAGTCCGATCTCGAACGGCCAAGAGCCCAACAGATCCATCTCGCGCGCACGAAGCTGCTCGAGCGCACAGATCAACCCCGCTGCGCGACCAAGCTGGTCCAGCGTGAGGAGACGCAGCGTGTACCGCATGAGAACGGACACTCCCGCTCCGGTGATCCCAGGGTTCTTCAGCCGCCGCATCAGCAGGGTGAAAGCCGCGAGTCCCAGATAGGCTTCGGTCTTGCCGCCGCCGGTCGGAAAGAACAGGAGGTCCACCAACTCGCGATCATCTGGCAGGGCGGTACGCCGGGCTGAGATCCACGCGCGATACTGCGCGACGATCGGAGTAAGGCCGGCCTGTAGCTCCTTGGGAGTCGCCGCTGCCAGCGGCTCCATCCCCAACATCACGCCCGCGAGCTTGGTCGGCTCGGTGAAGGGCACGACCGCCGAAGGCATCCACGTCGTCCACACCGTCCGGCAGGTGGCACCTTCTGCGACCCAATCACAGCCGACGTTGTGCCCCGTTCCGAACTCAAGGACGTCAGCGTACTGGAGCTCCGCCACCTGCTCGTCCCACTCATCCCGAGTGCCGCGCCGCGGGTCCGGGCGTCCCAGGAATCCGGCGGCACACTCCAGTTGAAGCGAGGCCTGGAACGCGTAGGAGGGATCAGGGCGCTCCTTTTCTGCCGGAGGGCGCTCGTTCACGAGGAAGACCGCCACAGCGGCGGCGCCAGCGGGTAGTGCGGAGCCCGGTCCGTCCGCGGCACGCGCGTACGCATACACGCGGAGTCCTGCGCTCCCCGGCACCTCTACCACCGTAGGCTTCGCGCCCGCACTTGGGAGGATCAGCGAGAGGCGCACCTCTCGGGGCTCCCGGCGCCAAATGTCGTCGGGCCGACTTGCAACGCCTTGATGCCCGTCCCCACCGACTTCGCCACCCTCGGCGGCCCCCTCGGCGACGTAGTCTCCCCATCGAAGAGTCGCTTCAAGCGAGCTGGCTCCAGCGGGCACCAGCACGCTCATCCCCAACGACGAGGGAAGGAAGACGCGCTTTGCCGCTCCCTTCTCGGTCGCAGCATCGTCGTCGCCGCTCGCATCGCTGTCGCCGGCCATCTCGAGCTCGTCTTGCGACGTCTCGTCGGCGCGCTCTTCCTCGGGTGCATCGCGCGGTACCAGAAATCCGGTGAGGTACCACCGCGAGGGGCGCATCGGCAGGCGCTCTTGCTCATACTCTCGGTCCTCCGCAAAACGCGCAGCGTCTGGACCAATGAGGTCGAGCCGGAGCGCACGAACGAGATTCGAGCGAACTTCGCGTGAGGTCTGGGACATTGTCATCCGGCGAATGGCGTGTGTGACATCTCAGTGCTGGCCAGTCGATCGTTGGCGGTTCAACTTAAGAAGGCGCGCGAGGACCTCGTCTCGCACCTCGTCCGGCCAGCGAAGCCGGTACTTCCTGCGAGCCCGAGTGCCGGGTTCGATTTCATCCTCATCGAACTCGGGAACGGACTCTGCCTCCGGCAGGAGGTCTGTCCAGCCATAGGCGTCGAGTACCGCACGGTCCATAGCCGCGTGCAAGACTCGCAGTCGCTCCGTATCGCCTGAGGTGTCAGCCGGATCGTGGAAGCGATTATAGGTGTCTGTAAGTCCCTGATTGCGAGCAACCATGAGCTCAGCCCGATACTCATAGCACTCCCTTCCAGCCTGCTCGAGGTCTGTTGACTCCCGATGATCGAGCGGGAACGGAAACGTCTCAAAACAGTCGGTGGGCGTGTAGCGCAAGTCGTCCTTCATCGATGAGCCGAAGAATCGAGCCCAAAGTTCGTGTGGTCGTGATTGTAGACATGCGAACGTCTCGTACCGGTCACTGGGGAACACGATTGCGGAGTGGGCAAAGACACTGCCGGTCTTTACGAACGTCACCTGGAAGCGCGAGCTCACCGCAGAGCACGCCAATGTTCGCGCCTTTCCACTCAGGGTCCTGTAGAGCTCAGCAGCCCCGTGATAGTGCTGCCACCACAATAGCGCCCGTCCGCCATGAGATGAGCCACTCTCGGCGCTCGACCGTAAACGCTCTGGCTTCACTCTCCGCTCGAGAATCTCCATTGCGCGCGGCCACTCATGCCACGCGGCCTCTTCGGTCAAGACGCCGAGATCGATAACGTATCGGCGATGAGTGTGCGTCGACTGAGAATTGATTTCCTCTCCGCCGAGAAATGGCTTGATCACGGCTTGATAACGAGGCTCAGCGGCTAACAGTACACGCATCTCCTCCAGAGAAGACGCTGCTCCCCTGCTATCATCATCAAAAGTGAAGCCCATTCCCAAGATGTAACTGCCGACGAAGCTTCCACCCACATTCTCAGGAAGTCTGCGCGGATCTTCGTTGCCTCCCGCATGAAAGAGGAAGGCGGTAATGGTATCCACCCGGGAACCATCGATGTCCTTCTGGCCGATGTAATCCCCGCGAATACCGTGTACGACGCTCACAACAACTGCTGCCATTCCCGGCCAACGATACCGCCGCCTCACAGAGAAGAGCGTGCAGCCAGCTTCACACATGCGACGCAGGCCAGAGTTTCGGGTGTCTCCTTGCGCAATTGTGTTGGTAGCGATCAGGCCGAAAGCGCCTCCTGCTCGCAAAAGTTCGAATGACCGGCGGAAGAAATAGGCTACGAGATCGCACTTCCCCTCTGCACCGGCATAGACCATCCGAAGCCACGAAGTGTATTCGGGTGGATTGGCCGAAACGATCATCACGTGACCCGCGAACGGCGGATTGCCGATGATCGCGTCGAAGCCGCCTGTCGTCCCAGCGAAGACCTCGGGGAACTCGACCTCCCAATGGAACGGCTCAAGGTGTCTGCGGCGGAGGTCAGCAGCCAGTTCCTCCAATCGGAAGAGGTCCTTCCCGCCGAGCGCCTGCCCCGCGAGTTGCTCGTACTCTTGACGCAGTCCTTCGCGCCTCCGATCTCGGTCCGCGCCGAAGAAGGCCGCAATCACCGCGTCGCCCACGAGCCGCGTATTCCGGAGCGCGCCGTCCGCGTCCTTGAGTAGCCGCTGCTTCTCGCGCGTGTCGTCTGACCCGGCAAGCGCCTCGATCTCGTCTCGAAGTGCATCCGCTTCGCGCAGCCTCTCATCCACCACCTGAGACCACAACTGCGGCGCTCCACCTCCACCCGGTGCCCAGTGGAAGGTCTGGATCGCGACGCGTGAGCCCGACCAGCGAGTCCCCGTGACGAAGGGCATGATCGAGGAACGTGAACGGATGCTCACGGGCAAGCGTCACGAGCCAGAGCGAAAGCTTGGCAAGCTGAACCGCATACGGATTGCGGTCCACGCCATACAGGCACCGCTGTGCCACAAGCCGACGTGCGAAGAGCTGCGGGTCTTCGTCCGGTGGAATGGTCGGCATCTCACCGCTGCGCTGCCACGCTTGAACGAGCGCGTCGCCGAGATAGCGGCAGGCCCCAACGAGGAACGCGCCGGAGCCCATCGCCGGGTCGCACACCTTGAGCGAGAGGATCTGCTGAGGTGTCGGGCTGTCGCCCATCGCTTCGAAGATCGGGCGCAGCGTGGTGGCCACGATCGGCTCGGTGAGCTCCCGTGGCGTGTAGTGCGAGCCAGACCGTCGGCGTTCTTCTGAGGGATGCAGGGTGAGCCCGCCCGGTCGCACGGGAAGCGGCGTGTATGGCGAGACGCGCCGCTGCAGAGGCCTCGAGGAGGCCCTCGACCGATGAGGCCTGCTTGAGTTGCTCGGCCTGCGCGGCTGGTACCTCGCAGTCGCACGAGTCTTTGAGCCACTTCGCTCGGTCCTTCCCTGTGACGCGCAGGAGCGCGTCGATGTCGCAGACGGGATGGCTGGGACTCCCCTTGGCCTTCGTCTTCGGGATCACGGAGATCGACGCGCCCAACGCCGGGCGCACCTCGAAGCCCATCATCGCCTCGTAGACCGAACCGATCTGTTCGACATCGAGCGCGCGATACGACAGGCGTTCGCCGTGCAACACCAGCAACTGCTCGAGCACGCGGAGGACCGCACCGTCGCTCACGCGCGGCACGTCCTTGAGTCGCTCTCCCATCACCCGACGAGAGCTCCAGGCTCGACCCTCGAGGAACGGATATCGGTCTGGGTCGAACAACTCACCCGCTCGTGCCGGGATGCGGATGCTGCCGTGATGTGCGCCGTCGTGGAGGATCCTGGTCAGCGTGAGGAACCGGGCCCACGCGCCGAATCGCTGATCCATGGTATCAGGGAACCGTGCCCGATCCTGCGACAGCCTGTGATAGAGTGCTCCGACCCCATAGTGCTCGACCCACGCGGCGTCCTGCGGAAGCATCCCACGCTCTTCCGAGTAGAGCACAAAGACGAGACGCATGATGGTGGTGAGCAATCCACCGTACACCTCCTGCGGCGCGTGGCTCAGCGTCTCCCGTACCACACGCCCTTCGACAGCCTCGTCGGCCGCTTGGAAGCCGCGCATCAGGTGATACAGCGCCTCGAGGACCTGTGCTGCCAGCTGGTTCGACACGGTGTTCTGGTACTTCCGCGAGTCGCGGAGCACCGCCCCAGGCGGCCCGCGCGAGGACAGGCACGCGAGAGGCGCCACCATTTCAATAGCTCGACCATCGCCAAGAACATCGGACGTCCGGCGACCGGCGCCATCGCCGACACGGGGAACGACACGTAGCCGGACGACTCACCGCGGGGGGCGTAGACCAGGCGAATGGTGTGCTCGTTGGCGATCACGCCAATGCCGACCCCCGTCTCGCGAAGCAGACGCTCGAACTGATCGTGTGGGCTCGCTGACCACGTTCCGACGTTGCTCGAACGATCGAGCGCCGTGCCGGCCGGCAGCGCCTTCACCAGCAGCTGCCACGTCCCGGGACTCTCCGGATCGGGGACCGCGTACGTGGGCGCGAGATGGGTGTTCAGCTCTGGCAGCGCGATCGCGAGCTCTGCGGGCATCACCGGTCCCGAAGCCGAACCCGCGACCGAGCTCAACTCCCACCCAAGCACCTGCTCTGCGAAGACCGCGAAATCAGGCAGCTCGAGCGCGTCCTTGTCACTCCCTGCGCGGAGCAGTGCGCAGTAGGCCGACCAACGCGATCGCTCGGTCTCCTCGATGATGATCCCGGCATCCACCAACGCGGATGGCACCACGACGAGGCCCACCGGCTGGATGAGCCCGAGCCAATCCCGATGCGCACGAATCGTCGCTTCAGCCATCAGCCGCTCACCGGCCAGAGGTACACGAGCCCGAGCGGCTCCACGCGCGCGTGCTTGACGTCGTATGACTCGCGGATCCGCGCCGGCTCCGCCGTGGACTCGCGCTCGAGCGCCTCGAGCCTGCGCTGCCAATGCCGACGCTCGGCCTGCAACTGTCGACGTTCGTCCTCCGAACCGAGCGTGAGCTCGAGCTGAGGACTCTCGTCTGAAGTTTCGCGGATACGCGCGATCCGGTCGCCAATCAGTCGAGCCAGCTCCTTGGACTCGCGCTCGCCCCGCTCAGAGAGCACGCGCGTGGCCACCGCACCGACCTCCGTGGCGCGCTTCTCGAGGAACGGACGCAGGACTTTCACGTCCTCATCTAGCGATTCTCGGAGCCGCGCGGCGGCCTCCGCGGGAACGGGCCGGGCATCGGCCTCCGGAAGAGTCCGGTCCAGCAGGTCGAGCGTCTTGGATTCGCCGACACCGCCCTCCGCGAAGGGCTCCAGCGGCGCCTTCCGCTGCGAGTGGACGCCACCGTGCGGCGACGGCGATGATCTCGTCGTGCAGCCGTCCTGCCTGTGGTCCATACAGCGAGAGCCGACCGAGCAGCACGACCCGGGGCAACGAATCCTCGACGTAGCCCACGCAGGCACGTGCCAGATCGTACTGCACCAGCCCTTGGGCCGTGAACCGACCAAGAAGCCGTTGCACCAGCCGCTGCTCGAGATGCAGGTGCACGGCAGCCGGGTCTCCCAGCCCGCGGTCCTGAAAGATCACAGGGCGCAGGCTGCTGCGGTTCCGCCACTCAGCGACGGCCTGCTTCCGGTCGCGCGGCGGACGGAGGGTATCGAGCGTCTCCTGCCAGCTCGGATCGTTGGCCGGAATAGGCACGTGCCAGACCGTCCTGTCGCGCTCGACCGCTTCACGCAGCGGACCGACACCGGCGAGACCGAGTGCTCGGTCGAGCGCGGCGCGGAATGCGGGTTCGCGGAAGTTCAGGTGATCCTGCGCTTTGTCGCGCAGCCCTTGCAGGACGTCGATCTGACGCTCGAGGTCCTGTTTGGCGACTCGAGACGACTCGAGCTCTTCGAGCGCGCGAGCCTTCTTCGTAGGATCCGCCTCCACACCATCGATCTTCCGCACGAGCTCGTCGACCGAATCGCGCGCGATCCCCTTCACGAGCAGGTTCTCGACATCGCGCTCCAGCACGGGAGCGAGACTGCCCAGTTGCTGCCGGATCCGCTCGGTCTTGAGCACAAGCGTCTCGAGCACGCGATCCTCTGGCCGCTGCTTCAGCACGAAGTAGTGGCAGCGCACCTCGGCTGCTGGTTGGCCCTTTCTGTCGATACGACCGTTCCGCTGCTCCAGACGCGCCGGGTTCCAAGGCAGGTCGAAGTGGAACAGGTCGGCGCAATGATGTTGGAGGTTGAGACCTTCCCGCGCCGCGTCGGTGGCGACGAGAATCCGAAGTGGATGGCGCTCGGGTTCCTCATTGAACGCGCGCTTGACCGCCTCTCGAGCGTCCTCGCCCATACCACCATGGAAGACGGCGATGCGTTCGTCCGCTCGATCCGTCCCGGCGATTGCCGACTCAAGCTTCCGGACTAGATACCCCTTCGTATCGGCATACTCCGTGAAGATGATCACGCGGCGCGGCGCCCACTCAGCGGTCACTCCTCCGCGGTGGGCCTCGTCGATGTCCCGTAGGGGCACTGGTTCGTTCGAATCCAATCCACGAGGGCTCGCACGCGCGCGTCCGGAGCGTGTCGGTGCTCATCCGCGATGGTGGCCATCTCACGCACCAGGTCGCGCTCGCGCATCAGGAGCGACCTTTCACCTTCGGCCGATGCCTTCGTCGCGCGCTCCATCGCGTCGGCCTCGGAAGCGTCGCGCCGCTCTTCAGAGTCCTCCGCCTCGTCGTCGTCCGATCCCGGCGGGAGCAGATCGCGCATCGATACCTGCGCCTGCACGATCGAGGAGTCGGGAGCGGCCGCGACCATTCGATCGAGCGTGGCGGCGTGTACAGTGGCCGTGCGAGCGAAAGCCTCAAGTGACGAGAGCAGCCGCTTCTGCAGGTTGATGATCGTCAGCCGGCCAGCCGCCTGCGCGGTCTTCCGAGCCCCCTCGAGCCGCGTGCGGCGCAGCTTGTCGAGGTCATCGAGCTTCGCGGCGAGGACCAACTCCGGAGCGTCCGGAGGAGCCCATCGATGGAGATCTTCGGTACGTGCCTCAGCGGGAAACCGCCCTGAAGCTGCCGCAGGTCCTCCTTCAGCCGGCGGACCATGATCGCATCGAGCTCCTTGGCGCTCTTGACCGGCACCCCGCGTGTGAATCGCTGGGGATCCAACAGCTCGAGCAGAGCGGCGAAGCTATTCGAGTGCCCGTTGTGTGGAGTCGCGGAGAGGAAGAGTCGGTGCTCGAATCGTCCTGCGAGGTCACGGATAGTTCGCGTGAACTGCGAATCGATCGCGTACCGGGAACCGCTCGCGGGTGCCGCGTGATGCGCCTCGTCGAGGATCAGAAGCGTTCCCGGAGCTGATTCGCCCAGCCAGTCCCGCAGCCCACTGGCGTACGACTCGTCAGAGAGCAAGCTGTGCGAGATGATGAACCGGGAGTGGGTCGTCCACGGGTTGATGCCGTAGCCGCGATCCATCCTCTGCCGCTGCACGTAGGCGCGGTCATAGACCTCGAAGGTGAGGCCGAAGCGTTGCTCGAGCTCCTCACGCCACTGCGGTACGACGGAAGGCGGTGCCGCCACCACGACGCGCTGCACGCGCTGTCTCAGCATGAGCTCGCGCAGGATGAGCCCCGCCTCGATCGTCTTGCCGAGACCGACATCGTCGGCGATGAACAGATTCACGCGCGGCAGCTTCAGCGCCTTGCGGAGCGGCTCGAGCTGGTAGGCCATCACCTCGATGCCGGCGCGGAATGGGGCCTGGAACAGCTCTGGGTCCGTGGCGGTGACCGTATTCCAGCGGATCGTATTCAGGTAGGCGGCGAAGAGGCCCGGGGCATCGAACCCACGTTCGCCGATGCGGTCCCAGCCTGCGTCGGCGATGAATTCTGCGGCGACCTCGCGCTCCCAGAGGACTTCGGAGACGTCGCCGAGGGCATCGTCTTCGATGCAGGAGAGCCTGACGAGGGTGTCGGTGCCGCCATCATGGGATGGCGTGACGCCTTCGACGATGTGCCGGCGGGTGCGGCAGCGCACCAACAGCCCCGGCTTTGGCAAGTCATCAACGGCGATCTGTCGAAGCGGCATCCCAGGACGTCTCCAGACAGCTTGACATGGTGAGCGCGAGCGGCGCGTGGGGTAGATCGACCAGGCGAAGCGCAAGCAGTTGCTGGCTGCCTGAGGGGAAAGATGCGCGGCAGTACGGCGAGTCGCTACCAACTTGAGATGCTCGAATGCAACCCGACGCATCTCGTCGGCACCCTAGCATGTTCAGGGCGCTTGCCGCATTCCGGACAATCGACCTGCCTCGCATGATGTGCCCGGCCCCCTCAGAGCGAAAGATCGAACGACAACCCCTCCACCACCGCCTCGGGCAACGGCGCCCTCAACTCCGCATCCGGTGTGATCAGGCTCTTCACCGCATCCTCACCCATCACCACCCGGAACCACCGCTCCCGCTCGGTCATCACGTGGTACTGCCGCTCATCCGACGCGCCCGCGATGTAGGGCAGGTCCGTCACGATCGTGCTCGTCCCCTCGGCCTTGCACCCCAGCCGGTCGATCCGTCCTGTCCGCTGCTCGATCGTGCTCGGATTCCAGTCCAGGTCATGGTGGATGACATGCCGGCAGTGCCGCTGCAGGTCCACCCCCTTCCCCCATCACCTGGCTGCACACGAGGATCTCGGGGAAGAACGGCGTATTGAACGCCCGCATGAGCCGCTCTCGCGTCTCGCGCTTCGTCTCCCCCATCGCGACCTGGATGTTCGCCAGGGTCACCACACGGGTGCCGTCGGCCTCCCCATCCTCGACCTGGATGCCTCCCACCTTGATGTCTGCGATGGCCTCGAGGTAGGCTGCACGCTCGGCAGCACCGCACTCGTCCGCGATGAAGTGCAGGAACCGCCCGAGCTTCGCCAGCCAGGTCACGCCGGAGCGGTCCGCTCTCCCAAGGAAGGCATCGACACACGCCTCGTGCTCCCAGTCGTCCAGGTGCTCGAGCGGGAACGACCGCGCCAGCGATGAGGTGGCCCGCAGGAACCGGCGCATCACATCGAGCAGCTCCTCCCGTATCCCGTCCAGCGCCCCGGCCTCACGCGCCCTTGCTGCTGCGCCGTCGATCAGCGCCTCCAGTCGAGCATCCAGTGCCCGTCGTCCCGGGCTCTTCGGCTTGTCGAAGTACCGGTCCTGAGCGGTGGTGATGGCTCGTTCGACCGATCGCTCATCGGCCCGGAGTCCCGCCGCCTCGAACCGCCGCCGCACGGCATCCATCAGCCGCTGCTCCAGCGCGGCACTGATGTGCACCCGCAGCGCGCGGCAGGTGTGCACATAGAACGCGAAGACGACCACCTTCTCCCCGGACTCCCACAGCTCGACCACGCGCCGGACCGTCGCCTCGACCTTCGGATGCTCCTTCAGCGCCGAGCCGGCGATCGCGTCGTCGAACGCCTTGAGGTACCACGCGGCCTCGGACAGCACTCTCGCCTCGACCTTCTCGTCTCCCTCGGAGTCCCGCAACTCGCTCCGCGACTGACGCGTGTGCCGGAACGCCTCGAATGAGGAGGAGAGCGCCTCTCCGAGCAGGTCCTGCGAGGGCCGTGCGGCGCTGCGGGCGGCAAGGTAGAACGGGAGCACGCGATCAACCGGGGATCTCGAGGCCGCCCCGCCGAGCGGCATCGAGCATCCGCGCGCCGTCCTGCCGCTCGCGGCGCACCACCTCGGTCCCGGCCCACCGAACACCCTTCCCGTGCCGGATCACCCAGCGTCGAAGTAGTCGTTCCGCCTCGCCCCGTGCGGTGGCGACGGCCTCGTAGGCATCCCGGCAGGCGCGCTCGTGGAGCGTCAGCTGCTCCCGCTCCGCTCGACTCGTCGCGGCCCACCATGCCTCGGTATCCGTGTCGGGTGCGAGTTCCAGGCGGGTCCACGCCTTCTGGAACCGCAGCGCGGCCTCCTGGGTGGCCGTCAGCGCCTCGCCCAGCTGCTTCAGGCCGGCGCGCAGGGGCTCGATCTCCGGAAGTTCGGGCTGGCCCTTCCGCACGTCCGCGAAGCGGCTGAGGACGTTCACCAGTTCGTTGTGGCCGAGCTGGAAGGGGGTGGCCGTGAGGAAGAGCATGCGGTCAAAGACGTTCGCCATCGCCCCGTCCCCGGTCCTCAGCTCTGCCGTGTCATCGAACGGCTTGAGCTGACGGGCGGGACCGGCGTCGACGTTCTTGAGGTGGTGCGCCTCATCGAGGATCAGCAGCGGGGACCGCCACCGCGCTTGATGGAGCAGATCGGCCCACAGCCGGCCCTCGAGCTCGCGCAGGCTGGACTGGACGTCCTTGATGCGCGCGCGGACCTGCGCCTCCGTGCCGCGCGCCCGGAGCGGCATCTCGGCGAGCGCATCCGCGAGCGGCTTCAGATCGAGGTCACCGCGCTGCAGCACCCGCGCGATCGCCTTCGGGACCGGATCGTCCCGGAGCATCGCCTTCGGGTCCGTGACCTCGGCGTTGTACGTCTCGCGCCACGATTCCGGCGCGCTGGAAAGCAGATGATTCCAGAGCTGCTCGCCGAGGTCGTGCTGACGTTCCTCTCCCAGCGCCGAGATGAGGGGCGCCATGAAGCGATGGATCTGGGCCTTCACCGCGATGAGCCGCTTCGCCCCTCCCCGTGCGTGGCGGCGAAGCGTCTCGGCGACCAGCGCCAGCCGGATCCACTTGTCGGTCTGCTTGCGGCGCATGGCGCCTTGGGCGAGGAAGATGAGGTGCGCCCGCTCGCGCGGCGCGTCGTCGAGGAGCCGCATCAAGTCGATGCTGTGCCGCGCGACGCCGAACCGGATGACCGTCCCCCGGCTCCGCCCGCCCGAGGGACGCTCCGCGACGTCACACACCGTCGCATCCTCACGTACAGCTCGGCGAACGCCTTCAGGTCGCCTGCCCACTTCGTGAGGAGGGCGGGAGGTGCCATTACGATCACCGGGCCGGACGCCTCCGACAGTGCGACTGACACCGCGACTCCGAGCGCGACGAAGGTCTTCCCCATCCCGACCTCGTCCGCCAGGATCACGCCCGGCTGCTCCCGAAAGCGCCGGAGGATCTCCTCCACCTCCGTCCGCTGGCGGCGCTGGTCGGCTTCCGCGACGCGGTCGTTGAGCTTCCTGCCGAGCAGCAGGGCTTCGGCGGGTGCGAATCTGACGCGGCTCACTTGGCTTCCTCCACGATCCCGTCCCAGAAGGCGAGCACGTTGGCGGCGATCCTCGGGCGTAGCGGGCGCAGCGCTGCATCCAGGTCCCGCGCCAGCTCCTTCCGGAACGCCGAGAAGGTGCGCCTGACGTGCGACACCGGGAGTCCTCCCTGCTCGTCGCGGAACGTGACCTCCCGCAGGACGATCACGAGGTCCGCCGCGGCGAAGAGCGCATCGGTGGGATCGGCGGCAGTCTCTGCTTCCCGCACCAGCCGCCGCGCGACCTCCTGCGGTCCGATCATCCCGCGCAGGCGCCACTCGAAGGCAGTCGCGCTCCAGACCGGGCGCTCAAGGTTCGCGCGAACACCCTCCATCAGCCGCGCCCGGGCCCTCACCCGGTACAGGAAGGTCTCCCGGAGATCGAAGCGACGGAGCGGGTCCAGCTCGGGCGAGAGCGCGGTGTCGAGCAGATCCTCGGATTCGTCGCCCGCGATGCGTTCGCGCAGCAGGAGCCGGAGTTCGGCCGCAGGATTCGTCGCCGCCAGCAGTCGTAGCATCGCTTCGCTGTCGAGGGCGTCGAGGTCAGCCGGCGCGGCGAGACGGCTCGGGTCCTCGACGTTCACCGGCAGGATGCCCTTCCGGTCGTCGTCCCAGCGCACCATCAGCGTGTCGGGCGGCGAAGCGCCGACCCAAGCGATATGTCGGCAGCCGGGGCCCTCGGGACCGATCGCGTCATCCGACGACACCAGCTGCCGCACGGGCTCTCCCGTGGCCCACACGCTCCACTGCGCGGGGAGCGCACTCTCCGCGAGGACCAGCTCGATCCGGTCCGGGGGACCGGCGTGGAAGGTTGCCGACACGAAGCCCATGGGGATCCGGTCCAACTCGGGCCCTGCGGTGCCCTCCTCGTCACCACTCCCGATCCACTCAGCAGCGCCGGGTTCGGCCACGGTCGTCGTCGGCGGCCAGATGGCCTCCAACGCCCCCGCATCACCTCTCCGGTCGCCATCCCGGATCACCGTGAGCAGATTGGCTTCGGCGTTGAAGCGAGAATCGGTGCCGAGCCCGGCGGTCGTGAAGTTGGACGACCCGACAATGAGCGCCACGTACCCGTCATCGGCCAGCCGGAGCATCTTCGCGTGCCACTCCCGCGGGTTCTTCTCCTCATCCACCGCAGGGAGGGCCGTCACGGTGACCTCGTCCGCGTACTCCTGCGCGAGAGTCAGCAGGAACCGCGGCGCCTTCACGCGTGCTTGCGTCGCATCCGTGATGTGCTCCATCGGGACGGCGAGCTCCACGCGTCGCCGCGTCCCGCGACCCATCGCGCGCCCCAACGCCTGCATCGCGGTCCTCTCGTGGTCCGATTGATCGAAGAACGGAGAGGCGACCGCGACGCGGGTCGGCGAGTATCCCCCAAGGCGCTGGCAGAGCGCGAGGCTCTCACTGAGCGTGCTCCGCGCCGCGACCTCCGTCCCACGCGCCGGGAGCGTGCAGACCAGGCGCTGGTGCAAGTCGCGTCGCGATGCGATCGGTGCCCAGTCGGCGATGAGGGTCTCCACTCGCGCCAGGAACGCTTCGGCGCGCGACCGTGCCGCGCACGACGGTGTGAACTCGAGCAGCTCGCGAAGGAAGTGGCTCACGTCCTGCCACAGGACGCGGTCCACCTCGGAGGGCGTCAGTGCGACCGTCGTCGCGATCTCCTGATTCGACCGATAGCCCGGCTCGGTGAGATTGGCGGATGCCACGATCACGCGGACGTGGCGCTGCCAAGCGAGCACGGAGAGCTTGGCATGCTGTATGCCCCCGGTGATCCGCACGGGAAGGACGTCCCACCGCATGGAGTGGTTCACACCGGCGCGCTGGTGATCGACGAGGACGCCGGCGAAGATCCCACCGAGCGCGTTCTCCCGCTCGAGCATCGACACGAGCCCGTCCCGTTCCGTCAGCGTCTCGACGCCGAGGAACCGACCGAGACACTGCTCCTCGAAGAGGGTCGAGTCGAAGGTGAAGGTCGACGCCAGGCAGCCGAGGGCGTCCCCGGCGTCGGCAGGCGGGCGCCACAGATCGAGCATCGCGCCTGTGGCGGCGGATCGACGGCGGCTCATGTGAGATCCTCGCGGAACCGTCGGATGGGCGCGCACCGGTAGTCGTGGACGTATCGCTCCGGGCTCGGCTGCCACTCGGGCAGCTGGTAGCGCGGCCGCCAGTACCTCCGATCATCACCCATCGGTTCGAACCACGACCGCTTCCCCCGGCCGACTTGTCCCGCTGGATCCGCAGGTGGTGGGAAAGGAGTTCGTTCGCCAGCGCGAGTGGCGCGAGCGGTGATCCGAACACCCCGAACCGGGCTGCGAAGGCAGGCCCCTGCGGCAGCGCCTCGGCAACGAATGCTCGCTCCGCCGCCCCGAACCGCGTGGGGAGCTCGCGAGACAGCTCCACGAAGTCCGACCGATCGTGCAGCGAGAGCAGTTCGAGCGTGCCGCCGCGGCCGCCGGCATGTCGCAGACAGTCGAAGGCGTCCTGCAGGCCGCGCGCGAACCGCTCGAAGGCGTCGATCGCCCCCACCAGCCCGGCGTACTCCGGCGCGCGGGAGGCGAGAACGCTCAAGACCTCCTGATCCGGCGCCTCCTTGTCGAGCCCGTCGAGGCAGTTCCATATGGGCGCGAGCGCGCCAACAGCCTGCGAGCCGGTCCGGAGGAGCAGTTCCCGCAACAGTCGCTTCTCTCGTCGTCCAAGCCGGTCCGGGTGGAAGGCTCTGGCGAGGGCCTCCCATTCGGTCACCGAGAAGACGTCGACGGAGCGCGGAGGACGCCGTTCGAGTCCGCGCCTCACCGCGGCCGCGCAGCTCTTGATGAGCGCCTCAGCCCCTGTCCGGCCACCGTCGGGGTAGTCATCCATCCAGGCCTCGACCAACGCACTGCCCTGCTCTCGCAGGTCGAGGTGGACGTCCGTGATGCCGAGGTGCACCGCCAGCCGCTTGTAGATCCCGTGGAAGCCGAAGACGCGAGGCGTCTTGAGATAGGTCGCCGCGTCGACGTGCTTGTAGTTGTCCAAAGCCCGCCGGACCACCTGCACCCCCGCCACGCCCTGCGCCAAGGGCACCGCGGCAGCGGATCGCACGAACGCCTCCACCACGAACCACTCCCAGACGAGGAACGGCGACGAATCGAGCCGAGCGGGGTCACCCTTCAACTCCTCGATGACCCGCGTGCCGACCGCGATCGCGGTCAGGAAGCGGATGCGCTGCATGCGCTCGCGCACGGCCGGGACGAGCCGGACGGCGAGTTGGTCGGCGGTCTGGTAGAGGCCCATCGGGTCGAGCGTGCCTTCGCTCGTGCCGACGGGGTCGAAGGTGGTGAAGAAGGGGAAGACCGAGCGGGTCACGGGGTCGCCTGGAATGTTTGTGGTGCCCCGCGAGTCTCTTCAGATGCGCTCGACCCGGTCCTTGCGGCGTTCGAGATCAAGGCTCCGTCCAAGCACTTAAACGATCGTTCAAGAACTCGACCCGCCCGTTCACGTATTCCCAGTACGTGACAATTCCCCCAGAGATACGCCGTGGCTCGCCCAGGATCCTCCTTACCTGATCCATGGTCATACCTCGGCGAAGACGTCGCCAGTTGGTCAAGTCCTGAGACAGATCGGAACTCGTAGAGGGCGCGCCGGTCGCGCCCTCACGAATGTTCGATCGCGCCCCCTCCAACGCGGCGATCCGCTGCTCGAGTGTCACGACTCTGGCTTCCAGTGCCTGGATCCTCGCCGCGAGCTCTTCGCGCGACTGGCACTCGATGACCGACCCGCTCGCCGCAACCAGCGCGAGTGCGCAGATGAACTTCATGACTCGAGCTCCGACCGCGAACATTGTCATTCTCCCGAAAGCTTGAGATGCCCTACCCGCTCGCGACAACACGAACGGAACGTCCAGAAGCTTCAGCGAGATCACTTCGCCGCCGCGACGCGGCGGAACGGTCGCCTCCACCCGCTTGCTCGGTACAGGGGATCGTACCACAAGCGACCGGCGGAATCGCGTTCGATGGCGATTCGACCCGAAAGGAACGGATCCACTGGTATCCCCCTTCGGAGCAGCTCGCGCCGCTCATCGGAGTGCGCCCACTCGAGTCGCTCACCGTAAACCTCCCAGTCAGGCACCTCGATCGGTCGGTCTCCAGCGAGTGGCCGCACGAGCAACGTCGCCGCCTTCCACGGCCCTCGATACTCCTCTGTCGACAGACGACCGAAGTAGTCGTTGGCATGCTGGGAAAGAGCTTGCGTCGCGATATCCTTGCGCCGGCGGATCTTGGCCATTCCCTTGCGTGGCGGGAACAGGTCCTCGTCGACGGCTCCGTCGGCCCCTTGCGAAACGAGCAGCTTCCAGAGGTTGGGCATCACGAAGCGCGCGTGCAGCCAGGCGTGGCATCGGTGACACATCGGAACGCACGATTGCCAGAAGTCCTCGTGGGTGGGGCCGTACTCCTCAGCGTGGTAAGGGATCGCGCTCAAGGGGAGCGCCGCGCGGCAGCACAAGCACTCGGTCGCGATCGGAAGAACGCCCCACCGGCGTGCGCGCTCGTACGCGCCGTAGCGCGGACCATTGCGAACCAGCGCTCTCCACCCGTTGTAGGGGAGGCCTCGTTCAGGAGCAGCGGTGACGTGAGGCAGCTCGGTACGGGTCTCTTCGGCGTTCATCGGAAGGGGAATTCGGTGCGGGCCGCTCGTCGCGTCAATCGACCATCCCAAGAATCCGGCGAGAGCAAGCGGCTACGCCGGCGCCTGAGGCGCCGGCGGACTCGACACGGGGAGGTACTTCTCCCGCAACTGCGCCACATGAGTCACGAATGATCCGCCGGTCTCCGGCGCCATCTCCCACAAGCGCGCGACAAGGGCCTCTGTCGGCACGACGCGCACTGACGCCCTCGCGGCTGGCAACAGCCAGTCAAGGAAGCCGTTCGCCTGGCTCCACGTGAAAGCGTTCGCCTCGGGTACGAGAAGGACCAGTCGGTCACCTCGAGCCGGGTCCACGTGGCTGAGATTTCGGAAGAGCTGATAGTGGAGCAGGAAGTGGGCCTCTTCGAGGAACTCAGGCCGGACCTTCTCCGCCAACTTCGGCAGGTAGTCCATGCGCTTCCGCAGATGCGACTCATCTGCCTGGGCCATCCCGAAGTGCGCCTCGGTCAGCTTCACCTCGACGAAGAGCCGAGCGCCGTCGGCGTACTCTGCGAAGACATCGAACGACGTGCGTTCGGCGGGCTCGTGGATCCACTCGAAGTGCCAGCGGCTCACCGCCCCTGCCCTGAGTCCCAACGCATCGAATAGGGGGCCGCGAGTTGCGTCCTCTCGCATCCACGGGAAGAAGAGATTGAAGGTTAACGCCTGCGAGGAGTTCAGGTGGTGGAAGTCGGTGTGGAGCGCGAGTTCCCGCCGGTTCGCCTCGAAGTACTCCCAGAACTCGTCACGGAGAGAGGCGAGAATGTTCTCTCGAAGGAGCGACTCGGGGAGAACGTGCGCGTAAGCCCGACCGTTGCCCCGGTAAATGCCGTCAGGGGAGCCCGGCCAGTGCCGGGCCTTGTATTCCGACAGGTGTTCCTTGAGGGTGTCGGCGTAGTCGGTCATCGGACGGGTTCAGGAAGTGGCATGTCGCGAACACAGGTCAACGTAGCTCGGTGGACTGACAGCCACACCTATGACAAATTCTAGGGGTCATCGAGAGCGCGATGTGGACAACTGGCGGGTGAGGACTGCTCGGGGGATAGGCCCAAGCGCGGCACATCCGGTTGTCCACGATCAGCCCCGAGTCCGAAATGCGCCTGCGCTTGACTCTCGGCTGAGGACGGTCAGGGATACTCCCCACACGCTCTCATCAGCATCAGCCCCCTGTTCGGATCCGGGCCGTCGTCGCCAAATTGTACGATCTGGTCAGCGGGCTTCTCTCGGAGGCAATCGATCGAATGGCGCACCCGGCAAATGGACTACCGCTCGACTGGCGTCCGTTCAAGGATCTAAACCTTGCTGCGCTGCGGGACACTTGTCGCATCCAGGAGCGATGATCCTGGAGTGCTTCGGGCCGTTGATCACGA
This sequence comes from Gemmatimonadota bacterium, assembly GCA_016714015.1. Classification (NCBI taxonomy): domain Bacteria; kingdom Pseudomonadati; phylum Gemmatimonadota; species Gemmatimonadota bacterium. The sequence continues at coordinate 692,308 of JADJNZ010000004.1, forward strand.
GCTGTCCTATCGCAGCGGATTTCCTGGGCAGGCTGCGCTGCAGCATCACGTACGGTCACTGCTTGAGGAGCAACACTCCGTCTCGCACCTACCTGCCATCTCAGGTGGTGCAGCTCAGATCGGAAGTGGCTTCGTGCATTCCGCGCCGAGCCACGGCCCTTCGGTTCCGCTGCTGCAGGGCTCTCAAGTATCTCCTGCGACTCGGACGAGCGTACCGATGGCCGCGCAAACCCGCGGGAGCATTCCTGACTGGCTGAAGACCTTCCTGAGCGTCTTAGCCGCGCTGCTCCTGTATCGGTTGCTCTTTTGACCGCGTCCGAGCCGTCCCAATGACCAATACGTCCGAGCGGCCTCTTGAAGAGGGGGCGGACGTCGCGAGGACGCGCGTCCACCAACTATTTGAGTTCCTTCGGGCCTACGCTGAGCGCAAGGCCCCGGCGACGTACGATTTCCGGGGGCATCCGGAAGTCATCCGGATCAAGGACCTCCCGGTTCACCCCGCCATCCAGCTTGGCACGGTGCAGCTGGCGTCGGCGACCGAGGCGCTCGCGAGCGAGGGTGCCGAGCGGCCTCTTCTGAGCGTTCGCCGGCCCGCTTCGACGCCGGCGCCGGCGCCGCCGCCAAGTCTTGTGGACTGGCTCAATCCTGGATGGGAGGAGCCAGAAGGCGCGGCACCGACAGTCATAGACGAACGCAACGTCCCATCGAAGGATGGCGGCGCGGTTGAGCTGTTCACAGCGAGTTCGAGTCGCGCCGCGGACCTCCGAACGTGGCGAGAACAGTGGGACCGGTGGGCAACGTCGGAGCGTCCGTGCCGGAACGCGATAGCGGTGTTCGAGCGACTGTTCGCGTTGCGTGCGCGAATGGCGCAGGAAGGCGAGCGCCTTGAGCTGCTCATTGCGACAGGGCGCCTAGTGTGGAAGGCGCCCGCCATCGGCGAAGTCGACCACCCGATCCTGTTGCAGCGAGTGGAGTTGGCATTCGACCCGTCTGGACCTTCGATCAGCATCGTCGACGCGGATCAGGAACCAGAACTCTACCTCCCGGTCCTGGCGATAGGCAGCGGAGGCATGGGACCGCTCGACTCGACCGCGTTGCGCGACGAACTGAGTGCGCGGCAGTACCATCCACTGGAGTCCGCCGCGACACCAGAGTATCTCCGTCGGATCGCCCTACTCCTGCACGCCAGGGGCGAGTACCACGAGTCTTGGTCACCTCGGAACCCGATCGACGAGCCGCACCTCGTCAATGACCCCATGCTGCTGCTTCGGGTTCGGGGTGCCGGGTTTGCGGCTGCCATCTCGCGTGTGCTCAACGACATCGTCGGCGGCGGCGAGATCCCGGTCGGGCTCGCACGCTTGGTCGGGATCGACCGACTGAACGTCGATCCGCTCGCAGGTCTTCCTGACTACTCACCCTGGGGCGAACCGCCCGACATTCTGCTCAGCAAGCCCGCGAATGAAGAGCAGGTTCAGATTGCACAGGCGCTGGCGCGCTATCGGGCCGTGCTGGTGCAAGGACCGCCCGGCACCGGAAAGAGCCATACGATTGCGAACCTCATCGGGCATCTGGTCTCGGAGGGCAAGCGGGTCCTCGTCACGAGTCACACGACGAAGGCTCTCTCGGTACTCCGTGACAAGGTCGAACCCCTGCTACAGCCGCTCTGCCTGGCGTTGCTGGACAACGACGCCGAGAGCCGCAAGCAGCTCGAGCAGGCAGTACGCGCGATTCTCTCACGCCTCACCCAGAGCAGTGCGCCGGCCCTCGCGGAACGCGAGCGGCAGTTGTCGCGAGAGCGGGAGCGGCTGCTCGCGGCAGTGGCTCAGTGCACCGATGATCTCCGCACCGTGCGTGAGGCCGAGTACCGCGCACTAGCGGTCGGAGGTGACGCGGTCGCGCCCGCCGAAGGGGCCCGTTGGCTTGTCGAGATGGGTCCGGGCCACGGCTGGATCGAGGGTCGTGTGGACCCAGGGCACCGCTGCCCCTTTCGGATGAGGATTTACGGTGGCTGTACGAGAGCAACGGCCTGATCTCGAACGAGGAGGAGCATGAGATCATGGCCGGTTTGCCGGATTCGAGTGCTCTTCCCGAGCTAAGCGATTTCGAGTCGTGTTCGAGCGCACTCTACGCCGCGATCGAGGTAGAGCCCTCACGCTGGTTTGCCGACGTGCTTTCTGAGGACGAGCGCGAGGGGCTTGAGGCGTGCGATCGCGCGCTCTCGTCGTTTGCCCTTGAGTTCGAGGCGAAGCTCGCGTGGCAGCGTGTGCTTGTGGGCGCGGGGCACTCCAGCGATCCTTCTCGAGCACTTTGGGAAGCTCTGGCGGACCGCATCGAGTCCGCGGCTGCGATGTGGCGCCGGACGCTCATGCAGCTCAACGAACATGAACCGGAGATCTCTGGCCTAGCATCATGGCCTGCGGATCAGGCCCTCGCGGTCGCACGCGAGCTCACCACTCACGTTCAGAACGGCGGTGGCACAGGATCGCTACGGGTGATCTTCAAGGGACGATGGCGGCAGTTCCTGAAGTCGGTTCGTGTGCAGGGACGTGAGCCGAGATCCGCAGCTGAGCTCCGGGCGATCGCCCAGGCGCTCGAACTCGAGCTGGAGCGGCAGTCCCTTGCGAGAGCCTGGCGCAAGAACGGGGAGCCGGCCGGTCTTCCACCACTCGATGGCATCGCCGCACCCCGTGAGCAGGTGCTGACCGGTTACTCGGCGCAGATCCGCGACTCGCTGGGATGGTGGGAGCGCCGCTGGGGGGAGATTGCGATTCACCTGCAGGCGGTCGGATTCCGCTGGGAGGCGTTCAGGCAACACCAGGTCGCCTTCCTCGCGCCGGCCGTTCCGTTCGAGCAGGACGTCACGCTGTCGACCGTCCATGTCCGAACGCACATCCAGGCCCGACTCGCGCTCGTGCGAAGGCTCGGCGCGCAACGAATCCTCACCGCCGTCCGGGACGAGCTCGTTCGGTACAGTGGCCCCGTCGTGCGCTCGTTACGAGAGGCAGTCGAACAAGCGGACCCCGTTCGCTACGGCGAGGCGCTGGCACAGCTGTCGCGCCTTCGATCTAGCGCGCAGTTCGCACGACGTCGCACGGCCCTGCTAGAGCAGCTCGGCGCTGCTGCCTCCACTTGGGCGCAGGCCATTCGCACTCGCAAGGAAGTGCATGGCCTCACGACGGTCCCGGGAGACGCCGCGACCGCGTGGCGGTGGCGGCAGTTTGCGCAGGAACTCGATCGGCGCGCGGCGCTGGACGAGACCACCCTCATGGAGCGCCTGCACGACCTGCAACGGACGCTTCGCGCGACCATGGTCAACCTCATCGACCAGCGCGCGTGGCTGGGGCAAGTCAGGCGTGTGACCCTGCCAGCTCAGCAGGCGCTGCAGAGATGAACGCAGATCCAGAACAAGATTGGAAAGGGTACGGGCAAGCGTGTGCCCGAGCTTCAGGTGGCGGCACGGCGTCAGCTCTCTATGGCCCGCGACGCGGTGCCGGTCTGGATCATGCCATTGAGTCGGGTGGCGGAGAGTATCGATCTGTCGAGGGAGCGCTTCGACGTGGTCATCGTCGACGAGGCAAGTCAGTCAGATGTCCTCGGCCTGCTGGCATGGTATCTCGGCAAGTCCGTGGTTGTTGTAGGTGACGACCAGCAGATGAACCCGCTAGCAGTGGGGCAGAACGTCGACGCGATCACCGCCCTGCGCCTTCAGTACCTCACAGGCATTCCGAACGCCGAGACCTACGATGCGAAGACGTCACTCTACGACTTGGCTGGACAGTGCTTCGGCGGGACGATCGCGCTTCGCGAGCATTTTCGATGCGTCCCGGACATCATCGAGTTCTCCAATCAGCTCTCATACGGTGGCACGATCCGACCGCTCCGTGATCCGACCCGGGTGCCTCGTCCGCACGTTGTGGAGGTCATCGCCGATGCGTCCACTGGTGGCCTGAGGGACGGTCGAGCGAAGGTCAACCTGTCAGAAGCCCGGCTCATCGCGGCGCTCCTGAAGGCCGCGCTGGAGCATCCGCGATACGCCGGGGCCACATTCGGCGCGATCACTCTTCTGGGTGACGAGCAATCCAAGCTAATTCAGGACCTCGCGCTCGAACTCGTGGGTGCCGTCACACTGGATCGGTGCCGCTTCGCGGCCGGCAACTCGGCGCAGTTCCAAGGTGATGAGCGCAACGTCATCTTCCTCTCCATGGTGGACTCGCCCTCGGATGGCGTCCACACTCTCAGCGCACAACCCGCGACTCGGCAACGCTACAACGTCGCGGCAAGCCGAGCGCAGGACCAACTCTGGCTCGTCCACTCGCTAGATCCGAATCGGGACCTTCAGCAGGGCGACCTTCGCCGGCGCCTGATCGAACACGTTCGCAATCCGGATGCGATCCAAAGAGAGGTGGCCGCGAACATGGCCCTCACCGAGTCGCATTTCGAGAAGGCTGTTCTCAACGACTTGGTTGTTGCAGGATACGACGTGCAGCCCCAGGTTGTAGTTGGCAGGTATCGACTAGACTTCGTCGTGCACGCGGGTGACAAGCGGGTCGCGTTCGAGTGCGACGGCGATCGCTATCACGGGTTCGAGAAGATCGAGGATGACCTCGCGCGCCAGGCCGTTCTGGAGCGCGCGGGATGGCGGTTCGTGCGGATTCGTGGGACCCAGTACTACCGCGATCGCGAACGCACGATGCGATTGGCCCGTGAGCGACTGGCCGCGCTCGGTATCGAACCGCGGCGCGAGATCGCACCGGAGGATCGCGGTGGTCAGGAGAGGGCGTTCCGCGAAGAGATCTTGCGTCGTGCGTGGATGACTCTCCGGGAGAAGGGGTGGATATTAGGTGAGCAAGTCGCCATGGCAGTTCCCCGCGGCTGACCCTGGTTTCACGGGATTCTGTGGATGGCGCGCTTCCGTCTGTGGTGCGCGACCCAGAACTGCTAGAGGATGGGGACTCGACACCGAGCGAGACGAGGTCCGCGGCTAGACTCGAGCAATCCCCAGTCGCGGCCATCGGGAGGAAGTGTCGTTCGCCCGCACGCGCGCCAGCACTAGGGAATTGGCACTCCGAGCTTGTGTGCGAGACTTCGGCAGTGGCTGTTCTCAGGCTCCAACTGCACACCTAGAGCGACCACGTCGCGCGCACGCGCCTCGTTGCCAAGAGAAAGGTAGATCCATGCCAAGCGCGAGTGATCCGTTGCGTTCAAGTCGTCCAGCAAAGACTCTAGGCTGCGTGAAATGGCGGTGAGCAGAAGGCGCCTCTCGTCATTGTCGACAAGTGATCGTCCCTCCTTTCGAGCTTCGGTAAGCAGGTAGGTTACCGCAAACGCAGCACGACTCACTTGCTGGGCATCCGCTCCACGTGCGGTGGCCAGCTCCGCCAAGGCCCGGAGTTCGTTGACGGAGTCGCCGGCGGCGCGACTGAGCGACGCTATCTGCTGCCACACTTCAGCATGGGACAGTGAGGAATCGCCGCTCTCAATGAACTGCCTGAGATAGTCGATTGCGATCCTGCGGCCGGAAGCGCTCCCCTCCTCAACGAAGAGCCGAGCAATCTCTGGAAGCGACGCCGGAGCCCGTGACCCAATGAAGCTCAGCATCGCCCGATGAGCATGAAGATCAGACCTCCCGGCGGCTACTTCGCGCGCGAGAGCACTCAAGAGCCGATGGATGCGAGGTAGAACTCCAGCTTGAGACTCGGCACGGCTGGCAGCTCCAAAAAGCTGGAGTAGCTGGAAGTCCAGCTCAATCGTGGCCTTCCAAGGACTCGCGTTCAGCTTCTTCTGACCAAAGCGCGTCGCTGCAAGCGGGACGCTTACGAATGTCTCGTCAGAATCGGGAGTGCCCCACTCCTCAACAAGCGAGAATCGCGTTAGCTCCGAGAGGGCAGCCCGAATGTCAAGCCGCTCTTCTGCACTTCGCAGGGAAACGGCCTCCAGCGCGAGCACTGGTACTGCTGAACGCCATCGAGACAGTAGCAAGAACAGTCTCTGAGCCGAAGGCGAGAGCGATGAGTACGTACGCTCAAACAGGGCGACGAGGATGTGCTCCTTGTCAGCTACGATCCGCTCCGGTTTCGAGGCTCGCCCTGCGCTGCGGACCTCTCCAAGGAGAATCTTCAATACATAGGGATGCCCCCCAGACTCGGAAACGAGCTCCGTCACGTAGGCCGCGCTGAGCAAGTCAGCTACTCCAAGACGCTGTGCTGTCGTGCGAATAAGCTCACGCGCCTCTGACTCGGTCATTCCCAGTACCTCAATTGGGTAGTCTCCGACAAAATCACGTGTTCGCGTCGTGATCAGCACCTTGTTCGGTGGGCGAATGTAGGTGTCAATCCAGCGAAAGAGCTCGTTTGGGTTCGATACAGTCTCGAAGTTGTCAAACACGAAGAGAGTGGGCCCAAGTGGCCCCTTGTTCAAGCATTCGGCCAAATAGGCTGCTGGTTTGAACCCTTACCCAACCGCTCTTGTGGTTCCATGAGCGACACGTACTGCGCGCAAAATCATCAAGAAGTACGCCGTGAGGGCGCACCTCCTTGGGTCCGCTCGGAAGGAGGTCGATGTCTCGTGCACTGAACCACACACCAGAGGAAAAGCGAGAGTCCGTGCGGTGCGCGAGATTCCACAGCACCTGCAGCGCGACTGACGTCTTGCCCGCGCCTCCAGGACCCGCAAGCGTCACGATCTCATGTCGCTCGCAAATCAACATTCCGGCTAGGCGCTCTTCGAGGTGCGCGCGGGTAACGTAGTCGGCGGGGGGAGGAGGAAAATTGGCGAGCAGTGTGCCTTGCACTTCCAATGCGGCACGCCCTTGCGTCCCGCTCGATGGTAAAGCCTGCGGTGTGGACAACAGGTGAGTGCCGTCGCGACGTGAACGTGAGTTCGAAGTGTAAGAGATGCTTTCGAACTCCTTTCCGCGGAACTGTCCGTTGGGAAGCTCGAAGTCGGTCAGATCAGCGTCGGCGAACAACAAATCGACGTGAAGCCAACTTCTGCTGAGCGGCGAAAATAGGTACACACCGGTTGATAGGTTTACTTCAGCGGTGCTCTTAAGGTGCTCGAAGGGCGCGGAGTCGCCGCCAATCATCGAAACCCGAAACTTCCCAGACAAGTTCCGGTGAAGAAAGGCGCAAGGGAGGTTCCATGCGCCTAGCTGCGTCGCCAGTGCCTCGATTGAGCTTTCAAGCAGAGGAGCAGCGGAGTGGCACTCCTTGGGTAGGGGTGCGCCATGTCCACGTGTCTTGTTGCGAAGGGCAGCAAACCAGTGGAACCATTGCCTGAGCGGCGTTGATTCAGTAAGTCGAATGTCATCAACGCCCATGAGCTTCGCCGCTGAAGCGAGCTCTTCGAGAGCTTTACGTTCCCAGGAGCCGGGTGCGGGCCTGCTCGTCAGTTGCCGGTGGGTCGGACGTAGGGCTTCGTCGAGCAACTGAGACGCCGGGCCAAAGAGTAGCTGGTCAAGAGCTGTCGCCCACTCGCCGATGCCGCCTGCGCGAACTAACGTGTGCGCGATGCCATAGCGAGAGCGATCGCGGTCCTCCTGCACCGCCGCATGGAGGGAAGCCACAAGCAGCTTGGTAATTAGCTCTCCGGTGTACAGCAATGCATAAAAGGCGGCGACGTCCGAGTCGCTGCGGTCTATCTCGTAACGCTGCTTCATGCGGTCTAGGGCTACTTGCATATCAGCGACTCTTGAAGTCGGGAAAATGTTTGCTTCTGCTGCGGCCGTTATAATGGCATGCGGGTGGGCGGCCACGCCCCACTCCCCAAGACTGAAGGCGGGGCCGCCCACCCGCTGCCGAAGCCCGGCCGTCGGCAGCAAGCGTCGTTAGCCTCCTCGCGATGCAAGCCAAGAACGCAACTCCTGTGCGGTAGAGAGAATCGACGGGTTCGCCGCGATGTGCGGGTCTAGCTCGTGTGTGGCGTAGTCGCTCGGCAGGCCAGTGTCGACGCTTACCACCCAGGAGTGCAAGGGGTCTCGCGGGCGTCCCTGCATGACGGAACGTGGAATGCGACCGATCAGACCGCCCACGGCGCCATATGTGGCTCGCTGATTCGCGCTTGCGAGCGCTGCGAGGATGCCTTCGAGCGAGAATGCGTTCATACGATGTACTTCAAAGCCTTTGAGGGGATGGTGGCGTAGT